>NZ_JPJE01000002.1 GCF_000765215.1 Eubacterium sp. ER2
TCAGCAAATCTTATTTTACTCTGAGGTATCTTTTTTTCTCAACCACCTTTCGTGGAATTCCCTATATTTGTATTATACAGGAAGCTCCTGTCTACTGAAAGCGGATCACCGGTGTCTCCCCTGCCACGGCCTCCATGCCGGACAGGTACTGGATCCCCTTTGCGTTTCCTTCCTCTGTCACGATAAATACTGTCACGGACGGATGTCCTGCCGCGTGGATCTTCTCCTTGTCAAAGCGGATCAGCGGAGTGCCCGCCTTCACCTTCTGTCCTTCACTTACCAGCAGAGTAAATCCGTCTCCGTTCATATCCACTGTGTCCACACCGATGTGGATGAGCAGCTCCATGCCGTTGGCGAAGGTGAGTCCACAGGCGTGGCCTGTGTCTGCCATGACCGCATTCACTGTGGCGTTAGCCGGCGCCACCACTGTGTCGCTCTCCGGCTCAATGGCAATGCCGTCCCCCATGACATGCTGGGAAAATACATTGTCCGGCACATCGTCAAGAGGAATAACCTTTCCGGTCAGGCCGGCCTTAAGCTCTGTGAGGGGCTCTGCCGTCTCCCCGTCGCTCTCCTCTGCCGCCCTGACAGACTCATCAGACTGTATCTCAGACCCGCTCTGTGTGCCAGCTTCCTCTTCTGCCACTGCGTCTTCGCCGAGGAGGGCCTCCCTGGACAGCTTTCTGCTGCCGACGATCATGGTCAGGATAAAAGGAACTACGATGGCTACTGCCATGGCCAGCAGGAAGTACAGATAGAACTCCGGCTTAATGGACAGGATGCCCGGAAGGCCGCCCACGCCGATGCTGAAGGCCTGCACGCCGCTTCCCACGGAGATCATGGCCGCGATGGCGGAGCCGATCATGCCGCACACAAGGGGGAACCCGTATTTCAGGTTGACACCGAAGAGGGCCGGTTCCGTAACACCCAGGTAGCAGGAAATGCACGCAGGGATGTTGACCTGCTGCGCTCTCTCATTTTTCTTCTGCAGGATGGACATAGCCAGAACAGCGGAGCCCTGGGCGATGTTGGAAAGAGCGATCATGGGCCACAGGATGGTGCCTTTGTAAAGGCTTGTGAGCTGTGAGTCGATGGCGTTTGTCATGTGGTGCAGACCAGTCATGACGATAGGCGCATACAGGAGACCGAAGAGTCCTGCGAAGGCCACGCCGAAGGGTGACATCAGTCCATTGTAAACTACGTTTGCGATGGCATCACCGATCTTCCAGCCGATGGGTCCTACGATAGTGTGGGCGATGATGACCGCGGGCACAAGGGAGCAGAAGGGGACAACGATCATGCTGATCACTTCCGGACAGTGCTTCTTAAAGAATTTTTCCAGGTAGACAAGGACAAAGCCCGCCATCATGGCCGCGATGACCTGTCCCTGATAGCCAATCATCTCCACCTTGGCAAAGCCGAAATCCCACACCGGAATATCCGCCGCGGGGGTGTCCGCAACGCTGAAGCCGTTGAGAAGCTGGGAGGACACAAGCGTCAGTCCAAGGACAATACCGAGGATCTGGGTGGTTCCCATCTTCTTTGTGATTGACCAGACGATACCGACGGGGAGCAGGTGGAATACCGCTTCACCGATGAGCCACAGGAAGTTGTATGTACCTGCCCAGAACTGGGAGATATCTGCCAGACTCTGTGTACCGTCGTTAAAGAAGTTGATCTCACCGATCACGTTTCTGAAGCCCAGGACAAGACCTCCGCAGATCAGGGCCGGGATCAGGGGAGCGAAGATCTCGCCCAGAGCGCTCATGATCTTCTGCAGCGGGTTCTGGTTTGTCTTTGCCGCTGCCTTCACCGCGTCCTTGCTGACTCCCTCAATGCCTGCGTACGCGGTAAATTCATTGTAGAACACAGCCACATCGTTTCCGATGATGACCTGGTACTGTCCCGCCTGTGTAAAGGTTCCCTTTACGCTGGGGATCTTCTCGATGGCTTTCTCATCTGCCTTTTTCGGATCGATCAGGACAAACCGCATCCTTGTCATGCAGTGTGAGACAGCCTGGATGTTCTCTTTCCCTCCTATGAGGGTCAGAAGCTGTTTGACATCATTTTCATACTTTGCCATTGTTTCCTCTCCTTTTTCCACGATAATCCGTTCCAACTTGTTTGAACAAGCATAAAATAACACACTTGTTTAAACATGTCAAGCACAACTTGTTTAAACAAGTTTGACTGTTTTTCTTGACTTCCCTCTTCTGTATATTCTATAATAGTATTAAATTGTTTAAACAGGATTATTCATGACTGGATGTGAAGCGATTGCCTAGAAGTAAATATGAAGCTATCTACAGAGATTTAAAACAGAAGATTGAGAACAACGAATTTGCCAGCCATGCCCTGCTTCCCTCAGAGCACGCTCTTGTGCAGGAGTACGACTGCTCCAGGAACACGGTGCGTCGGGCCATAGCCCAGCTTGTATCAGACGGGTATGTGCAGACACTGCAGGGAAAGGGTGTGCGCAACATCTACCGCCCGGTGGATCAGGCCGCCTTCACCATAGGGGGGATCGAGTCCTTCAAGGAATCCTCCGCCAGGAACCACAAATGGGGCGTCACCAGAGTTCTCCAGTTCATGGAGCTGACATCAGACGAGAAGATCGAGAGGCGTACCGGCTTCCCCGCGGGGACCCAGCTGTACTACATACAGCGCCTCCATTACCTGGACGGGAAGCCCCTCATCATCAACCACAACTACTTTCTGAAGGACGCGGTTCCGGGACTGACACCCCAGATCGCCTCCGACTCCATCTACGAGTATCTGGAAAAGGAGCTCCACATGACCATCGTCAACAGCCAGCGGGTCATGACGGTAGAGAAGATCACACAGATCGATGAGAAATATCTGGAGATGGATGTCAACGATTACAACTGCGTGGCCGTGGTGAGCAGCCACACCTACAACAGCGACGGCGTCATGTTCGAGTTCACTCAGTCCCGCCATCGGCCGGACTACTTCCGGTTCCAGGATAACGCGGTGCGCCGGGCGCCGGAGCCGGCGCAGGCCAGAAGCGCGGGATAGCTCTTTAAGAATAGAAGAAGAGATAAAAAACGGATGGGAGAAAGCACATCGCCTCTCCCATCCCTTTTCTTTTTTTACAACTCAACAGAGTACAGGGAAATCTCTGCCCCGTCTGCCTCCGCCTCCAGGGTGCGAGTCTCCGGATAGTACCTGGTGGTAAAGACATATTCTCCGCTGTTCACGAACACCTCCACAGAGGAGGCATCCCCCAGTATCTTCACGCTGTCCAGGCTTTTCATCTCCTGATACCTGAGTCTCCTTCCGCCGGAGATCTTCTCTCCCTCCGGGCCCTCAAAGCGCATTTCAAAGCGGCTGCCGGTGTATGTCAGCGCCAGACCGCCGCCCAGCACCGCCCGGAAGGCTCCGCCCTGGATGCCTGTGATGTCTGCCTCCCAGGCCGACGGGCACTCCGCCTCAAGGCGGTCCTGCGCTTCCTTCACCTTTCTCTTAAGCTTCTCCAGCTCCCGGACGGGCCTCTGGCGCACAGCGCCGTCCCTGATAAAAATCTCCCTTGGGAAGGTGAAGCAGTGCTGCCACCCCTCCGCGAGAGCCGGTTCGTTGCCGTACTCCGGGCAGTCCGGCATGCCCATCCAGGCCACCAGGACCACCCGGCCATCCTCTGTCACAAAGCTCTGAGGCGCATAGAAGTCAAATCCGCAGTCCCAGAGCTGGTACTCTGAGAGGCTGTACTCTCCCAGGATATCCCCTTTTATATAGAAATAACCGGACTGGTAAACATTTTGGTCCCTCCACTTATCTCCCTCCAGGCCCTGGACGGAGGCCGAGAGGAGCTTCTGCCCGTCCACATCCATGTAGTCCGGGCACTCCCACATGTAGCCAAAGGGCTCCTCTGTGCGGATCCGCTTCAGAGGGCTCCAGGACAGCCTGTCACCGGACACGAAGATCTGGGCCTCCCCCACATCCTCCTTTGTCCTGACTCCCTGGATCATGTAGTACCGGCCGTCCTGCTTCCACACCTTCGGATCCCGCACGTGACAGCTGAGATCCGCAGGGTAATCCTCATTTCTCATGAGGAGCTGCTTTCTCCCCATGCTAAAGCCATCTTCACTCTCCACCAGCACGGTGTTGCCCTCCCGTCCGGCCAGCACATAGTCGTACTCCCGGTCCTCCAGCTTCACGTTACCGGTGTAATAGAGGTACATCCTTCCGTCCTCCACAAGAGCACATCCGGAGTAGGCGCC
This sequence comes from Eubacterium sp. ER2, assembly GCF_000765215.1. Taxonomy (GTDB): domain Bacteria; phylum Bacillota; class Clostridia; order Lachnospirales; family Lachnospiraceae; genus Claveliimonas; species Claveliimonas intestinigallinarum. The sequence continues at coordinate 4,239 of NZ_JPJE01000002.1, forward strand.
GTGGCAGTCAAAGGGCTGGTCCGGGTAGAGGGCTGTGCCCTGGTACTCCCAGTGCACCATATCCCTGCTTGTGCAGTGTCCCCACATTTTCACGCCCCCCTCCGGATTGAAGGGAGAATACTGAAAAAACGCGTGAAAAAGGCCCTTGAACTGGCACAGCCCATTGGGATCGTTGAGCCACCCTGTGGGGGGCATCAGGTGGATCTTCTGGCGGAAGTGCCCCCCGGCCGGCGCTGCCTTCTCCGCCAGCTCCACCAGCTGCTTTAAATCTCTCGTCAATGCGTTCATATGCTCACCTGCTTTTTATGCTTTCTCAATCTTCATGACAATGCTGGACGGATCCACCTGGCCCGGCTCGGCCTTCTGCGTGCTGGCATAGTCGTCCGCATTGGTCAGGATCATCATGGTGGCCGTGTCGTAGCCTGCGTCCCGGATAGCGTCAAGATCCGCCTCCACCAGCACATCTCCCGCCTTCACCTGGTCGCCGTCAGCGACCTTCTTTGTAAATCCTTTTCCCTCCATCTTCACCGTGTCGATGCCGATGTGGATCAGAAGCTCTCCGCCTGTCCTTGTGGTCAGGCACACGGCGTGGCCTGTGTCGTAAATGCTGGACACGGTGGCGTCGCAGGGTGCCAGGATCCTTCCGTCTGAGGGGACCACAGCCACGGTAGCGCCCAGGATCTCCGATGCAAATGTCTCATCCTTCACTTCTGTGAGGGGGATCAGCTTTCCCACGGCCGGGCTGTGGAGCTCCTCCTCCTTCGTCTCCTCCTCCTTTGTCTCCTCCTTTGTCTCTTCCTCCTGAGCGTCCGCTGTCTGTACATCTGCCGGCTGCGCATCCTTATACAGGATAAAGGAGAGGACAAAGGCAACGCCCACAGCGATCACCATCTCGATCAGGTACTGCACCGGTGTGTCCAGACAGAGCAGGATGCCGAAGATACCGGTCACGCCGGTCCCCTTTGCCCCCAGATGGACGATGGAGGCGTAGAGGGCTCCGCAGCCTCCACCGATACATCCTGCGATGAAGGGCTTGAAGAACCGCAGGTTCACACCGAAGATGGCGGGCTCGGTAATGCCCATGAAAGCGCTCAGGGAAGAGGGCAGAGCCAGTGATTTGATCTTCTTGTCCCTGGATTTAACCGCCACAGCCAGAGCCGCCGCTCCCTGGGCGATGTTGGCCGCGCTCGCCAGGGGCAGCCAGTAGGTGACGCCGTACTGGGCGATCTGCCCGATATCGATGGCCGTGTACATCTGGTGAATGCCGGTGACAACGGTGGGCGCGTAGAGCGCTCCCATGACAAGGCTTCCCAGCCCAAGGGGCAGGGTCAGCAGCCACTGGATGCCTCCCAGGATGGCGTTCTCAGCCCAGACAAAGACAGGGCCGATGATGGACAGCGTCAGATAGCCGGTGACAAACACGCTGACAAGGGGTGTGACAAACAGGTCCAGCACCTCCGGCACCACCTTGTGAAGCTTTTTCTCGATAACGGACAGAAGCCACACGGCGATGACCACAGGGATCACATGGCCCTGGTATCCCACCATGTCAATATCGTAGAGCCCGAAAAACACGGACTGAGTCTGCTGCACTCCCTCCGTGGCCACTGTGTAGGCGTTCTGCAGGGACGGGTTGATCATGATCATGCCGATGACCGCTCCCAGATAGGGGTTGGCTCCAAATGCCTTGGCCGCCGAGAAGGCGATCAGGATCTGCAGAAACGTGTAGGCCGTGTTGCTGAACAGGCTGGCAAACACGTAGATAGAGCTGCTCGTATCCATGCTGATAAATCCGTTGTTGATCATAAAGTCCAGGGAATTCATGATCCCCATCAGGAAACCGCTGGCGACGATGGCCGGAATGATGGGCACGAAAATGTCACCCAGCAGCTTGATAGCCCGCATGAACACGTTCTGCCTCTGGGCCGCCGCCTCCTTTGCCTCGGCCTTCGTGCTGGCTGTGATGTTGCCGATTTCAATAAACTCGTCAAACACTTTGTTTACGGTTCCGGTTCCCAGAATGATCTGGAGCTGTCCGGAGGCCTCAAACACGCCCTTGACTCCCTCCACATTTTCAATGGCCTCCTTGTCCGCCTTGGAATTGTCAGCGATGACAAGTCGGAGCCTGGTGGCGCAGTGGGCGGCGGACACGATATTTTGGCTGCCGCCTACTTTGTCCAGAATTTCCTGCGCGGTCTTTCTGTAATCCATAAGTTCTCTCCTTCCTTTATATGTAATCGATTTCATATTTTCCATATAAAATAATATCGGCAAAACTCCCGTTTGTAAAGACGGAATTTTTGCCGATTTTGGTTTCCCTGTTTTGTGCATATTGCACTATTTTGTGAAATCGATATTATTTTCATTCTCCTGACCACTGACCAGCCGGAAGCCCAGCTTCATCTCCACAGGGATCTGCTCTCCCCTCTCGATCACGTCCAGGAGCAGCTCCGCCCCCCGGATGCCGCTCGTCTTATATCCAAAATGTACAGTGGGAATCCCCCCTGTGACAGCCTTCAGGAACTGGTTGTCCCCAAAGCCAGTCACCCGGATCCCGGTGCGGTTCAATATATATTCCATCCTGCCGCCGGACTGTACGGCGGACCTGGGAATTTCCGCCCGGGTGTAGACCAGCAGGGCCTCAATGGCCCCCGCCGCGATGGTGTCTGTAGCGCAGGACAGAACGCCTATATCCCGCTTTTTTTGCAGAAGATCCAGAGCCGCCGCAAAGCCCGAGTCCATGGTAAACTGAGCCCGCCGAAAGCAGTCATCCTCAATCTCCATGCCTGCTGCCCGCAGTCCGGCCCGGAAGCCGTCCTCCCGGGATACACCCACGGCCCGGTCCTCCCTTGTCACGCCGATGTAGGCTATCCGGCCGCGCCCGGCCGCCTCCTTTGCCGCCAGCTTCCCCATGGCCTTCCCGGCGCCGTAGTCGTCGTGATAGATGCAATTGGCATATCTGGTGTACTGCCCCACCACGACCACCGGCGCCCTGGCGCCCTTCAGGAACTCCCGGTGCTTTGGCGTGATCACCGTGCCGATAAGGATGATACCGTCCACCGGGTAATTTTCAAACAGCTTCAGGTATGTGAGCTCCTTTGCCGGATCGTTGTCTGTGCTGGCCAGCAGCATCTGATATCCCCTGGAGGAGAGGACGCTCTCGATGCCCGCTGTGATCCGGCTGATGGACTCGGAATTAATCTTGGGCACCACCACCCCCACAAGGCAGGCCCGCTTTGTCCGCAGCATCCTGGCCTGGGCGGAAGGCTGGTAGCCCGTCTCCTCGATAACCCGCCTAATCTTGTCCTTCTTCTCCTCGCTGACATAGCCCCCGTTCAAATACCTGGACACGGCGGCGCTGGACACACCGGCCAGCTGCGCGATTTCCTTGATAGTCATAGGTTCAGTGTCTCTCCCTTCTCTCCAGCTTCAGCAGATATTCCTTTTTGTCCAGTCCCCCCGCGTAGCCGGTAAGCTGTCCGCCGCTTCCCAGGACGCGGTGGCAGGGAATGATGATGGAGATGGGATTGTGTCCCACAGCTCCGCCCACAGCCTGTGCGGACATGCCTGTCTTCTCCCCGGACAGGGCCTTCGCTAGATCTCCGTATGTCCTCGTCTCCCCGTAGGGGATTGCAAGGAGGAGCTCCCACACCTGCCGCCGGAAAGCGGAACCCTTGGGGGCAAGAGGAGGCCGGGACATAGGGCGCTCCCCCGCGAAATAGGCGTCCAGCCATTTCTTCGTCTGCCCAAACACAGGGATATCCTCCCCCGCCCTGTGCTCCGGCAGCTCTTCGCGCTCCTTATCCAGCGTGCTTCCGAAATATTTCTGCCCGTCAAACCAGAGACCTGTCAGATGTATGCCGTCCGAGGCCATGGTCATCTCGCCAATGGGGGAGCTGTACCCGCATGTGTATTCCATTCTCATTTGTCTCCTTTCCCGTAATGGTCGGGCTTCAGATTGCCCTGCCCGTCAAACTCCAGCGCTGCCGGCCCTTCCAGCAGGCGGATCTGCGGGTTGTCCTTCAACTCCTCATACAGCGCCTCCGACACATAAAGCCGTGCGATCTGGTTCGTGTTCTCAATGCGGACCACCCTGGCCTTTTCCGCGTCCTCCAGTCCGGCTGTCTCCAGAGCCGCCCGGATGGCTTCCCTGTCATTTTCCAAAATGCAGGGGATCTTTCCCTGTGCCGGAGCCATAGAGGCCACCGCGTTCTTTGCCGTGGCGGCAAAATCGATTTTCTCCAGCACGGCCCTGGTGGAAAAGTCCGCCAGCCCGATCCCGATGGCATTGCCGTGGGACTCCTCTGTAAGGCCCAGCACCGCCAGCCTTTTTACCCTGGGGCTCTTTGGCTCCTTCTGACCGGTCACGTACACCCGCCCTATGACCTTTGTGTCCATGCCGGAGCCGGAAATATTTTTCCCCATCTCATCCACGATCAGCACATCGATCCTGTCTGAGGGAAGCTTCATGCGGCCGCTTTTCACCTCTTCCAAGAGTCTCTTCTCCGTCTCCAGAAAATTCTCCGGTCTTTCCATATAGATACCGTTCAGCTCATGGACTGCATTCTCTGTCAGGAGCACGCCGAAGAGCACCGGAGCCCCCGTCTCCTCCTCCGTCACGCCCAGAGAGGCCAAAATCTCCCGCTGCCCCCGGGCCGTGCCGTTTCCGTGGGAGCCCATAGCGCCGAAGATATACGGCTCTCCCCCTGACTTTCTCACCGCCTCCACAGTCATGCGGACGACCTGCTGTATCTTGTCAATGCCCCTGCTTCCCACAGCAATCCCCACTCTCTTCCCACGGATCTCCTCTGTGGAAAGCTGAAGACCCTTCAGTCTTTTTTTGAATTCTTCCTCCACATCCCCAAGTCTTACGCTGTTGTAGTCCTGATTGTGGATGAGTGCCATACGAGGGAACATGCAAACACCTCCCATTTTTTCTTTATCTGCATTATAGCTTTTTTCTCTCCGGCGCACAAGATAAAAGGGCGTGCGGGGAAAAGCTCCGCAGGCCCTTTTATCCTGTTTCCTTTTATGTATCCGATTTCATATGCCGCAAATATCTATGCGTCCTCGTCCATATCCTCGCATCTCTCTGTGGGATATACCACGCCCTCCTTCATGACAAAGGCGCAGTCGAGAAGCGCCTTGGGATCTGTCATCAGATCCCGTTTCCATGCGGAGATGTCCGCCAGCTTGCCCTTTTCGATGGTGCCGATCCTATCGTCCAGCTGCAGGATCTCAGCGTTGATCCTGGTGGCTGCCTCCAGGGCCCGGAAGGGATCCATGCCGCTCTCCAGCCATGCCTTGTACTCGTAGCCGCTCTCATAGTTCTGGTGGGTAGCCACCTGGTCTGTGCCGTAGCCCAGCTTACACTTGCAGTTTTTGATGACCTCACGCCCGGCCTGAAGAGCGTCCTTGTAGTACTCCAGCTTGGCCCGGAACTCCGGCTGCTTGGTCTGGATCTTCACCGGATCATAGTGGACAGCCTCCTCGTAGGGGCAGAAGGTAGGAACAATGTAGGCTCCTGCCTCCTCTACGATCTGGGCTGTCTCCTCGTCCAGAAGGGAGCAGTGCTCCAGTCCGTCGATGCCAAAGCCCACCAGCTTGCGGATATGGTCCGGGCTGTACACGTGGGCGGTGACTGTCTTACCCCACTCATGGGCGGTGCGGATGACTGCCTCCATCTCCTCGTCATTCATCTGCTGCTGCCGCGGATTGTCGTAGGGTGTAAAGAAGCCGCCTGTGGCCATGATCTTGATAAAGTCTGATCCTGCCTTGATCTCTTCGCGGACCGCGTTTGCGAAGAAGTCCTTTCCTGCCCCCAGAGAGCTGATCATATTCTGGACAGCAAAGGAGAACTCCGGCCTCCTGGCAAAGGTCTGGGAGAGATCCCCGTGGCTCCCTGCCGTGCAGATCAGCCTTGCGGCCGCCACGATCCTGGATCCGGAGAAATATCCCTGGTTAATCATATCTCTCACATCCAGCACGCCGAACCCGTTGGAGGTGATCCCGCCGGGATGACGAACCGTCGTAAACCCGCGGGAGAGAGCCTTCTGTGCCGTCCGAAGAATGCCAAGCGCCTTGTGCTCCTCGGAGGTGTAGTAGACCTCCTGGCGGATCGTATGCCAGTCAATATTGTCCATGTGCATGTGGGCATCGATCATGCCCGGTGTGACTGTGGTGTCTGACAGGTCAATGACCTGGGCTGACTCGGGCTGCTGTACCTCCGGTCCCACCTCCACGATCCTGTCGTCCTCGATCAGGATTTTTTGATTTTCCTTCAGCTCCCGGTCTATGCCGTCATAGAGCTTTCCGCAGATAATGTACGTCAGTTTTCCCATGATTACTCCTCCTTTTCTTTTCCTTTCTTATAATCCACGATGTAGATCGCCGCAGAGACAGCGATAGCGATCAGCATATAGTAGGCCCCGCTGATAGGGGTGAAATAACAGCACACAAGGCAGACCGCCAGGGGAACAAGGTAAAATCCGAACTGCTTCTTCCCCTTCAGTATCGTCTGGGCCACCAGTCCTCCAAAGAGGGCAGGCACTACGTAGTCAAAGGCCGGCTGCAGCGTAGGCGAGTTGAGCACCGGCGAGAGAGGCGCCGCGACCACAACGCCGATGGCCACGATGGCCACTGTAGTGATAACCGACGCGCCGCAGGCAATGATAGCCATTGTGTGGCAGGCATCTGTGTTGGGCTTGATCCCCAGGGAATTGATGGTCCCTACCGTGGCGGGCATCCTCAGGTTCGTGACATTGCCCGTGATATAGGACATGTACAGAGCTCCCGGTCCCATGACGGGCATGTACCCGATGGTCTCAGCCGGCCAGTAGGGGGCCATGAACAGGATCACCGCGATAAACCCGGGCCACAGCGCTCTGAAGTCCGGCCACAGGCCGTACACTGCGCTGGCCACTACCGGGAATGCGGTCATTCCCACAAAAAGTATCAGGCTGGACAGTATGCCAAATCTGTGTGTCCACTTGTTGAAATCTTCTCTAGACTGTAGCTTCATACCGTTCCCTCCTTAAAAAATGATGCACGCTGCCGCCATTCCGATCAGCATGCTGATAGCCATGATATAATCAGAGAGCCATTTCAGCTTTGGAAATTTCTTATGTAGAATAACTAAAACCGCGCCCGCCGCAAAGCTGATCAGGAAGACCACGCCCTGGGTGGACATCTGTCCGAAGCCGTATGCCACAGAGACATATGCCATTACACCGGCCAGGCAGCCGCTTCCGATAGCGAGCACAAGGCCCATATCAATCTTCTCCGCCTTATTGTAAAGGGAGGAGATGGGCTTGATCATGATGGTGGACCAGAGGATACAGGCGCTTCCTCCCACTGTCATGACCCAGGCAGCCGCGATCCAGCCTACAGCCGAGTACCCGTTTACCGTCAGGGACTCGCCCACGCACTCCAGCGCGGTAGTAGCCGCGTAGGTCTCATAGTACGCGGATCCGATCACTGAGAGCCGAAGCCAGGGCAGAGGAGCCCCGAGAAGAGGCATGAGGGACAGAAATACGACCAGTACCGGCAGAGTCGGCACAATGCTGATGGTCACTCCCGTGGTCAGGCCTTTTCTTATCTGCTGGTTGGAAAGGCCCAGCCCCCTCGCCCTCGTCCACGCCTTTTTCATGAAGATCAGGCACTGGACAATCACTGCGATCAATAAAACTCCTACCCAGATGTACATCCACGGTGCGTTGCATATATCACTATAACTCATAGTATCACTCCTTCCTTTAGAAACCGTGGTCTGTTGATTTTCGTTAATTGTATCACGATCTTCGCTTTCATACAAGTATGTTGTCCCTATAATATGGATTTTTGTGAAATATTTTCTATTTCATTTGTGAATATTAGATAATTTTCAGATAATATTTTGTGTATATTTACCCTTGAAAAAAAGACCGCGGTTTGCTAATAGATAAAAAATCGCAGAAGAGAAGATTGCCTCTACTCTTCTGCGTCCTTCCCGGATGGCTCCAGAAATTCCATATAAAGATTAAAGCTGTGGGCGCCGAAATATCCCAGAGAATACCCCCCGTCCTCCACACACCAGTCTGTGAGGAGTCCCCGCTCCACGAGGAGTATATGCTTGACCAGCTCGTCCGCAGTCAGGTCTGACCGTATCTCTCCCTTCTTCTGCCCCTCCGTGATCAGTCTTTTGACAAGTCTGATATAATATCTGTTCGGATCCAGAAAGTGGGTCTGCTTCTTTTCAGCCAGCTGAGACCTGTACAGGGACGCCAGAAGATCTACCTTTACATTCCCCTCGATAAAGTAGAACACATACTGGTTCAGCAGCTTGATCTGCATGATGTAGTTCAGGGATTTGTCCATGCTCTGATAATACTTTTCATATTCCCGGTCAAAGAAATAGTACAGAGAGTTCAAAAGCTCGTCCTTGGCATGAAAATAGTAGTAAAATCCGCCCTTGGACGTCCCCGCCTTCTCGATGATCTCATTGACTGTGGTCGCTGTGTACCCCTTCTCCTGGAACAGCTCCCAGGCTGCCTCCATGATCTTTTTCTTCAGATCCATATGTGCTGTACTCCTTTTCTCAGTCTATCTTTAGATATTATCACAGAAACCGCGGTTTGTAACCATAAAACGCAAAAAAAGACTGTGCTTTCACACACAGTCTTTTCCTTATTCTATCCTGTAGCCGGAGAATATCTGCCGCACTCCTATGCTTCCGCCTCGGCGTCCTCCTCGGCATCCTCCACCGGCTGGTTGTGAATCTCTGTGACAGCCACAACCGTTGTCTCCGGATTGGTGATCAGATCGATATCTTTATTCTTCGCGATATCCAGATCCTTAACCTGGATGGAGTCTCCCAGCTTCATATCTCCTACATCTATCTCGACTTTCTCTACCAGCGCAGCGGGAACAGCCTTGAAGGCGATCTCATGGAGCATCTGGTTCACAAGCCCTGTGTTGACCTTCTCATGGTTCAGCAGGATCACCTCTGCGACAGAGTGTACCTTCTCACCGCTCACCAGAGCCTGAAAATCAATCTCGTAAATCTCTGTCTTGAGGGGGTTGAAATCAATCTCTTTTACAAGGACGTCCATGGTCTGTCCGTCTACCTCCAGCATAATCTGGCTTCCCTTTCCGTGTGTCTTTACAAGACGCTCCGCATCGGCCTTCAAAATCTGGATCGGCATGGACTCCTTCATTTCCCTGCCAAATACATTGCCGGTAACAAATCCTTCTCTTCTTAATTTCTTTGCTTTTGTCTGCATGTTTCTCTTTTCAGCTTTTAAAGTATTCATTTATCTTTTCCTCCAAAATCTGATGATGCTTAGCAGCCTTCAACTTTGCAAAACAAAGAGGTCAGTTAAGTATGTTTTCTTGTTACACGTATATTATAACACCTATGATAGATAACACAAGAGTTTTTTTCAATTTTTTTACGGGCAGCATCTGCCGCAGGGTTCATATCCCTCATCAAGGAGCTGCTGCCTGTCCCCGGTATACTCCTCTTTATTCTTTTCCTTGATATCCTCCACGCTGGCGCAGCCCGGGTCGTGGAATTTGCGGGTATTCCTGTTGAGGATGTAGGTTCGCTCCTGGCCGTCGTCCGCCCCCTGTGCCTGGCTGGCATCGGCCTGGCCGCTTTGCGCCTGGCTGCCGTCCTGCGCCTCCCGGCTGTCCCCCTGGGCGTAGTCGATCTCTATGCCGGGCTGCACATTGTAGACGTACACGTTAAAGGAGACGCCCTGGCCGTCGTCCTCCACGGACTCGGCCTCCATCCACACACCGGAGACTACCAGATTGTCCCCCTCGAACACAGGAGTCACCCGGTACAGGACATGGTTCCCTGTCTCCTCCACATAGTCGGCCACTTCGTCCTCAAAGGGAAGCATGCCCTCTGTGTTCATATATCGGGTGCCTGTGATCAGATTTTTCTCATTGGCGTTCTCCGCGGTAAGCTGGTAGCCGATGAGATGACACCGGTTGTAGAGGTAGCCTCCGTCCACCCCGTCATACTCCACGGACTGCCACCCGGTAGGCTTCACCTCGCTGATGCTCTCCCGCTCCCCGTCAGGCATGGTCTCCTGTCCCACACAGGCCTGGGCCTCCTGACATCTGCCCAGCTCGTCCAGGTCACTGTAGGACTCGTAGGGCTCCTCCGTCATCTCCTCCTCCGCAAAGTCCGGCTGGCCGTTCTCCACCTCCACGTAGGGGTCGCCGCTGTACTCCGGTATATCCCCGAGAGCGATCTCCTCCTCCGTGACAGAGACCGTGCCGGCAGACGAGACGGGAGCGGTGGGGGTCCCGGGCAAGCCAGCTTCCGGTATGCTCTGGCAGGAAGAAAGGAGAAGAACCGCCAGCGCAAGAACATATGCGCCGGCCGTTCTTCTCCTGTATTTCCATATTCCGCGGTTCTGTCCTTCTCTCCTATTCGAATGTTCTGTCAAACCGCCTGTTCAGCTCCTTTCCGGTCTGTATCGTCTCATCCAGGCTGTAGATCATATCCACAGCGATCTTTACCGCTCCGTCAAACCGTCGCAGCAGCTCCTGGCTGCTCCTTCTGCACCGCAGGTTATCCCTGTGCTGGTTCATCAGTCCCTTCATGTAGGGGTACTTCCCAGTCAGCTTCATCACTGTGTTGATGGTGTCGTGCTTCAGTCTTCCCGGCGCGGTGAAAATTCTCTTCACCAGTCGCATATCTCTGAGGGCCGTGAGGGCCGTCTCCTCTGTGATGTCATCGTAGAAGGGGCAGATGGCCTCCGCCGTGGTCTCGTCCGCCGGCACCAGATCTGCCAGAGGATAGGCAAAGGGATCCTTCCCGTCCATCCGCAGGAGCAGCTTCTCAAACTCCTCCTCGATCTCCAGGTGCTGTACGCCGCTCTTCTTTATATAGGCCTCCACAAAGGGATGGCACTCGCTGTCCAGGATAAAATGGCACACAAAGCCCAGAAGATAGGCATACTCCTTACTTGTTCGCCCTTTCTCCCTGACTACAGCCGCCCCGTGTCGGAAAAAGGGATAGGCAGATATCTCATGGAGATGATTTCCATATTTGGAGACCTTATTTGGATGCCAGGGCCGGTAAAAGAAAAAGAGATCCGGTCCCTGCAGCCCGATCCGGAACTGCCGGCTGTGCTTTTTGATCGTCTGTTTTATCTCTCCGTCCAGTCTGGAATACACCTTTCTCCCAAACCGGTCATGTGCGTAAAATGCGGGCATGATGATATCTCCAATCTTTTCTGATCTATTTTTGCGGCTCTGTGTTTGTCTGTTGTTCACTTTACCGCCGCATGACCTCATTATAATCCGTTTTTTGACAGATAACAAGAGTATAAAAGCTCCAAAACCCGTATGAGGGATTTTGGAGCCTGCTGTTTTTTCATCCTGTTTTTTAATACAGACACTTCACCGTGGGATAGATGGTGCGGAACTTCTGGTACTTCTCCTCGTACTTTTTCACCAGCTCCTCCTCCGGCTCAACAGTGTCCACGACCTTCACGATCTTCTCCGCGATGGTCTTCACATCCGGGTACTCGCCGCAGCCCACAGCCGCCAGCATGGCGCCGCCCAGGGCCGGGCCCTCCTCGCTCTCGATCACATCCACCTTCAGATTCATGACATTGGCAATGATCTTCTTCCAGAGAGGGCTCTTGGCTCCTCCGCCGCAGATCTTCGTCCGCTCGATCTGGATGCCCAGACTTCTGGCCACCTCCAGGGAGTCCCGAAGGCCAAAGGCAACACCCTCCAGCACAGCCTGGGTCATATCCTCTCTTGTGGTGTCCATGGACATGCCGATGAACATGGCTCTCGCGTCCGGATTATTGTGAGGAGAGCGCTCTCCCATAAGGTAGGGAAGGAAGAACACATTGTTCTCTCCCAGCTTCTGGATCCCCTCCTGCTCCTTTCCGAAATCCTTTGTCTTTAAAATATCCTCCATCCACCACTTATTGCAGGAGGCAGCGCTGAGCATACATCCCATCAGGTGGTAGTTTCCGTCCGCATGGGCAAAGGAGTGGAGGGCATTGTTCTCATCCACGCCGAAATTCTCGCTGGAGATAAAGATCGTTCCGGATGTGCCCAGGGAAATGTTGCACATGCCGTCTCCTACTGTGCCGGTTCCCACAGCGGCAGCCGCATTGTCCCCGGCGCCCGCAATCACTTTTACGTCGGCTGAAAGTCCCAGCGCTTCCGCTACGTCTTCCTTTAAAGTTCCTACTACTTCGTAGCTCTCATAAAGCTTTGGAAGCATCTCCTCTGTAATGCCGCATATCTCCATCATCTCTTTGGACCAGCAGCGGTTCTTCACATCCATCAGCAGCATGCCTGAGGCGTCTGACACATCTGTGCAGAAGGAGCCGGACAGCCTGTAGGCCAGATAATCCTTGGGCAGCATGATCTTTACAATCTTCGCAAAATTCTCCGGCTCGTGCTTTTTCATCCAGAGGATCTTGGGGGCTGTAAATCCCGCGAAGGCGATGTTGGCTGTGTACTGGGAAAGCTTGTCCTTGCCGATCACATTGTTGAGGTAGTCGGTCTCCTCCCCGGTGCGGCCGTCATTCCAGAGAATGGCCGGCCGGATCACCTGATCATCCTTGTCAAGGGCCACCAGGCCGTGCATCTGCCCGCCAAAGCTGATGCCCGCCACCTTTGACCTGTCAAATCCTTCTGTCAGTTCTCGAATCCCCTCCATGGACTTTTCAAACCAGTCCTCCGGGTTCTGCTCAGACCAGCCCGGATGAGGGAAGAACAAAGGGTACTCCTTTGACACAATATTTTTGATATCTCCTGTCTCGTCCATCAGAAGGAGCTTCACCGCTGATGTGCCGAGATCCACGCCAATATATAACATATGTACCTCCTGAAACAGAGGGCGGGGTTATGCTGTCACCCCGCCCTGTTGTATTGTCAATATAGCTGCTCTTTTACTTATCTCCAGGGATTTTCTGTCGGATATCTCACGCCCGCCGGCTGGTTGTATCCGATCTCGTCCACCGGAACGCCTATGTATTTGAACACTTCATACAGCGCTTTTCCGTGATGTCCGAAAGCGACTGCCCCGTGATGCGGGAAGCCTCCCTCGATCAGCACATGGCGGTAGAAGCGTCCCATCTCCGGAATAGCGAACACGCCGATTGCTCCGAAGGATCTGGATGCCACCGGAAGCACCTCGCCCTGCGCGATGTACGCACGGAGGATGTTGTCTGATGTGCTCTGCAGGCGGAAGAATGTGATATCGCCTGGAACGATGTCTCCCTCCAGAGTTCCCTGTGTCACTTCCTCAGGCAGCGTTCTTGCCATGATCTTCTGGTACTTCATCTCGCAGAAGGACAGCTTTGAGGAGGCTGTGTTTCCGCAGTGGAAGCCCATGAACACATCCTGAAGTGTGTAGTTGTATTTGCCCTTGATATCCTCGTTGTACATATCCTTGGGCACGCTGTTGTTGATGTCAAGCAGGGTGACTGTATCGTTGCTCACAACGGTTCCGATGAACTCGCTGAGAGCTCCGTAAATATCCACCTCGCAGGACACCGGAATGCCCTGGGCTGTCAGGCGGCTGTTTACATAGCAGGGCACAAAGCCGAACTGTGTCTGGAATGCAGGCCAGCATTTTCCGGCGATCGCCACATATTTTCTGTAGCCTCTGTGCTCCTCCACCCAGTCTTTTAAAGTCAGCTCATACTGAGCCAGCTTGGACAGGATCTCCGGCTTCTTGTTTCCGGCTCCCAGCTCCTCTTCCATCTCCTTGACAATGGCGGGAATTCTCTCGTCCCCTGCGTGCTTATTGAAAGCCTCGAACAGGTCGAGCTCTGAGTTCTCCTCGATCTCCACGCCGATGTTGTAGAGCTGCTTGATAGGTGCGTTGCAGGCGAGGAAGTTCAGCGGACGGGGTCCGAAGGAGATGATCTTTAAGTTGTTCAGTCCCACAATTGCTTTTGCGATCGGAACAAACTCGTGGATCATGTCCGCGCAGTCCTCAGCGTCGCCTACCGGATACTCCGGAATGTAGGCTCCTACGTTGCGCAGCTTCAGGTTATAGCTTGCGTTGAGCATACCGCAGTATGCGTCTCCTCTTCCGTCCAGAAGGTCATTTCCTGACTCCTCCGCAGCGGCGATGAACATCTTCGGTCCGTCAAAGTGCTTTGCAAGCAGTGTCTCGGAGATCTCCGGTCCGAAGTTTCCAAGGTATACGCACAGAGCATTGCAGCCTGCCTTCTTGATATCCTCAAGAGCCTGCACCATGTGGATCTCACTCTCCACGATGCAGATAGGACATTCATAGATCTCCTCTGAGCCGTACTTCTCTGTGTAGGCTTTCATCAGGTTCTGTCTTCTCGTCACAGACAGACTCTCCGGGAAACAGTCACGGCTTACAGCCACAACTCCGATTTTTACTTCTGGCATGTTGTTCATAGTGTTTCATTCCTCCTTTAAATTTTATCAAACATTCTACAGTGTGATGTTCTCTCCTTTTAATCCGTTAAACGCGCCCTCGATCTTTGCTTCCTCGTGGGCGATAAGCCACTTATTCTTTGCGGTGATGAGCCTGTCCTCCCCGTCTTTTCCCACAGGGAAGGTCAGGTCCGTGTTGGTGTCCTTAGGCAGCACGACTACCACGCGGAAGCCTTCCTTGTCCCCCACTGTACAGGGAGCGTAGTGAAGCGTTGTGGCATACACCTCTATGGCTGTCCCGGCAGGAACAAGAAATGCCTCCACCTTCGATGTATCGTAGGTGTAATCCGGCTCCACATCCTGCTGCTTTCCGATCAGCAGGATAGCATCCGTCACTGCCACATTGATCTCTGACGAGCGGTGATACTCCAATGCGTTGAGCTTTTTATTGTTTCCATTGCAGTATCCGATCTCGATCGGCAGACCACCAAACCCACGGTTTTTCAGTTCCTCCGCCACCGGAAGGGTCTCCAGCTCCTCCACAGAGGGCACATAGATGACATCGTCAGCGGGCAGGGGCGTGTGCTCCATCTCCTTTAACAGGCGGCCGAAATCATAGCCTTCCAGCACCTTGCCGTATGCCCTGAAGGACGCATCCGTCACTTTCTGGATCTGCATGTCCATCTCCTCCTTCTTTTATTCACTAAAGTCAGTATATCAACATTTTTTATTGAATACCACCAATTTTTTGTGCTCTTTATGGCAAATTCTTATCTTTTTGCACTCTTCTCTCTGCTATTTTGTATCACATTGTTTTGGGGAAAATAAAAAACAACAACTCACATCATCTGACAGCAGCATATGCCGCTTACACGAAAAGATAAAGATATTTAACAGATACCTGTTTTGGGGCAGGATAAAGCTAAAGAGCCATCCGCTCTTTGATTATGTGTACTTCATTTTCAAGATGTGTAACCCGAAGAAGCAGCAGTTCCTTCTCATTGTCTACTTTCAGCGCGTCATCCAGCTTTCTCGATAAGTCAAGATGTCCCTCCGCAATTATTCTGATCCCGCGGTTTGTCTCGTTCTCCAGCGTGGTCTCGATCCGGGTCAACCTCTGCTTCACTCCACCCATTTCTTCTCTCATGGAACCAATCTCTGACCGCATGGAGCCCATCTCCTGCTTCAGGCCACTGATATTCTGCTTTACATCGCTCATATCCAGCCTGAGTTCACGGATATCTTCACGAAGGGGACTGATTTTTGCTTCCAGCATTTCTCCTATTGAGATCAACAATTCCTGGCTTGTCATATTCTGTTCACCTCCTTGCCGTAAATCTTTTGAGTAAATGGATTATAGCACAGGGAGAGGCAGATGTCCAGCTTCACATAACACATGGATACACAAAAAAGAGAACGGCGGTCTGCAAAACTGCCGTTCCCTCTGCATGTAACATTTGTTCTCTGTTTATCTGGAATTCTTCTTGGACTCCACGTCGAAGATAACAGCCGCCAGAACAACCAGACCCTTTACAACCTTCTGCCAGTTCATGTCGATACCCATGATAGACATACCAAGGTTGATGACACCCATCAGCGTAGCACCGATGATAACGCCGGGGATAGTTCCGCTTCCGCCGTATGCGGATGCGCCGCCGATGAAACAGGATCCGATGGCGTCCATCTCGTAGCTGTCACCGGCTGTCGGGTTAGCAGAGTTCAGACGGGCGATGGTCACCATACCTGCAACTGCTGCCAGAAGTCCCATGTTGGCGTAGGCGAAGAAGTACACCTTGTTTGTGTTGATACCGGAGAGCTGTGCAGCCTTCTCATTTCCACCGATGGCGTACAGGTGACGTCCGATGGTTGTCTTGGATGTGATGTACCCGTAAATGAGGACGATCACAGCGATCCAAAGGAGCATGTTGGGAAGACCCTTGTACTGTGCCAGTCTCCACATAAAGCCGATGATAACAATGCTGATGATAGCGCAGCGGATAATGTCGTTGCTTGCCTTGTTCACCGCGTAGCCCTTCTTGACCTTGGACATTCTTCCCTTGAATGTGATGAAGATAAAGACAGCTGCCGCGATCACACCGATGAGCACACAGGTAATGTTCAGTCCCTGACCTCCGAAGAAGTCAATGATGTAGCTGTTGAACAGGTTCAGGTAGCCCTGGGGCATAGGCGCGATGGTGAAGCCGTCCAGCACGATGTTGGAGAGACCTCTGAACATGAGCATACCTGCCAGAGTTACAACGAATGGAGGGATACGCCTGTAGGCGATCCAGAAGCCCTGCCATACGCCGATGGCCAGTCCTACCGCCAGCATGACAATGATACCGATGAACACATTCATCTTCATGTTAACCATGACCGTAGCGCCCACAGCGCCCACGAAGCAGACTACAGATCCCACGCTCAGATCGATGTTACCGCCTGTCAGGATACAGAGCAGCATACCTGTTGCCAGGATGAATACATACGCGTTCTGCGCGATCAGGTTGTTGACGTTCTGCGGCAGGAGCATCCTTCCGCCTGTCTGCCATGCAAAAAACAATACCACAATGACCAGGACAATGACCATTGTATACTTCTTCAAAAATTCTGATACTTTACTCTTTTCCATAGCTATTCTCCTTTGCTCGATTTCAAGATGCGTGACATGATCAGTTCCTGGGTTGCCTCTTCCCCGCTCAGCTCTCCCACCATCTTTCCTTCATTCATGATGTAGATGCGGTCTGACATGCCGAGGACCTCGGGAAGCTCGGAGGAGATCATGATCACGGATTTCCCCTGCGCCACCAGATCGTTGATGATGCAGTAGATCTCATACTTGGCTCCCACGTCGATACCTCTTGTGGGCTCGTCCAGGATCAGCACATCCGGCTCAGCGAACATCCATTTTGCCAGGAGCACCTTCTGCTGGTTACCACCGCTCAGGTTCCCTACGTTCTGCTCCACTGAGGGGCATTTTGTCCGCAGCTTTTCGCGGTATTCCTCCGCAACGGCGATCTCCTTGTCGTTGTCGATGACACCGTGGCTGCTGACTCCTTCCAGATTCGCAAGAGTGGTATTGACACGGATAGGATTGCTCAGGATCAGTCCGTTCCCCTTCCGGTCTTCTGTCACGTAGGCCAGTTTATGTTTGATAGCATCCTTTACAGAGTGGAGATGCACTTCTTTTCCATTTATAAACAGCTGTCCGGAAATGTTTTTGCCGTAGCTCTTTCCAAAGATGCTCATGGCCAGCTCGGTACGTCCTGCACCCATCAGTCCGGAGATACCGAGAACCTCTCCCTTTCTCACGTACATGGATACGTTGTCCACGACTTTTCTCTCAGAATACAGCGGGTGATGCACGGTCCAGTTCTTTACCTCCAGGGCCACATCCCCGATATTTTTCTTCTCCCTCTTGGGGAAACGGTCCGTCAGCTCACGGCCAACCATCCCCTTGATGATCCTGTCCTCCGTAAAGGTGTCCTTCTTTTTGTCCAGCGTCTCAATGGTAGAGCCGTCACGGATTACAGTGATTTTATCTGCCACATAGGCAATCTCATTTAATTTGTGTGAGATAATGATCGAAGTCATGCCCTGCTTCTTGAACTCCAGCAGAAGATCCAGGAGCGCCTGGGAATCCTCCTCGTTCAGAGAAGATGTGGGCTCATCGAGAATGAGCAGCTTCGCGTTCTTGGCCAGAGCCTTGGCGATCTCCACAAGCTGCTGCTTGCCGGTTCCAATGTCTTTGATAAGTGTGCGGGAGGACTCTTTCAGTCCTACCTGCTTCAGGTATTTGTCCGCCTCCCCGTATGTTCTGCTCCAGTCGATGGCAAAGGATTTTCCCTGCTCATTTCCCAGATACATATTTTCACCGATCGTCATCTCCGGTACAAGAGCCAGCTCCTGGTGGATGATAACGATGCCTTTTTCTTCGCTGTCTTTGATCTTGTTAAATTTACAAACTTCTCCGTTGTATATGATATCTCCCTCATAGCTGCCGTACGGGTAGATACCGCTTAAGACGTTCATCAGTGTGGATTTCCCGGCTCCGTTCTCACCCACAAGAGCGTGGACCTCGCCCTCCTCCACCTGCAGATTTACATTGTCAAGTGCCTTGACGCCGGGGAAAGTCTTGGTAATATTTTTCATCTCCAACAGGATATTTGCCAATGTTCTCCCTCCCTTTCCTTCATAAAACAGGCGGGCCACTCGTTCCCGCCTGCATTTTCACAAGTTACATTTTCACTCTTACTGAATATCGGATGCCTCATAGTATCCGGAGTCAATCAGCATCTCTTCGTAGTTGTCGATGGTTACAACTGTAGGCTCGCAGAGGTATGTAGGAATGACACCTGTTCCGTTGTCGTAGGACTCTGTATCGTTTACTTCTGCTTCCTCGCCGCCCATGATGGCGTCTACCATCTTAACGGTCTGCTCTGCAAGGAGACGTGTGTCTTTGAATACAGACATTGCCTGCTTGCCGGCTACAATGTTCTTAACGTTCGGCATATCGCAGTCCTGACCTGTGATGATCGGCCACTCGCCTGTGTAGTTTGCCTCAAGAGAGTTCTCAACACCAAGTGCTGTGGAGTCGTTGGAGCAAAGTACAGCGTCAAGCTGCTTGTCTGCGTAGTTGGAGCTTAAGATCGCATCCATTCTGGACTGAGCCTTCTCTGTGGACCAGTCTGCTGTAGCGCACTGCTCTTTTGTCGTCTGTCCGGACTGAACAACCAGCTTTCCTTCGTCAATGTAGGGCTGAAGGACATCCATAGCGCCGCCGAAGAAGAAGTTTACGTTGTTGTCACCCGGGTCACCTGTGAAGATCTCGATATTGAAAGGTCCTGCCTGGTTCTCAAGGTCGAGAGCGTCCACCAGGTACTCGCCCTGCTTCTGGCCAACTAAGTAGTTGTCGAATGTGGCATAGTATTTAACAGCTGTCGTGTTCATGATCAGACGGTCGTAGGAGATAACCGGAATACCCTGCTCCTCTGCTGTTGCCAGAGGTGTTCCGAGAGACTCGCCGTCGATGGAGCCGATAACCAGAAGGTCGCAGCCACCGGAGATCATGTTCTCAATCTGGGAAACCTGTGTGGCGATATCGTTGTTCGCGAACTGAAGGTCAACCTCGTATCCGGCATCCTCCAGCTGTTTCTTCATGTTCTCGCCGTCCTGGTTCCATCTCTGCAGATCCTTTGTCGGCATGGCAACGCCGATCTTTCCTGATCCGGCCTCAGTCTGTTTGTCATCGCTTCCGGAGGTAGCTCCGCCGCTTCCCTCGCTTGAGCATGCAGCCAGAGATGCTGTCATCGCAGCGATCAGGCCGATTGCCAGAAGTCTCTTTGTTCTGTTTTTCATAATATCGTTCCTCCATTCATTTAAGAATTATTTGATGGTATTACTATAACAGGATGTCATCTGGACATGTTTGCAAAGGTCTGCACAAATTTACGAAAATTCAGGTTCAAAAAAGGGACTAGCACATTTTTGTGCTTGTCCCTGTTAAAAATGTCCTATTGACACGTGCTGTTCCCGTCTCTTTTTGTCAGTTTTCTACATTCAGGTATACCTCTTCCCTGGAGTGGAAGCCCGAGGAAATGATCACCCTGTCCATATTCTCCTTTGTCACGGCCACCGGCTCCAGCCCGTAGTAGGGAACCTTCTGTCCATCCTCATTTTCTTTCACGTCGGAAGCATCCAGCAGGTCTCCCGTGATCTGTTCCCCTTTTGCCAGCTTTACGGTGCACTCCGCCGCCTCCTTGGCCAGATCGTTGATGGGCTTGAAGACGGTCATGGCCTGGGTTCCCTCCACGATTCTCTGGCAGGCCTCCAGATCCGCGTCCTGGCCAACCACCACCACATCCCCGGCAAGCTGTCTCTCGCTCAGGGACCGGATCACATAGCCGGCCAGCCCATCGTTTCCGCACATAACCGCATCGATCTGCTCCTCCGTCCCCGCAAAGGCATCCGCCACGGCCTGGGTGCCGTTCTCCGGAGTCCAGGATTTCACATGGCTCTTGTACACGATCTTCCAGGGCCCCTCGCCCAGCTCCGCCTCAAAGCCGTTCACCACGTCCATGCTGTTGGAGTCTGCCTCCGGGCCGCAGATCATGACTACATTTCCTCCATCCGGGAGATTTTCTTTGATGCTCTGGGCCATCAGGGCACCCACCATCTCGTTGTCCACCGTGATGTACAGATCCGTCTGCTCCCCCTGGATGAGCCTGTCGTAGGAGATGACCTGAATTCCCTTGTTTCGGGCGTCCTTGACCTCCTCTGACAGAGCGTAGCAGTCTGTCGCCACAACGACGATGGCGTCCATGTTCTCCTCCGTGAATTTGCGGATCTGTGCCTTCTGCTTCTCCACGTCCCCGTTGGCTGTCTGCACGTCCACTGTGGCTCCCAGCTTCCGGGCCGTGTCCACGAACACATCCCTGTCCCTCGTCCAGCGCTCCAGCACAAAGGTGTCAAAGGTGATGCCGATGCGGATCCCCTCGTCCGTCTCCTTTTCCATCTCCCCGGAGGGCTCCTGGGAGGTCTCCTGAGAGGTGTCCGCGCAGGCGGTCAGAAGGAGACCCGCCGCCGCGATCAGGGCGGCTGCAGCTGCAGCCAGTCTTTTTAGTTTCATCATATAGATACACCCCCTCGGTACTCTGTCGGCGTCATGCCTGTCCACTTTTTAAAAATGCGGCTGAAATAGTTGGGATCCTGGTAGCCCGCGTCATGGCAGATCTCCTTGATGCTCCTGTCGGTGGTCCCCAGCTGCTCCTTGGCGTAATCCATCCGCAGCTTTGTCGTGTACTCTATGTAGCCCGTCCCCTCGGACTCCTTAAAGAGCTTGCTCAGGTAGTAGGGGCTGATCCCCACCTCCCTGGCCATCTCCTCCAGGGACAGCTCCTTGTTAAAATGCTCCGCAATGTACTGCTTTGCCTGCTCCACCACGCTGTCTGTCTTTGTCTGCTGCTTCCGGGCAATGTGGCAGACGCTCTCGTCCAGCTTTTTCAAAAACCAGTGCCGCAGCTCCTGGTAAGAGTTAAAGGAGAGGAGGAGCTCCATATACCCCTCTCTGTCCTCAAACCGGTACTCGGAGAGGCCTCCCTGCATATAGGCAAGATGCTCCGCCCAGAGGACAAACTCCATAGCCTTCAGCCGGACCACGTTCTTCAGCTTCGGCTCGTAGCCCTGCATCCAGTCCATATACCGCTCGCCCAGGATTCGGGTGTTCTCCACATCCCCCTCCCGGACGGCCTCAAAGAGCTGCTTCTCAAGATCAACGGGATAGTCGTCGGCATAGCCGCAGCTCGTGGAGATATCCTTCGCGTGGATCACCTTTCCCACTGTCTGGTGCACGCTCTCCAGGGCCTCACGATAGGACTCCTCCATCTCCTTCCAGCTCTTCACCGTGCCGATACCGGCCTTGAACTTCAGCTCCGTCTGCTGCTCCAGCTTCCGCAGGAGAGCCCGGGTGTTCTCGATCTTCATGACCCGCTGGCTGTACTCCTCCTCCTCGCTCTGACACGGAATGAGCACGATCACCTTGTTGGCCATGAGGGCTCCCACGATTCCTCCGGTGGCCTCCTTTACTGTCTCCCGGAAGACCATGTAATGCTTCTGCAGCTTAATGCCCGAGCCCACCGTGTTGGTCAGCTCTCCTCTGTGCAGCTCATCACCGCACTCGATCACCATGACGTAGCCGTACTCCTCCTCCACGTTGAGGAGGTCCCGGTATCCGACGTACTCCTCCTTGCCGGTTCCCTCCATGAGAACGCTGTACACAAAACCGCTCTCGATCATGGGGACGACGGCCTCCAGCTTTTCCTTGATCCGCAGGTCGTTTCTGGCCTTC
The DNA here is from genome assembly GCF_000765215.1 of Eubacterium sp. ER2. Lineage (GTDB taxonomy): Bacteria > Bacillota > Clostridia > Lachnospirales > Lachnospiraceae > Claveliimonas > Claveliimonas intestinigallinarum. The sequence continues at coordinate 26,464 of NZ_JPJE01000002.1, forward strand.
TCCCGGCGGTCCCGCACCTGCTTCATGGCCTTTCTCAGGGTGTCCGTCAGCGTATCCCGGTTGATGGGCTTGGTCAGATAGGACAGGACGCCCACGTCGATGGATTTCTGGGTATACTCAAACTTATCATAGGCAGTCAGCACGATAAAGACCACATGCTTGTCTTCCTTTCGTATCTCCTGCATGGCCTCCAGCCCATTGATACCCGGCATCTGGATATCCATCAGGATGATATCCGGGTGAAAGCTCTCAGCCAGCTCTATGGCCGTCCTTCCGTTTCGCGCGAACTCCAGCTCGCACTCATCACCGAAGGCCTTCTCGATCATAAACTGAAGAGATTGCCTGACAATTCCCTCATCGTCACAGATCAGTATTCTCGTCATCCTCTAGCTCCTCCCCTTTCTTCGGAATGTACAGCGTTACCGCCGTTCCCCCCTCTTCTCTTCTCCTGATCTCAAACACATGCTGTCTGCCATAGTAGCTGCGCAGCCGGTTGATCACATTGTCCAGGCCGATTCCCTCCGAGTCCCGGCCGCTCATGCTGTGGACGCTCTCTCCTCGCATGACCTTAGCCGCGGTCTCGGGCTCGATCCCCACTCCGTTGTCCGTGATCTCTATGCACACCTCGGCCTCATTCCCAAAGACAGACAGGTGGATGACTCCCTCACCCTCCATCTCACGGATACCGTGGTTGACAGCATTTTCGATGATGGGCTGCAGGATCATGCTGGGCATGGAAATGTCCAGAAGCCTCTCATCGATCTGTCTGCTGTAGTGGATATCCCCCGCAAACCTTACGTTCAGGATGTAAATGTAGCTGTCCACAAGCTGCAGCTCCTCCCGCAGGGTCACGTCCTTCTCCATCTTCCGGACATTGTACCGGAAGAAATCCGCCATGTTCTGGATGAACATACAGGCCTTCTCTGCCCCCTCCATCATGGCCAGCTGGGCGCCGGCATTCAGACTGTTAAAAAGGAAATGGGGGTTGATCTGTGCCTGCAGGTACTTGAGCTGGGCCTCCTTCAGGTCGTTTTTCATCCGCAGCTCATTGGCCACAAGCTCATTCTCCCTCTCATAGTTTCTCTTTGTCTCTTCTATATAATTGCGGATGCTGCCGATCATCTTGTTGCAGGCCTTGGCCACGGCAGTCACCTCATCGCCGGTCTCCACAATAGGGAAATCCACATCCATATTTCCCTGGGCGATCTCAGTGGCCACGCCAGCCAGCTCGATCAGGGGCTTCGTAATGCTCCTGGTCATCATGATGATCCATCCCACCGCGATCGCCATGACTCCGAAGAGAACGCAGATGCTGAAGCCGGTGGTATAGCTTAAGATCACCCGCAGCGTAGAGTAGTTCTTGGCGTTGCTCACAAACGTCGAGGTATTGACGCTGCTTATGTTGGCCTGGATATAGCCGTATATCTCCTCCGTCTCCTGGTAGGACTCGCGGACTCCCGCCGCGTCCCTTCCCCTCTTTCTGTCCACCGCCTCGTCCGCCACCTCCAGATAGGTCTGGGACAGGTAATAGATATTTTTCTCCGCCAGCTTCACCGGATCGCCGCTGACCTGATTGTTCAGTCCGTCCAGAAGCTCCTGATAGTCCTGGCTGTACCGGTAATAGTCCTCCAGGGAGTCCGAGCTCTTTGTGCTCAGATACTGATAGAGAGAATTCTGGATTTCCCCCACGTTCTCTGACAGGTCGTTAAACTGGATATTGCTGTTGTAGACCGTATCCATCTCCCGTATAGTCCTGTTCAGATTATAGTAGATAAAAATCACAATGACAAAAACCGTGACCGACACAATGAGGAATATCTCCACCAGCTTCACACGTATTGACTTTGACTGGGATCCCTCCATCTCTTACTCCCCGCTTTCTTCCTGGATATACTCTTCCACGTTTGCCTCATTGACCAGCTTCACAGACACCGGAAAGTACTCGCTTGTGTATCTCTGGGACAGATACTCCTCCATGGCCTGCATGCACAGCTCCCCTGCCTCCCTGGCATCCACCACAATGGTGGACTCGATGATGCCCTTCTGGATACCCTCCAGTATTTCCGGGGAGGAGTAGTAGCCGATGATCTTCACCTTCCCCACCAGGTTGTAATCCCTGACACACTGGTAGGCGCTGATGGTGTCCACCACATTCAGGCAGACAAGCACATCCGGGCGGCTCTCCTCGTCCAGCAGAAGGCTGCGCACCCGCTCCTCTGACAGGAACTCCCTGTCTTCCCCTGTCCGCACCGTGGACACGGATATAGCTCCGGAGGCACGGCCAACCGTCTCACTGATGCCGGTGTAGATAAAGCTGGGTGAGGTTTCCTCCTCGTTCACCGGCACGAGCACCGCGGCGCTCGCGCTGGTCCTGTCACTTCCCACCGCCTTCAGCACCTCCTGCCCGTACATCTCACCCAGAGTATAATCATTGGCCCCCACGTAGCTGACCCGGCCGCTCTCCGGAATATCCTCCATCAGCGTGACGACGGGGATGCCCGCCTCCTCCGCCTGGCCGATCAACTCCTCTATATCCTTCGTGTCGTCCGTCTCCACAATGATCCCGTCCACTCTTGAGTCTATCGCCATGCGCATCAGCTCCGAGGCCGTGTAGTCCTCGTTCAGCAGAGCGCCGAAATTCTCCGCGTAGATGCCGGCACTGGCGCCGGTGCTTCTGGCCTCTTCATAGAGAGACTCCCAGAACACGTCCGATGTATCTCCGCTGACCATGGCCACATGGTAGGCATAGCTCTGTCCATCGTCCGCGTCCCCCTTCTTCCCGTCTCTGTCCTGGTTCAGAAACACACTGAATCCGACCATGATACTCAGGGCAAGGAGGACCGTGGCTGCCATGACCACATACATCAGCCGGTTGTTATCTTTAAAATACTTCATTCCCTGTCAGTCCCCTTTTCGAAATCTGCTCGGCAGCACCCCATACTTCTCCCTGAACGCTCTGGAAAAGGACTTGCTGTTTGGGAAGCCGCACCGCACCGCGATCTCCCCTATGGAGAGATCCGTCCTCTCAAGCTGCTCCATGCCGTGCTCCAGGCGGATGCCGTCCAGGTAGGCCTTATAGTTTGTCCTGGCATACTTTCGGAACATCCTGGAGAGATAGGTGGGCGAGTAGCCAAAGGTTCTGGCCAGCGTCTCCAGGGACAGCTCCTTATTATAGTTCTTTTTCATATAATCCGTGATGGCGGACAGGCGGTTCAGCTTTTTCCCAATGCGCACCATCTCCGGATTGACCTCCATCTTCCGGTACTTTGTCACCAAGATGTAGATCAGCATGTAGAACTGGCTCTGTACCTTCAGCTCGTAGCCACATTCCCTGGCCCTGTAGGTCCGGTACATATCCTCGATGAGCTTCATCACCTCGTCGTCCTGGAGCCTGGAGCTGCGGGAAAAATAAATAAACCGCTCATCAGTGTAGTAATTTTCAAACGTAGAGAGCGGTATCTGCAGCACGATAGTCTGGTTTGCCCTTGGCGAAAATACAGAGTGTACCTCGTTGGAATTGACCAGCATAAACTCACCGGGCCTTAAGGGATATTCCTCCTCATTGATGAAGAACGTCAGCTCCCCCTCAAAGAGGGCGAATATCTCTATGGACCGATGCCAGTGCTTCTGCCTTATGTAGTTTCCGTCCTTCCCCTCGAACACAAAAAGCTTGAAGGGGATGTCCTCGTTGGGTCTTATGATCTCGTGGGAATATTCCATAAAAGCACCTCCGGCTGTTTCTGTGAGTCAGTCTATTCTCCTCCCAGGCGCCCTGCGACAAACCAGCCGGCCACAAATGCCACAATGCCCGCGGCAAGTGTGAGGATCGAGAACGTGCTCCAGTCGATCTTGATGAGGATCGCCAGGGGAGACGCCACGATCAGGCCGATGATGGCGTAGTACGCGTGGATCTCTGCCCGGGCAAAAATAAATTCTATGATCTTGGCGATCAGAAAAATTCCCAGCAGCACGCCGATGCCAAAGGGAATCAGTATGCCGCACCGCACCAGAAGCTCCGGCACGTCAAAGGCAAACAGGGCGTCCATAAACTGGTTGATGGTCCGAAGGATCGTATCGTAATAGCCCAGCAGCATCAGCATCATGGAGCCGCTCACACCCGGAATAACCATCGTGGCCGCGGCGATAATCCCCACCAGCAGCAGCTTGATCTCGTTGATCAGGGTAAAGCTCACATCCGCCGCCTTTCCCCCTGTCTCCCCCATGACAGCCATCAGGATGACAATGGCAAAGAACACGAGAAGCGGAATCATCCTGCTGACGGTCGGCCTGTGGCCCTTCACCTTCTGGAAGATAAAGGGAAGGCTGCCGGCGATGAGTCCGCAGAAGGCAAAGTTCGTCGGGATCGGATACACCTCCAGAAGAAACTCGAACACCCTGGACAGGATCACAATGGCAAGCGCCGCCCCTATCAGAATGGGAAGGATCAGCTTCATGCTCTTTCCAAATTCACTCTTCAGATGGGTGATGGCGTGGATCAGCCTGTCGTAAAGTCCCATGGCGACCATCATGGTTCCGCCGCTGACTCCCGGTATGATATTGGCCACTCCGACCACAACTCCCTGTAATATAAGTCTTAACATGTTTTATTCCCCTTTTGAAAGATATTGTTCCAGGAAGGCAAAGAGCTTTTCCATCTCCTCATCCGTTCCCACTGTGATGCGCATGTACTGGCGGATTCTCTCGCTATCCCACCAGCGTACGTAGATGCCCTCTCTCTTCAGCGCCTCAAAGAGCTCCCTCGCGTCGCAGTCCGGATGGGTAGCAAAGAGGAAGTTGGCGCTGGACCTTGTACAGGAAAAGCCAAGGCTTCCAAGCCTCTCCATGGCTCTCTCCCGCGTGGCTTTGATCTTCTCCACCGTCTCCTCAAAATAGGCCCGGTCCTTTACCGCCTCCGCCCCGCACACGAGGGAGGCACGGTTCAGAGTGTAGGAGTTGAATGAGTATTTCACATCGTTCAGATACCGGATCAGCTTCGGATTCGCAATGGCATATCCGATGCGCATGCCCGCCATGGACCGGGACTTGGAGAAGGTCTGGGTCACGATAAGATTGTCGTACCGGTCCACCAGCTCCACAGCCGATGGCCCCGCATAGTCTATGTAGGCCTCGTCCACAATGACGATCACATCCCGGTTGTGGCGGAGGATATCCTCCACAAGCTCCAGATCCTCGTAGAGGGCCGTGGGTGCGTTGGGGTTGGGAAAAATGACGCCCCCGTTCTCCCCGTAGTAGTCCTCCCGAACGATTCGAAACTGCTCATCCACCCTCTTGCACTCATACGGGATGCGGTACAGCTGGGCCCATACCTTGTAGAAGGAGTAGGTGATGTCCGGAAAAAGGATCGGTTTATCCGAGTTGAAAAAGGTGAGGAAGCACAGGGACAGGACATCGTCGGAGCCCACTCCCACGAACACCTGATCTCTTCCCACCTTGTAGAAATCCGCGATGGCGTCCACCAGCACGCTGCAGGCCGGATCCGGATACAGGCGGAAATCCGCCGTGTCAAGCTCCTTAAGAGCCCGCTCCACCCCCGGCGCCGGGGGGTAGGGATTTTCATTTGTATTCAGCTTGACCACCCTCTGCCGGGGCTGCTCACCCGGCACGTAGGGTTCCACTTTCCGTATATTTCGCTCAAATGCTTCCATGCGTTGTCCGTCCTCTCTAGAAATACTCTTTGGCCAGCTCCCTGAACCCCGGAAGCGAATTCACAATGGTCTCGTGGGACACGCAGTAGGCCAGCCGCACGTAGCCCGGGCAGGCAAAGGAGCTTCCAGGCACCATGAGGATGTGGTATTTCTTGGCCGCCGCGCAGAATTCCTTCTCATCCTCCACCGGAGATTTTACAAAGAGGTAGAAGGCCCCCTCCGGCTTGATGCACTCAAAGCCGCACTCCTTCAGGCCGCCGTAGAGAGTCTCCCGGTTCCTGTCGTAGAAGGAGATGTCTGTCTCCTCGTCGATGCACTTTGCCACCACCTTCTGCTGCAGAGTGGGGGCGTTCACAAATCCCAGGATGCGGGTGGCCACATTGGCGGCAGAGAGCACGGTCTCGCTGTCCGTCACCTCGTCCGGGATGACCAGGTAGCCGATTCGCTCTCCCGGCAGGGACAGGGACTTGCTGTAGGAATAGCCGACAATCGTGTTGGCGTAGTATTTCGTCAGATAGGGAACCTCCACTTTGTCGTACACCAGCTCACGGTAAGGCTCATCGGAGATGAGGTAAATATCTGTTCCGAACTCCTTCTGCTTTGCCTCCATGATGGCCGCCAGCCTTTTGATGGTATCCTCAGAGTACACGACACCGGTTGGGTTGTTGGGGGTGTTGACAATAACCGCCTTTGTCTTCGGGGTGATCTTTGTCTCGAACTCGTCCAGTTTGGGCTGGAAGGTGGCTGTGTCGGGAGATACCTCTACGAGAACTCCGTCATAGTTGTTCGTGTAGGAGCGGTACTCTCCAAAGTAGGGCGCAAAGGTAATGACCTCGTCCCCCGGGTTCAGCAATGTCTTCAGGATCACGTTGAGCCCCCCTGCTGCCCCAACGGTCATGATTATGTTTTTTCCCTCAAAGGAGGTTCCGAAACGCCGGTTCAAGGACTGGGCCACTGTCTCTCTCACGTCCGCGTAGCCGCTGTTGCTGTTGGTGTAGCCGTGGAGCACCACCGGGTCCTCCTCATCAAGAAGCTCGATAATCGCCTTCTTCACAGAGGCGGGAGCCGGGACATTGGGATTGCCCAGGCTGAAATCATATACATTCTCCGCTCCAAACTTCTCCGCCATCCTTGTGCCCTCCTCGAACATGGCACGGATTGCTGAGCTGTTTGCCACCATTCCCTTCATCTTATCTGCGATCATTTCTTTTTCCTCCTTATCCTGCACCTGGTTCTGCCTGCCCCGCCCTTTCCGGCGCGCCTGCAGACCCTAATTTTTTTCTGTCACAACGCCCTTTTCCACCATGAACACAGGCCTGTAGGAGCGCTTTGCCTTGCGCAGTCCCTCGTCCCCCGTGTCCTCCTCCCGGTTCACATACCTGTAGTCCATGCACTCATGCTCCACAAACTGCTGGTTGATCATGGTGTAGGCTCCCTGCACATCCGGGAAGGCCTTCTCAATATGCACCACAAAGGTGTCGGAGCAGACCGGCTCCCCTATGGTGAAGGCCACGATCTGTCCGTCCACCCTGAGGATGCCTCCCGTCAGCTCCAGCTCCCTGAAAAGCCGCAGGGAGTTGAGTGTGACGCACATCTCGGAGTTCTTCTCCGGATCGTCGTCACAGCCGTTCTGGTTCCTCCACTTCAGCGCCATCTGGAAGCACTCCTCCACATTGTCGCCTGACATGGTCTCATAGCTCCACCGCCCCTCGTAGAGAGACTTGAACTTGTTGATGTGATTCCGCTTGCCGTGGAGCTTCTTGCCCGCCAGGGTGCAGAGCTTCTCTGACTCGTACACATAGTCGGCCAGATCCTCGTTGTACTCAATCTGGAACCGTCCCGGATACCATGCCTCGATCTGCTCAAAATGATCCGGGGTCACGTTGTACAGCCGGAAGGGCACGCCCCGCTCCTGGCTGTACTGGTACAGCGTATCCAGCGCCTTCTTCACGTTCTCCGGCTCTCCCGCCGGGTAGGCGAAGGCAAAGCTGTTCTCATCCTCGCTCTTGAAGACGAGCGTGTCCTCAATGATGGCAAAGGTCACATTGTAGAACCTTGCCCAGAGAAATACATTCACAAAGGTCCGCTCACAGCTGCGGCTGGTGTGATGCTTAAAATAATGGGAAATCACTTCCTTGTCCTCCAGCTGGGGCCTCTTAAAATCAAATTCCAACATACAATATCAGTCCTTATTCTCCTTAAACTCTGTCTATTCTTCGTTCATATTCGCCAGCTTGGCCGCCTGGTCCGCCGCGATCAGGCTGTCGATGATCTCGTCCAGATCCCCGTTCATCACACTGTCCAGCTTGTGGAGGGTAAGCTTGATCCGGTGGTCTGTCACTCGTCCCTGGGGGAAGTTGTAGGTCCGGATCTTCTCGGACCGGTCCCCTGTGCCGATCTGACTTCTGCGGGCCTCCGCCTGGGATGCCTGCTGCTTCTCCAGCTCCAGGTCATAGAGCTTGGATCTCAGGAGCCGGAAGGCCTTCTCCTTGTTCTGGAGCTGGGACTTCTCTGTCTGGCTGTAGATCACGATGCCTGTGGGGTAGTGGGTCAGACGGACAGCCGAGTCCGTGGTGTTGACGCACTGTCCGCCGTTTCCGGAGGCTCGCATGACGTCGATGCGGATATCCTTCTCATCGATGACCACGTCCACATCCTCCGCCTCGGGCATGATGGCCACGGTGATGGTGGATGTGTGAATGCGGCCGCCGCTCTCTGTCTCCGGCACCCTCTGCACACGGTGGACGCCGCTCTCGTACTTCAGCCTGGAGTAGGCCCCCTGGCCGGTGATCATAAAGACCACCTCCTTGAAGCCGCCGATGCCGTTCTCATTGACAGAGATCAGCTCTGTCTTCCACCTGCGGCTCTCCGCGTAGTGGACGTACATGCGGTAGATCTCGGCTGCGAAGAGAGCCGCCTCATCGCCGCCCGCTCCGGCGCGGATCTCCACGATAACGTTCTTGTCATCGTTGGGGTCCTTGGGGAGAAGGAGGATCTTCAGCTTCTGCTCCAGCTCCTCCACTCTGGCCTTGGACTCACTCAGCTCCTCCTTGGCCAGCTCCTTCATCTCCTCGTCTGTCTCTTCCTCCAGCATCACCAGGCTGTCCTCGATGGCCTGGTTGTTTGCCTTGTACTCTTTATATGCCTCCACAATAGGGGCCAGGTCATTCTGCTCCTTCATCAGCTTCCGGAAGCGGTCCTGATTGTCCGCCACGCCCGGCTCTGACAGCTCGTTCATGATTTCCTCATAGCGCACGAGCAGATCGTCCAATTTATCAAACATGTTCTCTCCTCCTACTATTCATTGCACTTTATTTATTGTACATGCCCATGACAACACGGTCAAGTCCGGCCAGATCCTTTTTCCCCTGGATGCAGGTAAATCCGGCCTCCGCAAGGAGCCGGGACACGTCCTTACTCTGGTCATGTCCGACCTCCAGGAGAACCCATCCGCCCCGCTTCAGATGCCGGCCCGCCTCATCGGCAATCCGGCGATAGAAGTAAAGGCCGTCCTCGTGGCCGTCCAGGGCGATGTAGGGGTCGTGCAGCCGCACTTCCTCCTGCAGCCCCTCTATGACGCCGCGCCTGATGTAGGGCGGGTTGGACACGATCATGTCGTAGGAGCCTTCGATCCTCTCAAAAAGGTCACTGTGTATCAGGCGTACCTGCGCCCCCAGCGCCCGGCAGTTCTCCCTCGCTGTGTCAAGGGCCTCCGCCGAGATGTCTGCCGCGTCAAAACAGCGATCCGGGAACACCTTCCCCTGCTTTTTTCCTATTAAATAGAGGCTGGCGGCGATGCACCCGGAACCGGTGCAAAGATCCAGTACCTCCATCTCCGGCTCCAGCTTCTCCAGAGCGCACTCCACCAACGTCTCCGTGTCCTGCCTTGGGATCAGCACGTGCTCATTGACACGGAAGGGATATCCCATGAATTCCTGCTGCCCGGTGATGTGCTGCAGAGGGATCCTGGCGGCCCGCTTCTCCACCGCCTCGTGGTAGGCCCGCACTTTCTCCTCCGGCAGCACCTGGAAGGGATCCATCATGTAGTCCTGGACAGTGATGCCGGCGGCATACTCCAGAAGAAGTCTGGCGTCCAGGTGCGCCTCCTCGATCCCGGCCTCAAACAGCTTTTCCGCCGCCTCCCTCACAAGGGCCCTAAGCTGCCCGGTCTGTGCCAAAGTTTTCTCTCTCATATTCCCTCCAGTCAAAGACAGCCTCCACCGCCTGGATGGCCACCTCGATCATACTGTCATCCGGCTCCTTTGTGGTCAGTCTCTGTATGCCAAGTCCCGGCATGCTGAGCAGATTAATGACCGGATTGTCTGAATTTCCCGCGGCCTTGAGCACCTCGTAGGAAATCCCCGCGATGACCGGCAGAAGGGCGATGCGCACGGCCCCCCGCATGACCGGGGACTCCACCTGGACGAGGAGCAGCAGGATGATGCTGATCAGCAGGACAAAGAAGAGAAAGCTGGTGCCGCATCTCTTGTGCTGCCTGGAGCTGATCCGCACGTTCTCCACCGTCAGGGGAAGGCCGTGCTCAATGCAGTTGATGCACTTGTGCTCCGCCCCGTGGTACATAAAGGTGCGCTGGATATCCTCCGTCCTGGAAATGAGGAGGATATAGACGATAAAGATACCGATGCGCACGAAGCCTTCGATCACGGTTCGCACATGATAGGAGGGGACAAGGGGCTCCAAAAGTCCGGACAGGAAATAGGGAAGCACCATGAAGATGCCCACCGCCAGCACAACGGAGAAAGCCACAACGCCCCGCATGATCCACTTTTCCTGTCTCTCCTTTTGCTCCTCCTGGTCCTTTGTCAGCTCCTTTTTCTCTTCCTCCTCGTCCTCAAAAAAGCTGGCCGACCAGGTGAGGGTCTTCATCCCCAGCACAAGGGAATCTACAAAATTGAAAATCCCCCGGATAAAGGGAACCCTTGCCAGGGCGCCCACTCTGCCGGCGATCCCCGTGTAGCGGTCCCGGCTCACCTCGATCTGTCCGTCCGGCTTCCTCACCGCCACGGCATACTCCTCTCTGTGCTTCATCATGATCCCTTCCAGGACCGCCTGGCCGCCTATATTCGAAGATTTCATAGATGTCCTCCTTAATTCCTGCTATGAAAAAGGGTTGAGATCGTAAAATCTCAACCCTTTCACTGTCATCTTATTTGTCCAGGCCGTATTTCTTGTTGAACTTATCTACACGTCCGCGAGCCTGAGCGGCTTTCTGCTGTCCTGTGTAGAACGGATGGCACTTGGAGCAGATTTCTACGTGGATATCTTCTTTTGTAGAACCGGTCACAAATGTGTTTCCACAGTTGCATGTTACAGTTGCCTGATAGTAAGCTGGATGTATTCCTTCTTTCATTGCCTTTCACCTCTTCTTTATTCTCTCGCGCCAGAGCGCAATAATCTTATTCTTTTTCTAAACAGCTCTGTAATTGTATCACAAAACTTTACTCTTGTCTAGATTATTTTTGTCTTTTTTACAAGCTGCACAAGCTCCCTGTTGGACCGGGTGCGTGTGAACATGTTGAGGATATTGTCTACGGCCTCCTCCGCCCTCATGCCGTTGAGAGCACGGCGCATGGATGTGACGGCCTCCTGCTCTTCCCTTGAAAGAAGCAGATCCTCCCGCCTTGTGCCGGACTGGGGAATGTCGATAGCCGGGAACATACGCCTCTCAGACAGCTTTCTGTCCAGCACAAGCTCCATGTTTCCTGTTCCCTTGAACTCCTCGTAGATCACATCGTCCATCTTGCTTCCCGTGTCCACAAGGGCTGTGGCCAGGATCGTCAGGCTTCCGCCCTCCCGGATGTTTCTGGCCGCTCCGAAGAACCTCTTGGGCATGTGCAGGGCCGCCGGATCCAGACCTCCGGAGAGGGTGCGCCCTGAAGGCGGCACGATCAAGTTGTAGGCCCTGGCCAGCCTGGTGATGCTGTCCAGAAGGATCATCACGTCCTTGCCGTGCTCCACAAGCCTCTTGGCCCGCTCGATCACCATCTCGGACACCCTCTTGTGGTGATCCGGCAGCTCATCAAAGGTGGAGTAGATGACCTCCACGTTCTTTCCCGCGATGGTCTCCTTGATGTCTGTCACCTCCTCGGGGCGCTCGTCGATGAGGAGGATGAGCAGATGGATCTCCGGATTATTCCTCTTGACAGAGAGGGCCACCTCCTTGAGGAGGGTAGTCTTTCCTGCCTTCGGCGGGGACACGATCATACCTCTCTGCCCTTTTCCGATGGGGGAGAGCAGATCCATGATACGCATGGCTGTGCTGCTCCTGCCGCTCTCAAGGGACAGCCGCTCGTTGGGGAAGATGGGGGTCAGATCCTCAAAGTTGGGCCTTCTGGCCGCCACGGCGGGATGGATATCATTGATCCTGGACAGGTACAGAAGAGCGCTGAATTTCTCCTGCTGTGTCTTGATCCTCGTGTTTCCCTCCAGGATATCCCCGGTCTTCAGATTAAATCTGCGGATCTGGGAGGGGGACACGTACACGTCGTTGTCCCCGGGCAGATAGTTCTCGCACCGGATGAAACCGTACCCGTCGGGCATGACCTCCAGGATGCCGTGGGCTGTAATGCCGCTGTCCAGGCGGTCTATGTCATGGATCTCCCGGTCTCCCGTGTTGGCGGACAGCTCTTTTACATTGTCCTCAGTCAGCTTCACCTGGTTCATATCAGAGTGGTTTGCGTTCACATTTTTCATATTTTTGCGATGCCCCTCCTGGCGGTGCTGATCAGACCTCTCATGCCTGTCCCCCCGCGAGGCGCTTCTGTTCTCCGCAGGTCTGTCGGCAGATTTCTCCTCCGCCTTCTCCGCTTTCTGTTTATCCTTTTCATCCTCCTCAAGCATACGCTCGATAAGCTCCGCCTTCTTCAGGCCGGAGATACCTTTCAGTCCTCTCGCTTTCGCAAGATCCTTCAGCGTGGCAAGGGAAAGAGACTCATATTTTTCTCGCATATAAACTAATCCTTTCTTTCACTGTTTGTTTATCTTTATGTTTTCGGGATTGTTAGTCTGACTTGACCGAACTGAAATATAGGCTTATTATACAATACCTTTCCCGATTTTTAAACCCCCAATTTTATAGAAATGTTTTTTATTGCGCCGCAAATAAATGAATGTTATGATTATAAGCGGTATAAAAAGACGAAAAGAAGAAGGTGGAATTCATATGACATTACAGGAAAAAGCCCTTGAAATGCACAGAGAATGGAACGGAAAGCTGGAGACGACGGCCAAGGCCCACGTCAGCTCCCGGGAGGATCTGTCCATCGCCTACACACCTGGCGTGGCGGAGCCCTGCAAAGTGATCGCAGAGAACAAGGAGGCGGCCTACACTTACACCATGAAGGCCAACACAGTGGCCGTGGTGTCTGACGGGAGCGCGGTCCTTGGTCTCGGAAACATTGGCGCCCTGGCAGCCATGCCCGTCATGGAGGGGAAGGCAGTCCTCTTCAAGGAGTTCGGCGGCGTCAACGCGGTGCCCATCTGCCTGGACACCCAGGACACGGAGGAGATCATCAAAACAGTGGTCAACATCGCCCCCGCCTTCGGCGGCATCAACCTGGAGGACATCAGTGCCCCCCGCTGCTTTGAGATCGAGTCCCGCTTAAAAGAGCTCCTTAATATCCCGGTGTTCCACGATGACCAGCACGGGACAGCTATCGTAGTGCTGGCAGGTATCATCAACGCCATGAAAGTGACGGGAAAGAAAAAGGAAGACGTGCAGGTGGTAGTGAACGGCGCCGGAAGCGCCGGCGTGGCCATCACCAAGCTGCTCCTCACCTACGGCTTCCCCCATGTGACCATGTGCGATATTAACGGCATCATCGGGGAGCACTCTGAAAATCTCAACTGGATGCAAAAGGAGATGGCCAAGGTCACCAACCTGGAAAAGAAGACCGGCACACTGGCAGACGCTCTCAAAGGAGCCGACATCTTCGTGGGCGTGTCCGCACCCGGCATCGTGACACAGGAGATGGTGGCGTCCATGAACAAGGACTCTATCCTCTTTGCCATGGCAAACCCGGTTCCGGAGATCATGCCGGATCTGGCCAGGGAGGCCGGCGCGAGAGTCGTGGGAACAGGCCGCTCTGACTTCCCCAATCAGGTCAACAACGTAGTCGCCTTCCCGGGCATCTTCAAGGGAGCTCTGGAGGGGCGGGCCACCCAGATCACGGAGGAGATGAAGCTGGCCGCCGCCCACGCCATCGCAGGCCTGGTGCCGGACGAGGAGCTGAGCGAGGACAACATCCTTCCGGAGGCCTTTGACCCCCGCGTGGCAGACGTGGTGAGCAGAGCCGTAAAGGAACTGATCTAGTGGAAAATCTGACGGAAGCTCTGGCGAGAAAGCCCGTATACTGGAGCGGCAGGCCCTACCACAGCCTGGACTACCACATCCGGCAGACCTTCGGGGAAAAGCTCTACAAGATCTCCCTGGACGCCGGTCTCACCTGCCCCAACCGGGACGGCACCCTGGGCGAGAGGGGCTGCATCTTCTGCAGCCAGGGTGGCTCCGGGGATTTCGCCTCGGACCGGCGCCTGTCCATCACGGAGCAGATCGAGTCCGGGAAGCAGCAGTCAGCCGGAAAATTTAAAGGAAGCGGCTACATCGCCTACTTCCAGGCCTACACCAACACCTACGGGCCTGTGTCCCGGCTGCGCCGCCTCTTCCTGGAGGCGGCCTCCCACCCGGATATCCGGGCCCTCTCCATCGCCACCAGGCCGGACTGCCTGGGACATAAGGTGCTGGAGCTCCTCAAAGAGGTAAACCAGATCAAGCCGGTGTGGGTGGAGCTTGGCCTGCAGACCATCCACGAGAGGACTGCCGCCTTCATCCGCAGAGGCTACACATTTCCCGTGTTTGAGCAGGCTGTCCGGGACCTGCGGGCCGCCGGGCTGGATGTGATCGTCCACGTGATCCTCTTTCTCCCGGGGGAGACGCAGGAAGATATGTACCAGACCATCCGTCAGCTGAACCGGATGGATATCCAGGGCATAAAGCTGCAGCTTCTGCATATTTTAAAAGGGACAGATCTGGCTGGCTTCTATGAGTCGCACCCCTTTTTCATCCCCTGCATGGAGGACTATTTCCGGGTGCTGGGGGGCTGCCTTGGCATGCTGCGCCCCGACATCGTCATCCACAGGCTCACGGGAGACGGTCCAAAGGAGCTTCTCATCGCACCCCTGTGGACCGGAAACAAGCGGTACGTGCTGAACCAGTTCCACGCCTATCTGAAACGCCAGCATATCTGGCAGGGAAGGAGTTATATACATGTCTGAACCATTTACACTATACAAGCTGATCATACTGTACATGCTGGACAAAGTGGATTTTCCGCTGACAAACGCCCAGATCTCCGGGTTTATCCTGGACAAGGGCTACACCACCTACTTCAAACTCCAGCAGGCTCTTTCCGAGCTGACTGAGTCCGGATTTATCCGGGAGGAGGCGACCCACAGCAGGACCTTCTACCATCTGACTGAGGACGGCGAGGAGACCATCCACTTCTTCCGGAACAAGATCTCCGATGCCATCCAGAAGGACATCGACGAATTCCTGAAGGAAAAGCACTATGAGCTGAAAAATGAAGTGTCCGTGAAGTCCGACTATTTCCCCGGCTCCGGCGCGGAATTCACGGTCCGCTGCCAGGTCATCGAGAACAACCAGCCTCTCATCGACCTGACCCTGACCGTCCCCTCTGAGGCGGAGGCGGAGACTATCTCCAACAACTGGAGTAAAAAAAACCAGGAGATCTATGCACTCATCATGCAAAATCTCCTGTAAAGCATCTGATTTATTCCGGGAAGCTGTTCTTTCAGCGGAAGCTTTTATTTCAGCTCCTGCGTGTGATACAGACGGGCGTACTGCCCGTCTTTTTTTATGAGCTCCTCGTGGGTGCCGCTCTCCTGGATCCTTCCGTCGTCGATCAGGATGATCCGGTCTGCGTCCCGCACAGTGGCCAGCCTGTGGGCGATGATGAGGGTTGTCCTGCCAGCCCTCAGCTCGTCAAAGCTCTTCTGTATATAGCTCTCCGTCACCGTGTCCAGGGCCGAGGTGGCTTCGTCCAGGATGAGGATCTTCGGGTCCTTCAGGAAAATGCGGGCGATGGCAATTCTCTGTTTCTGCCCGCCGGAGAGCATGGTCCCCCTCTCCCCGATGTAGGTGTCAAAGCCTCCTGGCATCTCCATGATATCCTCAAAGATCTCCGCCTTCTTCGCCGCCCGTACCACCTCCTCGTAGGAGGCGTCAGGCTTTCCGTAGCGGATGTTCTCGTACACCGTGTCCGCAAACATGAACACATCCTGCTGCACCATGCCGATGTTGTCCCTCAGGGATCTCTTCTTCACATCCCGGATGTCCATCCCGTCGATCCTGATGGAGCCGCCTGTCACATCGTAAAACCGTGGAATGAGCTGGCAGAGGGTGGTCTTCCCGCCGCCGGAGTGTCCCACCACGGCCACGGTCTGTCCCGGCTCGATGTGAAGATCCACGTCCGTCAGCACCTCCCCGTTTCCATTGTAGGAAAAGCTGACATGATCCATATCGATCCGCCCTTCCCTCACAGTCAGGTCCAAAGCCCCCTCCTTTTCCTTCACCGTCGGCTCTATGGCCATCAGCTCCTGGAAGCGCCGAAGCCCCGCCGTGCCGTTGGTGAAGATCTCCGCAAAGTTGGAGAGCTTCCGTACCGGGGTGATGAAGGTGCTGATGTAGAGATTAAAGGTGATCAGGTCCACATAGTTCATCCGCCCCTGCATGATCAGCCATCCGCCGAAGGTGATCACCGCCACGGGCATGATGCACATGAAAAACTCCAGGGAGGCGTTAAACCTTCCCATGGCCTTGTAGTAACCGCTCTTGGAGGATTTGAACATGTCGTTGGACTGATCGAACCGGGCCTGGTCCACCTCCTCGTTGGCAAAGGCCTTGGAGGTGCGGATGCCTGAGATGCAGGACTCTATGTCCGCGTTGATGGAGGCCATCTTCTGCTTCACCTGCAGGGAGGCGTCCGACATGCTTCTCTTACAGAGCATGACCACCACAAGGAAGACCGGAATGATCACCGCCACCACAAGGGCCAGCCGCCACTCGATGGAAAACATGACTCCCAGGGCTCCCACAATGGTGAGGACAGAGATCAGCAGGTCCTCCGGCCCGTGGTGAGCCAGCTCCGTGATCTCAAAGAGGTCTCCCGTCAGCCGGTTCATCAGCTTTCCCGTCCTGTTAGCGTCGTAAAATTCAAAGTCCAGATCCTGGAGGTGACGGAACAAATCCCTCCGGATGTCCGCCTCCACCCGGACGCCGAAGGTGTGTCCCCAGTAGGTCATGATGTAGTTGCAGCCGGACCGCAGCACATAGCTGACCGCCACAATGGCCATGACCGTGAAGAAGGTGCCGTACAGCTTATCCGGCAGCATCTCGTACATGGCGTGCCTGGACACCAGGGGAAAGGCGAGATCCACCGCCGCCACCAGGACGGCGCAGAACATATCCAGAAGGAAGATGCCTATGTGGGGCTTAAAATAGGAAAGCAGTGTTCGCAGCATCTCTACTGTCCCTCAAAAAGAGGTGTGGAAAAATACCTCTCCGCCGTGTCCGCCAGGATCGTCACCACCGTCTTTCCCTTTCCCAGCTTTCTTGCCATGCGCTTTGCCACGGCCACATTCGTCCCGCTGGAGATACCGCACATGAGTCCCTCCTTTGAGGCCAGCTCTCTGGCTGTCTCCAGGGCCTCCTCGTCTGTCACGATCTCAATGTGGCTGTATATCTTCTGGTTCAGGATGGCCGGGATGACACCGTCGCCGATGCCCATCTGGATGTGGGTGCCCACCTCTCCTCCTGAGAGGATGGCCGCGTGCTCCGGCTCCGCCGCCCAGATCTCCACGTCCGGGTTGGCCTCCTTCAGGGCCTCCCCCACGCCTGTGATAGTGCCCCCGGTTCCGATTCCGGAGCAGAACCCATCAATAGTGATACCTGCCTGCTCCAGGATCTCCCGACCCGTCTGCTCCTTCTGGGCCTGGCTGTTGGCCTCATTTTCAAACTGCTGGGGTACATACACGTCCGGATTCTCCGCCGCCATCTTCATGGCGGTCTCCAGACACTCATCAATACATTTTCCGATATTTCCTGCGTCGTGGATCAGCTTTACCTCCGCCCCGTAGTGCCTTACCAGCTTTCTCCTCTCCTCGCTCACCGAGTCGGGCATGATGATGATGGTCCTGTAGCCCTTGACCGCGCCGATGAGGGCAAGGCCAATGCCCTGGTTGCCGCTTGTGGGCTCCACGATGGTAGTCTTACCGGGCTGGATCAGCCCCTTTTTCTCCGCTGCCTCTATCATGTTAAGGGCGGTCCTCGTCTTGATGGAGCCGCCTGCGTTCATAGCCTCGAATTTCACGAGGATCTGGGCGTCCTCAGGTCCGGTCATATGGTTCAGCCGGATCAGAGGCGTGTTCCCGGTTGCCTCAAGTATATTCTCGTAAATCATTCCTTTATCTCCTCCGCACATTGTGATTAATATATCATATGACGCCGACCCCTATTTCGTCTCCGTCTTCTTCGGCCGGGCGATATTGAACGGGATATTGACTCCCAGGGGGTTCACGATCACCCCTTTGGCCTCAGGCGGCAGGAGCTCCGGGATCTTGGCGTACTCGATGACCGCCGTCCTGTACTTATTGTCCCTGTTGAACTTGCGCAGCTCGTCGGGATCGGTGAAGATGGGCAGGAACACAGACCCGTCCTTCTGCTTCATGACAAGGAGGCCCTTGTCCGGCTCCGCCGGCACGAGATACTTTCCTCTCTGCAGGTCAACCAGCAGCTCCTCCTGCATCTCTTTGAGCTCCTCTGTCATCTGCTGCTTCGGGTCCTTTCTCATCTGCTGCATAAAATAGAGGGCGGTGAGATGAAACTGGGGGTTTTCCACCCATTTCCTCCCATCGGGAAGGTTGTCCATATCCGGCCTCTTTACCAGCTCTCCCAGCTGCAGATGGATCTCATCCTCCAACCCCTTGTTCACCGCCATGGCGTTGACTCCCATGGTGAACAGGTTCGAGTAGAAGGACAAAAGATGCCTGTTCTCCAGCTTTGCGATGTTGACCGGGTCCTTCTGCGCCAGAAGGAGCTTCCCGCCCTTCTGGGCCTCCTCCTCCGTCTTGTAGAGAAGCACCTCGTCGTCAAAGGTCTCCGGATCGCAGAAGACAAAGGGCATCCTTGTGTGCATGGATATGAT
The DNA here is from genome assembly GCF_000765215.1 of Eubacterium sp. ER2. Taxonomy (GTDB): domain Bacteria; phylum Bacillota; class Clostridia; order Lachnospirales; family Lachnospiraceae; genus Claveliimonas; species Claveliimonas intestinigallinarum. The sequence continues at coordinate 45,371 of NZ_JPJE01000002.1, forward strand.
GACAAAAAGCTCCTTTGCGTTTCGCAGATGGGCCAGCGCCTTCTGCCTGTCCGGGCTGTTTTTTGTATTGTTCTCTTCTTTCATAGGGATATTCCTTTCTGCTGTTTCAGTACGTAATCCGCTATTTATCATACATCATTTAGAAAGGAAATTCAACCGGACGCAGGGTCTTCCGGCGGGCTCTTTTACAGGGCTTGGAGGCGGCTCCTCTAGCTGGCCGAGAAATCATACTGGCGGGGCAGCTTCGCCTCCCTGCCGGCCTCATCCCGGTGAAGAGACTGCCACAGCTTCCCGATGGAGTCCTCCCCCTCCCGGATATCCTCTAAAAGAAGGCCTCCCTTCTCCTCCAGAAGTCTTTCTGCCTCCCGGTTCTCCCCCAGTCTGTGGAGAGCGAAAATATAGATGAATTTCAGTCGGCTGTTCGCCTTCAGCTCTGCCTCCATCTCTCTGTAAAATGTCCGGATCTCCTCCGATGCGCCCATCATATGCAGCATCCGGAAGCCCTCCTTCATGTAGGGGAGCCGGTCCTCCCGCCGGGGCAGCCCTGCCGCCAGATGCATGCCCCGCAGGATCTCCTCCCGTGCTCTTATCTCCTCCCCCTCTCTCAGGCTGACGCAGGCCAGGGCGTGGTACGCCCAGGGATTTTCCTCAAGCTCCAGGGACCGCTCCAGCATAGTCCGGGCCCTCTCCCCCTGTTCGGCCTGAGCCAGCCAGACGCCGGCCTGGTAAAAGGCGTACCAGTTGTCCCGGTTGCAGCCCTCAAGGGTGCTCTCCAGAAATCCGATACTGTCCCCGTCTATGAGGAATTCATCGGGCCGCTCTGTCACATCCGGCGCCTTGAGCTCCCCGGTCTCAAAGAACCGCTGCCAGCTCTGAAGCGGCCCCTCCGGCACCTGGAAGGCAAGATGCTCTGTCCACCTTCCCTGGTTTCTCATAGCGCCATAGCCGCTCCCTGCGCGAACCAGGCAGGCCGGGCTCTTGGCCATGGCCTTTGTGTCTGCCAGGAGCCGCTCCATCCGCTCCGGCTCCCCGGACTTATGTATGGCCGCTGTCAGGGCGGCGCTCCTTGCGGCGTGGGGAAGGTCCAGCACCTTCTTTTCCACACAGGCAGAGCCGTATCTCTCCAGCCACTCCCAGGCCGTGTGGGGCGACATGGGAATACAGCCGTACTGGGTCTTTCCAAGCCCCGCCTGGATCTCGATATATCTGCCCGCCTTGTCTGTCAGGAACTCCTGCCACCTGTCCGAGCCCTCCCGGCTGCCCCAGGAGAAAAGCTTCCGGCTGCGCAGCCTTTTGGTGGACATCTGGAGAAGGCCAAAGCCCTCCCTGTCTACGTTGGCCACGTACTTGGGCGACTCCTGCGGGATGTCGAAAAAGTAGTCCACAGACCGGGGAATTTTCTTATAGTCCGTGATATCCACCCCGTTCACCACCGGGATATCCACCTTGAACACAGCGCCGTCCGCGTAGGTGAAGGCCTGCTTTGCGGGAACGATCACACGCCCGCCCTCGTACTCGGGAACCGCCATATTGCTCCACCAGTACATGGGAATGACCTGGCTGCTCTCATTGACGATCCGCATCCGGCAGTTCAGGAACCGATCCTTCTCCCCCAGCCAGAAATCCATCTGGTACGTCACTTTTCTTATCCTCTCATACTCGTACATGCGCAGCACGGGCTCCCCGCTCCCAAGAGCCGTCCGGGCCGCATACAGCGGCTCTGTGGTCAGGGGCGTGTGGCCGATAACGCCGATGTTCCACTCCACGCCTCCGCTGAACCAGGCGTTCCGCACTGCCAGGTTGCTGAACCGAAGGACATCGTTTGTGTAGAGAAGGTTGCGGCCCTTCTCCTTGTCCCACAGCTCCCACAGCCGTCCCCCGTACCCTGGAAGAAAGACCGCTCTCAGGAAGTCATTTTCCAGCACAGCGCTTTCTACGTCCCTCTCCTCAAGCTTTCGGGTGTAGCAGCTGTACTGTCTGTACGGGTAGGCGTTCTTCCGCCTGCCGTAGCCCTCATAGATCTCATCCTCCTCGCTCAGCCGGAAGACAAGGTCGTTCTGCAGGATCTTCTCCCCCAGAAGATCAGGAAGGCAGGACTCCTCTCCGAGTCCTGCCACTCTCATTTTCTTTGTCTCAAATCGCAGTTCCGGTCTCATAGAAATTTTCTCCTTTTGCCGTGTAGAATTTTAGATAGTTACATCTATAGTATCCTATCACGGCGGTCGGTGCAATCTGAATTCCTGCTCTCTTATTGTAATTTATTGCTCCTGTTACTGCGGCCCCTCCTCACCTTTCTTTGTCAGTATTTTCATGAACTCCTCGCCTGTTATGGTCTCCTTCTCATAGAGATACTGTGCCAGCTCGTCCAGCTTCTTCTTGTTCTCGCGGATGATCCGGATGGCCTTCTCATGCTGCTGCTTCACCAGCTCTACAACCTTCTGATCTATCTCTGCCTGGGTCTGGGCAGAGCAGGCAAGGGAGGTATCCCCGCCCAGGTACTGATTTGTGCGGGTTTCCATGGCCACCATGTCAAATGTGTCGCTCATGCCGTACTGGGTGATCATGGCCCGGGCCAGCTTGGTGGCCTGCTCAATGTCGTTGGAGGCGCCTGTCGTTATGGAGTGGAACTCCACCTCCTCAGCTGCCCTTCCGCCTGTCAGAGTGGCGATCTTGTTCTCGATCTCCTCCTTGGTCATCAGGTAGTGATTGCCCTCCTCCACCTGCATGGTGTAGCCGAGAGCCCCGGACGTCCTTGGCACAATGGTGATCTTCTGCACCGGAGCCGACTGGGTCTGCATGGCAGCCACAAGGGCGTGACCGATCTCGTGGTAGGCCACGACCAGCTTCTCCTTGTCTGTCAGGATGGCGTTCTTCTTCTGGTAGCCTGCGATAACCACCTCGATGCTCTCCTCCAGATCCGCCTGGGTGGCAAACTTCCTGCCATCCCGGACCGCCCGGAGGGCCGCCTCATTGACAATGTTGGCCAGCTCTGCCCCCGAGGCGCCGGATGCCATGCGGGCAATCTTGTTGAAGTCCACATTGTCCGCCACCTTGATCTTTCTGGCGTGCACCTTTAAAATATCCTCCCTGCCCTTCAGATCCGGCAGCTCCACCGGCACTCTCCGGTCAAACCGTCCCGGCCGCAGGAGGGCGGGATCCAGGGATTCCGGACGGTTGGTGGCCGCCAGGATGATGACGCCTGTGTTCTCCTCAAATCCGTCCATCTCTGTAAGCAGCTGGTTCAGTGTCTGTTCTCTCTCGTCGTTTCCGCCCAGCTGGCCGTCCCTCTTCTTTCCGATGGCATCGATCTCATCGATGAAGACGATACAGGGCGCCTTCTCCTTTGCCTGACTGAACAGATCTCTCACCTTGGAGGCGCCCATGCCCACGAACATTTCCACGAACTCAGAGCCCGAAATGGAAAAGAAGGGCACGTTTGCCTCGCCTGCCACGGCCTTGGCCAGCATAGTCTTGCCGGTTCCCGGAGGGCCCACAAGGAGGATGCCCTTCGGCATGGAGGCTCCGATCTCTTTGTATTTGCCGGGGTCATGGAGATACTCCACGATCTCAGTCAGATTTTCCTTTGCCTCGTCCTCCCCTGCAACATCGGAGAATTTAATCCCCTCAGAGGACTTCACGTAAATCTTGGCATTGCTCTTTCCCATGCCAAACATCATGGAGTTGGGGCCTCCCCCCGCCCTCTTGGCCAGCTTCCTGGACATGTACTGTCCGATGGCGATGAAGATGATGATGGGGATCAGCCAGGAAAAGATGGCCGTCACGATGGGCGACGTCTGCTGGATCTCCTGTCCTGAAAAGGACACTCCGGCGTCATAGAGGCGCTGGGTCAGGCCTTCGTCCTGCACCATGGCAGTCCGATAAATATGCTCTTCATCTTTGTCTGTAAAAAGGATCGTATTCTCCTGCTCCTGTATCTCCGCTTTCCCTACTTTCCCTTCATTCGTCATATCGATAAACGTTCCGTAGTCCACGTCCTTGATCTCCCTCTCAGTGATAAAGGGCACGGCCAGGAAATTGAAAAGCAGGAGGGCGATGATCACGATCATATAGTAGTAGATCAGCGGTTTCTTCGGTGTCTTTACTTCTTTCATTGTGCTTCCTCCTGTTCCTGTGTCTTTTGTTCCTCACAGCTCATCTGGGCATCGATGGCCGACAGGGCCGCCCGCATGGCGTGCCTCATGGCCTGAACGGCGAAATCCATACTGAACTCCGCGTACAGAGTGCTGGCCTCAGCCCTCCTCTCCGCACGGTCTTCTATATCGGACATATCGTCCGCCATCTCGTTCTTTAAAATATCGTCCGCTTTTTTCATATATTCGAGCTGGATGTCAGCCAGCCGCCTGGCAGAGCGGGAGCGGCACCCCTTCATGCCCTGCTTCAGGATGTACTCATTTTCCATACACTCCTGATCCATACGGCGGCACTCTTCTCTGATAGCCTCGTGTTCCATCTGCTGACACGTCACCAGATGAGCCTGGAATTTCTCATACTGCTTCTCCATCTCACAGAGCTTCGCCGAAAAAATCCCCTGCTGTACACTCATTTCTGTCAGCCTCCTTTCCGTATTTTACTTTACCAGAGCTGAAACCCTTTTTCCATTTTCAATCTTTTCCAGCTGACTAGACAGATCCCGGGATTTGTAAAGCTGGACAAGAACATCTCCTCCATGCTATCATGGACGGGAAACAGCCCCTCACGGCAGCACGAGCCCGTGCAGGCTCACATACATAGGTTCACGACAGGAGGCAGGATTTTGGCTGAGAACGTAAAAGAAAAAATCGCGGAGACCTTTCTGGCCATGACCGCCAGAAAGAATTTTGACAAGATCACAATCAAAGACCTGGTACAGGAGTGCGGCATCTCCCGCCAGGCCTTCTACTATCATTTCCAGGATATACTGGAGGTTATTGAATGGATCATGCAAAGAAGCGCGGACGAACTCCTGCGGCGCAGCCTGCAGGCAGAAGACCCCAAGGCCGCCCTCCGCCTCTTCATTGATTTTTCCATGGAAAACAGAAGCTTCATCCACCACCTGCTCCGATCCCGGCAGCGTGAGCAGATGGAACATATCATCCACAAGAACTTCCACAGCTACCTGGAAAGCCTCTACAGACACACGGCAGTGGACGCATCCTTAAGCTACCGGGATCTGACCATGGCCCTGGACTTTTTCACCTACGGGATCTCCGGCGTGCTGATTGAGAGCTGCCGCAGCGGCCAGGCTGACCCGGAGGCGCTGACAGACCAGCTGTACAGACTGCTGACAGGGCAGATGGTACAGCTGCCCTCCTCTTAATCCGGTATACTCTCCTCCACGCACAGCGCCCCATACCCTACCTGGTTGTTGGGGTAAGCAGCAAAGCCCGGAAGCTGCCGGGCTCCTCTTCTCAAATAGGCCTTTATCTTTTCCCCGTAGAGATAAGGGTCGTTTTCTTTTATGATCCCCCACTCCATGAGGAGGGCTGCCCCGCCCGTCACAAAGGGGGTGGCAAAGGAGGTGCCGGTGACTGCCGTCACTGTGCCTCCCGGCGCCCGCGTCATAATCCCCACGCCGGGAGCCGCCAGATCCGGCTTGGTCCGGTAGCCCTCCCCCTCGCCCCCGCGCCCGGAAAAATCCGCATAGGTAAAGGTGAGGGCATCGTAGGCCCCCACCGTAATCACCCGGGAAGCGGTGGAGGGAATGGTGAAGGTGGCCTCCTCCGAGGGCAGGAGAAAGCCTGTGCCCGGGTTCAGGACAGCCTCTGACGGAAGCCACATCTGATACCGTCCGTCCACGATCCTTCCCGTCTCCAGCCGGATGGTCCACACCCCGGAGGCGATGTAGGTCTCCACCGGCAGAAGATCGATGAAGATCTCCTGCACCAGGCTGTAGGGGCTGGGCTCCCCATAGTAGACGAGGATCTCCGTGGGGCCGATCCGCATCCTCTGGGTGCCCCTTATCTCCTGGATGGGATCGCTGCGGACCCCGGAGGGGGTGATAAGTAGGATGCGCACCTGATCCGCGTAGGTCTTCCAGATCTGGATGCTCATGGCCGTCTGCCTGGGCTGCACCCCCAGCTCAATATCCTTTGTCTCATAGCTTGCAAGCCTCCCCGTGGTGTGGCCGGCTGCGTTCCCCTCATTGCCCGCCCCCACGCAGATGGAGGTACGGCCCAGGTTGGCCACATCGTCTATGTACCGCTCCAGAAGGGAGGAGCCGTCGTGGGCCCCGTACGTATTTCCAAAGCTGATGTTTATGGCCAGGGGCATCCGGTACTCCAGCGATTTTCTCACCGCATAGTCAATGCCCGCCATCAGCTCTGTGGTTCTGGGAAATCCCTCTGCCCGTGGCACGCCCAGCTTCACGATGAGAAGGCTGCTCCGGAAGGCCACTCCCCTGTACCTGCTCTCTCCTCCCCCGTTTCCCGCCGCGATAGCTGCCACGGAGGTGCCATGTCCTGAGGTGTCCACGCTGGGGACAATGCTCCTTTGCTCCGCCTCCCCGGGAGCCGCGATGGCCTCATCGATCTGCTCTCTTGTGTACTCTGTCCCCAGGGCATATCCAGGCGGCGGTCCCTCTCCCCGATCCGATCTGGGAACCGCGGACTGATCCCACAGCGCAAGGATCCTGGTACGGCCCTCCTCATCCCGGAAATCCGGCAGCATATAGTCAATCCCCGAGTCTATGACCGCCACCAGGACTCCCTGTCCGAAAAGGGAAAGGCGCCCGCCCTGCACTGTATCGATGCAGGACACGCGCCTCCCGTCAGCGGTCTGAAAAAACAGCCGCTTTGGCTTTTCAATATACTCCACCTCCGGCAGCGCCGCCAGGGCGGACAGCCGGGACTCCTTCACAGTGACGATGGCATACTCGTTCAGGAGCTCTGTCATCCGGACCGACAGGGCCTTTATATCATCCAGACTCCCGGAGTATTTCACGATCACGTCCCACTCTCTCTCGATGGGATCGTACCCCACATCCAGCTCCAGCGACTTTTCTCTCTCCTCCTGGGTAACATCCAGCGCAAGATTCAAAAGATCCTCGATCTTCTGTCCCGCCATCTGCCCTCACTCCTTTGACAAGTTATTTTGCATGATATTCTACATGACCACGATCCCGCTGTCCGTGTAGGGAGCCAGGGAGAGGGGAATGAAAAAGCCCTTTTCATGCCGGCAGACCGGGCATACCTCGGGCGCTTTTGTTCCCCTGTGGATATGGCCGCAGTTCAGGCACATCCAGGCTCCCTCCTTCGCCAGCTCAAAGTAGGTGTTTGTCTCCATCAGCTCCCGTATTTTCCCGAACCGCTTGGCGTGGGTCTTCTCCACCTCGGCGATCTGGTAAAAAGCGGATGCCGCCTCCAGAAAGCCCTCCTCCTTGGCCTGGTCGCCAAAGGCCTGGTACACGTCCTTATATTCCTCCGTCTCGTTGTGCTCCGCCGCCCGCAGAAGGTCTGTCAGGGAGTCGTAGGTATCCACCGGGAAGCCGCCGCAGATCTCTATCGTCTCCCCCTCGGCCTCCTTCAAGAGCTCATAGTAGCGCTGGGCGTGGGCTCTCTCCTGGTCCGCGGTGAAGAGAAAGATCTGCCCCACCGAGTACATGTGGTGCTCCATGGCCATCTCCGCCGCGATGGTATACCGGTTTCTGGCCTGGCTCTCCCCGGCAAACGCCTTCATCAGATTTTCCTTTGTCCTGCTCTTACAAAAATCAACTGCCATGATACATACTCCTTTACCTTTTTACATAGAGTATGTACCATGGCAGTGATTTTATACCTTGTATTCCACGTTTTCCCGGCTGTCACTTTGCCTATCTACTGGAAACCGATCAGCCTTCTGGCCACCATGTAGGCCAGAGAAGAGATCTTTCTTCCGGATCTTCCCGGCAGGTTCATGGTCTGTCCGAGGATGCCGTAGCGAATCTTCACATAGGTTCTGGCGTCCTTCTTCCGCAGGTACAGCCACAGATCCTTTTTCTTGTCCAGGTTCTCCTTCTCCTTGGAGCGGATGCACAGAATGGAAGAGACGGTCATCATGATGGCGAGATAGTTGATCATGTATTTTTTCAGCTTCTTGTTGGTGATCTCCCTCATCTGATACATGTCGATCATCTTCTTTGTGACAAAGATCTGCTGATCCAGTCTCTTGATCATAACCTTCTCGTTGACCGACTGATCCTCACGCCCGATATAGTAGCGGTAGAAATCCTCATCCATATAGTAGAGCTTCCGCACATGGGGCAGCGGATAATATACATAGATGTTATCCACATAAAAGGTGTGCTTGGGCAGCCTCAGCTGACACAGAAGCAGCAGCTCTGTCCGGTAGATCACCGAGTGCATAAGGATGTACTGATCCAGATGAAAATGCCCTATATCCGACCAGTGGAATATCTCGTCCTGGGGCAGTACGTTCCGGTAGTGGATACATTTTTTATTCTCCACTCCGACCTTCTCATACACATAGTTGGCGATGAGCATATCCACCTCCTCGCCCTCGTCCTCGAAGTTCCTGAGGACCTGAAGGATTCTGTGAAGGGATTCCTCATTCACCCAGTCGTCGCTGTCCACAACCTTAAAATATTTTCCTGTTGCGTTGGAAAGCCCGCAGTTTACTGCGTCTCCGTGTCCGCCGTTCTCCTTGTCGATCACTTTTACGATATCCGGATATTTCTCCGCATACTCATGTCCTATCTTTGATGTGTCATCGCTGGATCCGTCATTTACAATGATGATCTCCACGTCCTCCCCGCCCTGAAGGATGCTCTCGATCGCATGCGCCATATAATCCTGGGAATTATAGCACGGGATCGCAAACGAAATGTACTTCATATTTTTCTTCCTCCTGACTTTTATAGTATATAGTATTCCTCCGGTTTTTCCAACTTAAACTTTGCAAAATCTTCATCACACAATTGTAAAAAGGAGGGTTTTCCGGTATAGTTATGTGTAGAAGGCCGACGGGCCCCTTGCCCCTGCCTGGCAGGGCCCTGGCCGCTGAACAAAAGCTTGGAGGAGAGAACATGAAAAAAAATATCATTGTGGGACAGTCCGGAGGTCCCACGGCAGTCATCAACGGAAGTCTCTACGGTGTTGTGTCTGAGGGTATCAAAATGACAGACCACATCGACACGGTATACGGAATGATCAACGGAATAGAGGGATTTCTCCAGGGCCACTACATGGATCTGGGAGCCCTGGACACAACCAACGAGCTGGAGCTTGTGCGCACCACGCCAGGCGCTTACCTGGGCTCCTGCCGCTACAAGCTGCCGGAGGACCTGCACGACCCAGTGTACCCGGAGCTGTTCCGACGCTTTGAGGAGCTGAATATCGGCTACTTCTTTTATATAGGAGGAAACGACTCCATGGACACGGTGAGCAAGCTGTCCCGGTACGCCGGATTTATGAACAGTACCATCCGCTTCATCGGCGTTCCCAAGACCATTGACAACGACCTGGTGGAGACAGACCACACACCGGGATATGGAAGCGCCGCCAAGTACGTGGCCACCACCGTGCGGGAGATCGCCATCGACGCCTCCGTGTACGACAACAAGCAGTCTGTCACCATCGTGGAGATCATGGGCCGCCACGCCGGATGGCTCACAGCCGCCAGCATGCTGGCCAGGAAGTTTGAGGGGGACAACCCGGTGCTCATCTACCTGCCGGAGGTGGCCTTTGACCAGGATGCCTTCATCGAGAAGGTGCGCACCTCCCTGGAGACCACACCCAACCTGGTAGTCTGCATCTCCGAGGGCATCAACGACGGAAAGGGCACCTTTATCTGTGAGTACGCCAGCGAGGTGGGCACAGACACCTTCGGCCACAAGATGCTCACCGGCTCCGGAAAATATCTGGAGAACCTGGTAAAGGAGCGGCTGGGCGTCAAGGTTCGCTCCGTAGAGCTGAATGTCTGCCAGAGATGCTCCTGCTCACACCTGTCCCGGGTGGATCTGGACGAGGCTGTCAACGCGGGTGTCTACGCCGTACAGGCAGCCCTTGCAGGGGAGAGCGGGAAAATGATTACTTTCATAAGAAACAAAAGTGTACCCTATGAGCTCTCCTACAGCACCGCGGACGTCAACATCATCTGCAACAAGGAGAAATGCGTACCTCTGGAGTGGATCACAAACGATGGCTCCGACATCAGCGACGCCTTCATCGACTATGTCCGCCCCCTGACCCAGGGACACGTGGAGCTTCCCACAAAGAACGGCATCCCTCTTTTCGCCTACCGCAAGGCATAGAAAGGGACACGTACCGGACAGAGGGCAGCTCCGGATCCATAAGAAGCTATAGAAAAAGCAGGGCAGCGCAGCCCCATAGGCTACGCTGTCCTGCTTTTGTTCTGCTCTTGTCTCCGGTCCGAGACAGCCTTTGTCTCCATCAGCCTCTCGATGGTGCGCCGGATATCCTCCTTTGTCGTCTCAGGATGGATGGTGCACATGCGAAGAACCTTCCTCCCCCGCAGCTCTGTCGTAAATATCTGGGCAAAGCCGCTGTCGGTTATCTCCGCGGATATCTCCTGGTTCACGGCGTCCAGCTCCGCCTCAGACAGAGAGCCGTCCGCCCTGTAGCGGAAGTTCACGATCCCCAGCCAGGGGCCGGACAGGAGCTCCCATTCCGGCTCTTTTCTGATGATCCCCGCCGCCAGCTCTGCCAGCTCACAGCCGTGTTCCACCACACGTCCCAGCTCCTCTGTCCCCATAGTCTGGAGCGTAAGCCACAGCTTCAGTCCCCTGGCCGGCCTTGTCAGCTCCGGCCCCAGATCCCAGAATTCCACGCCTCCCTCCGAGGTCTCCGCGTCCTTTAAATACTCCGGATGAGCGGCAAAGCTGCGGACCAGATCATCCCTTCTTCTCACCAGAACCGCGCTGCACCCGTAGGTCTGCAGCATCCACTTGTGGGCATCCCAGCTTAAGCTGTCCGACAGCTGGATCCCGTCCAGCTCTTTTTTGTATGTTTCAGACAGGAGGGCTGACGCCCCGAAGGCCCCGTCCACATGCATCCACATATCATATTTCCGGCAGATACCCCCGATCGGCCTCAGAGGATCCACGCTCCCCGTATTCGTTGTCCCCGCAGAGGCGATGACCGCAAAGGGGATTTTCCCGTCCGCAAGATCCTTCCTGACCGAGGACTGCAGCGCGGCCATATCCATGCGGAAGCTCTCGTCCACGGGGAGGATCCGGATCTGCTCCCTGCAAAACCCGATCATGTGAAGCCCCTTGGACACAGAGGCATGGGTCTGCCCGGACAGGTAGACTACAGCCCTCCCCCGGTCCTCCCATGCCAGCTTTGCGTCTCTTGCCGCTGTCAGGGCAGTCAGATTGGCAATAGAGCCGCCGGACACGAAGAGTCCTCCGCTCCCCTCCGGATACCCGGCTTTTTCACACATCCATCGGATCAGCTTCTTCTCCACCAGATCTGCTGCTGGTCCGTTGACCCGGCAGCTGGCGTGGGGATTGTAGGCGCTGGTCATCACATCCCCCATCCAGGAGAGGAGGGACATGGTGGACGGAACGCAGGAAAAGCTGCGTGGGTGCTGCCCCAGGAGTGTGCTGGAATAAATATCCTGCTCCATCTCCCGGAAAACCTCCTCCACAGAGCGCCCTCCGGCCGGGATAGCCTGCTTTTCTATGCGCGAAAGGCTGTCCTCGGCAGCTGGGCGGCAGACAGCCTCATTTTCTATGTGCTCATAAAAATCCACGGTTCTGGAAACAAACGCTCTCAACAGCTCTCCAATCTCCCGATTTTGTTCTCTCGTGTCTATACGCATATTTCTTGTACCTCCTTGACCGCTTCTGATTATCATGCTAACATGAATAAAAACCACTGTAAAATTCATAGTTTTTATAGAAACATTCAATAATTTTGAACATTCTTGTCAGAAAGCAGAAAGGCATTGTCATGGAAATACGCAATCTCATAACCTTCGTCCGCATTGCGGAGCTCCGGAATTTTTCAAAGACCGCGCAGGAGCTGGGCTACTCCCAGTCCGCTGTCACCATGCAGATCAAGCAGCTGGAGGCAGAGCTGCAGGCACAGCTCTTCGAGCGGATCGGAAAAAGAGCCAAGCTGACGCAGGCCGGCGAGCGGCTTCTCCCCCTGGCTCTTAATATACTGGACTCTGCCAGGAAAGCGGAGGACATCGCCAGGGAGCCGGAGCAGATCTCCGGAAAGCTGCGCATCGGCACCTGCGAGTCCTACGTGATCAGCGTTCTTCCCCCTGTTTTCATGGAGCTGGGAGAGCGCTGTCCCGGCGTGGAGATCAGCACCCACACTGCTCCCGTGCCTGATCTGGTCAACATGCTGCGCCAGAACGATATTGACATTTTATTCTTCCTGGACAAAAAGCTCTTCTTCCCGGAGTGGGTCAAGGTGCTGGAGCGGCCGGAGAAAATCTATTTCGTGGCCTCCTCCAGCTCCCCTCTGGCGGGTATGAAGCAAATTCCGGTCAGCCGTCTGATCCAGGAGCCTCTGTATCTGACCGAGAGGGGGATCAGCTACCGGTATGCCATGGAGCAGGCACTGGCCGCCCAGGGCTATGAGCTCCATCCCCGGCTGGAGGTGGGAAACACAGATGTGATCACCCGCTTTCTCCTGCAAAATAAAGGCATTTCTTTCCTCCCGGAATACGTGGTAAAGGAAGACGTACAGGCCGGCCGCCTCGCAGTGCTGGACACGGAATGTCCGGAGATCGTCATGTGGAGTCAGCTCATCTGTCACCGGAACAAGTACGTGACTCCCCAGATGAGGCTGTTCCTGGAGCTGATGAAAAAGCAGGCAGAGTGAAACCTCTGCCTGCCTTTTTATTATAAATAGATACTATGATGCCTACGGATTGTTCCGTGCTGCGCACTCTCACAATCCTACCCGATATTCGCATATCGTGGGATATACATCCCACTTTTATGCTCATATCGGGGCGGGTCCCAAGGTCTTTCGCCCACTTATGAGCAAGCTCATGTGGGCTTAGACCTTTTGACCCTGGCATCATACATACTCCAGGATCCCCCGGATATCTCTCACCACAGCGTCCGCCCCTGCGGCCCTGTACTTTTCCTCTCCCTCTTTCAGGAGCTTTTCCTTCTCCTCCTCGGGGAGAGACTCATATTCCTCCCTGGACAGTCCCAGAAGGGAGCTCCCCTCCAGGATGCCGATGGTGAAGACACCGGCGTTCTTTCCCTCTTTGATGTCAGAGATGGTGTCTCCCGCCTTGATCACCCTGTCCACAGCGCTCACCTTCAGCTCCTCCATGTTCCTGAATATCATGTAGGGATAGGGACGGCCCATGCCGCCGGTGGAGTCGGGGCTGAACCAGCAGTCCGGCTCGTATCCCAGCTCCTTTGCCCTGGGAACCACAATGCCCATCATCACATCTGTGTAGCCTGTGGTGGACCCGATCCTGATCCCCTTGTCCCTCAAGGCCTGCACTGTCTCCAGCACATAGGGCTTGGGATCCGAGTACTGATCCAGTATCTTAAGAAGAGAGGGCTCGTAGCTCTCGTACATTTTGTCCGCATCCGCGTCCTGTGGCTCTCTTCCGTACAGCTCCTTCCAGGCCGCCTTGATCCTGGGCATCTCCAGCATAGTCCGGATGTGGGCCCACTTCAGCATGCCCATGGGCTCACGCACCTCCTCCATAGTGGGCTCCACGCCTGCATTTTTAAATACCTCTGTAAAGACCTTGACCGGGGCAAAGCACCCGTAATCCACAGTCGTGCCCGCCCAGTCAAAGATCACTGCCTCTATCTTGCTCATTTGCGTTCTCCTTCGCTTCCTCTGTTTTTTATTATTAGCTTGCTTTCTTTTTCTTCATCCGGGCAAAGAATTCCTCAAAGATGTCACACAGCTTCAGGATGTCCTCCTCGTAGATCTCCCCGATATTGCCGATACGGAAGGTGTCCGCGTCTGTCACCTTTCCGGGGTAGATAGCATAGCCTCGCTCCTTGATGAACTGGTACATCTCCTGGAAGGAAAAATTGTGGTGCTCCGGGTAGAAGAAGGTGGTGATGATGGGGCCCTGGTGCTCCTCCCCAATGTAGGCCTGTATGCCCATATCCTTCATCTTGCGGATCAGCAGGCGGTTATTGTCATAGTACCTCTTTGACCTGGCAGGGATGCCTCCCTCCTCCTTCAGCTCCTCGATCGCCTTCGCAAAGGCCAGCACGGTGTGCGTGGGGGAGGTAAATCTCCATTTTCCGTCCTTCTCCATTGTCTTCCACTGGTCATAGAGGTCAAGGGACAGGCTTCTGGCCTTTCCCGCGCTCTCCATCAGCTTCTGCCTGTTGCAGATGATAAAGGAAAATCCGGGCACTCCCTGAATACACTTGTTGGCACTGCTGATGATAAAGTCGATGCCCAGCTTTCCGACCTCAATGTCCACACCCCCGAAGCTGGACATGGCGTCCACAATCATGGTCTTTCCCGCTGCCTTCACCACCTCTGCCACAGAGGCAATGTCGTTGAGAATGCCGGAGGTTGTCTCTGAGTGCACCATAGCCACATGAGTAATAGAGGGATCATTCTTCAGCATCTCCTCCACTTTTCCGGCGGAGGGGATTTTGTCGTACTCCTCCTCGTAGAGGGCGTAGCTGATCCGGGCGTGCTTTGCGATATCCACCATTCTCTCCCCGTAGGCCCCGTTGGCCACGATCAGTAGCTTCTCATCGTCCCCCACCACGCTTGTGATAACGGACTCCACGCCAAAGCTGCCGCTGCCCTGCATCAGCACGACCGTATAGTCCTTCTCCGTCACATGAGCCAGTTCAAGGAGCTCCCTGCGGATTTTTTGTGTAATCTGCTTGTAGTCGTCATCCCATGTGCAGTGGTCTGCCAGCATCTCTCTTTTTACAGTGTCTGTTGTTGTAAGTGGGCCCGGTGTGAGCAGTTTGTAGTTTACCATTTTTTATTACCTCTCTTTATACATAGTTTTTTATTAATTCAATGCCATCGCACAGCCTGTCCGCGTTCTTTTGCGGGCGTGCCCTACGGCATGCATTTCTCCGAAAGCTCCTGATGCTTCTGAAGGAGCTGGGCTGTCAGCGGCTCCGGGAACTTCTTCGGATAGGCGGACTGGTTAGCCTCATCCGTCGTCTCCCCCTCATAGAGGGCGTTCGGATAGGTCTGCTGAAGCTCCTGCCGGCCGTTTTTGATGATGCACTCCGCCATCTCCATGGCAAGGGGATTTTCGTTCTCCCCCTTGTCCACAACGGCCACGGACTCGGTGAGGGAGAAATTCCCCTCCTTTGGATCCACATAGTCAACGGGCATACCCTCGTTCTTGTCCGCCACCGCCTGGTGTCTCAGGCCAAATCCAAGGGCCACCTCCCCGGAGCGCACCTTCTTGATGGGGCCGGAGCCGGAGTCCTCGATGTGAGGGCCTGCGTTCTCATAGATCCCGGACAGCACCTCCGCCGCTCCGTCCTCCCCGTACTCGCTGACAAGAGCCTGTATGAGGAGCCAGGCTGTGGAAGAGCTCTTGATGTCCGTGACGGAGATCTGGCCCTTATAGGCAGGCTCCGCCAGGTCGGCGATACTCTCCGGCACGGGAAGCCCCGCCTCTCTAAGTGCCTGCGTATTGTAGATAATTGCTCCCTCCTGGGAGGTAATAGGCCGGTAGAAGGAGGGCGTCTCCTCCAGCGTGGGGGCGTCAAATGTGATCTCCTGGAACATCTCGTTCTCCTCCTGGGCGCTGTCCAGGTAGAAGGAACTCATGGTCACAATGTCCGCCTCGATGTCTGTCCCCTCCGCCAGGAGCTTGCCTCCCAGCTCGGAGGTGCCAAAGGTCTGGAACATATATTTCCCCTGATAGCCGTTCTCATCCAGGGCATGTTTCATGGCTGCCACCGCCTCGTCGTCCGCGTTGGAGTAGATAACCACCTGGTCTGTGTGGTTGGAGCCATCCTTTCCGGATCCGGCCACCACATACCCGGTGCCCGCTACCAGTACAAGAGCCACACAGATGGCCGCCGCCCTGGCCAGCCTGCCGGCCGGCTTCCCCGGCCTGCTTGCCCTCTTTTTGGCACTCCTTGTGCAGGCCGCCACTGCCTGGAAGAGCAGCTTGGCCGCAATGTTCGTAAAGAGGATGCACAGGGACAGCACAAATATTTCATTGAATTTGGCAAAATGCTGCAGCTCCTTGATCTTTGTGGTGATGACCATGGTTCTGGCCCCGGCAATAAAGATGACCGCGCTGACTGTCACCATGGCGTTCACAAAGTAGTAGCTGAACACCTCCAGGATGGTGGGCAGGGCGTTGGGCGTCACGATGCGGAAGATGGTCTTCATCCAGTTGTCTCCCATGAGCAGGGCTGTCGTTTCCCAGGAGGCGTTCATCTTCTCCAGGGAATTCTTCATCATCAGATAGGGCGTGGAGAAATAGTGCACCACATTGCAGATGATGATGAGGGCAAATGTGTTCTGCAGGGATGTGCCCGAAAACATCAGAAGGAAGGCGATACCTATGACCATGCCGGGGATGGTGTTGGTCACAAGGGCGATGCTCTCAATCACTCCCTTGCATCCCGCCGAGATTTTGCTTCTGGCCGTCACAAGGGCAGCGCCGTAGGCCACAATGGAGCCGATCACCGCCGTCAGCGCCGCCACCAGCAGGGAGTTTCTGAACACGCTGGCCAGCACACTGTCACTGAACACATCCCGCACATGTGCCATGGTAAATGT
The DNA here is from genome assembly GCF_000765215.1 of Eubacterium sp. ER2. Classification (GTDB taxonomy): domain Bacteria; phylum Bacillota; class Clostridia; order Lachnospirales; family Lachnospiraceae; genus Claveliimonas; species Claveliimonas intestinigallinarum. The sequence goes on from NZ_JPJE01000002.1 coordinate 62,056, forward strand.
CATCTGGTAGGGCCACTCGCTGACAAAGGGAACGATAAACACCACCGCAAAGATAATGACGATCATCAGCAGGACCACTCCGCAGCAGATACCGCAGGCAATATCTCTTCCTCTGTTCTTAAGGTTCTCCACAATAGAAATCTTGCTGTACCGCACATTGTACCGCTCCAGATAATGGAGGAGAAGGATGCTCACCACAGAGGGCACCAGCATGGCCATAGCCACCACAGCGCCGTTGTTAAAGTCAGGCAGGCTCCCCAGCATCTCATCGTACAGGACAGAGGCCACCACCTCGTACTGTCCTCCCACGGAGGCCGGGATACCAAAATCTGTAAATGACAGAAAGAAGCACTGTACAAAGGAGGCCGCCAGGGTGCCAAGAAGCGGACGGATGATGGTGATCCAGAAGGTCTTCATCCCTCCGTCTCCCATGATCCTGGACACCACCATAAATTTCTTGTCAATGTACCCCATAGTGTTATGGATCAGCAGGAAGGACACCGGCAGCGTGTAGATCACATAGCCAAGCAGCAGCCCTGTGAACCCGTAGATGTCAAAAAGCTGATGGCCCAGGAGCCGGGTGATGAGCCCCTGCTTCCCAAAGGAGTAGATGATGGCAAATCCGTAGGTGATGGTGGGCAGCAGCATGGGCAGCACCGCCCCGCCGTGGATCAGCTTTTTTAAGGGCTTCGGAAGGTTGGTGTAGTGCACCGTGTAGGCCAGCAAAAAGGCCAGAACCGTGGTGATGACGGCGCTCAGGCCGGCTGATTTAAAGCTGTTTCCCACAGATGTCCAGAAGCCGTTCTCCGTGAACACATCCACATAGTGAACCCAGAAGTCTCCCCCTGTACTCTGGAAGGATTTTAAGAGCAGCAGGATGATGGGCGCTGCCAGGAACCAGAGAAACAGGACTGCCACTGCGATGAAAATGATCTTGATCTCTATCTGAGATTTTATCAGTCTCTCAAGCTTTGTCTTCATCTGTCCGCCCTCTACGCTGTCGCTTCACACTGAAACAGGGTGAAGATATTGCTTCTCTTGATCTCAAGCTGGTTTAAGATAAATTCCCTGATAAACGGATTGCTGGGCCTGTTGATGATCTCCTCCGGCTTTCCGTACTGGGATATCTTTCCCTCATTTATAATAAGGACACGGTCAGACAGCGTCAGGGCCTCCTCCGGATCATGGGTCACGATGATGGTAGTCAGGTGATACTCCCTGGCGATGGTCTTGATCCTGTCCTTGATGGACTCCTTGATGACGCCGTCCAGGGCGCTTAAGGGCTCATCCAGAAGAAGGATCTTCGGCTTCATAACCATGGTCCGGGCCAGCGCCACTCTCTGCTTCTGTCCTCCGGAGAGCTGCTCGATCTTCTTGTCCAGATGCTCCTTCAGCCCCAGGAGCTCGATCAGGTCGTCCACTTCATCCTGGCTGGAGATGCCTGGCTTGTTTTTTAGTCCGTAGGTAATATTCTGATAGGCATTCAGATTGGGGAACAGGGCGTAGTCCTGGAACACGATGTTAAATCCTCTCTGCTCCATGGGAACGTTTGTCATATCCTCCCCATTGTAGATAATTTTGCCTCCGTCCACCTCCGTGATGCCCAGGATCAGGTTCAGCAGTGTAGTCTTCCCGCTTCCGGAGGGCCCTAATATGGAAATGATCTCTCCGTCCTGCACATCCAGGCTGATGTCGTTCAGTATTGTCTTTCCACCAAATGACTTCTTGATATTTTTCAGTTCCAGCATAATATTGAAACTCCTTTCTTCTCCCGCGGCACCCGTTCTTCCCGTGCCGGTGTCCTCTTGTTTCGTTCCTGTCACGCCCATATTATAGGAGCTTCATTTTTCTATCTTCAATCAAATCGGGGTGAACTCTTTGTAAAGGGAATGTAAAACAGAAAAAGAGGTTTGTAGATTTTCTACAAAACCTCTTCATCCTGGCTGTAGGCCCTCCGGGCCACGATCTCGTTTGTCTTTTTCAGCTTTTTTGAAAGGACCGGATAGTTCCGGTTCAGCACCCCCGCATAGAGCATGTCCACCAGCGCCAGCTGGGAAATGCGGGAAAAAATCGTATCTCCATAGAAGAACTGCCTGTGGCTGGCGCAAAGCAGGATGTCCGCGTACTTTGCAATGAGGGCGTTCTCAAAATTGGTCAGCACCAGCGTCCTGGCCCCCGCCCTCTTTGCCGTCTGCATCATCTCCACCGTGTTCCTGGAATACCCGGAGTAGGAGACTCCAATGGCCAGGTCCTTCTTCGTCAGATTGCCCGCGCTCACGTTCTGCAGGTAGGAGTCTGTGTAGGTCCTGCAGTTCAGTCCCAGGTAGGTGAGCTTGGTGAGCAGGTCGTTGACCGTGCAAAGGGAGTTCTCCACCCCGTAGATCACGATATTGTCCGCCCCCAGGATGGCGTCCACCGCCCTCTCAAATTCCTTTTTCCGTATGCTCTTTAAGGTCTCCTCCAGCATCTGGATGGAGGTAGTGATGATCTTCCCGGGTATCTCCTCCAGCCTGTCCTTGCCGGAAAGCCGGAATCCGTAGAGGCCGATCTCCTCCTCCTTCTCCTCTGCCCGCTCCCGCATCTCGTCCTGGAGCATGGCGTACTTGAAATCCTTAAAGCTCTTGTATCCTACAGCCTTCACAAAGCGCACCACTGTGGGCTGGCTTACCTCTGCCTCACGCGCCAGCTCCTCGATAAGGAGCTCTCCCGCCTTTCCCTGGTAGGAAAAAATGTAGTCGGCCACCTTGCGCTCTGACGGCCGCAGAGCCGCATAGATGTTCTGTATCTTCTGTTTTACCATATTTCCTGTTATCCTCTCTGTAGAAACTCTACGATTTTTGTTCATTTTGAACTTTTGCCGGATGCCGTCCCTCCGACCGCTTTTTGTTATCATTTTTTCACTTTGGGGATTGTACCGAAAAAAATACAATCAGCACAGCTTGCTCCCGTTTGCCACCAGCTTGAACTTGCATCCCAGCCGCTCCGCCGCCCGCCTGCACATGATCATCCGCTGCAGGAAGATCTCAAAGTAATCCATCACCGTGCACATAGTGTCGTCCAGCTCAATCTCCATGCGGATCACTCTCTTGTCTTTATCTATAGTGAGAGTGGACGACAATGCCGCATAGTTGACCCTGTCGTGAATGTCAAAATTCGCGGGAACCGGGTTCTGCACCCGGTTCCTCCGCACATCCGTCTTGTCCGCCAGGATCAGGGCCGCCGACACCTCGTCCACAGCCGCCCCTGTGTCCTCATCGTGATGGCCGATGGCCGTCATCACAGTCATAGCGTCCGACAGCTCTGCTCCCCTCTCCTTCAGGATCTGGTAGGCCAGCACTGCCCCACTGTGGGGATGGTCATGCCGGTTCACGCTGTTGCCGATATCGTGCATGTACCCCGCAATACGGCCCAGCTCGATCTTGTGCTTCCCGTAGCCCAGCTCCTTTAAGATTTTCCCCGCCGTGTCCGCCACCTTGGCGGCGTGCTTCCTGGAATGCTCCGTGTATCCCAGCTCATTGAGTATCTCGTTTCCCTGCTCGATCAGGAGACCTATCTCCTCATCACTCCTGATCTGTTTAAATGTGACTGACAAACTCTTCTCCTCCAATATCTCTATGTATCTTACAGCCATCTGTCTCAGACTATATAACTCATATGGGTTACAGCCTCCGGATGGCGTCCATGGCCAGCGCGGATCTCTCGCACTCCTCCGCTGTCATGGTCACCTGCCAGCATAGGGGGCTGCCCTTCATATGCTCTGAGGCGTAGCTGAGGCCGTTGGTCCTCTCGTCCAGAAAAGGCCGGTCTATCTGATCCGGGTCCCCCAGAAGGATAATCTTTGTGTCCTTTCCCGCCCTGGTGATGATGCCCTTGATCTGGTTGGGCGTCATGTTCTGGGCCTCATCTATAATAAGGTAGGTCTTGATGATGGACCGGCCCCGAATATAATTCATGGCCTCTGTCTGGATCAGTCCTCTGGCAAAGATTTCCTCAATCTTTCCCCTCAGCTCGTCCTCATCCGCGTACCGCTCCTCCTCGTTGGAGTCGATCAGCTGCTCCAGGTTGTCGATAATGGGCCTCATCAGCGGAGAAATCTTCTCCTGCTCGTCCCCCGGCAGAAAGCCGATGTCCGAGTCGAACTGGGCGTTAGGCCTGCACACCAGTATCCGCCTGTACTCGCCTGTGGGATTGTTCAGCACCTTCTCAAGCCCCACTGCCAGTGAGTAAAAGGTCTTGCTTGTGCCTGCCATGCCCTTGACAATGACAAGGGGCGCCGTCTTCGCCGGCTGCATGAGAGCCTCCTGGAGAAAATACTGCCCTGCGTTTCTCGGTCGGATACCGTAGGGCGCGCTCTTTTTGTACTCCAGCTTCCGGATGACTCCTTTTTCCACCCTTCCCAGGTGGGTCTTCTTCACGGACTGATCCGCCCGCAGTATGACAAACTGATTTTCTGTGAGCTCCGGAACAAACCGGTTGCCCTCACTGTCCGTCACGTACACGCACTGGGCCGGGATGCCTTTTTTCTTAAAATCCTTGAAAATCTCCTCAGGCACGTACACCTCGGTCCTGCCCTTGTACTGGTTTTCGTTGTCAAACACCTGCTCTGTCGTAAAGTCCTCGGCAGATATCCCCAGGATCTGCGCCTTGATGCGAAGTAGGATGTCCTTGGTCACGAGAGTCACCTGCTCCTCGTGGGTGTTCTTAAGGCCCAGGCACACCTTCAGGATCCGGTTGTCCATGACCTCCTCGGACAGCTCCGGCGGCAGCTTCACATCCACATAGTTTCTCTCCACCCGGCAGCTTCCTCCGCCGGGAAGCGGTACGCCGGTGAGCAGATCTCCCCTGTGGCGGAGCTGCTCCAGGAACCGGATAGCCCGCCTGGCGCTTGCGCCCCTCTCCCCTTCCGCTTTTTTCAGATGGTCAAGCTCCTCCAGCACAGCCATGGGAAGCACCACCTGGTTGTCCTCAAAGCACTCGGCCGCGTAGGGTGCCTGGATCAGGACATTCGTATCAAGCACATAGATCTTTACCATAGAGTATCCCCTTTCCGGATTATATTTTACCTACAGTATATCGTTCTTTCCTTTTCTCAAAATCAAGATCCTGTAAAATCTACGTAAAATTTCCTTCGTTCATAATTTGTTCATTTATCATTTAAAAAAGTTTCATTTCTTGAACACCATTTCTTCACAGCTCTGTCTTATACTAAAACTATCAAATAAATCAAGACGCTTCGTAGTAGAAATACTATTGGAATAAACTTTTTCATAATACATGCCGGGGACTGAGAAATCGGTCACCCGGCATCCTCCCGTTTTACGGGGTTTTTCAGGTATATCTGTATTTTCACACATTTTAGAGATTTTTTCTTGAAGGCCTTCCCCAAACCTTTTATAATAAGTAAGTTGACAAATGTAAAATTTAGGAGAAATGTGTGTAAAAAATGAGAAATTTGTCTGTTTTTGTAAAAGCCTTCTTCCGCATCCTGTTCACGATCCTGGCTGTGCTGCTGGCTGTCCTTGCCACTGTCATCACCTGCAGCCTGCGGTGGATGTTCGATACCTGGAGCAACCTGACCATGGACGAGCTCATCTACCATCTGACATCCCCACTGGATGGAACCAACGATGCCATGATCAGGGAGTACATTGATACATGTATTGTGCCGGCTGTCATCGTTCTTCTTTTCCTCCTCGTGCTTTTTGCCGCTTTCCGGAAAAAGAAGCGCTACTATATTGTCATGGCAGGGGCTATCGTCCTGTCCGTATCAGTGGGCGCTCTGTCGGTGAGAGGCGCCTGGCAGGATCTGGATGTGGGAAACTATGTGGCGGACAGGGGAACCTACTCCACCTTTATCGACGACAATTATGTGAGTCCGTCGGATGTGGAGCTGACCTTCCCTCAGGAGAAGAGAAACCTGATCTACATCTTCCTTGAGTCCATGGAGACCACCTACGCTGACACACAAAGCGGCGGCGCCTTTGATCGCAATGTGATCCCTGAGCTGACACAGATTGCCCAGGAAAATGAAGACTTTTCCGGAGAGACCGCTGACCTGAACGGCGGATACTCCATGCCCGGCACTACCTGGACCATCGGCGCCATGTTTGCCCAGACCTCCGGCCTGCCACTGAGCGTCTCCATCGACGGGAACAGCATGGATACCCAGACCAGCTTCTTTGCCGGGGCCGTGACTCTTGGCGACATCCTGGAAAGCCAGGGCTATTCCCAGACTCTCCTCATCGGCTCAGACGCAGCCTTCGGAGGGCGGGAGCTCTACTTCACCGAGCACGGGAATTACGAGATGATGGATTATAAATACGCGGTGCAAAACGGCCTCATCCCGGAGGACTACCATGTATGGTGGGGCTATGAAGATGAGAAGCTCTTTGAGTTCGCCAGGCAGAAGGTGACCGAGCTGGCCGCCCAGCCGGAGCCCTTTAACCTCACCATGCTGACAGTGGACACACACTTTGAGGACGGGTATGTGTGCGAGCGCTGCCCGCAGCTCTACGGTGATGACCAGTATTCCAATGTCATGCGCTGCTCCAGCCGGCAGGTCTCCGCCTTCGTACAGTGGCTCCAGCAGCAGGATTTTTACGAGAACACCACCATCATCCTCTGCGGAGACCATCCTACCATGGACAGCGACTACTGCGAGGATATTGACAGCGGCTACACCCGGAAGACCTACACCGCCTACATCAATGCCGCGGCCCAGAAGGAGACGGAGACAAGGCGGGATTTCACCACCTTTGATCAGTTTCCCACCACTCTGGCCGCCCTGGGCGTGCAGATTGAGGGCAACCGCCTGGGGCTGGGTACCAACCTTTTCTCCTCCGAGCCCACGCTGACTGAGAGATTTGGGCGGGAAACAGAGGAGAGGGAGCTGAAGAAAAATTCTCAGCTCATCGAGAAGCTGGCAGATATCGACTATGACTCCGAGTCTCTGAAAGTGCGAGAGGGGCGTGTTCCCACAGGCACTGTCTACGCGGATCCCTATCTGCGGGACATCGGAGGAATTCCTGTCACGGTGACAGACCTGGCCAATCTGCCGGACGAGGTGCAGAGCGTGCAGATCGCGGTCTGGACCAATGAGGACCAGAGCGACCTGCAGTGGATACAGCTGGGGGCCCGGGAAGACGGAAGCTTTGGCGCTAACATCAATGTGGCCAACTACGGCTTCAAGCTGGGTGTCTACTATATAGACGCCTACATTGTGGACAGCACCGGCACTCCCTATATGATCGGCCAGGCCACAGGCTATGTAGATTAAAACCATACAGATGAAAGCAGCAATTTATAACGGCGCTGCCCTTTACGGGGTCAGCGCCACTTTTATCACCCCGTCCTCTTTTCTTTCAAACAGCCGGTACATTTCCATGGCGTCCGCCAGGGGTGCTCTGTGGGTGATCAGACACTCTCCCTTCAGCCTTCCCTGCGCTGTCAGCTCCAGTATTTCCCTGCAGCTGCAGGCATCCACACCCCCTGTCTTGAAGATCAGATTTTTCCCGTACATTTCCGGGAGAGGCAGAATCTGGTTCTCCTCGTACATGGCTGCAACAACCACCACCGCGTTAGGCCTCGCCGCCTGCCAGGCAAGCTGAAAGCTGTCCTTTCCTCCAGCCGCCTCGATGACCACATCGGCCCCCCTGCCCTGTGTCCGCTCTCTCAGCGCATCCGGCACAGAGACATTGGCAGGGTTCAGAAAATCGTCCGCCAGTCCGTGTCTCCTCGCAAAAGCCAGCCTGCTCTCATCTATATCCGCCGCCACGATCCTGGCAGGACTGTAGAGGGCCGCACACATCATGGCACACATGCCTGCCGGCCCTGCCCCCAGCACAAGGACTGTGTCTCTCTTTTTGATCTCCCCGATCTTTGCCGCCCAGTACCCGGTGGACAGAAGGTCCCCTGTAAAGAGCGCCTGCTCGTCTGTCACCTGGTCCGGTATAGGCGTCAGGGCCTGGTCCGCAAAGGGAATGCGCACGTACTCAGCCTGGCCCCCGTCTATGCGGCAGCCCAGCGCCCATCCGCCGTTCTTGTCCTCACAGTTGTTGACAAATCCTCTTTTGCAGAAAAAGCATTCCCCGCAGAAGGTCTCCACATTCACCGCCACCCGCTGTCCGGGGCGCACATTTTTCACCCTCCTCCCTGTCTCCTCCACAACGCCCACAAACTCATGCCCCAGGATAATCCCCGGCACGGCCCTGGGAACTGCTCCGTTTCTTATATGAAGATCGCTGGTGCAGATGGTAGTCAGCGTCACCCGAAGGATGGCGTCCGTGTCCTCCTCTATGTGCGGCATGGGCCGCTCTTCCATGCCTATCTCACCTTTTCCTCTATATACAACTGCCTGCATGCTTCTCCCTCCCTGTCTGTTTTAGTCCATTCTATCACACTCCCTTCCTTTTTGCGATACGCCTGTACAGGGCAAAGCCCGGCAGGAGAAGGACAAGAAAGATAAGCAGGAGGACAGCCACCGTCACGGCAGGCATCGCACCGCTCTCTTCTTCCCTTCCTTCCACAGCAGCCCCTGTCCCGTCCTCATGCTGCTTAAAGCCATCCTTCTCCAGTCCCAGGGATTGCCTGACAGGGGACAGCAGCCGGCCCGCCAGCGACTGCCTTGGCACCACCTGGAACACCACAGAATCCTTTTTCTCATTTCCAGCCTTATCCACAGCGGTCACGCGGATACTGTGAACCTGATACTCCTCAAATGTGCAGGTGTATTCATCTGTGCCCGGCGCCAGGCTCTGCCTTTCACCATTGACCCGGATCTCCTTTATCCAGTCCGCGCTGTTTCCCAGGCGGACCGTGCAGGTCCTGCGCTCCTCGTAGGCCACGCCGTTTTCCACCCCTTCAAATACGATCTTTGGGGGCGTGTGGTCGATGACAAACTCCGCCGCTGCCCGGGAGCGGTTGCCCGCCGCGTCCACTGCCTCGGCCTCCAGAATACGCCTGCCTTCCTTTTTCACCGTCTGTCCCGGAAGATAGGGAACGCCGTCCAGTGTCAGCCTGTAGGTGTAGCTGGTAAAATCCGTGAATATCTCGGATACAGGCCTGTCCCAGCAAAATTCCTTCACCCAGGTTCCATCTATCTCATCCACATAGGCGATCACCGGGTTCTGCTTGTCCACAATGACCTGGGTCTCTGTCTCCGATTGGAACCCGGCCCTGTCCACAGCCCTGATCCGCATCCGGTAAATGCCGTCCTGGCTGAAAATCTGGCTCAGCTTGCTGCTGCCATTTTCATCCCTCCATTCCCCCTCCTCAAGCACAGTACTGGCCCCCTCCGGGGAAATCCAGATAGTGTGCACGCTGCAGGAGGCCAGCCCGTTGTCATCGGATGCCTCGAAAAGAGCCTGGACGTCCCTGCTGGTGATCATATAGTCCTGCACTCCTCTGATCTCCACAGCAGGAGGGGCATCATCCACATACACCTGGCTCTCCCGATAGGTCCGGTTGCCGGCCTGGTCAACAGCAGCAACCGCCACAGGGATTCCCTGTCCTCCTCTGGATGCCTGGCGGACAGAGAAGGCTCCCTCACTCTTTTCTGTTCTTTCCTGTTGCTGTCCATTTATATAGCATACAATGTATTTTATTCCGCTTCCATCACTGCTTTCTCTTGTTTTGTATCTTACATTAGCCTGATACTGATGCCAGTCCTCTCCTCCTTCCACCCACATATCCAGGGCAGGCGGACAGGTATCTATTTTAAATAAGAACTCCTTCTCATAGAGAATCCGGAGTTCTTCCCCCGGCGGCGTGTACTCGATCCAGACCCGAAGATGGTTCTCCCCCTCCCCGAAGGCCTCCGGCTCCACAACCGCCTGCCCGTCCGGCTGGCTGATGCGGCCCCCGGCCGAGACTCCCGAGGCGTTTTCCAGGCTGTAGACAGTCTCCCCTGTCTCTCCCTGGTGCAGGATCGTCACCTGCGGCTTTACTGTATAGTACTGATCCTCCCCGTCCGGCTCCCCATATGTAATCTCATACGGAACAGGCGGATCCTCCTTCTGGCCATCACCGTCCTCCCCCTTCTGGGGCTGGTCTGTCTGCTCCTCTCCCGGGTTTTCGCCTCCCTCTCCTGATTGCTCTGTATCCCCCTTCGGCTGCTCATGCTGTTCCTCACCTTCATCTCCGCTGTCTGTCTCCTCCCTCTCCTCGTATGTTTGCTTCCCGTCCTCGTATGTTTCCTGACTTTCCTCATACGTTTCCTGTCTGTCCTCCTGGGCAAATGTCTCCTGCTGCCCGTACAGAGCAGCCAGAAGAAGAACCAGCAGAAGGAACTGAGCTGCTATTTTCCTACCCATACTTCCTCACCCTCCACTTTGATCTCATACTCTTCCTGCAGCTTCTTAAACTCCGGCTCATCCGCTATCTTTGGAACCTCACGGAGAAATTTCTGTATCGTCTGGGCGCAGACCTGCCTGTCTGTCTCCGGCGAGGCGCACTGCATACGGATATACTGAACGCGAAGGAGCACAGAGTCTGTCAGCTCCTCCAGCCCTCTCTGGCAGTATTCCCAAGCAGCCTCCATGTCCCCGCTTTCCCCGCAGAGAGAGATCAGACTGCTGTATATCTGCTCCCGTATCCCTTCCTCCTCTTCCAGCTCCAGTATGTACCCGTACTGCTCTGCCGACTTTTCCGGCTTCCCCGCCGCCTCAAAGGCCCCGGCCAGCATCCACCTGGCCTCCTTTTCCTTCTCGTGGTCTCTGTCCGCCTCCGTCCAGTCCCGGAGGGCAAAAAGCTGCTCCCCCAGCCGAATGATCTCCTCCTTGGCCTCGTCCTTTTCCAGGAGCCCGTATCCCCGCAGGATGGACAGATAGTATCTGTAGTCCGCCCTGTCCGGCATATTTTCCTGCAGCTCCTTCAGAAGCGTTTCCAACTCCTCCGCATCCATGTAATCCGCATCCAGCATGCAGGCGGAGAGCTCGGCGTAACCGGCTGCCAGAAAATTGTCCTGGCCCGCCTCCCGGAACAGCTGCCGGCTCTCCCGGTAGTCCTCAAGCTCCAGAAAATAGAGCATGGCCATATCAAATTTCAGCTGATCCGCTGTCTGAGCGGCCTCCTCCGTCTCTCCTTCTGTCTTTGCTTTTGTGCTATTCCTGGGGCTCTCACCTGCACCGCCCTCTGAACTCTCCTGCGGGCTCTTGGAATTTTCCTGCACACTTTTATCTGCGGGATCCTTTGCTGTGATGACCATGACTGCTGTAAAGGAAACTGCCGCGGCGGCAATGACCATAGCTTTTCTTGTCTTTTTTGTCTCCTGTCTGTCTTTTGGAAATTGTTCTGATATTTCTCGAACCGAATGATATTGTTTTCTGGATCTGCCTCTCTTCTCCTGACCAGGAGTCTGACTGAGGCATCTGAAAATGATTTTTTGCAGCTTTCGCTTTGTCCCCCCCTGAATGGGCGGGTCTGTCTCTACCGCTGCCAGCATATACTGGAAGGTCCGGCCGATCCCGTATATGTCGTCCGCCAGGCTTTCCCGCTGGCAGTACTGGTTGTCCGGCATCAGGAAGCTCTCCCTTACGCTCCTTCTCGTCAGCTTCTTTCTGAGCTCCTGCTGCCCTGCGGCGGACAGGTCGAGAAGATGGATCCTCCCATCCTCCCCCGCGATCATGCTGTAGGGATTTACGTACTGATAACAGGGGTTTCCCCTGCACCGGTGAAATTTCTCCAGCTCCTCAAGGATCTGCCGCATCCATGCAAGAAGCTGCTCTCTGGGCAGGCTGGGCCGGTATTTCAGACAGGATGCCAGCAGTACGCCCGGCATGCAGTCTGAACTGACATAGCACCGCCCCTGGTTTTCCACAAGTTTCAGGATGTCATATTCTGTCTGCTGCTCCATATGCACACCTCCAGTCTGTACTGTACTCTGCATTGAAAAGGAATAGACTCGGCGAAGTGCCGAAGAATGAAAAAAGCGACCGCTTTTTGAAGCTTATACAGATAGTAGCACAGACCAGAGGAAAATGCAAGATAAAATTATGTGAATTTTTTATTGTTGCTCCTCCTGGAGCCGGCGCATATGCCCCATCTCTCTCCCCACGAGGATAACTGCTGTCACAAAGGCAATGGAGTCTGCCGCAGGCCCCGCAAACATGATGCCGTCCAGGCCGAGGAAGACCGGGAGGATCAAAAGCAGCGGTATCAGGAAGAAGACCTGTCTTGTCATGGACAGGAGCAGTCCCTTCACCGGCTTGCCGATAGCGGCAAAGAAATTGGATGAGATAAGCTGCACGCCGTTTGCGATGACCATAAAGAGGAAAATTCTCATGAAACGTACCGCAAAGGTAAAATACAGCTCATCCCCTGTCCCGAACAGAGAGATAATCTGCCTGGGGAAAAACTGGAACAGAATAAATCCCACCGCAGAGATTGCCAGGTTGACACAGATCGCCAGCTTGTAGGTGCTGCGCACCCGGTCATATTTTCTCGCCCCGTAGTTGAAGCCGATGATGGGCTGGCTTCCCTGGGAAATCCCTATGATGAACGCCAGCAGAATGGCGTTTGTCTTCATGACGATCCCGCAGGCGGCCAGGGGGATGTCCGTCCCGTAGGGAGAGGAGGCCCCGTAATAGGTCAGAGAATTGTTCAGGACAATCTGCACAAACGTGATGGCCACCTGGTTCAGGCTGTTGCTCATGCCCAGGGAGGCGGTACTCAGACATTCCCGGGGGACGAGGCGGATGTCCTCCCTCTTCAGTTCAATGTTTTTAAATTTCCAGATATAACGCACAGCGGCCACAAAGGAGCAGACCTGTCCGATGACCGTAGCCCAGGCAGCGCCCGCCACGCCCCAGTGAAAGATGAAGATGAACACCGGGTCCAGGATGGTGTTGACCACAGCGCCTATGAGCATGCTTGTCATAGAGTATTTGGGGCTGCCATCCGCCCTGGCCAGGTTGCTCATGCCGTTGGTCACGATGAGGAAGGGCATGCCCACCGCCGTGATCCTTGTGTAGTCGATAGCATAGGGAAGTACATCCGCTGTAGCCCCGAAGGCCATCAGAAGAGGATGAAGAAATACTTCGATCAGCACCGCATAAATGACTCCAAAGGCCACCATCATGCTGATGCCGTTTCCCACCACCAGCCGCGCCTTGTCCTTCTCCCCCGCTCCCAGATGGAGGGAAAAGCGCGAGGCACTGCCGATGCCGATGAGAAGGGCGATGGCAAGACAGATGGTGGTGAGTGGATAGGCCACGTTGGTGGCCGCGTTTCCCAGGTAGCCCACTCCCTGTCCGATAAAAATCTGGTCCACGATATTGTAGAGGGAGCTCACCACCATGGCGATGATACTGGGGATGGCAAAGCCGCGCAAAAGCTCCGGTATGCTCTTGTATCCCAGCGGATTTTCCTGTGTTTGTACAGCTGTGTTCATTTCCATATTTTCTCCTGCTTGTTCTTTCTTATTTTCTCCATATGATCTTTCTATTTTCCTGGCAGCATTTCGCCGTCAACAGAGGGCCTCCATGGAAATGACCGCCGCAGCTTTCATAAGCCCGGCTTCTCTCTCATCGTGGGTCACAAAGAGAACCGTCCTCCCCTGACATTTCCTGGCTGTGTAGGCGATGACCTTCTGCCGGGTCTCCTCGTCCAGCCCTTTGAAGGGCTCGTCCAGGAACAGGATGTCACCGGGGGCCAGCAGCGCCCGCAGCAGGGCGACTCTGCGCTTCATGCCGCCGGACAGCTCGTGGACAGGCTGTCCCGCGCAGCCCTCCAGATCCACCTCCCTCATCTCTTCTTGTATCTGCGCTTTCGTTCTGTCCGGGCATGTGAGGCGGATGTTGGCCATGACGCTTAAGTTCTCGCACAGCCTGTCCTCCTGGAAGACAGCGCTCTTTTTCATGGCAGCCATCTCCCTGGATCCGCCGAAATCTTCGTCCGCCTGTTCAAGTCCCATGAGGATCCGGAGGAGAGTCGTCTTGCCACAGCCAGACCTGCCCATGATGCAGGTGGTTCTCCCCTCCTCTATGTGAAGAGAGAAATGCTCCAGCACCCTGTGTTCCCCGTATGTTTTATTTATATCTGTGATGTCAGGCATGATTTTTCCTCTCTTTCTCTTTACCGCCTTGGCCGCCAGCCGTCCGCATACCTTATCCCATCCGCTCCATACAACGGACAAGATATTCCACACCCCTTAAAAATCCCTTCTCAAAGAGGACACTGATACAAATGATGACCAGCGTCCAGGCAAAGAGCTTCGGCGTATCCAGATAAATCTTCGCATTGTAGAGATTTTCTCCTATGGAATTCTGAGGGATGCCGATGACCTCCGCCGCCACGCCGGCCTTCCAGCACAATCCCAGAGCCAGGGAGCAGCCGGTCCGGAAATAGGGGAGGACCTGGGAGACGTAAATGCTCCGCAGCCTTCTGCCAAAGGGGATGTCAAAGACCTGCGCCATCTCCAGGAGCTTCCCGTCCATCTGGCTGATGCCGTCCAGCACGTTCGTGTAGATCACCGGAAATACCATGAGAAATGAGATCAGCACAGACAGGTTCCGGGACGACACCCAGATGAGGACGAGGATGACAAAGGACGCCACCGGGATGGATTTGATGGTCACCACAAAGGGAAGGAGGAATTCCTTAAGCCGCGCCGAAGCGGCCGAGAGACCCGCAAGCGCCACTCCCAGGATCACAGCCAGCAGAAATCCTCCCACGATCCGGAGCATGGATGAGGCAATAGAGAGCCAGAACTGTGCCGTGGCAGCCAGCTGAAAGAGGGTAAAGACAACAGTGACAGGAGATACGAGAAGTATCTCCTGTCCGATCCACATACTCACTGCCTGCCATATGAGCAGCCATACAAGTACCGCCCACAGCTTTATCTTATTCCTGGGTGTAGTAGAAATCATCATCTGGCAGCTGTCCTCCTATAGCCTCCGGGTTCTGCTCGTTTAATACGGCAAGATATCCGGACAGCTTCTCCTGCATCTCATCCCCTGTGATGCAGACGATGTTGCACGCGGGGATCGCCTTCTTTGCCACCTCCGCAGGAACGATATCATAGTTTCCGACAAGCTGGGCCGCCTCGTCCACATTTTCATTGACAAATTCAACGGATGACTTATATCTCTCCATAAAATCGGACACAGCCTCCGGATGCTCCTTGGCAAACTCTGTCCTCACGATCACCACGCCAGTGAGGAGGG
Organism: Eubacterium sp. ER2; assembly: GCF_000765215.1. Lineage (GTDB taxonomy): Bacteria > Bacillota > Clostridia > Lachnospirales > Lachnospiraceae > Claveliimonas > Claveliimonas intestinigallinarum. Next base: position 77,217 of record NZ_JPJE01000002.1, read on the forward strand.
CGCTTGGATTTTCCGCATTCTCCTGGATCTTATCCCACTCTTCTGTCAGATCCAGGGCTACCCGCAGGTCCGGGTTCTGGGCCTGGGCTGTAGTCACAAAGGGCTGGGGCAGCATGGCAATGCCGGACGGATCCTGGGCCAGAGCCGCCACGCACTCAGAGTGCTCGCTCTTCCACTCGATGGTCACATCCGACGCCGGGTCAATGCCGTTCTCCTGCAGGATATAGTTGAGGGCATACTCCGGTGTGGCTCCCTTGCCGCTTGCGTAGATCGTCTTTCCCCTCAGGTCAGCCACGGACTGAACCGTATCCCCGTTTTCCACAATGTAGAGGACACCCAGCGTGTTGATGGCAAGGACCTGTACGCCGCCCTCCAGTTTATTGTAGAGGACAGAGGACACATTAGCGGGCACTGCCGCGATGTCTGTCTCTCCCTGGGAGATGGACGGCGTCACCTCGTCGATGGAAGCCGCGATGGTAAACTGATAATTTTCGCTGTCAATCTTTCCGTTGTCAGCATCGTCCATCATCTGGACCATCCCCATAGCTGTAGGGCCCTTGAGGGCTGTCACGTTCACATCCACAGGCTCGCTCTCCGTCTCCTGAGCCCCGCTCTGTGACTCACTCTGGGTCTGCTCCTCACTGCTGCTGTCAGCCGCGCTGCTGCCGCAGCCGGCCAGCATGGAAGCGGTCATGGCAAAGGCCAGCAGGATGGCGCTGATCTTCTTCATTCTCTTTTTCATAATTTATATTCCTCCTTTTGTCGTTCAATGATGTCCAGGGAATATTATAACGCGGCAAAACCAAGGTGTAAAGGCAGGCCGGACTGTTTTTCTATGTCTTCAGTTCCGGTGAACCTTCCCCTTTTCCGTACAAAAATCCCGCAGATACATTCATCAGCATCTGCGGGATCTCCATAACAGATATTCACATGGTATAAAAGAAATTTTTTCGTTTACAGAGTTTACAAATTATAAGGCCGGAACAGATGTCTCGGAATTCCGTCTACCATAACAGGAGACACATCTCCCTGGATGAGGGGCCGCACATAGGCCACAAACTCATCTGTCACACCTGTGCCCTCCTCATTGACCCACTCTCTTGGCACCAGCTTCTCGTCGTTGGCGATCTTGTGCACGTCCTTCACCTCTGTGCCGCACTGGTACGGATCATCGGACAGTCTCTGGAGAACCACCATCTTTCCGGAATCTCCCTCATCCGCCGCCTTCACGGCCGCACCGCCCACCTGGTAGGCTTCCAGGATATCCACTCTGGATGCCGCATGGGATGCGGATCTCTGGAGGCTGCTCAGCTCGATAGCCCTGGTCTTACATCCGATCTCCCCGGCAATAAAGCTGGCAAGATAGGACGCTGTCCCGGACAGCTGCTTATGTCCAAAGGCATCCACAAAGTCAATGCTGCTTCCCAGCTCGCACACATAGGTGCCATCGGCCGTCCGAATTCCCTCTGACACTGCCACTACGACAGAGGGCTTCTTGGACAGGAGCTCCTTTACCTTGTCGCTGAAGGCGTGCAGGTCAAAGGGAAGCTCCGGCAGGTAGATCAGATCCGGGCCCTCGCAGTCCTCGCCCTTTGCCAATGCAGCCGCTCCGGTCAGCCATCCCGCATTCCTTCCCATGATCTCCACAATGCTCACAAGTCCCTTGCTGTACTCCAGGCAGAAGCTGTCGCGGATGATTTCTTTTACAGAGGTTCCGATATATTTCGCGGCGCTCCCATAGCCGGGGGTGTGGTCCGTCAGAGCCAGATCATTGTCAATGGTCTTTGGGCAGCCGATAAAGCGGGTCGGATGTCCGGTCACAATGGCATAATCGGAAAGCTTTTTGATGGTGTCCATGGAGTCGTTTCCGCCGATGTAGATAAAGGCCTCTATGTCCAGCTTGTCAAGGATGCCGAATATTTTTTCATATACCCCCCTGTCCTCGTGGATCTCCGGCAGCTTAAAGCGGCAGGATCCAAGAAACGCAGCGGGAGTCCTCTTCAGAAGCTCCGCGTCCAGCTCTGTGGTGATATACTCAGACAGATCGAGATACCTTTCCTGCAAAAGCCCCTGTATGCCGTGAAGCATGCCGTACACTTTATTCGCCCCGCGGTCCTTTGCTGTGCGGTACACACCGGCAAGGCTGGAATTGATGGCGGCTGTGGGACCGCCAGACTGACCTACGATTACATTTCGTTTCATGTTATGCTACCTCCGTCCTTTTTGCCTGCCCACGGCGCATCCTTTCCGCCACGAAAACCCGGACATAATATGTGGCCGCTGTCAGGCTCTTAATATATCTATTTTAGTATATTTATCCATATATGTCCATAAAAATAAGGTTTTTTTGTTTATTTTTACAATTCTTCATCCTTCGCCCAGTGGTAGGAGTAGCGGACCGCCTTGTTCCAGCCCCTTATTTTCTTCACTCTCTCCTCCTCCGGGATTTGGGGTGTAAAAATCTGATCACTGGCCCAATTCCGCAGCACTTCCTCCTTATTTTTCCAGTATCCGACAGCAAGACCGGCCAGGTAGGCAGCTCCCATGGCTGTGGTCTCCACGCATTTCGGCCGGTTCACAGGCGCGTTGCTGATGTCCGCCTGGGACTGCATCAGAAAATCGTTGGCGCTGGCTCCTCCGTCCACCTTCAGGGAGCTCAGGGTCAGCCCTGCGTCCGCCTCCATGGCTCTGAGCACGTCATTGACCTGGTAGGCCAGTGACTCCAAGGTAGCCCGGATGATGTGGTATTTGTTCACTCCGCGGGTGATGCCCACGATGGTTCCTCTCGCATAGGGATCCCAGTGGGGCGCGCCCAGGCCGGTGAAGGCAGGCACCACGTAGCAGCCGTTTGTGTCCGGCACTTTGTTTGCCATGTACTCGGAATCCTCGGAGGAGTCAATCAGGCGCATTTCATCCCGGAGCCATTGAATGGCGGCTCCCGCCACGAAAATGGATCCCTCCAGGGCATAGCTTACCTTTCCGTCCAGACCCCAGGCAATGGTGGTGAGAAGGCCGTTGTCGGAGAAAACCGGCTTCTCACCCGTATTCATGAGAAGAAAACAGCCTGTGCCGTAGGTATTCTTTGCCTCCCCGGGCTGAAAGCAGGTCTGCCCGAAGAGAGCTGACTGCTGATCTCCCGCCGCCCCGCTGATGGGGATGCTGCCGCCGAAGTAGGAGGGATCGCTCTCCCCGTAAATGCAGCTGGAGGGCTTCACCTCCGGCAGCATGGAGGCCGGAATGTCCAGAAGCTTCAGTATATCCTCGTCCCACTGAAGGGTGTTGATGTTAAAAAGCATAGTCCGGGAAGCGTTGGAGTAGTCCGTCACATGGACCTTTCCCTTTGTCAGCTTCCAGATCAGCCACGTCTCCACCGTCCCGAAGAGCAGCTCACCCTTCTTCGCCCTCTCTCTGGCCCCCTCCACATGGTCCAGGATCCACTTGATCTTGGTTGCTGAAAAGTAGGCGTCTATCTTGAGTCCTGTCTTCTGCCTTATCATATCCTCCAGCCCGTCCGCCATCAGCTTATCGCAGAAGCCCGCTGTCCTTCGGCACTGCCAAACGATGGCGTGACAGATGGGCTCCCCTGTCTTCTTATCCCATACGATGACTGTCTCCCGCTGGTTGGTGATCCCGATCGTCGCAATATCCGCCGCCTCGGCCCCGATCTTGGTCATGGCCTCCACCGCCACTCCAAGCTGGGTGGACCAGATTTCATCCGCGTCATGCTCCACCCAGCCCGGCTTCGGAAAATACTGAGTGAACTCCTTTTGCGCCACACTGCGTATATTTCCCCGGCGGTCAAATAAAATGCAACGGTTGCTGGTGGTACCGGCGTCCAGCGCCATCACAAACTGTTTCATAATTGTCCTCCTTTATTCTATGGAATTATCTGCCTGCTTTCTGGCCAGATATCGGCGGGTATAGGGGCACACGGCAAAGCATTTGCCGCACAGATCTGCCTCTATTCCGGTCCGCCGGCGCATGATCTCCACCTGCTTGCGGTAACAGGCCTCTCTGTCAAACAGCTCTTTTCTCTCCATACCGGCTCGCCACAGCGTCCCCTTCAGAGCCTGAGCCGGACAGCTGTCCACGCAGACCCGGCAGTCCCCGCACCGGGAGACAGTGACCGGCCTGGCACAGGGAAGAGGCGCGTCTGTGAGAAGGGAGGACAGGCGGATGGCGGAGCCGTACTGCTCTGTCACCAGAATACAGCTCTTTCCAATCCATCCAAGCCCGGCCCTTGTGGCCACTGTCTTGTGGGGAAGGGGCGTTCTCCACTCCTCGTCCTGGCTGACCCTGTCCGTAGTCTGGGCCCAGGCCTGGAACCCCTTTCCCCTCAGGAAAGCCTCCCCGGCGAGCACGATCTCATTGAGCTTCCGGTTCATGGCATGGTAAGTCTCATAATATTCCTTCGTGGGGCCCTCCAGAAGCTGCCGGATGATTGGATCCGGGACCGGCAGGGCCACGGCAACGCCCACTGAATACGCCTGTCCTCTCAGATCGCCGCAGCCTGCCAGAGCCGCCCCTGCGCTCTCCAGCAGGCCCTTAAGCTCCTCCCATAGCAGTCTCCCGTAACCGGCACCTGCTTTCTCCGGCGTAAGCTCCTCTCTCCTGTCTCTGTCCCCGCACATCTTCTCGCTCATCCTTTTTATCCCTCTCTTTGCATCTGTTTTCTCACATCAGGACCTTAAAGCTTTTTTCTTCCTCTTCTACAGGGATATCCTTCCCGTCGACCCAGTCAATCTCAATAAAGCTGTCGTGGTTCAGTCCCTGCAGAAGCTTGTCCACGAGCTGGGGGCGCCCCTGGATCTCCAGCGTCACTGTGCCGTCCATCTCGTTTCTCACCCATCCTGTCAGCCCCATGGATTTTGCCAGGTATTTTGCCTTGTAGCGGAAGCCTACGCCCTGCACCCTCCCGCGAAAATTCAATCTCCTTCTGACTTCAGCCATGTCTTCCTCCTGTCACTTGTTTTTGTATATTGTTATTATTGTAAATCCTTTTCCCTGGACTGACAAGTGGTTTGGCAGCGCAAGGCAGAGCAAAACAGCTTGCAGCTCCTTATATCCGCATCATTTCCGACATGACACAGGCCCCGGCCGCCCCGCAGGAGAGCACCTCCTCCACCTGGCCCTGGCCTGTATGGATACCGCCGATGGCCCAGACAGGCGCCGGCGACAGTCTGCAGATTTCTTTTAGATAGGAAAGCCCCCGGGGCGGCAGCCCCTTCTTGCAGTCTGTGCTGTAAATATGTCCGGCCGTCAGACAGGTAGCTCCCAGACGCAGAGCCTCCCCCGCCTCAGCCGCGGAGTGAACGGAAGTGCCCACATGCACAAAGGACTCCAGAAGTCCCTGCTCTCTGTAGGCGCGCAGCAAAGGCAGAGGCAGATGGATGGCCTTCACCCCTGCTCTCAGCGCGGCTTCCGGGTAGGTGTGGTAAACGCAGGGCACCTGATAGGCTCTGCACACTTCCAGCACCTGTCCAGCCAGGAGGGTGTAGTCCCTCTCCGCCAGATCCTTCTCCCGCAGGATCACAGCCGCCGGGTGCAGCCTGCACACCCGCTCGATCTGCTCAAGGAAGGGCCTGGCGGCCAGGTGGCGGTTTGTCACAGCCGCCACCCGGGACATAATATTTTCTCCGCCCTCTTCCCTGTGTGTCCTACACATAGATGTACTCCGCCATCACAGGCTGCAGATGATTGGCCTCCAGTGCGTGGTAAACCTCGTCCACAGAGCGGCCGTCTGAAATCTCGAACTGCTCGTCTCCCTTGTCCGCCACTTCCTCGCCGTGCTCCCCTATGCCGGTGCTGACTCCCGCGGAGATCTTGGTGGCAGCGATCTGCACCAGGTTGTCCCGCACTCTGGCGCACTCCCGGCTGGAGATGGTGATGCTGGCAAAGGGCATGAAGAGCCGGTAGGCGCACACCACCTGGAGGAGCTGGGCTTCGTGGACGTCCATGGGATTGATCCTGTCATTGTTGATGATAGGCCGAAGCCTGGGGCAGGAAAAGGCAATCTCCCCGTGGGGATATTTCTTCTGCAGCAGCCAGGCGTGCATGCCTGTGGCGAACGCGTCCTTTCGGAAATCATCCAGTCCTAAGAGCGCCGCAAATCCCACGCCCCTCATGCCGCCCATGAGAGCTCTCTGCTGCGCATTGAACCGGTAGGGGAAAATCCTCTTGTGCCCGGCCAGATGGAGAGTCTCGTACTTATCTGAATTGTAGGTCTCCTGGAAGACCGTCACATAGTCCGCCCCGCATTTTTGCAGATAGGCGTACTCGTCTGAGTTCATGGGGTAGACCTCCAGGCCGATGACCCGGAAATATTTCCTGGCAATCTGACAGGCCCTTCCGATGTACTCCACCGTGGACTTCTTTCTGCTCTCCCCTGTCAGGATCAGGATCTCCTGAAGTCCGGTCTTTGCGATGGCCGCAAACTCCCGCTCGATCTCCGCCTCGTCAAGCTGCGCCCTCTTGATACGGTTGTGGCAGTTAAAGCCGCAGTAAATACAGTAATTTTCACAGTAGTTTGCAATGTAGGCCGGGGTGAACATGGCGACGGAATTGCCGAAATGCTTCCTCGTCTCCGCCTGGGCTGCCTGGGCTATCTCCTCAAGGAGCGGCATGGCCGCCGGGGAGAGGAGGGCCTTGAAATCCTCCAGGGACCGGTTGTCCCTTGCCAGTGCCCTTCGCACGTCAGCCTCCGTGTAGCTGTCATAGTCGTATCCTTTCACCTCGGAGATGACCTTGTCCATCACCTCCGAGCCAATGTCCTCCATGTCCGGCAGGTAGGTCATATGGTCGATCCGGTTCTTCCTCTGGTGCTCCCGGATCTCATCGCTTAAAATGCTTTCATTTACATGGTTTTCTGCGCTCATTTTCGCAAGCCTCCTTCTGCGTCCAATGTTAATCTCTCAGATACCCGGTAAGGGGTGACGAAGCGCTTCCTCCTTTTGCACGGACGCTTCCCATCCCCGCGAGGTAAGCGGCGCGGCCCGCCTCCACGGCCAGCTTCATGGCTCCGGCCATGGCCGCAATGTCTCCCGATGTGGCGATGGCAGTGTTGGCCATAACGGCGGCAGCCCCCATCTCCATGGCCTCGCATGCCTGGGAGGGCTTCCCGATCCCGGCGTCCACAATGATGGGAAGATCGATCTCATCGATAAGGATCTGGATAAATTCCTTGGTGCACAGTCCCTTGTTGGACCCGATGGGCGCCCCCAGAGGCATGATGCAGGCAGCACCCGCGTCCGCCATGTCCCTTGCCATATTCAGATCCGGATACATGTAGGGCATCACGGTAAACCCTTCCTTTGCCAGGATTTCCGTGGCTTTGACCGTCTCGTAGTTGTCCGGGAGGAGGTATTTGCTGTCCCGCATGATCTCGATCTTGATAAGATCGCTTCCGCAGACCTCCCTGGCCAGCCGTGCGATGCGCACCGCCTCCTGGGCATTTCTGGCTCCCGACGTGTTGGGCAGGATAGAGACGCCCTCCGGTATGTAATCCAGGATGTTGGCAAGTCCTCCCTCGTTTGCCCGCCGCAGGGCCATCGTGACGATCTGAGCCCCCGCGTGCTCCACTGCCGCCTGGATCAACTCCAGGGAATACTTGCCTGACCCCAGGATGAACCTGGAGGTAAATGTATGGTCTCCCAGCTTCCACGTATCCTTTTTGATTTCTGTATTTGTCTCCATTTTTTCTCCTTTCTGCCGCCGGAACAGGCGGCGCCTTTCTCTTCAGTTCTGTCTTCTTTTCTTCTGTTTCTCCTACTATAGTCTGCCAGGGGCGTGATCTACCTCTCTCCCAGTATAAGCCGCAGCACCATATTGGCCTGGTGCGCCGCGCAGAGAGCCACCCTGGGAGCCATAAGGCCCCGCCCTGCCTCCGCCTCGGTCTTTTCATCCCCGCACAGATAAAAATGGGAGGTGACCCGTCTTGTGCGAATCTCATTGCTGTCCCCATATCCGGCCATACCGCTGGCGGCCACCAGATATTTCTCCGGGAAATGCTCCAGCACCTCCCCCGCAAGCATGGCCTTATTCTCCGCAATATCAAAGGCCTCGCAGATATAGGCGTCATCCCGCAGCAGCTCTGCCGCGTTTTCCTCTGTCACACGCAGGCAGTCGGTCCGCAGCTCAAGCCACGGATTGATACGCAGCAGATTTTCCCGGAGGGCCTCGGTCTTGTACATGCCCACCTGGTCTGCAAAATACTGCTGCCTGTTCAGGTTGGTCACATCCACCCGGTCAAAATCAATGAGATGGAGATGCCCCACTCCGATTCTGGCCAGGCTGACCGCTATGTTGGATCCCAGACCCCCAAGTCCAGCCACGGCCACCCGGGCCGCGCGGATCCGGGCCTGAACCTCCTCCGTGTGACGGTCAATGAGCGCCTGAGAGATCTCCTCCTCTGTGATCCTGATGTCCCTCATCTTCTCTAGCCTCCTCCCACAAAGCTCACGACCTCCAGTGTATCTCCGTCATCGATAAGACAGCTCTCATGCTCTCTTTTTGGTACGATGGCTCCGTTTTTTTCCACGGCCACCCGGTCCGACCGGTAGCCCTTCTCTTCCAGAAATGCGCTGACAGAAAGAGAAGACGAAAATATCTCTTCCTGCCCGTTTATGCGCGCTGTGATCATAAAGCTCTCCTCCTTTCTCCCTAAGCAGGCCGCTGCGCCGGAACCGAAGCGGGATATTGCTCCGAGATTCCCCGGGCTATTCCCGGCTATTTCCAGGATATTCCCCGAGATTTCCCAAGAAAAAAGGTTCACGAAAGAATACACCCGCGGTGGTGCACCCCTTCGTGAACCGTCTTAATCCATTTCCTGTTCACTCACATAGTCCTGCTGTATTTTGTTGTCTGTAAATCTCCTGACCTTTCTGCCAGACAAAGCGGGGCAGGTCCGCCCCTTTTTGCCGAAAGGATTTCTCTATAGAATAAGAAAAGGGAAATGGCATCATGCCATTTCCCGCAGTCTCTCATCTTTCTCCCTACGTTGGCATTATCCAAATCAGGTTCCCGGGTCGAAGTTCACAACTTCCTCTCAGCCTGTCTACAAGCTCCCCATATGCAATTTACATGTTCCAATATACTCATTTTCCCGTGAAAAGTCAATAGCCTTTCTTCCTCTACTCGGCTTCTATGGCCTCGTAGCCCTCAGGGATAGTAATGCCCAGCTCCTCGCAGATCGTGGGATTGTACTTTTTCGTCACCTGGGCTGCTGTCTCTACGTCCATGGTGGAGATGTCAGCGCCCTCCTCCAGGATCTTGTAGGCCATCTCGCCCGTCTGGTATCCCAGGTCGTAGTAGCTGATGGAAAGAGTAGCCACGCCGCAGCCGCTGCAGATGCCCTCCTCCCCCGCGATCACCGGAACCTTGGCAGGAAGACAGATGTTATTGATGATCTGGGTATTGGACGCCATAGTGTTGTCCGTGGGGATGTAGATGGCATCACAGTCCTCCACCGCATTTTGAGTCACAGACTGAATCTCGTTGGAGTCTGCCGCTGTGTACTCCTTGTAGGAAATGCCGTCCGCCTCCAGCTCTGCCTCAAAAAGCTCTGCCTGGTATTTGGAGTTGGATTCGGAGGAGCAGTACAGAATTCCCACTGTCTGGGCGTCCGGCACAAGCTCCAGGAGCATGTCCTCCTGCTCCTCGATAGGCGCCAGGTCGCTGGTTCCTGAAATATTCACTCCCGTGGCTCCTGTCCAGTCATCGATGCCCAGCGCACTGCCGTAATCAGTAACGGAAGTTCCCAGGATCGGGATGTCTGACGTCGCCTGGGCTGCTGTCTGGAGAGGCAGGGTAGCGTTGGCAAGAATTAAATCTACATCAGAAGAAACAAAATTATTAACGATGGTGGAGCACATAGTCTGCTCTCCCTGTGCGTTCTGCACGTCAAACTCTACATTGTCCTCGCCAAACAGCTCCCGGCAGGCATCCTGAAACCCTTCCGTGGCCGCATCCAGAGCCGCATGCTCCATCTGCTGGCAGATTCCTATAGTATATGTACCGCTTCCGCCTGCGTCATCTCCGCTGCTTCCAGAGCTGTCTCCTGAGCTGCTTCCGCAGGCTGCAAGTGCGGCTGTCATGACTGCTGTCAGTAAGATTGCTGTTACCTTTTTTAACTTCATGTCCTTTTCCTCCTGTCGCTTTATCGCTTAAAACTTCTACACTTTATAGTGCTAAAGTATTTATGAAATAAATTATACAGAGATACGCAGAAAAGTCAAGCCCTTTTTTATTTTCTTTTCACACGTCCTCTGTATACCCCTTTGCTCCACATGGCAGCGCCGCAAGCTGCACCTCAGCCACAAACCAGTCTTCCTCCATACGGGCGGCGATATCTCCCTCCATCCTGCGGGCCAGCTCTCTGGCAATGGAGAGGCCCAGCCCCGTGGAGGTCCGGCTCCTTGCCTCATCTGCCTTGTAGAACCTGTCAAACACATGCTCTGTATCAATCTTGTCCGGACAGGACACCTGGTTGGCAAAGGTCATGACAGCCCTGTCCCCCTGCCTCTTGAGCGCAATGCGGATCTTCTTCTCGCCGTGGTCCATCCCGTTCTTAATGAGATTCTGGATGACCCGCCTGAGGGCACGGGGGTCTGCCTCCACACAGATTTCCTCCTCAGGAATGGAAAACTCCGGTCTGATCCCAAGCGCCAGCCATTCCTCGTAGTAGGAAAACAGCGTCTCCTTCAGGATCCGGTTCAGCCGGCAGGCTGTCCTCTCTATTTCATAGCGCCCGCCCTGGAGTTTCGTGTAAGTGAACAGCTCCTCCAGCATCTCCTTCAGACTGCCGATCCTCTCCTGGATGATGCGGATATACCGTTCCTGCTCCTCCGGGTCTCTGGTCTCCCGGAGGAGCTGAAAATACCCGTCCAGGGAGGTGAGAGGCGTGCGGATATCGTGGGACAGGTCCGTGTAGATGCGGGCAATCTCTCCCTCCTTTTCCATGTACTCTCTATGTTCACTTTTCATCTCCAGCAATAGTTCATTGAGCTCTTCTGCCAGCTCGCCCACCCCGCCGGCCCGGATCTGGGTCGTGATGAGCATATTGCTGTCGTGCTCCCGCAGGAACGCAATCTGGCGGCAGATGTCTTTCATCTGCCGCTGGTATTTCCACAGCACTGCCGCCAGGATCACGATACCTGTTATAAGGATAATAGTCAGCATCCTGTCTCTCTCCTTCTGTAAATGCTCCTCCTGTTGACTTCTCCTGTCCCCTACACATCCCTCTTCTGGAACACAAGAGCCCCCAGGCCTGCCGACAGGACAAGGAACAGGGCCGCTGTCAGCAGCGCTCCTGTCACGTCTGACGCGGAGGGCGCCAGGGGGAGCATGGCAATCTTTCCCGTGATGGTGTGGGAGATAATGTCAACATCTCCAGCCCCCATCCTGCGCAGCAGTGTCTCCGCCCCGCCGTACAGGATGATAGCCAGGTTCTGGCAGAGCAGCACCCCCAGCACCATGCTCAGCACGCTGCTCCGTATGATCACTGTAAGGGCACACAGGACCACCATAAAGGTACAGTGCAGCGCTGTCTGCGCTCCCAGATAAGGGAGGAACTCGCCCGGGTCACCCCAGGCCAAAGCTCCAAAAAGCAAGGCATCAGAAATCGCCTCAATGGCCACGAAAAAGAGGATGGTAAACACTGTGTACACCATCACAGCCACCGCCTTGGCCGCCACAAGGGCCGCCCGGCTCCTCACCTGTCCCGCTGTGTTCTTCACATAGCCGCTGCTCATGTCCGCCCCGGAAAACAAAATCGTGAATATAGCAATAAAAAGAGCTATAAATCGCCCCTGTATATTTGCCGCAAACAGGTCAAACACAGTCACCTGCTCTCCAGGTGTGGTGGGGAGAGTGACAGTCATACCCAGATTGGGCGTCTCCTCCCCGCTCTCATCCGGCGAGGAGGGACTCACCTGCACCATATCCACCGATGCCTCGGCCGCCTTCCTTGTGTCTGCCCGATACTCATCCCGGCTCATGATATTAGTAAAAAGCACGCACCCCGTCAGCACGATGAGGATCACATAGGCGCTCCTTGTGTGGAGCATCCGGTATGTTTCCATTTTTATCATATTAAGCATTTGCCCCGCCTCCTGTCAGTTTTAAGAAATAGGTCTCCAGCTCCTCGTTTGTGACAGAGATGCCCCGCACAGGGATTCCTGCCTTTGCGAAGGCCATGTTGAGCGCCGCGCTCTCCTCCAGCCTCTCAAAAATATAGATGTGCTCCCTGTCTGCCACCTGGTATCGTTTTATTCCCAGGCGGTCCATCACCGGAACAGCCCGCTCCGGGTCATCCAGTGTGACCTCCAGCCTCTCGCTGCATTTTTCCATCAGCTCTTCGTTCGTCAACTCCTGGAGAAGAGTCCCGTTGTGGATGATCCCGTAGTCTGTGGCTATCTTGGAGAGCTCCTCCAGGATATGGCTGGAAATGAGGATCGTCATATTCCTTTCCCTGTTCAGCTTCAGCACCGTATCCCGCACCTCCGCGATCCCCTGTGGGTCCAGGCCGTTGATGGGCTCGTCGAGGACCAGCAGGTCCGGCTCTCCCACCAGGGCCAGGGCGATGCCCAGCCTCTGCTTCATGCCCAGGGAGTACCTCTTCACCGGCTTCTTGCCCACGCCCCCAAGGCCCACGATATCCAGAAGCTCCTCCTCGTATCCCCTCTTGTACACGCCAAGGAGCATGCTCTTCATTTTCAGGTTGTCTCTGGCAGACATGCTTCCATAGAGGCCCGGCCCCTCGATAAGGCAGCCCACCCTGGAGCGTATCCGGCTCAGCTCGCGGCCCCTGCACCCGAACAGCTCGATCTCTCCCGCCGTGGGGGAGGCCAGACCGCTGATCATCCGCAGGGTAGTGGTCTTGCCCGCTCCGTTCCTGCCGATAAAACCGTATATCGCCCCCTTCTTTATATGCATGCTCACCTGGTCTACTGCCCTGTGCCTGCCGTACTGTTTTGTCAATGCCATTGTCTGCAGCAGCAGCTCACTCATATGTCTCACTCCTTTTCTCTCGATCTGTCTTACATTCTAAGGACCTTTCCTTAATCCTTCGCAAATAAAATCTAAAGAAAAGGTAAAGCTTACCGGGGCATACGGTAGCCGATACCCCATATAGTCTCAATGTACTCCTCCTGCGTCTCCTTCTTTATCTTCCTGCGGATATTGCTGATGTGCACATCCAGCGTCTTGGTCTCCCCCATGTAGGGCTCCTCCCAGGCGTACTCAAAGATCTCCTCCTTGCTGTAGACCCGCCCCGGGTGGGACAGGAGGAGTTCCAGGATGCCAAACTCCTGGCGTGTAAACCGGGGCAGCTCTCTTCCCCTCACAAAGACCTTAAAGGTCTCCTTGTCCAGGGTCATCTTCCTGTGGCTCAGAGTGTCCCCGGCAGCCTCGGCTGTCCCCCGCCTGCGCAGCTGCACCTCGATCCTTGCCAGCACCTCCCGTATCTCAAAGGGCTTTGTCACATAGTCGTCCGCCCCGCTCTTTAAGAGGTCCACCTTGTCGTCCAGCCGGTCCTTCGCAGTCAGCACAATGACCGGGATATCCCTCTTTCTGCGTATCTCCTCCAGCACCCTCTCCCCGGACATGCCCGGCAGCATCAGGTCCAGGAGGACCAGGTCAAAGGGCTCCATGTCCAGGCGCAAAAGCGCCTCAGTGCCGGAGTAGGCCTGGCTGCAGGTGTAACTGCCCTTCTCCAGGGCCTCCCTTAAAAGATTGTTGATATTTGTGTCATCGTCTATGATCAGTATGTGGTCCACCTTGCCCTGTCTCTCCTTTTCTTCCTGTTCCTCTTAGGAAGGAGATACCCAGTTTTTCCATCTCCTCCCTAAGCTTTCCGTACCGGCTTCTGCTGACCGGGACGGATGTCCCTCCCTCTAACTTCGCCTCGTAAGTCTGACCGAAACGGCTGGCGCCTACTGCCCGTATATTGGCAAGGGGCACCAGGAAGGACTGATGGCAGCGAAAGAAATGGTAGTCTAGGAAGATCCGCTCCAGCTCCTCCAGCGTGTGGGAGGTCTGCCAGGTCCCTCCGTCCTTCCTGTGGATCTGCACCTTCCGTTTCTCTTTGCATATGTAGAGGATCTGATCTGGCTCCAGGAACAGATAGTCTGCCCCGCTCCTGACAGCAATCTTCTCTTTTCTCGGCACACCTGCCTTTTTCCGCACCTTCTCAAAGGTCCGCTCCATCCGCCGGATATCCACTGGCTTAGTGAGGAAATCCACCGGCTCATACTCGTAGCTCTCCAAGGCAAAATCCGCGTGCCCGGTGAGGAATACATAGGGCAGACCCGGATGCCTATCTTCAATGTAAGCCGCCAGGGAAAAGCCGTCCCCGCCAGGCATTTCTATATCCAGAAAGGCCAGCCGGACCGGCTCCGTATCCAGAATCTGCCTGGCCGCCTTGGCGTCCTCGGCAAAGAGGATCTGGGACGGCTTTGCAAAATGCTCTAAGGCGGCGATGGAGTCCTGCGCCGCCACAGGCTGGTCGTCCACCAGAAGTATCTTTCCCTCAAACATCACGATGCCTCCTTCACAAGTCTAAGCGGGATCTTTGCCACGAAATGGATGACCTGGCCCTCCATGCGGGAGTACACCACGCCCCCGTACCTGGCCGCCAGGGCCTGGATGGAGGCGATGCCGATGCCCTCGTGCCCGCTCTTGGAGGAGGCGCCTGCCTGGTAGGATGCCATGGGGTCCCCCTGCCGCGTCTTGTTGGCCACATTGATGATGCAGAACTCGCCCCTTTTTAGGATCGTCAGATGGATGCCAAAGGATTGGTCCGGCAGCCGCTCCGTCTCGTCCAGGGCATTCTGCAGAAGGTTGCCGATGATCTTGTTTGTCTCATAGACATTGGTGGCGATCTGGGACAGGTCGTTCTCCACCGTGATCTCCAGGCGGATGCCCTCCTGCTGGGCCCGGCTCTGGAAGGAGAGGATGAGGGCGCTGACCGCGGCGTCTTTTAGGGGCAGCAACCGGTTCATGGCCACCGAATCCTGCAAAAGCTCCTCCAGATACTTCTCGCAGGCCTCGTAGTCCTTCCTGAGGAGCAGGCCGTGGAGAGTCTGCACATGGAAATTGTAGTCGTGCCTCTGGGAGCGGACCACGCTCATGTAGGTCTGCATGTCATCCCGGTACTGTTTCTCCGTGCGCAGGGACTCCCTCTCCCTGCTGGCTGCCACCACCAGGCAGAAAAGCCGCAGGCCTCCGAAGAAGGCGAAAAGGGCGAGGGCTGCCGTGGGCAGAGAGCATTTTCCCAGGACGGGGAGCGACAGGCACAGGCCAAAGGCTGCAAAGAGCAGCGCACGCCTCCCCGGCCTGTCCCCATCCTGCGTCCCCTCCTTACAGAAGTACTGCTGCCATCCCTCCTCCGGGAACTCCCGGGACAAATAAGCCAGGCCTGCGCAGACACCCAGGACGGACATCAGCGCCAGCATCGTCCGGAAGAAAGGGGAGAGGTAAGAAATCCCAAGGAGCGCTCCCGACACCACCCGCAGCATGCCAAAGCAGCCGCAGGCGAGAGACACGGCTGCCAGGATATCGACCAGGGATTTCTCCTGCTCCGCCCCATGGCGCAGCAGCACCGCCATGTAGGAGACCAGAAAGAGAAGGCAGGCCCCGCTGCCCAGACGGATCCCTGCGTCCAGGCACCAGGCCAGCCCGCAGACAGCTCCGCCTATAAAAGAAAGTACCAGGCTGCGCCGTACTCTCTCCCTCTCCCAGCGCAGAGCCGCAAAGCATGACACGGCTCCGCCCAGTCCAAGAAGTGCGTAATCGGCAAACAGCATGGTACCTCCTCCTTCTTCTGTGATCGTTTCCTCAAATATGTTTTAGTATAGCATCCCCTCTGCTACTTTTCAATCTTTTCATCGTGGTAGAGGAGCTCTGCCAACTCCCTGTGGATCCGCTCTGTGTCCATGCCCCCCACGGACTGGTGGACCACCTGCCCGTTGTGGAAATAGCGGAAGGCCGGGATGCCCATGATCTTGTATCTCCTGGCCAGTTTCCGGTACACAGACGTGTTCACCTGGATGAAGCGGATGAACGCCATATCGTCCGCCACCTCCCGGTAGTAGGGAGCCGTGCCGACGCAGGCCCCGCAGTTGTCCCCGTAGAAATCCACCATCACGTACTCTGCGCCTTGTACCAGCTGGTCAAAATTTTCCTCTGTCGCTTCTATCACTGCCATCTTCTTACACCTCCAGATATGTATTGGCCTCTCTCATCAGCATATGGAATGTGTGCTCCTGGAGCTTCACACTCTTAAATATCTCAAAATCCGCCTGTTTCTTAAGCTCCTCCACATCTTCCTTTCTCTCTGCCGCCATCTGCCGGACCATCTCTTCCATGTCCTCCTCTGTGACAGAAAAGCCATCCTTCTCACAGAAATAGCAGTAGATGACATTGGGAAGGTAGTATTTCTCCTGCTCCTGTTCCATGACCTTCATAGTCTCCTCCTCTGTGAGGGATATGCCGTCCGGCTGTTTCTTCGGGTCCACACCTGCCGCCTCCAGGGCGTCGTAGCGGGTCTTGGCCTGGTGATGGCACCAGGCCGCCTTCTCTGCCTCGTCCACATCGAAGGTGCTCTCCCTTAGGATCGCCTCCAGCCAGAACTGGCAGATGCGGATGCTGGCCTTGTCCCGGTACGCCTGGTCGTGCTTTTCGTGGTACCAGCGCCGGTAGTCCTCCACGGTCTCCACGCCTGGCAGTCCCAAAAGGCCCACCAGCGTATCGCCCACTGTGAGGGTGCGCTTCTCCACTACCTTTTCCACCTTGAGCACAAGGGTCCTTGCTTTCAGCTGGCAGGAGAAGGTCTCCCCTTGTCTTTTGCCCAGCACAGCCTGCTCTGCCTCCTGGGCCCCCGGCAGGCTGCGGCCTGGATAGAGGAGCACCGTGCGCCCCTCCCAGTTTCCTTTTTCATCCTTCAGACAGGTGCACTGCACGCTGTGCCCGTCCTTCACAGGCCCCTCCATCTGCTGTTCGCTGGAGTGGTCCCTGGCCAGGGCCTCAAGCTCTTCGTCGATCTGGCTCTCCGGGAAACGCCATTTCTTTAACTCCTCCGGCACCGCAAGCTGCCGGTAGTCATAACACTGTGTCAACTTTGATCTCATCTTGTATCCTTTCCTTTCTGCTGTTCGCCTTCCGTCTGTCTATATTATTTCCCCGCCTCTGCCGCCTGGTGGGCAAAGGTCCGGTAGTAGTCGTTTGTCCGCAGCAGCTCCTCTGGCGTGCCGCAGGCCTCAATCTGGCCGTCGCACAGGACGATCACCTGGTCCGCGAACACAGTGGCGGAATAGTTGTGGGCGATGAGGATGGTGGTGCGGCCCTTCATCAGGTTGCTTAGGGCTTCTGTCACCGTCTTTTCGCTCTTCACATCCAGGTTGCTGGTAGCCTCGTCAAGGAGCAGGTAATCCGGGTTGCGCATCATGGCCCTGGCGATGGCAATGCACTGCTGCTGGCCGCCGGAGAAGTTGGAGCCTCCCGGCCCCACCTGGGCGTCAAACTGTCCCGGCGTGTCCATGACAAAGTCATAGACATTGGCCATCTTCGCCACGTGGATGAGTTCTTCTTCCGTCACCTTCCGCTCCACGCCGTAGAGGATATTGTCCCGCACAGTGCCAGATAGGAGAGGCTTATCCTGAGACACGATGGCAAAGCTCTTGCGCCAGGCGGACAGCTTAAAGTCCCTGACATCCCGGTCCCCAAAGAGGATAGTCCCCTCTGTGGGATCGTACATCCGCTCCAGCAGCTTAAAGAGGGTCGTCTTGCCGGCGCCGTTGGTCCCTACGATGGCCGTGACCTTCCCCTTTGGTATAGAGCAGCTTAGATCCCGCAGCACTTTGGCGCTCTGGTAGGAGAAGTCCACGTGGTCCAGGACAATGTCCTCGTCCGCCACGTCCATCTCGCAGCCCTCCTCCTTCTCGTCAGGCACATCTAAGACCTGCCCGATCTTCTTCATGATACCCGCGTTCTGGGAGAAAGTCCCCACGCTGGTGCACAAGGTAGCAAGCCGGGTCACCGCCAGGCCGCACAGGGTGTAGAAACCGATCAGCTTGCCCACGGTCAGGTCGCCGGAGGCGATCATGCGGCTTCCAAGCACAAAGGAGATGACGATGTTGAGGCATCCCATGACCTCCATGCCGGCAAGCTGGATCATGGATGTGTAGCTTAGGAGGATGTCCGCCTTGCACTGTCTTCCAAAAAGTCCCCTTGCCTTTTTCTGCTCCTCTCCCTCCGTGCAGAAGGATTTCATAAGGCGGATGCTGCGCACGTGCTCTGCCAGGTACCCCATGACAGAGGCCAGCCTTGTCCTGGCGGCAGCTCCCGCCGTGTAGGTCAGCCTTCCGTAGAGCCAGGTGATAAACACCATGACCGGGATCACCAGCAGACTGGCAAGGGCCATCTGGAACTGGAAACTGAACAGCTTCTGGTAGGCCACAATGCCTGCGTACACAGCAGTGAAAATGTCGATCAGCAGCTGGAAATAGTTTCCCGCACTCTCCGCGTCCGTAGTCACACGGGTCACCAGCTCGTTCACATTGTCTGAGTCATAATAGCTGGTGGGCAGGCGCATCATCTTGTTCCACATCCGCAGCCTCACCGCCAGGTTGATCTTCTGCAGGAGCAGTCCGGTCAGGTAGGTAAAAGCGATGGTGATGCCCCCTGTAATGAGCTGGAACTCGATATAGCGGATCAGCTCGTCTGTCTTGATGGAGTTCTGGGTCCCGTCGATGATGGAGGCCGTGATCGTGATGGCCTCCACCTCCACATGGGACTTGATCATGGAGATGACAAGCACCAGGAGGATGAGGAACCAGGGCAGCCGGATGCCCTTAAATATCTTTGTGTAGTCTTTGATCTGTCTTAGCATTGCGCCGCCTCCTTCTCTGCCTGACAGGCTGCGATCAGCTCCATGAAAGCCCCGCACTTCCCATACAGGTCATTGTAGCTCCCGCACCCGGCCAGTACGCCTCTGTCCAGGACAATGATCTGGTCCACCCGCCTGATAAGAGACAGGTCGTGAGTGACGATGATCTTCGTCTGATCTGGAAATGTATCAAAGATCGTATCCTGTACCATCCTGGCCGCCGCAGCGTCCAGAGCTGAGGTGGGCTCATCAAACAGGAGCACGTCTGCGCCCCGCATGAACTCCCTGGTGAGCACCAGCTTTTGCCTCTGTCCGCCGGACATAGAAGTGCCGCCTGGGGCCACCGGCGTGTCAAGGCCTGCGTCCCATTTCTCCAGGATTTCCGCAAAGCCCGTCTTGCGGGCTGCCTCCCAGATCTCCTCATCCGGCACCTCCCGGTGGAGCCCGTAGGTGAGAGCCTCCCGCACGGTGCCGCTGAAGACATCCGCCCCCTGCTGCACATAGCCCATACGCCCCCGCAGCGCCTGAAGCGGGATGTCCGCCACCGGCACTCCGCCTAAGGACACGGTCCCTTCCTGGGGCTCATAGAAGTGCTCCAGCAGACTCAGGGAGGTGGTCTTGCCGCTGCCGCACAGGCCGATAACTGCCGCGGAGCTGCCCTCCGGGATAGTGAAGGACACGTCCCTTAGGGCCTCCTTGTCCCCGTAGGAGAAGGAGACATGGTCAAAACGCACCTCGGTGCCAGCGCTTTTTCCTTCCCCCTGCCCTTCTTTTTCTTCCTCCTCAGGGGCGCGCAAAAGCTCCGCCGTGCGGGCCATGGCTCCCTGCACGCTTTTAAGCTTCATCCAATAGTCGATCAGATTGCTGAAGGAAGTGGAGAGCGTGCCGGAAAACATATAGAAAGCCACCCACTGCTGGATGTCAATGTCCCCTCTTTTCAGGAGCACTACGCCGAACACCATGACCACCATCACCTGGGCCATGCCAAGGAGGGTGGTGAGGGCTGTGATCACACAGTTCAGCTTATTGACCTTCATGTTGGCGTCAAAAAGCCCGTAAGAGGTCTTCTCCCCGTTTTTCAGCTCCCGTTCTTCGTTGGTGTAAGTCTTGATGAGCATCAGGTTGCGCACCCTCTCCGCCAGGTACGCGGTCAGGCTGCCGATCTCCTTAAACACGCCGAACTGGGTCCTGTACTGCCATCTTCCCACAAAGACTGCGTAAATAAGCTTCAGAGGAAGGAGGAGAAAGACCGACACCATCAGCCACACATTGTAGGAGGAGATGGTCTGCAGGGCTGCCGCCACATAGTAGATCGTGGGGAGAAAGCCCACCAGGAACTCCACCAGATACTCTGTCGCCGTCGTAGCGTCGTTTGTCATAGTGCTCATCAGATCCGAAGGATTGTGTCCGTCATAGTAATCCATGCGGATGCGGAGCATCTTCTTCCAGATCACCCTCCTTATATTCCTGGCCGCCACATGCCTGGCGGGCGAGCGCAGGGCCACATCCCCGCAGAGCACCAGGGTGAACAGCACATAGAACCAGACCGCGTCCACCAGAGCCTGGCTGTCCGTGCTGCCGCTCATCAGGCCTGCTGTCACCGTGGGAAGGTCCAGCATGACCCTGTTGTACAGGAAATTGCACAGGAAGGCAATGATGATCCAGTGCCACGGCAGGCGCATCTTCCGGATCACATGGAAGAAATCCTTCCAGTTTCCCCCGCCCTTGTGTCCCTCTTTTTTAACTTTACTCACTGTCGTATCTCCTTTCAGATCCCGTATATGAAAAGACGGCAGACAGAACATTCTTTTTTCTGCCCGCCGTCCGGAAGGTGCCTAATAATCTGTCAGTCCGTAAGAATTCTTCATCATCTCCGCATAGTCCTCCACTGTGTCACCGGACATAGCCCCCTGGGATGACAGGGTAATGATGGTCGCCTGGAGTGTGTCGCCGTCCATCACCGAGTAGAGTACATTGCCCTCCTGCGTCACCTGCTGCCCCTGGGAGGTGTAGAACTGGGCCAGCGCCTGGGCGGACGCCTCGTCCGGCGTCACGTAGTAGTCGTATTCCGCCGCGCCCTCCCCGTCCTTGGCGTAGATGATCTGGTATACATTCGTAGCGGTATAGCCAAAGTTCTTCATATCTGACAGAAGCTTGCAGCTCTCATCCCCCTTCAGCACAAAGCGCTGGTCAAAGTCCAGATCCTGGGGGTCTGTGTAAGTATAGGTGTCCGTCATGGCAAGGCTGAAATCCTTGTCCACCGTTGTCTCCTGCCCCGCGTCTCCCGCGTCAGAGCTCCCTTTGTCTTTGCCGGCGCCGCAGGCTGTGGCCGCCAGGCCAAGGGTGAGACAGAGCAGGACTGTGATCAGTTTCTTCTTCATCTTGTTTCCTCTCCTTCCTTATATTCCTCAAGCTGTTCTATCTGCTTCATCCATCCTGTGTATCCCTGCAAGGAGGCCTCAAAGGCCGGCTGTCCGACCGGCAGGGCGCTGATGCGCTCCGCCAGCTTTTCCGGCTTCATCCTCTGGCAGAAGATATGATCTCCCGCCACGATACACCGGTACTGGGCCACCGCCTGGCCATCCTTCGCGTAAAGGATCTCGTACACCTGAGTCACTGCTATCTGGCCCTGGCCTGCCGCCTGGGCCGCCAGAGCGCTCCGGGCGTCTCCCCAATACACAAGCCGCGTGTCAAAATCAAGATCCTGGGGATCTGCAAAACAGACACCCTCCCCCACAGTAAGCTCCTGGGGACCTGCCGGGCTGCCAGCTCTCAGACGGTCCGCCGCGTCGTCAAAGTCCGCATCGTTCCACTGTGCCGTGCTGCCGACCGTCAGTGCTGTCCCGCCGGACTCTCCGGCCATCCCGCCGTCTGCCGCCGTCTCACTTCCGGCCCCGGACGCCGCTCCTTCATCTCCTGTCCCGTCAGTCCCTGCCGGCATACTGCCTGCCGTGGAGGGATCAAATGTCCCTGCCTGTGATAAGCTGTCTTCTGCCTGCCCTGCTTCGCTCCGGCCATCTGCCTGCTGACCATCTGCCGCCTGAGCCGCATTTCCGGCTGCTGCCGGGTCAAATCCCTCCTGCTGCCCGGTCTCGCCTGCGACGGTCCCTGCGTCTGCCGGGTCAAAGGCCTCCGCCTCCCTGGCGGTCCGGTCTACGCTCTCTGCCGACAGATCCGCCTCCGGGTCCAGCACGCCCGTCACGGGGATCACCGGCGTGGGCTCCGTCTCCGCCCACTGCGCGGCTCCCGTATCCAGCAGTCCCTCCGCCTCGTAGAGCAGGCGGTTCATATCTGCCTGAGGCAGGCAGATGTAGGTAAGCGCTTTTCCGTCTGCCGTCACCTCGGTCATGCCCAGCTTCATCAAAAATCCTTCTATGTAGGCCCGGGGCGTTGCCTCTGCGATCTGTCCGTACTGTGCATACATATCAATCGTGTCCTGCAGATCCGTCCCGATCACCAGCACCGCATCTGTCCCCGGCATTGCCACCGCATACAGGCCCGCGTCCACGAACTGCCCTGCCAGAACTCCGGCTTCCTCTGCACTCGGCATGACGTAAATCTTGATTTCGTAAAGCGCACGGCTGTCCTGTTCGTAGATGACCTCATAGAATGCATTGGCTCCCTGCTGAGCCGCAAATCCGTTTGTCTCATCTCCATACAGTACATATCGTCTGTCATACTCTGGACCCGGCAGCACCTGCGCCTCATCGTACGTGTAGCTGTCGCTCACTTTCACGCTGAACGCCTCATCCGGCGTGGTGCCTGTCAGTCCGCCAGATGGCTCCTCCGGCTCCTCTGCCGGGTTGGGATTGCGGAAATACTGATAGCCCTCATTCTTGTAAAGAGCCGCCATATATGCCTCCGGGGTCGCCTCGTCCGCATAGCCCATCTGCACGTACATCTCCATCATGCTCTCGATCATGGCAAGATCCATATCGATGCAGGCCACTCTGCCTGTGACTTCGACTTCTCCCATGCCGCCGTACATGCTCTCGATCTGGGCCGCGTCATCTGCACTGGCCGCATCGTAGCACCGGTACACGGCCGCCAGTTTTCCGTCTTTCAAGTAATAGATCTCATAGACCCCTTTAACCTGACTTCCGATCTGGCCTGCTGCCGAGACCGCCCCGCTGTCCTCTCCGCCGTAGAGCACATACCTTGTATCATACTCCAGTCCTTTTGGATCTTCAAAGGTATATTTGTCTGTGATCTCCACAGGGAAGGAATTGTCCGCCGTCGCCAGAGCTTCCTCCAGCTTGTCGGTAAGCTGCTCATCCGTCACGGCCACGCTCGTCTCCCCGGAGGGATCGGGTGTATCCGGGTCGTCCGGTTTATCTGGCTGGTCAGGTTCTTCCGGGCCTGACGGGGTGTCCCCTCCCGGCGTATTTCCTCCCGGCGTATTACCACCCGGTGTAGTTCCCCCTGGCGTGGAGCCGCCCGGCGTACTTCCGCCGCCTCCACCGCCACTGCCGCCGCTGCCGTTTCCGGAGGATGCAGGCGGCTGGTACTCGCTCATGCCGCCAAAGTAGAACTGCATGCCAAGGTAAGCTGCCGGAGTCTCGGACTTGATAACGCCCTGATCGTAATATGTCCGGATCGAAGTCTGCACGTAGTCTCCTGATGAGTACACATACACGACATCCCCCCAGCGTCCGGCGCTCTGTCCGCCTCCATTATATACTCCCGCATAGGCCGAAGCCATCCTCTGTGCCTCCGCCTCGCTACTCATGACGTAACAGACATATTCGCCTGCCGCCTGGCCCCCCTTCGCATAGAGGACCACATACGCTTCTTTGCAGCTATACCCCTGCGCATTCGCTCTTTTGGCCGGGATGCAGTCGGAGCCTCCATGGAGCACGTACCTGGTGTCAAAGCTGAGCCCGGACGGATCCGAGAACGTACAAAGATCACTCATCTTGATGGGGTAGCTGTTGCTGGCGCTGGTGCCTCCCACCTGTGCGCCCCCGTTGTCCACATAGCCTGTCTGCTGTACAGCTCCGTCTGTTCCGGAGGCCCCGCCGGCTCCCGACGCGCCGTCGGCTCCGTCTTTATCCTGATTTCCTGCGCTCCCAGCGTCCACGTCATCTCCCTTGATCTTGTCCGCCAGGTCGGCCAGGGGCGAGTCCTCCAGGAGCTCTTCTATCCCGCCGTTCTTAGAGATCAGGTAAGCGCCTGTCCCCACGCCGCAGGCCAGGGCGGCC
Source organism: Eubacterium sp. ER2 (assembly GCF_000765215.1). Lineage (GTDB taxonomy): Bacteria > Bacillota > Clostridia > Lachnospirales > Lachnospiraceae > Claveliimonas > Claveliimonas intestinigallinarum. The sequence goes on from NZ_JPJE01000002.1 coordinate 101,298, forward strand.
ACAGCGACACCTGCAATGACCTTTGTCCTGGTCTTCATTTTTTTCTTCTGTCCTTCCGGCTGTTTCTCTTGTCCGTCCTGTACCTGGACCTTTTCCTCATTTTCCACTTCTGCCACTCTCCTTAGACGACTGTATCTTGCGTATTGCTCATATTCCTTCTGAAATAATTTTAACAATCTTAACACGTCTCTGTTTTTCCGCACAATACGACATGTCTATTCGGATGTTTTTGTTGTCTGTTCGGCAGTTTTACAGGTCCCTTCTGCAGGATAAGGCCCCGTCTGCCGCCTCCAGGATCTCCTGGCCGCCTACGATGCACGAGCCTCCTTTTTCACAGATCTCATCCAGGATACGGCTGACCTTCTCTAAATCCTCTTTGGTCGTACAAAGGATCTGCCTGCGGTCCCTTTGGCGCATCTGCCCTGTCACCTGCTCCATGTAATCTTCCGCTGCCTGCATGCCTTTCTGCCTTGCTGTAAGAAGAGGCTCTGTGGCCGCGATGGTGCTGATGATATAGGAGGTCAGCTCCTGCCCGCTGGCGCACAGTTCCCGAAGGGAGGCCCCGGCCTTGTCAAAGACGGCCAGGGAGGCGGCGGCAGAAGGATCTCGGAAACTGGTAAAGGCCACGTCCCCGCCAGGCGTGATGGCAAGCCGGGTGCCGTAGGCTCCCCCTTTGACCCGGACGGTGTTCCACAGATACCCGTAGGACAGGATGCGGGCTGCCACTGCCATAGCTCCGCTGTACCTGGCCCCGCACTGGGCCAGATGTCCTCCCTTGCCGGCAAAGCCCACCGGGGCCGGGACAAGGATACCTTCTTTCCTCGCCGGCTTTTCCCAAGACCAGGAGACCGCCTCTTTCGGGGCCCGTCCCTCTGGCAGGAAGGAGGCCAGACCGGGAAGCTCCTCTCTTGGCATCTGTCCTGTGACAGAAAGGACGGCGCGCCTTCTCACGAAGAGCCGTCTGCACAGTTCTTTCAGCCTGCCTGCCAGCTCCGCGCCTCTCTCCTCAAACTGGCTGTCCATCTCCCGCAGCCAGTCCAGCATACTGACGCCCCGCAGCGCCTCCCTGGCCCCGCCTTTCGCCGAGCACCCGGCGGCGATGCGCAGGGAGGCATAGCTGTCACCGTGCATGAGGACGTGCTGTTCCAGCGACAGCTTGAGCTGGCGCAGACGGCCTCTTAGGTAGGCAAGATCACCAAAATCCGTGTCCAGCAGCACTTCCCTTGTCAGTTCCTTTGCCTCCTCCAGCTTTTCCTCCAGGGCTGACACATGGACGGCAAAGCAGGGCTTACACGTTGCCGTCTCCCCTCTTGGCGCGAACACCTCCACACTGGTCTGAAAACGCCCCAGCTCTCCTTCCAGAGACGCCGCAAGCTCCAGGACGGAAAAACGCGCCGTCCTGGTCTGCCCCAGCAGGGTCTGCAGGAAGGAAAGAAGGTGCAGCTCCTCCTCTGTCAGGTCCCCGGCCAGGAAGTACCAGACAAGATGGGCGATGCCTTCTGTCTCCAGAGGATGACAAAGGACCTTGACCCCCGCCTCCTCTGTCACCTGCTGGGGGATGTCCGGCGTCTCTTCCTCTATATCCGCAAGGGACAGCACCGGAAGCGCGGCCAGGTCCTGGGGGCGGTCCGGCCTATTCTGGAAGGCCCTAAGGGCTGCCAGCTTCTGGATGACCTGCTCCCTCTCCTGGCTGCTCCAGCTCTCTTTTATCCTGCGGAAACGCTCTGCCTCCTCCTTTCTCTTCCTCTCTCCCAGCTCCCTGGAGGGGAAAAGCACCACCTGGGCACAGTGTGGGTTCTCCAGGAAATTCTCCCGGATAAACTGCTCAAAATATCCGTCTTCTATTCCTTCCCGCAGGCGCAAGAAGGCGTCCCCCAGGCAGAGATTCTGGGCCGGATCCCCTCCGTAGAGGCAGCTCTCCAGCATTTTCATGCAGTTGAAAAGCCCCTGGGGAAAGCCTCCTGTCTCCTTCTCCCGATAGCGGAACTCCATCCGGCTGATGACCGCCTCCAGCCTTCTGTGGTCCAGCCCCTGGGCGGCCAGCTGCTCCAGCACTGTGCGCACGGTATCCCAGATCTCCTGCTCCTTCTCTTTGGCGGCATGTCTTACCACCAGGACGGCAAAGGGCTGCTGGACGCCGTCCACCTTGGAAAATTCCACATTCTCAGCCAGCCCTCTCTCCAGCAGCGCCTTCTTAAGAGGCGCCTCGTCAGAGCCGCAGAGCATCTCGCATAAGGTCTGGCAGGCTAAGTCCTTTGCCGGCTCATCAAACCGCCCGTAGACCCATCCCTTTGCCAGGATCGTCTTCCTTTCCACGTCCTCCTCCCCGGCCTCATAGGGAATACGTACCTCCCCTGGGTGTACCGGGCTCTGGAAGGGAATCGGATGATCCTTTTGCTGGGGTCCAAAGCCGGACAGCACCTGCCCGATCTTCTCCAGCACCGGCCCGATCTCCATCTCCCCGTCCAAAAGGAACCACGCGCCTGACGGGTGATAGTATTCATGGTACTGTGCCTTGTATTCCTCGTAGGTGAGCGCCGGGATACAGGCAGGGTCCCCGCCGGACTGGAACTGATAGCAGTTGTCCGGGAAAAGGGCCCGGTTCAGGGCGCTGTCGATCAGCATGTCCGGCGACGCGTACATCCCCTTCATCTCATTGTACACCACGCCGTTGCAGGAGAGCTCCCCCTCCTGGCCGTCCAGCTCATAATGCCATCCCTCCTGGCGGAAGATTTCTTCCTTTTCCAGGCAGAGCGGATGCAGCACAGCGTCCAGATACACGTCCATCAGGTTGAGGAAATCCTTCTGGTTGCGGCTGCTTACCGGATACATGGTCTTATCCGGGAAGGTAAAGGCATTCATAAAGGTCTGCAGGGAACTTTTGATCATCTCTACAAACGGCTTGCTCACCGGATATTTCCGGGAACCGCACAAAAGCGAGTGCTCCAGTATGTGGAAGACGCCTGTATCGTCCGATGGCAGTGTCTTGAATGCCGCCGCAAATGTCTTGTTCTCCTCCCTGCGTTCCAGCCACAGGAGCCGGGCGCCATTTTTTGCAAAGTGCATCTGCCAGAGGACTGCCCCCATCTGCGGCAGCTTTCTTCTTCTATCTATGACAAAGCCGCAGGACGCAGCCGCCTGCTCTGTCTTCTGTCTTTTCAGATCCATCCTTTTTCTCCTTACTGTGCCATTGTCTTTTTTCAATCTTCTCTCTATTGTCCAGATGCCGGGAACATCTGTCTGCAAAGATAACCGATTTCCAGAGGGGTGATATGTCTCCTTGCAGCGCTTTAGTCCCGGCATCTATCTGCATAAAATAAAAGAAAAAGGGACAGCCGTCAATGCGGACTGTCCATTTGGCATCTCTCTTTGTCTATCTGGCAGTTTCAGCAGCCTCTCAGATTATGTTCACGATTAGACCTGTTTGTTTTTCACCCGGCATTTTCCCAAATCTTTGCAAAAATATCCGGCGCCGGATTCCTCGGACAGTCTGTTCAAGGGAAAACCGGCGCCGGCGCCATCTTTCTCTATTCTACTGTATCTTCCCTACGCCCCAAAGTACGCCTGGATCTCCTGCATCCTCTCCGTCTGCTTCACATGGAAGGGACACCGTCTGTCGCAGTGGCCGCAGCCGGTGCAGTCAGACGCCTTTTTCTCCAGATGGAGATAGTGGTCTTTTGCCAGAGCATCCCCCGCCATAGCAAGGTCATAGTACTTGTTGATAAGTCCCACATCCAGACCGAAGGGGCAGGGCTGGCAGTGGTTGCAGTAGACGCAGACCCCTTCCGCGTCCCGGGGCGCAAAGGAGCCGAGGATCGAGTAGTCCCGCTCCTCCTTGGACGCCTCAAAAAAGCCCAGAAGCCGCTGCAGATCCGCTGTGCTGCGAAGTCCCGGAAGGACGGTCAGCACGCCCGGCTTGTCCAGCGCGTACTGGATGCACTGATATTCGCTGAGAGCCTGACCAAAGGGGGAAGTTCCCGCACTCAAAAGCTGTCCGCCCCCAAATGCCTTCATGACAGAGATGCCTACGCCCTCCGCCTCGCACCGGCGGTACAGAGCCGTCCGCTCGTCCACGGTCCCGACGGCATAGTCTCCGTGTCGGTAGTCGTAGGCAGGATTGATACTGAACATGACCATGTCGATGAGTCCTGTGTCCAGCATCATGTTCACGATCTTCGGCGTGTGGGAGGACAGGGCAAGGTGACGGATAACTCCCTCCTCCTTCAGCTCCTTCATATAGTCCAGCGTTCCTCCCTCTGCGGCTTTCCTTAAGTCCGCCTCCTCGTCGATGCAGTGAACAAAGCCAAAATCAATATAGTCGGTCTTGAGCATAGCAAGCTGCCAGTCCACAGATTTTTTGATCTTCTCCAGGTTCAGTGTCCATCCGTATTTCCCCGTGGTGTACTCGGCCCCGAAATGGAGCTGGTAGTAGATGTCCTTTCTCTGATCTCTCAGAGTCTCTCCGTACGCGGCAAAGGGGACTGCCTCTGACATAGCCAGGTCAAAATAGTTGACGCCCCGGCTGACAGCCAGCTCCAGGGCCTGCCTCGTCTCTTTCTCTCCGCCCTCGCCGATGTAGCCTCCTCCAAGGCCGATCACGCTGATTCTCTCTCCTCCTCTTGGAAGTGTGCGGTATTCCATATGTATCTCCTCCTGTGTCCCCTTTTTTCACAATTTATTATAAAATGGCCGCTCAAAAAGGGCAAATACTTAAAAACAATACATTCCTATAGCTGTTCCGTATGGATCGCACATCGGGCCGGCGGTCTCCTGCGGTTTTGTTCAGTTTCAAAAAAATGTTCCGCCATCCTGCTCTGTATGTTATAATTCTTTTTGTTGTATCCAACGTATTTAAATATGAAATCATTTTATAGAAAGAAGGCTTGTGCATATGAAACCATTTGCAGACAAGAAGATCACTGTCCTGGGACTGGGAGGCGTAGGCGGCTACGTAGGCGCCCTGCTGGCGGACGCATATCCCCACGTCACCTTTGTAGCCCGTGGAGAGCGGGGAAGATCCATCCGGGAGAAGGGCCTTGTCCTCCACAGCGACTACCGGGGAGAACGCACTGTCCGCCCGGAGCGTGTGGTGGAGACAGCAGAGAGCCTGGAAACCCAGGACTACATTTTTATCTGCGTCAAAAATTATTCCCTAAAGGAGGCCTGCCTCTCCCTCGCAGGCTGCGTGTCCGAGGGCACCGTCATCGTCCCTGTCATGAACGGCGCAGACCCCGGTGACCGGGTGCGGGAGTACCTGCCAAAAGGCACGGTCGTCGACTCTCTCATCTACATCGTGGCTTTTGCAAACGCCGACTTCTCCATCACCCAGCAGGACAAATTTGCCAACCTCTACGTGGGCATCCAGGATGCCAGCGCTCCCTGCTGGCAAAAATGCTGTGATGTGACAGACCTGCTGAACATCGCCGGCGTGGACTGCACCGCCTCCCGGGATATCCAGGCTGAGATCTGGAAAAAATACATACTGAACTGCGCCTACAATGTAGAGACAGCTCTCTACGACAACTCCATCGGGCAGCTCCGGGAGGACCCCAAGAAGGCCGCCATCTATGAAGCTCTCGTGGACGAGGCATGGCGGGTGGCTCTGGCAAAGGGCATCCACGTGACGCAGGCAGACCGGGACGCCATCATCTACCGCTTCTACTACAAGCTGCAGTACGATGCGACCAGCTCTCTCCAGCGGGACGTAGGCGCCGGGCGTCCTACAGAGCTTGAGACCTTCAGCGGCTATATCGTCCGGGAGGCGCAGCGCCTTGGAGTAGATGCTCCGGTATCTGCGGACATGTACAGGAAACTGAAAGAAAAATGCCGGGTCTGACCCCGCGTGACTACCGAAGGAGGAACATACAATGACACGATTATTAAGCTACCTGCGGCCCCATCCCATCATCACGGTCATGGCCCCTCTCTTTAAGATGCTGGAGGCCACCTTCGAGCTCTTTGTCCCCCTGGTAGTGGCGCAGATGATCGACGTGGGAATTGCCGGGAACAATACTCCCTATCTCTGGAGAATGGGCGCACTCCTCATTCTCCTTGGCATCGTGGGCTTCTCCTTTTCACTGACCGCCCAGTACTTTGCGGCCAAATCTGCCGTCAGTGCCGGCATGGCTATGCGCAGCGACCTGTTTGCCCACATCGGCACCTTCTCCTACCAGGAGATCGACACGATCGGCACTTCCACCCTCATCAACCGGATGACCAATGATGTGAACCAGGTACAGAACGGAATCAATATGTTTCTCCGCCTGTTCCTGCGCTCTCCCTTTGTTGTCCTGGGAGCCATGGTCATGGCCTTCTCCGTGGATGTCAGGGCAGCACTTCCCTTTGCCATCACCATTCCTGTGCTCCTGGTGGTTGTCTTCGCCATCCTCCTGATCAGCATGCCCCTCTACAAGAAAGTACAAAGACAGCTTGACAGAGTACTCCTCCTGACACGGGAAAATCTCCTTGGCATCCGGGTTGTACGAGCCTTTGCGAGGCAGCGGGAGGAGAAGGAGCGGTTCAGCCGGGAGGCGGACGGGCTGTACAGAAAGCAGATCTTCGTGGGAAAAATCTCAGCCCTCTTAAATCCCCTCACTTACGTCATCATCAATCTTGGGATCATCGCGGTCCTCTGGTTCGGCGGGCGCCAGGTGGATGCAGGAGACCTGACCCAGGGACAGGTCATTGCCCTCATCAACTACATGTCCCAGATCCTGACAGAGCTGGTGAAGCTGGCCAATCTGATCATTCTTCTCTCCCGTGCCCTGGCAAGCCTTGCCCGGGTAGACGCCATCTTCGATGTGGAGCCCTCCATGCCCGATGAAGGGGCATCTCCCTCCTTCTCCTCTGCCCAGGAGGGACAGCCTGCCGTCTCCTTTGAAAATGTAGGCTTTACTTACGCCGGCGCAAGAGAGGAGACTCTCCAGGGCATCAGCTTTTCCGTCATGCCCGGAGAGACCATCGGCATCATCGGCGGGACAGGCTCAGGGAAATCTACGCTGGCAAACCTCATCCCCCGGTTCTACGACTGCACCTCCGGCACCATCCGCCTTTTCGGGCAGGATGTGCGCTCCCTTAAGCCCTCCGCCATCCGGAAAATAGTGGGCATCGTCCCGCAGAAAGCCACAATCTTCTCCGGCACGCTCAGAAAAAACATGCAGTGGGGCAAGCGGGACGCCACGGACGAGGAAATCTACCGGGCGCTGGATATCGCCCAGGCAAGAGAGTTCGTAGACAGCAAGGAGAAGGGACTGGATCTAATGATCCAGCAGGGCGGCAGCAACCTGTCCGGCGGGCAGAAGCAGCGGCTCACCATCGCCCGGGCTCTCGCAGGAGAGCCGGACATCCTCATCCTGGATGACAGTGCCTCAGCTCTTGACTTTGCCACGGATGCGAAACTCCGAAGGGCTATCAAGGGAAGCACCGAAAATATGACCGTGTTCATCATCTCCCAGCGGGTATCCGCTATCCGCAGCGCGGATCATATCCTTGTCCTGGATGACGGCCGTCCCGCCGGGTACGGCACTCACGAGGAGCTGTTCTCCTCTAACCACGTATACCAGGAGATCTGCGCATCTCAGTCTGCCGGAAAGGAGGCATCTGCAAATGCATAAAGAAAAAACAGAAAAAAAAGTGGACAGCCAGAAGACGCTGAAACGGATCCTCCTCTATATCCGGCCCTACACAGCTCTCGTCATCCTCTCCCTCCTTCTCTCAGCTCTGACCGTGGGGCTGACACTCTACATCCCCATTCTGACCGGGCGGGGCGTGGACTGCATCGTGGGAGAAGGACAGGTGGATTTCAAAGGGCTCATGGCCGTGATCACGGGGATTCTCATCTCCATCGCCATTACCGCGGCGGCCCAGTGGATCATGAACCATATCAACAACAAGATCACCTACCGTATCGTCCGGGATCTTCGGACCCAGGCTTTTGGCCATCTCCAGGAGCTGCCCCTGTCCTATGTGGACCGGCACTCCTCAGGGGATCTGTTAAGCCGTGTCATCACGGATATCGACCAGTTCTCCGACGGACTGCTTCTGGGCTTCACCCAGCTCTTTACAGGGGTGGCCACCATTGTGGGAACCATCCTTTTCATGCTGGGCATTAACCCCTGGATCACCCTGATCGTGGTGGTTTTAAGCCCCATGTCCTTCCTGGTAGCCAATTTCATCTCCAGGAAGTCCTTCACCATGTTCAAAAAACAGTCCGAGACCCGGGGGGAGCTGACAGGCTTTACAAACGAGATGCTGGGCGGCATCAAGGTGGTCCAGGCCTTCGGCTATCAGGACGAGGCAAATGAGGAGTTTGACGAGATCAACAGAAGGCTCTCCGAGTACTCTCTGAAGGCCACCTTCTTCTCCTCCATCACCAACCCCGCCACCCGCTTCATGTACTCGGCCATCTACGCGGGCGTGGCCATTGCAGGGTGCTTTTCTGTCATAGGCGGCATGCTGACCGTGGGACAGCTCTCCAGCTTCCTGAGCTACACAAACCAATACACAAAGCCTTTTAATGACATCACCAGCGTGCTGACCGAGTTCCAGAATTCCATCGCCTCCGCCGCCCGGGTGTTTGAGCTCATAGACGAGCCGTCTGCACCGGCTGAGCCTGCGGACGCCATTGTCCTTACCGAGCCGGAGGGGCGCATTCTCCTGCAGGATGTGGACTTCTCCTACACGCCCCAGGTGCCTCTCATCCAGGGGCTGAACCTGTCCGTAGAACCGGGGCAGCGGATCGCTATCGTGGGACCCACGGGCTGCGGCAAGACCACCCTCATCAACCTGCTCATGCGGTTCTACGATGTACAGAAGGGCTCCATCCAGGTGGACGGACACGACATACGTCAGATCACCCGCCACTCCCTGCGCACCAGCTACGGCATGGTCCTCCAGGAGACCTGGCTGAAATCCGCCTCCATCCGGGACAACATCGCCTACGGCCGGCCTGACGCCACAGAGGAGGAGATCATTGAGGCAGCCAAAAAGGCGCACGCCCACAGCTTTATCATGCGTATGCCGGAGGGGTATGACACCATCATCTCCGAGGGCGGCGGCAACCTGTCCCAGGGACAGAAGCAGCTCCTGTGCATCGCCAGGATCATGCTCTGCCTGCCCCCCATGCTGATCCTGGACGAGGCCACCTCCTCCATCGACACCATGACGGAGATCCGCATTCAGAAAGCCTTTGAGACGCTGATGAAGGGGCGCACCAGCTTTGTGGTAGCACACCGCCTCTCCACCATCCAGACGGCAGACGTGATCCTTGTCATGAACCAGGGGCACATCATCGAGCAGGGGACGCACCAGGAGCTTCTGGCAAAGAAGGGCTTCTACGCGGACCTGTACTACAGCCAGTTTGCGGCGGACAGCTAGGCCTTCCCCCTTTTCTTTCGACGGCCTGCCAAGTTTTTTCATTTTTTTCTTGACAGGCCTGCCAAAGTATAATATAATAATTTTTGCTGTGAGAGATACGCAGCAATGTGGGCATAGCTCAGCTGGATAGAGCGTCTGGCTACGGACCAGAAGGTCGGGGGTTCGAATCCTCTTGCCCACGCTTTGGAGACGGGTTCCGGGATGGAGCCCGTTTTTTTGTTCCTGTCGGATGCTTTTCATCAGAAAACCTTCATTTTCATTTCACATTTATTTAATATCGCAGTCACATTTTCATCACATTTTCCCGGTATAGTAATAATCGAACAAAGGAATGAAACCTTTATTCAATTTTCTTTTTCATAATTTCCCCCTCCGGCCAGAGTGTTTTCACTCTGGTCTTTTTATGCCCTTTTGTTTGACTTGCCCTCTTCCCCTGGTATACAATAGAATGAATTGACACGAGAGTCATTCTACATCAAATGAAAAGGACTGAAGAAAATGACAAAAAAAATAGCCGTTATCAACGACCTCTCCGGATTTGGGCGATGCTCTCTCACAGCCGCCATTTCCGTCATCTCTGTCATGGGAGTGCAGCCCTGTCCCCTGCCCACAGCCATCTTAAGCGGGCAGACCGGATATCCCCACTACTACTTTGACAGCTATACAGACAAGATGCCTCTCATCCGCTCCGAGTGGGAAAAGATGGGGGTCCGCTTCGACGGCATCTGCACCGGCTTTCTGGCAGATGAAAGACAGGTGAAGCAGATCCAGATGTTCCTGGACAGTTTCCTGAATGAAGACACCTTTCTCCTGGTGGATCCGGTCCTGGGCGGGGACGGAAAGCCCCACGGCCTCTTCACGGAAGGGCTCCTGAAGAAAATGCAGGAGCTGTGCAAAAGGGCGGACATCATCACCCCAAACCTGACTGAGCTGTGCCTCCTCACAGGAGCCGACTATGAGGAGCTGGGATCCATCAAAAATATCTCTCTCCTCATGGAGGTAATCAGTGAGCTGGCCCGCTCTCTCCTCCACGAGAGGCTCCGGGAGGTGCTCGTCACTGGCATCCGCTACACGGACGGGGACGGCGTCCCCATGATGGGCAACCTGACCGTGACCGCTGGCGGTCACACCCTGCTCCCCTTCCCCCTCATCGGGGGCAGCTACTCCGGCACCGGGGACCTCTTTGCCGCCTGCATCGCGGCTGGCATGGCAAGAGGGGACTCTGTGGAGGACACGGTCCGGCTGGCCGGGAAATTCATCAGCCTGGCCATGGCTGACTCCATAAAAGAACAGGTACCTCGCAATGACGGCGTCAATTACGAAAAGTACCTGTCCATGCTGGCTCCTAGCGGAACCCTCTATAACGGTTCAGACACGCATAGATCTCCTGCTTCCTCGTCATAGCGAGGGAGGAGGGGATATAGGAGCCCTTCACCAGGCAGGAAAGTCCCCTGCCTTCTATCTCTCTCCAGATTTTCTCCGCCAGCTCCTCCAGGCTGGCGTTCTTTTTTGTCTCCATCTCCTCGATGACATTTTTCAGCACATAGCTGAGCGTAGTGGTCTGCTCGCTGTCCGTGATCTGCTCCACATACTTGAGCTCCACCGTGTCCTTTCCGATGGAGAAGCTGTCCTTTCCATACTGCTTTACCTTGATCTGGCCGTGCTTTTTGTCGATCTTTCCAAGGCGGGGATGGCGGGACATGACACCCCATCTGGCGATACCCTCGGACTCCTTCCTGTGGGCTGTCACAAAATCCATCTCCTCTTTATTCCGGCTGCATATATCCTTCACCTGATCCGTGATGTCGTATGCCCGGTAGGTGTCCATCTGGATGATCTTGTCCGCGATGTAGAAGTAGGCTCCCGAGCTGCCCGCCACAAGGATGACAGAGATATCCTTCTCCTCGTAGAGCTTCCTGGCCTGCTCGATAAAGGGGGTGATGGGCTCCTGCTCTCTGGCGATGACGGACTGCATGAGGGCGTCCCGCACCATAAAGTTTGTGGCCGAGGTGTCCTCGTCGATGAGGAGCACGCCTGCTCCCGCCTCCACAGCCTCCACCACATTGGCCGCCTGGGAGGTGGAACCGCTGGCATCCTCTGTGGAGAAGTCCACCGTGTCCTTCCCGTTGGGGAGATGGTTGATAAAAGGCGAGATGTCCACATGGGCCACCGCCCTTCCGTCCTCCGCCCGGATCTTCATAGCCGTGTCGTCTGTGATGACGTACTCTCTTCCGTCCCCCCTGATATGGTTGTACACGCCCAGCTCCAGCGCCTTCAGGAGAGTGGATTTGCCGTGATAGCCGCCGCCCACAATGAGGGTGATGCCTTTTGGCACCGCCATCCCCTTCAGCGCACCCTTATGGGGAAGGGAAAGCTCCACCTCCATGCTCTTCGGGCTCTCAAACACCACCGCCCCTTTCATGGGCTTGTCTGAGACGCCGCTCTGCCGGGGCAGGACAGAGCCGTTGGCCACAAAGGCGGCCAGGCCTCTCTTTCTTAGCTCCTCCCGGATAAAGGTCTGGTCCTCCGCCAGGTCCGCCACCTCCCGGAGCACCTTCGGATTGAGATTTTTGTAATACAGGGCTCTCTTCACACATTGGGGCACGTAGTCAAACAGGATCTTCTTCAGCTCCGGAGCGTTGATGGTCCGGCCGTTTGCGGGAAATCCCACCTCAAAGCGCACCAGGATCCGCTTTCCGTTCATCTCCAGGGCTGTCCGCTCCAGCACCTCCTGGCCGCAGCGGCTGATGCTGATAAGACCGCTCTTGCCGGAGCCCTTCGCCTGGAACATGTACTCGCCGATCTGCCGGGAGAACTCCCTTGTAAGATGATCCTGCAGGGCAATCCTCTTGTCCTTTCTGTCAAAAAGCTCCTCCGGGAAGGCCGCCGTCTTCTGGGACACCTCCACGCTCACCTTGGAGGGCGCCGCAAAGGGATCTCCCTGCACGTGGTCGATGTGGAGGATAAAGCCGGGGAACTGCCAGCTCCCGGCCAGGCTCTTGTATGCCGGATAGCTTTTCCTGTGTATGCTCATAAGCTGCTGTTCCAGCTGCACTGATGTGTTCATATTCTGTCTTTGCTCCTTTTCGTCTATTCCTATTTCTGTTCCCGGAATACAAAGGTTCCGGTCTTCTCATCCATGGCGTCCACAATGGCCAGGGACTCAAGCTGATATCCCAGATTTCTTATAATGCTGCCTCCTGCCTGGAAGCCTTTCTCGATGACAATTCCAATTCCCTCCACGGTGGCACCCGCCGCCTGGACGATTTGGATCAGTCCCTGGAGAGCACAGCCGTTGGCCAGGAAATCATCGATGATCAGCACGTGATCCTCCTCACTCAGGAATTTCTGGGACACGATGACCTGGTTCTTGCAGCGGTGGGTAAAGGACTCTACCTCCGCCACGTACATCTCTCCCTCCAGGTTGATGCTCTGGGTCTTCTTGGCGAACACCACCGGCACCTTGAAGTGCTGGGCCGCCACGCAGGCGATGCCGATGCCGGAGGCCTCAATGGTGAGGATCTTGTTGATGGGCTTGCCCTCAAATCTCCTCTTGAACTCCGCCCCGATCTGGTCAAACAGCTCAATGTCCATCTGATGATTTAAAAAGCTGTCCACCTTCAGCACGTTCCCTTCTGTAATAATTCCATCCTTTACAATGCGTTCCTCTAAAAAATTCATACCAAATTCCTCTTTTGTTTTTGATTTTACTATCTATTATAGGAGAAAACGGCATAGTTGACAATCACTGTTTTTTCATTCTATACTTTATCTGTTGCCGCGGGGCCGGACGCGGACAGTCCCGGGAAAGGGCAGCCGCCCGTCCGCCCCGCATTTTGTGAGACGAGGAGAATACATATGGAAAAGATCACGACTGTTTTATTTGACCTGGACGGGACCTTGCTCCCCATGGACCAGGATCTGTTTGTAAAATCATATTTCAAAAGGCTGGCTGAAAAGATGGCCCCCAGAGGCTACGACCCGGAGGGCCTGATCAAGGCCGTGTGGGGCGGCACCGCCGCCATGGTACAAAACGACGGCAGAGCCACCAACGAGGAGGTATTCTGGGACTTCTTCAGCAGCGTCTACGGTGAGAAAGCCCTAAAGGACATCCCCGTCTTCCAGGAGTTTTATGAGGTGGAATTTCAGGAGGCCAGACAGGTGTGCGGCCACAATCCGCTGGCGGCCCGCTCCGTGGCACTCTGCCGGGAGCTGGGACTTCGCAGGGTCCTGGCCACTAATCCCCTCTTTCCCTCCATCGCCACAGAGAGCCGGATGAGGTGGGCCGGCGTCTCGCCGGAGGACTTCGAATACTACACCACCTATGAGAATTCCGTCCACTGCAAGCCCAACCCGGACTACTACAGGGACATCCTCGCCCACTGTGGCCTGCGTCCCCAGGAGTGCCTGATGGTGGGAAACGATGTATCAGAGGACATGATCACGGAAACACTGGGAATGAAGGTCTTTCTTCTTACGGACTGCCTGATCAACAAGGAGGGACGGGATCTGTCCGGCTATCCCCGGGGAGGCTTTGAGGATCTGATTTCCTATTTGGAAAAACTGAGATAAGGAGGCGTGCGGCTTTGCAGACAACAATCAACAATCTCTTTTCATTCATCCGGCTCTCTCCCACCAGCTTCCACACGGTGGACACTATGAAGGCCGCTCTGCAAAAAGAGGGCTACATGCAGCTGGAGGAGAGCCGCCCCTGGGCACTGGCTCCGGGAGGAAAATATTTTGTCACCCGCAATCTCTCCTCCCTCATCGTCTTCCGTGTTCCGGAGGGATCCCCGGACAGCTTCCACATCATCGCCAGCCACAGCGACTCCCCTTCCCTCAAGATCAAAGAGATGCCGGAGCTTCCCTCAGCCGGGCTCTACGTCCGCCTGAATGTGGAGCGGTACGGCGGCATGCTGATGGCTCCCTGGCTGGACCGGCCGCTCTCCGTGGCGGGGCGCATCCTTGTGGAGGAGGACGGGAGGCTTCGGACAAGACTTGTGAACATAGACCGGGATCTCCTCCTCATCCCCAACCTGGCCATCCACATGAACAAGGAGGCCAACGCCGGCTTCAAGCCGGATCCCCAGAAGGACATGCTGCCCCTCTACGGAGACATTGCCCGGAAGGACACCTTCCTCCGCTGCGTAGCGGAGGCTGCCGGGACAGTACCGGAGCGGATCGCAGGCCATGACCTGCTGCTCTACTGCCGCATGCCGGGGATCTGCTGGGGCGCGGCAGGGGAGTACATCTCAGCTCCCAGACTGGATGACCTGCAGTGCGTCTTCGCCTCCCTGACCGCCTTTCTAAAGACGGAGAGGGAAAGCGGCAGCACCTCTATCCCCGTCCACTGCGTGCTGGACAACGAGGAGGTAGGCAGCGGCACAAAGCAGGGCGCCGCCTCCACCTTTCTCAAGGACACCCTCCGGCGGATCTGCCTTTGTCTCGGAAAAACGGAGGAGGACTATCTTGCCATGCTCTCCTCCAGCTTCATGCTGTCGGCAGACAACGCCCACGCGGTGCACCCCAACCAGCCGGAGAGATCGGACGCCGTAAACCGTCCGGCCATGAACCAGGGCATTGTGATCAAGTACAACGGAAACCAGCGGTATACAACGGACGCTGTCTCCGCCGCCCTCTTCAAGACTATCTGCCGCCGGGCAGGAGTTCCCTTCCAGACCTTCCTGAACCGCTCCGACATGGCAGGAGGCTCCACTCTGGGGAACATTTCCAATGCCCAGGTAGCCCTGAACACAGTGGACATCGGCCTGGCCCAGCTCGCCATGCACTCTCCCTTCGAGACGGCCGGAGCCTCGGACACAGACAATATGATCCGGGCCATGGAGGAATTTTTCCGGTGCGGTATCCGGTGCCTGGGCGACGGCTCATACGACATCATCTGATCAAATGCCTGGTTTTTCCAGGCATTTTTTATTATTAACAAATCATTCAAAAAATTCACAATTTATTTACTGAATAATAGTGGTTTTTCACAACAGAAGTGCTATAATAGGTCTCAAATCGTTATTTTTTCAATACAGGAATGGAGGAAAGATCAAATGGACAATCAATTGGCACTACTGACACTTTGCGGATCGATCATTGCTCTTCTTTTTGTGGCAAGCCGAGCGAAGAGAGTCCTGGGCTTCTCTGAGGGCACTGACCAGATGAAAAAGATCTCCGCATCCATCCACAACGGGGCTATGGCCTACTTAAGGCGCCAGTACAAGATCCTGGTGTGCTTTTTTGTCGTCATGTTCGTCATCCTCTTTGTCATGTCAGCTCTGGGACTTCTGACATGGTTCGTTCCCTTTGCCTTTGTGACAGGAGGATTTTTTTCCGGCCTCTCCGGCTTTGTAGGCATGCAGATCGCCACCAGGGCTAACGCCCGGACGGCGGCCGCCTGCCAGAGCAGTCTGAACAAGGGACTGAATGTGGCCTTCTCAGCCGGGTCTGTCATGGGCTTCACGGTGGTGGGACTGGGACTTCTGGATATCTCCATCTGGTACCTTCTGCTCCGCCTCGTCTTCCATCTTCCGCTGGAGGACCTTACAAGCACTATGCTGACCTTCGGAATGGGAGCTTCTTCCATGGCTCTGTTCGCCCGTGTGGGCGGCGGCATTTACACCAAGGCAGCCGATGTGGGCGCCGACCTGGTCGGAAAGGTGGAGGCCGGCATCCCGGAGGATGATCCCAGAAACCCGGCTGTTATCGCGGACAACGTGGGCGACAATGTGGGCGACGTAGCCGGCATGGGCGCTGACCTCTACGAGTCCTACGTGGGCTCCATCCTCTCCGCCTGCTCCCTGGGCGTCATCGCCTTTGACAAGGTGGCCTCTGTGGACAGCGTCAACGCCGTGGTAATCCCCATGGTCCTGGCCGCTGTGGGCGTGCTGGCATCCATCATCGGCTCCCTGCTGGTAAAGACAGGGGAGAGCACAGACCAGAGCACTCTTCTTAAGGCTCTGCGCCGCGGAACCAACACGAGCGCCCTGATCATCGCGGTCATCGCCTTCCCGCTTGTATGGTTTATCCTTGGAAGGGAGTTCATCGGCGTGTACTTCGCCATCCTGGGCGGACTGCTGGCAGGCGTGCTGATCGGCTTCTTTACCGAGTACTTTACATCTGATACATACAAACCGACCCAGAACCTGGCAGACAAATCCGAGACCGGCTCCGCCACCATCATCATCGGCGGGCTGAGCCTTGGCATGCTGTCCACCGCGGTTCCCATCATCATTATCGCCGTGTGCGTCATGGCTGCCTACGCCTTCTCCGGCGGCTTTATCGAGTCCACAAGAGGCCTCTACGGCATTGCCCTGGCAGCTGTGGGTATGCTCTCCACGCTGGGTATCACGCTGGCCACAGACGCCTACGGTCCCATCGCTGACAACGCCGGAGGAATCGCCGAGATGGCAGGTCTGGAGGAGACCGTGCGCCAGCGCACCGACGCCCTGGACTCCCTGGGCAATACGACGGCCGCCACAGGAAAGGGCTTCGCCATCGGAAGCGCTGCCCTCACCGCCCTGGCTCTCATCGCCTCCTATGTGGAGAAGGTGCAGGAGGTAGGCGGCAGCGATGTGGTTCTGGACATGAGCGTCATGAACCCCACCGTTCTTGTGGGCATCTTCATCGGCGCCTGCCTGCCCTTCGTCTTCGCAGCACTCACCATGTCCTCTGTAGGCCGCGCGGCACAGAGCATCGTTGTTGAGGTGCGCCGCCAGTTTAAGGAGATCAAGGGCCTGATGGAGGGGAAGGCTGACGCGGACTACGAGACATGCGTGGACATCTGCACAAAGGCCAGCCTCCACGAGATGATCCTCCCCACTCTGCTGGCCATCGTGACCCCTGTGGTGACGGGACTGATCCTTGGCTACAACGGCGTTATCGGCCTTCTCACAGGCTCCACGGCAACCGGCTTCCTGATGGCCATCTTCATGGCGAACGCGGGCGGCGCCTGGGACAATGCCAAGAAGTACATTGAGAGCGGAAAGCACGGCGGCAAGGGAAGCGAGCAGCACAAGGCCGCTGTAGTGGGCGACACAGTAGGCGATCCATTCAAGGATACGTCAGGGCCCTCCATCAACATCCTCATCAAGCTGCTGTCCATGGTTTCCATCGTGTTTGCAGCGCTTGTTGTAAACTATCATATATTCTGACAGAGACGAAAAAAAGACCGGGCGGAAATGCCCGGTTCTTTCATGTCTCTTTCACTTATCTTGTCTGTGAGATCAATATACCAGTGGAAGATTAAAGAGAAAAATATTTTTTATTTCCAGATCCAGCACATGCCGTTGTAGAAGTACTGCTGCGCATACTCCCCGCTGTGGGTGCCGCCTCGCCTAAAGTAACTGGCTCGCTTGCTGTGTCTGACTCCTCAGCCCGGGGCTGCACCTTCTCTATATCCTGCTCCTGACTCCCGCCAGGGAAAGAGAGGACATAGAGAACAGGAAAATACAAAGCGCTGTCTTTTGCATGGAACATCCATCTCCTTGCCTGCATTGTATTTTCCTTCACTCCACAGTCTCCAGGGTGACAGAGCCGCTGCCCTCAATCTTCAGCTCCCGCTCTTTCTTTTCAAGATACAGCCTCGTGGTGAACACCATCTCACCGCCGTTGACAAAGATCTCGGCGATGGAGCTGTCCACCAGGATGAGGAGCCGATCCACAGGTTCCTCCAGACGCCCGGTGCGGGCTTTACGGCCGCCTCCGCAGGCGGAGGGCTCTCCCTCTTCATTTATATAGGATAGTGTCACTGTGTCCCGGTCCGCCTGTATGGCAAGTCCGTTCCCGGGTGTCCCAAGGAGGACTCCCGCGCTTCCGCCGCTAATGTCCCTGATATCCAGCCGGACTGCCCGGCTGCTCCAGCGAAACGGCTCTCCGCCGCTTGGGTCTTCTTTCCTCCAGGGGAGACCAAAAATCTCCCGGACCGGCCGCTGGATGACCCGGCCCCTCTCAAGGGTCAGCTCCCTTGGCAGGGTGAGGCAGTGCTGCCAGCCGTTTTTTACAGACAGGTTTGCGTGCTCCTCCTGGGTATCCGGGACACCGGCCCAGCCGATCAGAATGCGTCTGCCGTCCTCCGCCTGAAAGGTCTGGGGCGCGTAGAAGTCAAATCCCATATCCCACTCTGTGAATGTCTCCTCCGGTCTGCCGCCGGACAGGAAGCCCCATCCGGACTGGTATCTGTTCTGGAACCGCTCTTTTTCATGGGCCAGCCCCTGTGGGCTGAAGGAGAGGATTTTCCTCTCTTCCTCCCCCTCTCCGAGGGAAAAGATGTCCGGGCACTCCCACATGTAGCCGAAATACTGCTTCGGGAAGATCTCCCGCTCCAGCGACCAGCTGTGCATATCTGCCGAGGAGTAGACAAGGACTCCCCCCTCGTCCCGGCGCTCTCCGTCTTCCTTCCAGGCTCTTCTCCTTGCGCCCAGCACCATGTGATACCGGCCCTCCTCCTTCCACACCTTGGGATCCCGGACATGCTGGGTGATGTCCGCCGGGTAGTCCTTCATCTCAAGGACCTTCTCCTTTTGGGACATGTGCTGTCCGTCCGGGCTCTCCACCAGGATCTGGGTGGAAATCCTCCCCGCGTCAATGTAGTCGTAGTCCCCGGGGAGCTTCACGTTTCCCGTGTAGAAGAGGTACAGCCTGCCATCCTCCACCAGCGCGGAGCCGGAGTAGACGCCGCCTGCGTCCTCCGGGATGTCTGTGGTCAGGACAGGCTCTTTGTACTCCCAGTGGAGGAGATCCTGGCTCACACAGTGGCCCCAGAAGCCGCCTCCGCCGTTTACGCTTAAAGGGGAATACTGAAAATAGGCGTGGAAGATGCCCTGGAACTGGCACAGTCCGTTGGGATCGTTGATCCAGCCCACCGGGGGCATGATGTGAAATCTTGTCCGGAAGGGACAGCTCTTCACTGTCCCTTCCATAGACTGCTCCTGCTCCCGGGCCTTTTCCATCATTTCCTTTGTCTTTTCATTCATAGTCATTATCCCTGCATAGCGACAACCGCGATCCTGTCGCCTGCCGCCACGGTCCTTTCCGCGTCTCTTACCAGCTGGGTGCCCTCCACAGGCTCTGTGAATATCAAGCAGGCGGCTGTGTCATACCCCTCCGCTTTGATCTTCTCCATGTCAAAGTCCAGCAGATAGTCGCCCTGTTTCACCTGCTGTCCCTCGGTCACATGGGCGGTGAAATATTTTCCTCCCAGATTGACTGTGTCAATGCCCACATGGATGAGAAAGCCGCTGCCGGCCTTCGTCCGCAGGGCAATGGCGTGCTTTGTGTCCATGACCATCTCCACTGTGCTGTCCGCAGGGGCGTAGATCTTCCCCTCCGCAGGCAGGATAGCCACCCCGTCTCCCAACACCTTCTGGGCAAAGGTGGGGTCGTTCACCTTCTCAATGCCGACCAGCTCGCCCGGCACGTAGGCCTTTATCTCCTCCGGGAAATCCGCCGCCTTGTCGGATACAGGCTGCCCGGATACCTGCTGGGCAGATGTCTCCTCCGCCGGCGATGCCGCTGCACCAGGCGCCGTCTCCTTCGGTGCCGTCCGTGCGGGTTCCTGGTTTGCCTTTCCCCTGAAGCCTATGCTCAGGAGTATGGTGAAGAGGAAGCCCGCTGCCAGAGCCACCACGTGGGCGATGATATAGTTGATATAGCCGTTGTGGGCCGGGTCCGCCAGGGCAAGTCCGGGCACCACAGTGGTTCCGAAGCCGAGGGCTGCCAGGTCTGTGACGTAGACGATCACGCCGCCCACTGCTCCGCCCAGGCAACCGCCGATGATGGGGTAGCGATACCGCAGGTTCACACCGAAGAGAGCCGGCTCGGTGATGCCGAACAGTACAGAGATAAAGCTGGGTATACAGAGCTCCCTCGTCTTAGCCTCCTTAAAGTGCCCCGCAAGATAGCCGAGGACAGCGCCGCCCTGGGCGATGATGGCCACAGACATGAGGGGATTTAGGAAGTTTCTTCCCGTATCCACCAGGAGCTGAGACTCGATGGCACCGAACACATGGTGCAGTCCGGTGATGACGATGAGCTGCTGCACGCCGGAGAAGGCGGCGTAGCCAATCACGCCCAGATTTTCCGTCATCCACACGAGCACGGCCGTAATCCCGTTTGCCAGCCCCCGCCCGATGGGCCCGATGATCATGAACAGCAAAAACGAGCTGACCAGGGTGGTCAGAAGGGGCGATACGAGAAGACGGATCACCTCCGGTATCTTCCGCTCAAAGAAAATGTCCAGCTTGGCTGTCACGATGCCGATGAGCAGGGCCACGATGATGCCGCCCTGGAAGCCGATGAGCTCCACCGGCAGTCCGAAAATGTGCAGGGTCGTGACCTCCACTGTCCCCTGGGCCGCCGCGCTGGCGTCCGCCAGGCTGTTGGTCAGCATGATGCAGCCAATGACAAGTCCCATGATGGGCCGGCCGCCGAACCGCTTCACTGTGCTGTAGGCCACGCAGAGGGGCAGGAACCCGAAGATGGCGCCGGATGAAATATTGATCAGCCTGGACAGGCCATAGAGCGTGTCGTTGTTCTGCACAAACTCAATATTTCCAAGCACACTGGAAAGACCGGTCAGAAGAGCCGCCGCCAGGATGCCCGGCATGATCTCGATAAACACATCCGATAGGGCCTTGACCGCTCTCTGGAGAGGGTTCATCCTCTTGTTTGCCTTTGTCTTCAGGTCTCCCAGGCTCATGCTGTCCATGTGCAGGTACTCCGCCAGTACCTGGCACACATCGTTGACCAGGCCGGCTCCGAAGATGATCTGCAGCTGGTCTCCCGCCACAAACACACCCTTTGCCAGGTCCACCTCCTCGATGGCCTTTGTGTCCGCCTTGTCGTTGTCCTCCAGCACGAGGCGCAGCCTGGTGGCACAGTGGGCTATGCCCAGGATGTTGCTGCGCCCGCCGCAAAGGCGGACAATGTCTTCCGCTATCTTCTCATAGCGCTGTCTCTTTTCCGCATCCATTACTATTCCTCCTATTCCCTGTATCATGCGTATGTTTCCGCGAACAAACATCTTGTCGAGAGCTCTCTTCCATTTGTTCTTGTAATTATGATTATAGTTGGATATACTAAAGATAATATAGACAAATGTTGTATATCTATGTTATTTTGTTGGTTCTTTCCACAGAAGGAGGCTCTATGAAGGATTACATTTTTTCCAACGACTTTTCCAGAAACCTGGACGCCATGATCTACACCTGCGGCTACGAGACGTGTCGGCCCTCCCACAGCTACGGCCCCGCCGTGCGCAGCGGCTACATGATCCACTATATCCTGAAGGGGAAGGGCGTCTACAAGACCGGCGGACATATCTATCCCCTGTCGGAGGGGGACGCTTTCCTCATTTGCCCCAACGAGCTGATCTACTACGAGGCGGACAAATACAATCCATGGACCTACACCTGGATCGGCTTCCAGGGCGTGAAGATGGAGCAGTACCTGAAGCGCACCTCCCTCCTCGACACCCCCTGCTTCCACTACGGGAAGGACGACCGGGTCCGGCTCTGCCACGAAAAGATGTTCGAGGCCTCCAAGCTGCCCCACAACCGGGATCTGATGATGAACAGCGTCATGTACGAGTACCTGTACCTGCTGGCCAGCAAATTTCCCCGGACCTACATTCCCCCGAAGGAGAAGAAGATCTCCTACGTGGAGGAGGCCCTCCGGTATATTGAAAACAATTACGACGGGGATGTCAACATCCAGGTCATCGCTGACCACCTGAACATCGAGCGCACCTACCTGTACCGCCTCTTCAAGACCATCACCGGGGTCTCACCCCAGGAGTACCTGCTGGACTTCAGGCTCCGCCGGGCCTGCAGCCTTCTGGAGAGCACGGACCTGTCCGTCAGCTACATAGCCCGTTCCGTGGGGTACGAGGACGCCCTCTATTTCTCCCGCCTTTTTAAGCAAAAAAAGGGGCGCACCCCTATCCGATACAGGCAGGAGTGCACCCGCGAGAAGCCTGCGCCTTC
Source organism: Eubacterium sp. ER2 (assembly GCF_000765215.1). GTDB lineage: Bacteria > Bacillota > Clostridia > Lachnospirales > Lachnospiraceae > Claveliimonas > Claveliimonas intestinigallinarum. Next base: position 123,662 of record NZ_JPJE01000002.1, read on the forward strand.
ATCAGACCCACAGACCCCCGCTAAAGAGCGCTGAAAGGTGCAAAAAATGCACCGAAAATACTACAGCTCGATCAGCTCGTACTCCCGGGAGCCAACTCCCAGGTCTGCGGCCGCCTCGATGGTGTGGATGCCATTGCGGCTGTTCACCCGCTCCATAAAGTGGTCGCGCCCCGGATCATCGGAGTTCATGACCAGATCAATGCAGGCCTGGTCTATGGCCACCGGGTCTGTGGAGGCCAGGATGCCGATATCCTTCATGCACGGATCCTCCGCCACAACGCAGCAGTCACAGTCCACAGAAAGATTTTTCATGACATTGATGAACGCGATCTTTCCAGCAAAATGATCCACCACACTGGAGGCTGCGTCCGCCATGGCCTCCGGGAAGACAACGCTGGACGCGTGCTGCTTCCATGTCTCAAACCGGTCGTCTGTCTTTCCGGCAGAGTGGATCAGCGCCTTGCCCGCCCGGGATGCACAGCCGATGGCGAGCTGCTTGAGGGCTCCGCCGTAGCCTCCCATGGGATGTCCCTTGAAGTGGGCCAGCACAAGCATGGAGTCGTAGTTCTCAATGTGCTTCCCCAGCTTGTTCTCCTTCAGGATCTTTCCGCCCGGAACAGGCCATACCACATCCGGCCCCTCCGCGTCCATCAGATCCACGTCAAAATATTTTGTCCAGCCGTGCTCCTCCAGCAGCTGAAGATGAGAGGGAGTATTGTCACGCACGCCGCCTGCCGCGTCGCCGTAGGCTGTATTGCACTCCACAATGGTTCCCTTGATCTTGTCCACCATAGGCTTCCAGAATTCAGGGCGGAGGAAATTCTAGTTCCCCTTCTCCCCGGAGTGAACCTTCACAGCCACCTTTCCGGGAAGCTCCACGCCCAGCGCATTGTACATTTCAACCACCTTCTCAGGTGTGATCTCTCTTGTAAAATATACTTTTGATTTCATGATCTCATTTCCCTCGCTTTCCTGCCGTCCGCACATGAGATGGCATCCGTATTCTGTTTTTATTCTAGCACCTAAAGTTAGCTTAAGGTCAAGCTCTTTCCAGGCAAAATTTTATCCAGGGATAAGAAGATGTGATATTCAGAAAAAGAATACCTTCCAGGCATAGAAGAGGATAAATTATAAGCATTAGACATCTCGCCTTCTCCATACTACAATGAAAACATCCAGAAAGGAGGCGTCAAATGACCATTGATGAAGTGAGCAGGTGCTGCGGCATCCCCCTCAAAGTCCTGCAGGAATATGACAACACGGACCCGGAGCGTCTGAGCGTGCTCATCACCCTGCACCAGATCGGCTTTGAGAGCGCCGAGATAGAAGCCTACATGAAGCTGCTGGAAAAAGAGGACAGCGATGGCCAGCGCCTCCGGATACTTGAGCGGAAGCGGCGCAGACTTCTCGATGAGATCCATTTCCAGGAAAAGCAGCTCAGCCAGCTGGACTATCTCCGCTACAGCATCCGCAAAAAGCAAAGTAAAAAAACAACTATTTAAGGAGGCATTTTTCATGAAAATTCAGGACAAAGAGACTTTTGACAAGGCGAATGTATTCGGGCAGGGTCAGGCAAACACCGCCTACGCCCAGTATTTTATCGGAAATTCCTATTTAAATCCGCTGACTGACCCAAAGGAGTGCGGCGTCGGCCTGGCCAACGTCACCTTTGAGCCGGGATGCCGCAACAACTGGCACATCCACCACGCAAAGACAGGCGGCGGACAGATCCTCGTCTGCACAGCTGGCAGCGGCTGGTATCAGGAGGAGGGCAAGGAGCCTGTCAGCCTGGAGCCCGGCACGGTCATCGTCATCCCGGCTGAGGTCAAGCACTGGCACGGCGCCAAGGCTGACAGCTGGTTCTCCCACATCGCCTTTGAGGCTCCCGGCACAGAGACAAGCAACGAGTGGCTGGAGCCGGTGGACGACGAGACATACGCCAACCTGGGCTAAACTGAGCAAAACGGAAATAACTTGGTGATTGCCTTACAGCGGGATTTATCTTATACTTAACTGTGTTGAAAAAATATTGGGAAACACAGTTGAAAGGAGACTACTCACATGAATTTTATATATCCCGCTGTCTTCCGCAAAAGGGAAGACGGAAAGTACCACGCGACCTTCCCGGACCTGGCATGCTGCGAGGCTGTCGGCGACACCCTGGACGACGCCATTGATAACGCCAACGAGGCGGCCCGCAATTGGATCTCCGTGGAGCTGGAGGAAGAGGAGCCGGACATGCCCTGCGTCTCCGACCTGGAGGACATCCCCGTCGGGGAGGGCGATATCGTCCGCAACATCTCTGTCAATATCCGCTTCTACGAGGGCTGGGACGAGTAGAGCCGGCCGGACAGGAAGCTGTACAGGTTCCGGTTTGTCGTCTGGTTGATCCTGCTGTCCTCCAGGAATTCCCGCAGGGGCTCCTGGAGGCTGCACTCGCCGCATATATCCACGCCGATCACCTTCTGGTTCGCGAACACGCCTGAGAGCAGCCTCTCCAGCGTTCTGACCGACATGCCTCCCTGGTTCCAGTTTGTCCTGGCTCCATACCGGTCCAGCACATCCTTGTCTATGGAAATGTAGGCGGGGAGGCTCATGTCGATCCTTTTTATCTCATTTTCAGCCGTCTGCTCGCCGGCCTCCTGGAGGCTGACGCAGACGGCCTTCTTTCTCATCCTGTCGGGAAGCTCCCGGACTGTCTTTGGATCCGGCCCGATGAGTATCATCTGTCTCAGATACGGATTTTTCCACAGCAGCTCGCCCGCCCAGCTTCCGCAGCTGGTCAGCTCATGGATGAGGGGCTGCTGCATGTCGCTGTGATGGTCGAACAGCACAAGGGAAAAAGGGATCCGGATCTTTTCCACAAATAATTTTGTCACATAGTGGTAATTCCCATTGTCCAGAAAATGAATGCCCTCCGGCCCAAAGCCCTGCAGGCGCCGCCGGATCTCCTCCTGTGCCTCCGGGGAACAGTACATGTCCGTCCCCCGGATGTCGCTCATATCGATCCTTGTGATATCGTCTGCCTCTTTTTCAATTCCCTCCGGGTAGATATGGGTAAAATCAAGCAGCAGGTTCTGTGTCTTTTCCAAATCACTCCCTCCCTCTGTCCTAGCCCTGGGCCGCAAAATTACCCGTGTAGAGCTGGTAGTATTTTCCTTTCTTCTCGATCAGCTCGTCGTGGGTTCCTCTCTCGATGATGCGCCCCTGCTCCATGACCATGATGCAGTCGGAGTTCTTGACCGTGGAAAGCCTGTGGGCGATGACAAAGGTGGTCCGCCCCTTCATCAGGGCGTCCATGCCTGCCTGCACCAGCTTCTCGGTTCGGGTATCGATGGAGGATGTGGCCTCATCCAGGATCAGGGCCGGCGGGTCTGCCACAGCCGCCCGGGCGATGGCCAGAAGCTGCCTCTGTCCCTGGCTCAGATTGGAGCCGTCGCCGGTGAGCATGGTGTCATAGCCGTCCGGCAGACGCCGGATAAATCCGTCCGCATTGGCCAGCCTGGCTGCCCGGATACACTCCTCGTCTGTGGCGTCCAGCTTTCCGTAGCGGATGTTGTCCATGACTGTCCCGGTGAACAGGTGGGTGTCCTGGAGCACCATGCCCAGTGACCGGCGCAGGTCCGGCTTCTTGATCTTGTTGATGTTGATGCCGTCGTAGCGGATCTTTCCGTCCGCAATGTCGTAGAACCGGTTGATCAGGTTGGTGATGGTCGTCTTGCCGGCTCCCGTGGCTCCGACAAAGGCAATCTTCTGTCCCGGCTTCGCGTAGAGGCTGATATTGTGGAGAACGATCTTCTCGTCTGTGTAGCCGAAATCCACATCGTCAAACACAACGCCGCCCTCCTGCCTTGTGTAGGTGACTGTGCCCTCCGCCTTGTGGGGGTGCTTCCACGCCCACAGGTTGGTGCGCACGTCGGACTCTGTAAGCTGCCCGTTCTCGTCCTCCTTGGCGTTGACCAGCTCCACATAGCCCTCGTCCATCTCCGGCTCCTGATCCATCAGGTCAAAGACACGCTGGGCGCCGGCTGCGGCGTTGACGACAAAGTTGAGCTGCTGGCTCACCTGGGTGATGGGGTTGGTAAAGCTCTTGTTCAGTCCCACGAATGTGACCACTGTTCCGATGGTGACGCCGGCCAGGCCGTTGATGCCCAGAATGGCGCCTACGATGGCAACCAGGGCGTAGCTGATCCAGCCGATATTGGCGTTCACAGGCATCAGCAGGTTGGCGTACCGGTTGGCCTTGTTGGCGCTGTTCCGGAGCCTCTCATTGACCTTGTGGAAATCCTCCATGGCCGCCTGCTCGTGGCAGAACACCTTGACTACCTTCTGGCCGTCCAGCATCTCCTCGATGAATCCGTCCACGGCTCCCAGGTCGATCTGCTGGCGGACATAGTATTTTCCGGACAGCTGTGAGAACTTGGATGTCACAAAGAGCATGACCGCGGCCGTCAGTATGGAGATCACGGTCAGGGCCGGGTTCAGCACGATCATGGTGACCAGGGTGGCCGCCATGGTGATCACAGAGTTAATGATCTGTGGAACGCTCTGGCTGAGCATCTGCCGCAGAGTGTCCACATCGTTTGTGTACACGGACATGATGTCGCCGTGGGCGTGGGTGTCAAAATACTTGATGGGCAGGGACTCCATCCTGCGGAACAGGTCATCCCTCAGATGGAGCATCGTGCCTTGGCTCACATTGACCATAATGCGGTTGTAGGCAAAGGCTGTGATCACACCGCCCGCCATGATGCAGGCCAGGCGGAACAGGTCAGAGGCCAGCCCACTGAAATCGTCCGTCCCGTTCTGCAGCATGGGCGTGATATAGTCATCCACCAGCGTCTGGGGGAATGTGGCCCCCACCACTGTCGCGATGGCAGTGAGCAGAATACAGACAATGACAATGAAAAACGGAATTTTATAGTAATGGAGCATGTACCGGATGACCCTGCTGATCAGCTTTGTCGCTCTGGCTGACCTGGCCTGGGACTGCTGCTCGTTCTTTTTCTCATTCATAGACATAGATCCTCTTCCTCCTTTCTGATTTACGCCGGCTGGTCGAAGTCGCCGCCGCCCTCCATCTGGGAGCTGTAGATCTCCTGGTAGATGGCGTTGTTCTTCAGCAGATTTTCATGAGTGTCAAAGGCATCGACCCTGCCCTCGTCCAGCACAAGGATGCGGTCAGCGGACTGTACGCTGGAAATCCTCTGGGCGATGATGATCTTTGTGGTGCCCGGTATCTTCTTTGCAAATGCCTCCCGGATACTGGCGTCTGTGGCTGTGTCCACGGCACTTGTGGAGTCGTCCAGGATCAGCACCTTGGGCTTCTTCAGGAGAGCCCTGGCGATACACAGTCTCTGCTTCTGTCCGCCGGACACATTGGAGCCGCCCCGCTCGATCTTTGTCTGGTAGCCTCTTGGCATCCTGTCGATGAACTCGTCAGCGCAGGCTGCCTTGCAGGCCTCGATACACTCCTCCTCGGTGGCCTCCGGGTTGCCCCAGCGCAGATTGTCCAGGATGCTGCCGGAGAACAGGGTGTTCTTCTGGAGCACGACAGACACCTGATTTCTCAGAACCTCTGTGTCGTACTGGCGGACGTCCACGCCGCCCACGCAGACAGAGCCCTCGTCCACATCGTAGAGACGGCAGATCAGGTTCACCAGGCTGCTCTTTCCGGAGCCGGTGCCCCCGATGACGCCCACGGTCTCGCCGCTTTTGATGTGAAGGTCAATGTCGGAGAGCGCGTTCTTGCCGCTTCCGTGCTTGTAGGAGAAATTTACGTGGTTGAAATCAATGCGCCCGTCTTCCACTTCCATGACGGGATCCTCCGGGTCGTGCAGGTCTGCCTTCTCGTCCAGCACCTCGCCGATACGGCGGATACTGGCCATGGACATACTGATCATGACCACCACCATGGAGAGCATCATAAGGCTCATGAGGAGCGCCATGATATAGCTGAACAGACTGGTCAGATCTCCGGTTGTCATGGAGCCGCCCACGATAAATTTGGCTCCGAACCAGGACACGGAGATGATGCAGAAGTAAACCGCCACCATCATGGCCGGGTTGTTGAAGGCCAGGAGCCCCTCCGCCTTGACGGACAGGTCGTAGAGCATCTTTGAGGCCTTAGAGAATTTCACATTCTCGTAATCTTCACGGACAAACGCCTTCACAACGCGGATGGCAGTCACATTTTCCTGGACGCTGGCGTTCAGGTCATCGTACCTTCTGAACACCTGTCTGAAGATCTTCAGCGTAACCACCATGATGGAGCCGATGACCACCAGAAGGAAGACAACCGCGATCAGGAACATGGCGCTCAGGCGCGGGCTTATGATCAGGCACATGGCAAAGCTGAAGATCAGGTTCAGGGGAGCCCGGACAGCCACACGGATCACCATCATGTAGGCGTTCTGCACATTGGTGATATCTGTGGTCATACGGGTCACAAGCCCCGGCACGCTGAATTTGTCGATATTTGAAAATGAAAATGTCTGGATATTGGCGTAGATCGCCTCACGCAGATTGGCCGACAGTCCCGAGGAGGCGCTGGCCGCGTTCTTTCCGGCCATGGCGCCGAAAAACAGACTCAGAAACGCCATCAGGACCATCAGGCCGCCGTAGCGGTAGACGACGCCCAGATTGCTGGCCTCCAGACCTCTGTCTATGATAATGGCGGTGACAAAGGGCATCAAGATTTCCATGATAACTTCAAGAACGGTGAGGCCTATACATAGAAAGGTGTCCCGCTTATACTGTCCCAGCTGCTGTAATACTTTTCTCACTGTAAGTTAACCTCCTGTCTTTTTTCGATTGGCTGTGTTCCATTTCCGTCAGATGCACCAGAAGCTTCCTCTCCAGCTTCCACAGCTGCTCCTTCTCCCGCTGATCCAGCACGCTGCAGATCTCGGTCTCCATCTCGCCGGCCCTCTGAAGGAGCTTGGCGCCTTCTTCCATGAGCTTTTCTGTGGGAAGGATCTTTTTCTTCCGAATGTCAGCCGGATCCTCCTGGAAGAGAATGTAGCCTGTCTTTCTCATCTTCTTGAGCAGGGTGGAGAGCGTCGACTTGGATAATCCGATCTCGTGGCACAGCTCTGTGAGGTAAGTGCCCTCCGGGTGATGCCGCAGGATGTAGACCATAAAGTACGCCTGCACTCCACTCATCTCCGGATTACCCAGATGAGCGTCCAGCTGCGATGTCAGATCCAGCCCGATCTTCTTCATCATAAAGAGCAGCTCTTCCGTTCTGAACTTTTCTGTCATCTTTAATCAACACCTCCTGTATGCTTCCGGGTGGAACTGTTCGCGTAAAAACTGTTCACAGCCTTATCTTTTTCCCATACAAGATTTTATCGCTGAATACTGGAAATGTGAAATTCAAAAATGTTATAATCTATAAAAGAATTTTATTGTACAGGAAAGGAGTCTTTTATGAATACAGTACAGTTGGAATGTTTCCTGGCGGTAGCGGAGCATCTGAACTTCTCAAAGGCGTCCAGGGAGCTGAAGATCACACAGCCCGCTGTCAGCCATCAGATCCAGTCCCTGGAAGAGGAGCTGGGGGTGAAGCTCTTCGTCCGCACCAGCAAGAGCGTCGCCCTGACCCAGGAGGGCATCCTCTTTGCTCCCGACGCGCAGCTGATCCTGCGGACCGCCCTGTCGGCCAGGGAGAGGCTGGGACGCCACGAGCACTTTATCCCCCTGGAGCTTGGATGCCACAACAGCATGGAGGCGGATCTCTTCCCCCCGGTCCTCCAAAGGCTGGGGGAGGAGTTTCCCCTGCTGCGGCCCAACATCCGCCTGGTCCCCTTCCCCTCTCTTCTCAGTCTGGTGGAAACTGACCAGATCCACGCCGCCCTCGGCATCCGGCAGGACCAGAAGAAATCCATCCTCCTCTTCCGGGAGCTCTGCACGGTTCCTTTTGCCTGCATCTGTCATCCGTCCCACCCTCTGGCGCAGCACGAGTCTCTCCGGAAAAGGGATCTGACCGGGAATTTTATCGCCTGCTCTCCCCGGCAGATCCACGACACGATCTTCACTATACAGAACAGTATCCTGGCCGGACTTCCGCCGCAGCAGCGCTATGTGACCGGAAGCATCGAGAGCGCCTTCACCCTTGCGAAGGCCCGGTTCGGCTACACGCTGTACCCGGACATACCCCGTGCCAGGGTGGAGGGACTGCGCTACATTCCCGTCACCGGCCTGCCCCAGGTCACCTTCGGCGTCTACTACCAGCAGAAGAACGACCACCCGGTGCTGCGCCGCTTCCTCACCCTGCTGACGCAGAGCGTCCAAAGCTGAGGCTGAAATCTCTTCTCTTTTCGGCCCTCAAAAGGGAGCCAAAGACAGGCAGGAAACACCATGAACAACAAAAAGGACTTAATTCCACAGCCTCTCAGAGACTGCATGGCATTAAGTCCTCTTCTATATCATTTTCTATTTATCCTGCTTGTACTTTTTATACTCCTTCAGCTCTCTTCGCATGTACCTCGCCAGCTCCCTGTGGGACATGCCCCCGTACTTTTTCCGCATGTCGGCGCGGCTCTGACCTGTCTCCATGTCCTCCCTCCCTTTCTTTGGATCAGGCGCCCCTTAAGCAGGATTTCTCCTACAGTACCCTCTCTATATTTCTGTTCATTTTCCGGGCCGCGGAGGCCAGTGCCTTCTTCTCCTCGTCCCCTGTCAGGGGGATTTGTCAGTCGTTTCTTCTCCGGGCATTTCTTCCCCGGCCTTGTCACTGTCCTGCGGCCCGCCGGCATCAGGGCCGATGGAGTCCGGCTCCTTTATGGCTTCATCCTCCGCAGCCACACCCTCCTCAGTCATGTTTTCCGCGGCTCCATTTTCCACTGTCTCATTTTCCGCCGCCTTATCTTCCACTGCCTCGTTTTCTGCGGTTCCATCTTCTTCGGTCCCGGCTTCCACAGTCACATTCTCCAGCAGCACCCTCCCGGACCTTCCGGCCAAAAGAGCCTGGACGTCAGAGCCCTCCTCAGAGAGGATGGTCAGATTTCTGACCAGCGTATACTGCAGATTGCCGAAAAGAGGGCCCTGCAGACCTGTGATCTGGTGTCCGTTTCCATCCAGCACACCCATAAACCGCTCCGGGATATAGCTTCCGCCGGACAGCTCCAAACCGCCAAAATCCAGGTCCTCATCCAGCCGATAGTACCCGTATGGGTTGTCCGCGGCCAGCCGGACCAGCTCCTCCGCCGAGGAGACAGTGTGCACAGCAGGGCTCTGGTAAATGCCTCCCTGGCTGAAATCGCCGGTCACACGCTTGACGATACCGTAGAGAGTCCGCTTCAGATCGGTGCTCCTTTCCGTATTGCCATTAGCCGCGTCCTCCTCAAAGGCCGCCCGGAACCGGGCGATGATCTCATCCTTGTCAAAATAGGGGATCTCATCCACCCTTTGCGCCGCCTCCCTGTAGCGCCCCAGCTTGTACGATTCCCACGTAATGCCCGGGTCGCCGGTGATCTTTCGCAGGGCGTCTAGGTCGTTCTCACTGAGAGCAGACATATAGACCATGTAGCCCTTCTCGTAGCCTGCCAGCCCCAGCATCTCCTGTCCCAGCCACTTGAAGGAGTGGGTGTCCGGCGAGCCCTGGTCGTTGTGCGACTGGTACCAGTTCATAGTGTAAAAGGACTCAAATCCGTAGCTTCCGTCTGTGGCCGTCCCTACCTTCTCCGGGTAGGACGCGCCGGTCCGGATGGAGATCCAGTTGTCCCACAGGGCCTCCATGCTCCTTAGATCCATGGAGGCGGCCTCCTCCTCTGTCAGTCTCCTGTAGACTGTGCTCATGGAGGCCTCTCCTCCGGGCGTGTGCTCCGCCGTCACGGCCACCGCCGCCTGCTGCCGGGGCGTCAGCTGGAAGAAGGCCTGGGCCGCCAGATAGTCCAGAGCGTAGCCTGTGTCAAACATCTCCCTGTAGTAGCTGTGAACCTTCTCCGCAGAGTCGATCCTCTCATAGCTGAAGTTGTTTGTCATCTCTGTTCCCATGTCATTGACCCTGGAAATGTTGAATACCATGATGCCGTCCCGCATCTCCTGAGCTATGTTGCCATCCGCATGGGCCTCCCCGCCGGTCCCTTTTCTCCTGCCGGCGCCGCCGTAAAAATATCTGCCGTCCTGGTTGTGGGCCGTCTCGTGGCTGAAGGTAAAGAAGATATAGTCGCTTGTCCCTAGCGCCGGGGTGTGCATCCAGATGACGATGCTGCCGTCCGCCACAGCGGCGCTGTCGTTGAGGGCGCTGAGCATATGCCCTGCCTCGTACACCCACTTCATGACCGGATCCGCCGTAGTCCCCTTCTCCTGTATGCCCGGGGACACAGCTCCGCCTCCCGGGAAGCCCAGCCTGGTATCATACTGCACATTTACAAAGCTGTTCAGCTGCCGGGCCGCGCTGCTCATCCACCTGGAGGAGACGCCGTAGAAAATCCCCATCTTCTCCGCATAGGCCTTTGCTGTCTGCCGGATGCGCTCCCTCTCCCGGCCATCCTTCACAAGATACTCCGGATACCGGTTCATGCTGCCCACAAGGAGCTGAGAGGGCACGGAGATCATATACATATCCTCCTGAGGAGCTGTCAGAATATGGAGCACCAGGCTTTTTCTCCTCTCCTCCAGGCCGCACAGGTTATCCCATACGCGCCATCGGATCAGGCCCTTCTCATCTCCCTGGGCCGCCTGCTCCACAAGAACACCCGCAAAGCTGTCACTGAACCAGTCGTTTGGATCCTCATAGCCGGCAATGCCTGCGGACAGGCTGCCCAGGAAATCTGTCAGCTCCTGGCCTGTATGATTTTTCAGCACACTGCTGTAGAAAGCGTGGGCCTGGTTCGTATCCCGCTGCCCGGCAGGGGCGGATAAAAGCTGGTCTGTCAGCGTTTCCGCTGTCATGTCCTTCGCGATCTGGTCTCCGTGGAAAAAGAGGAGCTCGCTCAGATAGACGCCGCCGTAGCTGATCCGGTACCACTTGTCATAATAGTTATATGCGTAGAGGCTCCTCTTCAGCCGTTCCGCATCCTCCATCCTCTCCCGGGCCAGCTCCCGCACAGCCGGGTGGCTGCTGTAGGTGGGGTATCTGTCCCCGGAGGAGAAGAGCTTCTCCAGCATCCCCTCCATGTCCGCTTTGATTTTTTCATTATAATAATCCCCGTAAAGGCGGCTCTCCTCCTCTTCTGTCAGCGCTGAGATGTCCGACGCGTAGTCCCAGGCGGCAGCCGAAGCGGCAATCCCGCTCAGAAACGAAGGGTCCATGTCCGATACATATCTGGGGAACTGGTACCCGTGGGATCTTCCCTCCACCTGGTAGAGGGCGGCCACATTCCCGGTGAGCCGCCGGAAGGAGACCGGATATTCCAGTCTCTCTCCGCTCTCAAGGGCAAGCCGGACCGTGCGGACCTCCTCCGGCCCGCTCCTTTGTATTCCCGTTACCAGCTCTCCCCTCCCGTCAAGGGGGAGGACAAGCCGGATCTTTCCTGCCACCAGAGGGTCACTGTCAGGAAGCCGATTGCCCTGCTCCACCCACAGCCGGGTGTCCGACAAGGGCATCAGCTTTGCCATGTTGCTGTAGGCAACCTCCCGGCCGGGGTCGTAATCCGGGTGAAGGGTCACAGAGTCATAGGACGGGATCCCATGCTGGTTTTCCATCACAGGAGCTCCCTGGAGGGCGGGCCGCTTCCCGTGGGCCATCCCATCCAAATCCCAGACATCGCTGTCAAATCCCAGCGTCTCCTCATAGAGCGCCCTGTCATAGATTGCATCTGTCTCTTTTACCTGATCCCGGTTTGCCTCTGTTATATTAGTGCTGCTGTCAGAGCCGGCGTACTCGTATACCTCCGTCACATTTCCCAGCACGTCAAACCCGGCGATCCGGTAACCCGCGCCTGTGCTCATGCTGATACTGTGCTCGATCCTCGGGTCCCCCTTGTCCGGGCCGCCGATGAGGCCTCCGTTTCCTTTCTTCGCAGGGGCGATGATCCTTGCCTGGGTGTAGCATCTGCGGATCGTCCCGCCTCCGTGCCAGCCTGCAATCCCCCCTGTCCTGGCCCCCAAAGAGGGGTGGTCGTAGGTTCCCTGGACCTGTCCGGTCACATAGCAGTCCTCAATGAGAGCGCCGCTCTCTGTCTTTCCCACGATCCCGCCGACCGCCACCAGTCCCCGGACGGCAACCTGCAAAGAGGCGCTCTCCCGGATGGTGGACTGAGACAGCCTCCCGGCAAACGCGCCCATGCCGTCCACGCTGTTGGATATGGAAGAGTCCACAAGGAACACCCGCTCCACAAGGGTTCTGTTTAAGACAGCGTCCGCCAGTATGCCGCCCCGCTGCCCGGTCACCTGTGCGTCCTCGATAACCAGGTCGTGGATGTTAGCTCCGCTCAACGTCTGAAACAGCGAGGTGGGAAGATTGCGGATCCGGAACCCGTTTCCGTCCAGCTCCCCTGTAAAGGTTCCCGCCACAGCCGGGGCATCCCCGGAAATGCCGGAGGCGTCCAGGTCCTCTGTCAGTTCAAACTTTCCTCCCGGATCCGCGGCCATCTTCTGAAAGAGCTCCCCGGCGCCTGTGACCAGGGGCACTTCCCCTTTTTCATCCCTGTAGGCTACAGGAAAGGCGTGCTCCGCCGCCCGGGTGCCGTCCGTCCCGTACTGGATCAGCTCCTCCTGGTCAAGGACCGCGTACACTCTGCCGGAATCCACATCCCGCCGGAAGCTGCTGATTCCCCCGTAAAAGTCGGGCATGCTGTCCATTTCAATGACCGCATAGTAATTGTCCGTGTCCTTGGGGAGCCCTCCAGTGATGTCCAGCACCTTCACCTCACTGCTGCCGCTTTCACCGGCATAGTACAGCCGATGGGACTTGATGTCCTTGAGCTCCAGGGCGTCCCTTGAGATGGTCACTGCCTCTTTACAGAGCACCTCGTCCCTGTACTGGCCGGAACCGGAGGCCTCCTCCAGCTCCCCTGTGGCTCGGTCGTAGTCCGCAGTCACGGTGATCACATAGCTTTCCCGGGCAGTCAGCGCCGCCTGAGCCTGATTTTCTCCCGCTGAGACTGGCTGATCGAGAAGGCGCTGTCCGCCCTCCTCTTCAATCCGCACTGTCCCCCGCAGGAAGGCCCCGTCCCCATCTGTGAGAGCAAAGCGGACACTGAGCTCATCCTTTCCTGTCTTCTCCCAGGTCAGGGACTCCACAGCAGGCCGATCCTTCAACACCTCCGCCCGGACCTCTGTCTCCAGGTTCGCCGTGGCTCCCTCCTCAAAGACGATCTGGGACAGAGTAAAGGGATGGACTCCCGCCTGCTCCGGCGCCGGGACAGATACCTTCCACAGACCGCCCTCCACCGCTTCTGCCGGCACCTCCAGGTGGTCGATCACAAGGGCAGAGGGCGCGGACCGGGCATTGTGCTCCATTGCAAAGAGGAACTCCGCCTCCTCCCCCTTTTCCAGGAGGGGGCGGACCGCCCGGCTCTCCGTCACCACCGCACGAGTCACGGCCTGCAGGGTCGTCTCTCCCAGGATCCGTCCCTGCTCCTCATCGCTCTCCTCCGACAGCGCCAGGTCTCCCCGAACCTGCACCGCATAGCTGTCTGTCAGCCCCCTGTCCGTGAGCTGGATACGCTTGTCAAAGACGCCTTCCTCCAGGTCTTCCTCTGTAAAGGCCATCTCCCCCGCAATCTGTCCGTCCGCCTTTTTGATCTGCACCGCCCGGGCAGACAGGGCCCCGTCCGGGTCCGTCAGCCGGAAGGAGACATGGAGCTGCCCAGCCTCTGCCTCCTCTGTGGCCCCAAGGTCCCGCACCTGGGGCATTTCCCGCAGCACAGTCACCCACAGCAGGTTGTCCCCGGTAAGATCAAAGGCCCTGCCGTTTTCCAGCACCACCTGCTCTGCCCGGAGCTCCTTTTCCCCGGCTGTGTCAAAGCCATCCAGCAGGGCACTGTACCCGTCCCCCGCCTGGCTCACCGGATAGTAGGTGCCGTTCACCCGGATCCGCTCCGGCCGGAACCTTGTCCCGTTGGAGCTCTCAAAGGTCAGCGCCACAGGCTCGCTCTTGGAAAACAGGGAAGTCCGCTCCCCGTCCTCACGCCCGGTCCTCATGCCGCCGAAGGTAAAGGCGTAGTCCAGGTTCATCTGCACATCCTTCACCACAGAGAGGCTGCCCCCGTGGTCCCCCTCCGCGTCCAGGGCCCCGCTGCTCCGGTCGTATGTGACCAGGACATGGGCCTTGTAGAGCTTATTCTCCTCCAAATCCAGGGTGAACACGTTCTCTCCCCGGACTGCCTCCTCTGAAAAGAAGGGCTCTGTCAGGAACTCCTCCAGCACCTCAAAGGAAGCACTCTCCACAGCCTGATCCTCGTCTGCCAGATGGAAGGAAAACCGCATCCTGTCCTGATCCGTCACCTCCTCCGCCAGAAATCCGTCCACCTGGGGGTGGCTTTTGAGCACTTCAGTCTGCTCTGTAAGCTCTGTCTTTACCCGCTTCCCGTTCTCCAGGAGCACCTCCGTCACATGCCACGTCTTCACCCCGGCGACCTCGCCCCCATCCGGGCGCACCGTGTAGACGGACGTGCCTTGCACCGCCTGCGCCGGATACTCCCTGCCGTCCACGGTCACCTTCTCGATGGACGCGCCATGGTACACTTTGGCCTGAAGCTTCAGCTCCGCCTGCTCTCCCTTCTCGTAGTAGAATTTCTCTGTCACAGAGGAGAGCTCCACCTCGTACTCCAGCTCTCCCTCGATTTTTCGAATGAGAAGAGCCAGGTCTGTCACGGTCAGACGCCCGTCCAAATTCATATCCGCTCTGGCCCGGCTGTCCTCCGGCAGAGTCTCAAGGCCAATCAGATGCCTCTCCAGAAGCTCCACGTCCGTGTAGTCGGTCTGCCCGTCTCCGTTCAGCTCCCCCCGGCCCGCAAAGGCGTAGACCGTGCCTGCCGTCAGGGCGACCGCCGACACAAGGACAAGGCTCCCGGCCAGAATTCTTCTCCGTCCGTTTCCCCTCTTTCTCCAGATCCCCCAGAGGATCACTCCCGCCGCGCCCACGGACAGGAAAAGAGCACCTGCCGGGAGGAGGAGGGCCGCAGCCGGGTCACCTGTCCTTATGCTATCTGACGCTTGTGGAGCTGCCCCCTCCTGCTCCGTCTCTGTCTCATCAGCTGCCTCCATTTCACGTGACGGCTCCCTTTCCCCTGCTGCCTCCATCTCATCCTCCGGCTCTGACCCCGGGTACTGGGCCACCGCCGACAGAGTCAGGGAGGCATCTCCCGGATGCAGATCCTCCTCTCCCTCCGACAGGGAGAGACCCTGGACAGACACTGCCACCTCCCCCGCCGGGATGTCCTCCCCCGCTGTAAGGCGCAGCCGGAAGACCTCCTCCGCCTGCCTGCTGCCGTCTCTCCGGATCAGGACAAACTGCCCGTTGTCCGGGTTGTAGAACAGCTTCTCCCAGGAATTGACCGTCTCAAAGTCCTCCTGGGACACCCCTGTGAAAATGTCCGGCTCCAGAACCAGCGTCCCCTTCAGGGCGCAAATTCCTTTTTCAATATCAGAGTATCCTTCCAGGGCAAATGTAAGCTCCAGCTCCTCCCCCTTCCGGACAGTCTCAAGGGAGGACGTGAGCTTTCCCCCCTCCACCTGCGCCGCCTGGACCTGAAGCCCGCCCCATAAGAGTCCAAACGCCGTAACTGCCGCTGCCACCAGGGCTCTTATCTTTCTCATATCTGATTTCAATCCTTTCAAAAAATATTGTCACTTTCTGACCAGACTGATTGTACCTGCTCCCGCAGGGAGCAAACAATATGAGATTACTGGAAATCGCCGGAGGGGACACCCCTGGCTTCCGGGGTCCTGCATCAAAACAGACCGGCAGTTTTCCTGCCGGCCCCGCATCTCTGTGTCCGTATATTTTAGTCTTATATGATTTTGGCTGTTACTTCAGCCCTTTTGTCATGGGGATGAGGGCAAGAAGCGCCACGATGCCCACGAGCCCGATCAGGATCCCCAGGATCATATGGCTCCACACCATGGTCAGGCACATGCCCACACCCAGGAGCAGGGCTCCCACGATGCCGAACAGCACGGTCCCGATGGTCTTTCCCGACACGTGGATGGGCTCCTTATTTTCCAGCTTTCTCCACACCAGCACCATGACAAGGAACACCGCCGCACCGGCC
The DNA here is from genome assembly GCF_000765215.1 of Eubacterium sp. ER2. Classification (GTDB taxonomy): domain Bacteria; phylum Bacillota; class Clostridia; order Lachnospirales; family Lachnospiraceae; genus Claveliimonas; species Claveliimonas intestinigallinarum. The sequence continues at coordinate 139,828 of NZ_JPJE01000002.1, forward strand.
ACTCCCATGATCACGCCCGGCCGGAAGGCGTTCCACTCCGGTATCAGCGCCATGCACATGCCCAGCGCGAAGAGAATTCCTCCCACTGTTCCCAGGATCATTGCCGTAAATGTACTTTTCTTCATTATTTTCTTCCTCCTTTCTCTGCTATCTTCTCATTCGCTTTTACCAGCTTTGATTTCGCCATGTTCCTTTCTCCTTTCCGCGTTCTCTTCACTTGACGCTCTAAAGGATAGCGCCGGAATGTTGGGGAAAGGTTTCCGGAATGTTTGTAAAATATTAAAAGAGATTTTTGTCAAAAAAACAGCACGGCTTTGGTCAGCCGTGCTGCCAGACTGTAGACAAAGGTGGTGCTGGAGCCCTAGCTCCAGCACCACTCTTTTTGCCAAAATGCCAACTCCCATATTTTCTTATAAAGGATAA
>NZ_JPJE01000019.1 GCF_000765215.1 Eubacterium sp. ER2
TTTATAAGAAAATATGGGAGTTGGCATTTTGGCAAAAAGAGTGGTGCTGGAGCTAGGGCTCCAGCACCACCTTTGTCTACAGTCTGAAAAGAGTTCCAGTGGAACTCTTTTTTTATGCTGCAGCTGCCCTGCTCAGTTCTGTCCAGATCAGAGGGGGCAATGGGGAATATAAATTGTTATAGTTGTGTCAAAGTTCGTGAAAAGAGCTAATTATTTACAGTTAATTTATTGTTAAATAATATACTTTTTGAAATAGTAGTTACAAATCAGATAAAATATGATAGAATACACTCACTGAAACGAAGAGCGAACGATAAAGGAGGGCAGTGGAAAAAAGAAGCAAAGTCATTGAAAAAACAGAGAGAGAAATATTTGTTAAAAAAATATCAAAAAGTTATTGACAAATATTTAACGAACCTGTATACTAAACCCAGGTTGAAGAAAAACAACGAAAAACTATTTACGGAGGAAACCAAAATGGCTAAAAAGAAAGAAGAAGCGGTGGTACCAACATTTATCGACAGCGTGGAAGCTCTCGAAGCAAAGATGAAAGCAATGAGAGAAGCCCAGAAGGTATTTGCCACCTACACACAGGAGCAGGTAGACAAGATTTTCTTTGAGGCAGCTATGGCGGCCAACAAGATGCGTATCCCCCTTGCAAAGATGGCAGTGGAGGAGACAGGACGTGGTCTTGTAGAGGACAAGGTCATCAAGAACCACTATGCGGCTGAGTATACATACAATGCATACAAGCACACAAAAACCTGCGGCGTGTTCGAGGAGGACAAGGCCTACGGCATCAAAAAGATCGCTGAGCCTGTGGGACTGGTAGCCGCTGTTATTCCGACTACAAACCCGACTTCTACAGCAATCTTCAAGACACTGATCTGTCTGAAGACAAGAAATGCGATCATCATCAGCCCCCATCCGGCTGCAAAGAAATGTACGATCGAGGCTGCTAAGGTTGTTCTGGATGCCGCTGTAAAGGCAGGAGCACCTGAGGGAATTATCGGATGGATCGATGCTCCGTCACTGGAGCTGACAACAACTGTTATGAAGGACTCTGACCTGATCCTTGCGACAGGCGGTCCTGGAATGGTGAAGTCAGCATACTCTTCCGGAAAACCGGCAGTGGGCGTTGGACCTGGAAATACACCGGTCATCATCGACGAGACAGCTGACATCAAGAACGCAGTAAACTCCATCATCCACTCCAAGACATTTGACAATGGTATGATCTGTGCTTCCGAGCAGTCTGTGACCGTTCTGGAGAGCATTTACGAGGAAGTAAAGAAAGAGTTCGCTTACCGCGGATGCTACTTCCTGAAGCCCGGCGATGAGCTGAACAAGGTCCGCAAGACCATCATCATCGACGGCAAGCTGAACAACAAGATCCCCGGAATGTCAGCCGTGAAGATTGCGGAGATGGCAGGGGTGAAGGTTCCGGCTAATACAAAGATCCTCATCGGCGAGGTTGAGTCCGTGGACATCTCCGAGGAGTTCGCTCACGAGAAGCTGTCTCCTGTACTTGCCATGTACAAGGCAAAGACATTTGACGAGGCTCTCGAGAAGGCAGAGAAGCTGGTAGAGGACGGCGGATACGGCCATACATCAGCGCTGTACATCGATCCCTCCGAGACAGAGAAGATCGCAAAGCACTCTGCTGCAATGAAGACCTGCCGTATTCTGATCAACACACCTTCCTCTCAGGGCGGTATCGGTGATCTGTACAACTTCAAGCTTGCGCCATCCCTTACTCTTGGATGCGGTTCCTGGGGCGGAAACTCCGTATCAGAGAACGTTGGAGTAAAACATCTCATCAATATCAAGACAGTGGCCGAGAGGAGAGAGAATATGCTGTGGTTCAGAACACCAGAAAAGATCTACTTTAAGAAAGGCTGCATGCCGGTTGCCCTGGACGAGCTGGGAACCATCATGCACAAGAAGAAAGCATTTATCGTAACAGATACTTTCCTGTATCAGAACGGCTACGTGAAACCGATCGAGGAAAAACTGGACCAGATGGGTATTCAGCATACATGCTTCTACGAGGTAGCTCCGGACCCGACACTGCAGTGCGCACAGAAGGGCGTGGAGCAGATGAAGGCCTTCGAGCCCGACACCATCATCGCTCTGGGCGGTGGATCCGCAATGGACGCCGGCAAGATCATGTGGGTAATGTACGAGCATCCGGAAGCAGACTTCGCTGACATGGCCATGGACTTCATGGATATCCGCAAGAGGGTATTCACATTCCCGAAGATGGGCGAGAAGGCTTACTTTGTAGCCATCCCCACATCCTCCGGTACAGGTTCCGAGGTGACACCTTTCGCCATCATCACAGACGCGACAACAGGCGTAAAATGGCCTATCGCTGACTACGAGCTCCTGCCTGACATGGCAATCGTGGACGTGGACAACATGATGACACAGCCCAAGGGACTGACATGTGCATCCGGTATCGATGTTATGACACATGCCATCGAGTCCTACGTATCCATCATGGCTACAGACTTTACAAAGGGTCTCTCCATGAAGGCTGTCAAGATGGTATTTGACAACCTGCCGTCCGCATACGAGAACGGTGCGAAGGATCCGAAGGCCCGCGAGGCAATGGCCAACGCTTCCTGCATGGCTGGTATGGCGTTCGCAAACGCGTTCCTTGGCCTGAACCACTCCATGGCTCACAAGCTGGGCGCTTTCCATCACCTGCCGCACGGTATCGCAAACGCTGTGATCCTGACAGAGGTTATGAAATACAACGCAGAGGAAGTTCCGACAAGAATGGGAACATTCTCACAGTATCAGTATCCACATGCACTGGCAGACTACGCAGAGCTTGGACGCTACGCAGGCTGCAAGGGCAACACAGATAAAGAGGTATTCGACGACTTCATCGCAAGACTGGAGGATCTGAAGGAGAAGATCGGCATCAAGAAGTCCATCAAGGAGTATGGCATTGACGAGAAGTACTTCCTTGACACTCTGGATGAGATGACAGAGCAGGCCTTCAACGACCAGTGTACAGGTGCAAACCCGAGATATCCGCTGATGAAGGAAATGAAAGAAATCTATCTCAAATGCTATTACGGCAAATAGTTTTTCTCATAAGTTTTTCTCACAAAGAGAAGGCGCTCCGAAAGGGGCGCCTTCTGTCTATTGACTGCTCTTTTTAGTTTGCCAGATACACCTCCGCGTAATAGACGCCGCATGCCAGTGCCGTGGAGTGGTCGTTTACAAAAATGTCGATCACATTTCCCTTGATGGCGCCGCCGGTGTCCTCAGCGGTGTACACATGTCCGTTTATAATAACCTGTGAGCCAAGAGGAATAACGCTCGGATCCACTGCAATGGTCCGTCCCGCTGTGGGAACTGTGCCGCTTGCCGTGTGGCTGCCGCCCCAGCTGCCTGTGCAGTAGAAGCAGGGGCAGTAATGGGTGATGCGGAAACGGCCAAGGCTCTGCTTGCCGTCTGTGGAAACGCTGCCGCCTCCTGTCTGGCCGCTGCCTGAGCTTCCTGACGCCGCCTGCTGTGCCTGCTGCTGGGCTGCCGCCTGTGCCGCTGCCCTCTGCTGAGCAAGCAGCGCTTCCGCCTCCTTTGCCTTCTCTATCTGACTGCTGTACTCTGAGATCTGATCGGATTTGTCGGAAATCTGCTGCTCAAGCTCTGCCTGCTTTGTGTTCAGCTCCTCCTCCATATCTGCCAGGGATGTCTGCTGCTCCTTGAGGGCATCTCCCTGCTTTTTGATCTCGTTCTGGGTATTCTCCAGCTCCTTGAGCATCTCCCGGTCGTATTCGCTTACGTTCTGAACAAAGTCTGTCTTGTTCAGGAAATCTGCCATGTCTTCCGCTGAGCAGAGAAGCTCAAGGAATGTGGTGTCCCCCGCCTCGTACATATATTTGATGCGGAGCTTCATGGCTTCGTACTGTTCCTCGCCTTTCTTCTGTGCTTCATCCATCTGTTTCTGGGTTTCTTCCATAGCAGCCTGGGTCTCTTCCATCTTGGCGGAGAGCTCCTCTATATCGCTGCTGAGACTATTCAGTTCCTCGTTCAGGCTGTCCACCTCGTCCTCGAGGGCGCCCTTTTGCTGTTCCAGTTCTTCCGTAGAAGGTTCTGCGTATACCAGAGTGCCGGTACACCCCATGGCTGCGACACATCCGGCCACAACGCCGGCCCGCAGCATGCGCTTGAATTTCGTACTCATCATATATACATTTCCTTTCTCTCGGCGAGTTCCGCACGTCCGCTTACAAATTTTTGTATATCCGAACGTCTAACTATTATACAACAAATTGCTTTATTTCGCAAATTTTGTTATGATGATTTAAGAATAATTTTATAGAATAGAACAGATCCGGGAGGGAGCGGTGTTTATGAAAAAATACGAAGAAGAAAAATACAGAATGGAAAATATAGAGGACAAGATTTATCCCTGGGTGAAGGAGGAGCTGCGTGACAGCCATGCCCTGAACGGGAAAAATATTTCCGAGAAGGACACGCCTCTGATTTCTTTTGTTGGAAATCTCACGGTGCTTCTGGTCATACAGAGGGGGGAGGACGCATATGAGATCATAAAGGACAATATGCTGCCGCCGGACTGCGATATAGAGAAGCTCTACTACAGGGCGTGTGAGAACCTGGCCCGGGACGTGGAATTTGTCTTTGGCCATACCTGGTACGGGGGATACGCCGTCCTGGCGGACGGACACCACGAGGCCAGCTCCCTGTGCCTGCGGCATATATGGGATGTGTGCGTGCAGAAGCTGGACGATGACCTGGTGATCATGGCGCCTTCAAAGGACATGGTGCTCTTTGTGCCGGCAGGGGACGAGGAGAAGCTTGCCAGGATGATCGAATTTGGCAGGGAGGCCTACGAGAGGAGCCAGGACAGGGTGAGCAGAAGCCTGATGGTCTTTACGAAAGAAGGAAAGGAATTACTGGCATATGACGAAGTGCAGCACTAAGGGATACAGGATAAAAATGGTCGGGCTGGATATGGACGGCACCCTCCTCACAACGGAGAAAGAACTGACAGAGCACACAAAGGAGGTTCTGCTGGAAGCTATTGACAGAGGGGTCACAGTGCTCCCGGCCACGGGCAGGCCGCTGACAGGCATCCCGGAGGAGGTGCTTAAGCTTCCGGGGGTGCGCTACGCGGTGGCCTCCAACGGAGCACGGATCGTGGATCTGAAGGAGGACAGGGTGATCTACGAAGGCCTTGTCTCCTACGAGACAGGGAGCAGGGTGCTGGAGATATGCAGCCGCTATGACGCTCTGATGGAGATTTACTATGACGGCGTGGGCTATGCAGATGAGGAGAAGCTGAAGCGCATCGATGAGTACGTGCCCAAAGCGCCCATGGCCCGTTATATAGCAGGTTCCAGATGCCCGGTGGAGGATGTGATGGCCCTGTTTGAGGAGCGCAAAGCATCCACCGACAAGGTCCATGCTCTGTTCCGCACAAAGGAGGAGCGTGAAAAGGCCTGGCAGGAGGTAGAAAAAGAGGTCCCGGATATTGAAATAACAGGCGCTTTGAGCAATAATATAGAAGTAAACGCAAAGGGCGTGAACAAGGGCCGAGGTCTTCTGATCCTGGGAGAGCTCCTGGGCATACGCCGGGAGGAGATCATGGCAGTGGGGGACGGCTCCAACGACATTGCCATGCTCAGAGAAGCGGGCCTTGGCGTGGCCATGGAAAACGCCACAGATGAGGTGAAGGCAGCGGCGGATGCGATCACCCTCTCCAACGACCGGGAGGGAGCCGCGGCGGCCATTGAAAAGTACGTTCTGCGGGATCTGCGGCAGAATGAGGAGCATGATAAAATTTAAAAGGAGATAGCATATGTTAGATATTATCAAAGTCATAATCCTGGGCATTGTGGAGGGAATTACCGAGTGGCTTCCGGTCAGCAGCACCGGTCATCTGATCCTTGTGGGAGATCTCCTGCAGCCGAACTTAAGCGATGCCTTTATGGAGATGTTTAACGTGGTCATCCAGCTGGGCGCCATCATGGCGGTGGTGGTGCTCTACTTCCACAAGCTGAACCCCTTCTCGCCGAAGAAGACGAAGAAGCAGAAGCTGCTGACCTGGCAGATGTGGATCAAGGTGCTGATCGCCTCTGTTCCGGCGGCAGTGGTGGGACTTCTGTTCAACGATTACCTGGACGCCATCTTCTACAAGCCGCTTCCTGTGGCGGTGATGCTGATCGTATACGGTGTCCTCTTTATCATAGTGGAAAACAGGAACAAGCATGTCCGCCCGAAGGTGACAAAGATATCGGAGCTGTCCGTCCAGATGCTGATCTGGATCGGTGTGTTCCAGATGCTGGCCCTCATTCCCGGTACGTCCAGATCCGGGGCTACCATCGTGGGCGCGCTGATGATCGGCATTTCCAGGGGCGTGGCTGCGGAGTTTACCTTCTTTCTCGCCATACCGGTCATGTTTGGAGCCAGCTTCCTGAAGCTGATCGGCTTTGGACTCTCCTTCACAGCGAAGGAGGCGGGGCTGCTGCTTCTCGGATGCGTAGTATCCTTTGGCGTGTCCATAGTGGCGATCAAGTTCCTGATGGGCTATATCAAGAAGCATGATTTCAAGGTTTTCGGCTATTACAGGATCGCTCTCGGCGCGGTCATCATTATCGCGGCTATCGTTCAGATGATCATTGCATAAAAAACTGGTGGTTTTTTCTATAGATTATATAGAAAAAGCCACTTGTTTTTTATTCTGGACATGTTAGAATATTTACTGACGTGTATCTTTATGCATTAATAATGAAAAAATATATTCTGGAGGGAAAGAATTATGAAGATGAAAAAAGTTTTAAGCATGCTGCTTGTCGCTGTGTGCACAATGGGACTGGCTGCCTGCGGAGGAAGCTCTGAGGGCGGATCAGAGGACAGCGGTGACGACACACTTGTCATGGCCACAAACGCGGAGTTCCCGCCCTACGAGTACCACGAGGGAGACGAGGTTGTGGGCATTGACGTGGACATTGCGTCAGCCATTGCCGAGGAGCTTGGCATGGAGCTGAAGGTAGAGGATATGGCATTTGACTCTATCATTCCGGCTGTCACAAGCGGAAAGGCAGACATCGGAGCTGCCGGCATGACCGTTACACCGGACCGTGAGGAGAGCGTGGCATTTACAGATACATATGCTCACGCTACACAGGTGATTATCGTAAAAGAGGACAGCGACATCACCGGACCGGACGATCTGGTTGGAAAGACCATCGGCGTACAGCTTGGAACGACAGGTGACCTCTACGCCACAGATATCGAGGATGCCACAGTAGAGCAGTACAACAAGGGATTTGAGGCTGTGCAGGCCCTGACGCAGGACAAGATTGACGCGGTTATCATCGACGGCGAGCCGGCCAAGGAGTTCGTGGCAGAGTCCGAGGGGCTGAAGATCCTGGACGAGGCATTTACCGAGGAGGACTACGCTATCGCGGTTGCCAAGGACAACACAGAGCTGGTAGACAAGATCAACGATGCGCTGGCTACTCTGAAGGAGTCCGGCAAGCTGGATGAGATCATCGCAAAATATATCTCCGCGGACAGCGAAGCTGGCGCTGAATAGGGAAGAAAAGGTGTAAGAGATGTTGCAGGATTTGCAGTCAAAATTTGTAAATAATTTTATAACGGACAATCGGTGGCAGTATCTGACAGACGGCCTGATCGTGACCTTGCAGATCACGCTGTGCGCCGTCATCCTGGGCATTGTCCTTGGATTTCTGGTGGCCATTGTGCGCTCCACCCACGACCGAACGGGAAAGCTGAAGATACTGAACGCCCTGTGCAATCTCTATCTGACCGTGATCCGGGGAACCCCGGTAGTGGTACAGCTTTTGATCATCTATTTTGTCATCTTCGGGAGTACGGATATCAGCAAGGTCATGGTCGCGGTTATGGCCTTCGGTATCAACTCCGGAGCCTACGTGGCGGAGATCTTCCGATCCGGCATCATGTCCATTGACAACGGGCAGTTTGAGGCGGGCAGGAGCCTTGGATTCAATTACCGCCAGACCATGTTCTATATAGTCATGCCCCAGGCGTTTAAGAACGTGCTGCCGGCGCTGGGAAATGAGTTTATCTCCCTTCTGAAGGAGACCTCTGTATCCGGCTATATCGCCCTGCAGGATCTCACAAAGGGAGGCGACATCATCCGGAGCAGGACCTATGACGCGTTCATGCCTCTCATCGCAGTGGCGCTGGTCTATCTCGTCATGGTGCTGATATTCAGCAGGCTGGTAAGTCTGCTTGAAAGGAGGCTGAGAAACAGTGATCACTAACGGAGAAGTGCTCATAAGAGTCGAAGATGTACATAAGGTGTTCGGAGGCGCTCTCCACGCGCTGAACGGCGTCACCACCGAGATCCGCAAGGGGGAAGTGGTGGTCATCGTGGGGCCCTCCGGCTCCGGAAAGTCCACCTTTCTGCGATCCCTGAACCTTCTGGAGGTTCCCACCAGCGGACATATCTATTTTGAAGGTGTGGATATCACGGACAAGAAGGTGGATATAGACAAGCACCGCCAGAAGATGGGCATGGTGTTCCAGCACTTTAATCTGTTCCCCCACAAGACCATTCTGGAGAACATCACGCTGGCCCCCATCAAGGTGCTGAAGAAGAGCAGGGAGGAGGCCGAGAAGCAGGCCATGGAGCTCCTGCAGCTGGTTGGCCTTGAGGAGAAGGCCCATTCCTATCCGTCCCAGCTCTCGGGAGGACAGAAGCAGAGGATCGCCATCGTGCGCTCTCTGGCTATGGAGCCGGATGTGATGCTCTTTGACGAGCCCACCTCCGCCCTGGACCCGGAGATGGTGGGAGAGGTTCTGGATCTGATGAAGCAGCTCGCGAGAGACGGCATGACCATGGTGGTGGTCACCCACGAGATGGGCTTTGCCCGGGAGGTGGGAACCAGAGTGATCTTCATGGACGCCGGACAGATCCGGGAAGAGGCAGAGCCGGAGGAGTTCTTTACAAATCCGAAAGAGCCAAGACTCCGGGAATTCCTGTCAAAGGTGCTTTAAAAGGTTTCCTGAATAGAAAAAATGCAGCGGATATACATTTTTCGGAGTGTATATCCGCTTTCTCGTAGACAAACCATTTGACATTGCGCGGGAAAACGTGGACAATAGAATAGATTTTATGGAAGGGAGGGCAGATAGTATGATAAGAGCAGTCCTGTTTGATATGGATGGCACGCTGATCGACACGGAGAAATACCTGACCCGGTTCTGGCGGCAGGCCGCCCGGGAGCACGGGGTGGAGATGACGGTGGAGGACTCCTGCATGCTGCGCAGCTTTGCCAGCCGTTATGCCAGCCGGTGGTTTGCGGAGCGCTTTGGGGAGGAGGCGGACTACTGGGGGATCAGAAAGCGGCGCAAAGAGCTGATGAGCCGGCATCTGAAGGAGCACGGGGTGGAGAAGAAGCCCTTTGTGGACGAGACCCTGAAGGCCCTGAAGGAGGCCGGATACCTGCTGGCCGTGGTGACCGCCACGGACGAGGAGAGGACCCGGCAGTATCTGATGGAGACGGGGATCATAGAGTGGTTTGACAGGCTCGTGTGCGCCACTATGGTGGAGAGGGGCAAGCCCTATCCGGACGTGTACGAGTACGCCTGCCGGCAGGTGGGCTGTAAGCCCCAGGAGTGTCTGGCCGTGGAGGACGCCCCCAACGGCCTTCGTTCAGCTCTGGGGGCCGGCTGCCATGTGGTCATGGTGCCGGACCTGACGGGAGCGGGCGAGGAGCTGGAAGAAAAGATAGACGGGGAGCTGAAGAATCTCCGGGACCTGCCCGGATTTCTTGAGAGGATGGCGTGACAGAGTATGAGATACGAGAGAATACAGGAAGGAACATTCCTTGAGCGGCCCAACCGGTTCATCGCCTATGTGGAGATAGAGGGCGTAAAAGAGACGGTTCATGTGAAGAACACAGGCAGATGCGCGGAGCTTCTTGTGCCTGGCGCCAGGGTCTGTGTGCAGAAGTCGGATAACCCTCAGAGGAAGACACAGTGGGATCTGATCGCCGTGTGGAAGGGAGAGCGGCTCATCAACATGGACTCCCAGATACCCAACGCCCTTGTGAGGGAGTGGCTGGAGGAGACAGAGGAGGGCCGCGCCTTTCTGCCCGGGATCACCTATCTGAAGCCGGAGTACACCTTTGGAAATTCCAGGATCGATCTGTACGCCGAGGCGGGAGAGCGGAAGATCCTCATCGAGGTGAAGGGAGTCACTCTGGAGGAGGACGGCGTGGTGCGCTTCCCGGACGCACCCAGCGAGCGGGCGGTGAAGCACATGGAGGAGCTGTCCGCCGCAGTCAAGGAGGGCTGGGAGGCTGTCGTCTTTTTTGTAGTGCAGATGGAGGGGGTGGACTATTTTACGCCCAACATGGACACCCACCCCGCCTTCGGGGAGGCTCTTAAGAAAGCGGCGGCAGGGGTGCGGGTGACAGCCTGGGACTGCCATGTGGAGCAAGAGAGCATCTCCATCCGGAGGGAAGTGCCTGTGGTGCTGGGGGAGAGGATCCTCTATGAAATCCGGAAGCCTCTGGTGGACTGGTACCGGAAAAATAAAAGGGAGCTCCCCTGGCGGGAGCACCCGGACGCTTATCGGGTGTGGGTGTCTGAGATCATGCTGCAGCAGACCCGGGTGGAGGCGGTGAAGCCCTACTACGAGCGGTTCCTGGCGGCACTGCCGGACGTGAAGGCGCTGGCGGAGGCGCCGGAGGACGTGCTGCTGAAGCTGTGGGAGGGCCTGGGCTACTATAACCGGGTGCGGAACATGCAGAAGGCGGCCCGTCAGATCATGGAGGAGTACGGGGGTGTGTTCCCGGACAGGTATGAGGATATCCTTTCCCTGTCGGGGATCGGGAGCTATACGGCGGGGGCTGTCAGCGCCTTTGCCTACGGGCTTCCCCGGCCTGCGGTGGACGGGAACGTGCTGCGGGTGGTCTCCCGGCTTCTGGGCAGCAGGGAGGACATCATGAAGGCCTCTGTGAAGCGGAAGACGGAGGAGGAGCTGCAGGAGGTGATCCCCGCCGACGCGGCCAGCGACTTCAACCAGGGGCTCATCGAGCTTGGGGCGCTGGTGTGTCTCCCGGGCGGAGAGCCAAAGTGCGTCCAGTGCCCCCTGGCCCACCTGTGCCGGGCAAAGAGAGAGGGGATCCAGAGTGAGCTGCCGGTGCGGACAAAGGCAAAGAAACGCCGGGTGGAGAAGAGGACTGTCTTTATCTTCCGGGACGGGGACACGGCAGCCATCCGAAAGCGCCCGTCAAAGGGACTTCTGGCAGGGCTCTATGAGCTCCCCAACGTGGAGGGGCACCTGACCATGGAGGAGGCGGTGGCCTACAGCAAGGACATCGGCCTTGTCCCTGTCCGGGTGAAGAAGCTGGGTGAAGCCCGGCATATCTTCAGCCATGTGGAGTGGGACATGGTGGGCTACCTGGTGCAGGTGGATGAGCTGGAGAAGTCCTGTCGGGAGGAGATGATCTTTATCCATCCAAGGACCGCCCAGGAGGAGTACGCCATCCCCTCCGCCTTTGAGAAGTACGCCGGGTATCTGAAGATCCGGCTGGGAAATGAGAGATACAGGGAATGAGACAGGATGATACGGGAAATATAAAAGCTTTCGCAGAGGTGTCTGCGAAAGCTTTTAGTTTAGAACAACATTTACTTGATACGATTTGACACATGGCAGGGGGCTACTGGATGTGCAGCGTGTAGCCGCCGTCCTCTGTGACCGGAGCCAGAAGGGTCTCGATCACGGTCTGGGCCTGCTTCTTGGCCTGGGCCAGGATGTCGGTCTGCGTGGCCTTGGCCTGGGCGTCCTCCATGGCATAGTCCATGGCCTTTACCGTGTCCTCCCTGTCGGTCCAGTTGAAGAGAGCAAACTGCTCATCGTAGAACTCCAGGGAGTCCGGGTCGATGGTGATGTCCTGGACGGCAGGCTCCGGGAGGGTAATGCTGATATCACGGCCGCTGATCTCCACCTGGGCGTTCTCAAGGTCGATGCCCGCACTGATCTGGGCGTCGTAGATCATGGAAAAAGCCTTTTTATTGATGAGGGGGATGTCACCCTCCTCGTATTTGACAAGCCCTCTGTATTCCAGGCGGGCGGTGGTGAGGGAGCTGCAGCGGGTCAGCCGTTCCTCGATGGAAGTAGCGCTGACAGTCACCTCCGGGCCGCTCTCCAGAAGTCGAGAGGCCAGAAAGCCCACGGCAATGAGGGCGATGGCCGCCACCAGAACAAGAAGGCCCTGTATCTTTTTCATCGGTAAGACTCCCCTTTGCGGTTTACAGGCGTTCGTTGTTCTCACGCATGAATTTGTACTCAGCTACAGAACGGTCAAATCCCTGGATGTGTACATAGAGCCACTCGATTACCTTCTCCTGCACCTTGGCAACGAAAGCCGGTGAGGGGCCTTCCTCCTCCTGCAGCATGTCCTGCAGGTCAGCGATGGTCTGCTTGAAGATGTCGTGCTGCTCCTTGTGCTTCTGGAAGCCGGGGTAATCAATTTCTCTCTGAAGCTGCTCCTCAGCGGAGAAGTGATAGTTTGTGTAGTCCTCCAGATAGTCCAGCGTCTTGACAGCAACAGCCTTGTCATTACTCTGCTCGCAGCTCTCCATCACCGCGTTGATCTTCTCGATGAGCTCCTTGTGCTGGGAGTCGATCATCTCATTTCCTGTTACAAGGTTATCTGTAAATTCTGCGTACATAATTATTCCTCCTTAAAGTAAGCATTATTATAATAAATTATAGCAAAGGCATCCCTTTACCGCAAGGGATGCCTGCGTTTATGTTGGCTGATGGGAGAGGCTTGGAGCCTTTTTCCCGGCAGGCACATACACGAAAGAGTAGATTACGCCTGCCATAACCATGGCTGCAAATACATCTGTCACAGAATGCTGCTTCAGGAACAAGGTGGACAGGATGATGAGTCCTGCCAGCACGTAAGCCGCAGGCTGTACCCACTGTTTTTTCCGAAGAGCGTGGCTGTGCCCGATGGCGAAGGCCGCGCCCAGGGAGTTGAAGACGTGGATGCTTGGCAGCACGTTGGTGGGGGTGTCTGTCTGGTACAGCCATCTCACCGCGTCCGTGAATATATTGTCCCGCGGGAAGGTCTCCGGCCGGAGAGCCAGACCGTTGGGAAAGATGGTGCAAATGATAAGAAATATGGTCATGCCTGAAAACATGAACGTACACATCCTGTAAAAACCCCGTCTGTCCGTCAGGAAAAAGTAGGCCCCTGTGACTGCGATAAACACAAACCAGAGAAAATACGGAATAATGAAATATTCCACAAAGGGTATATAGTCATCCAGCGGAGAGTGGATCAGGTAATAGCCGCGGCGCACATGCTTCTCCAGCCAGAGGAACCAGGGCATGTAGATGAAGCCGTACAGCAGTACCCAGGCATGACGGTACTTTTTAATGAAGTTTTTTGCCTTTTCAAACATATTGATACGTCCTTCCGATCTGATGCATGATCTCCATATAAAAGTTATATTTCCAGTTCAATCGGATTATAACACGAAAAAAATTATTCAACAAGGCGCTTCACTGTTTCTTAATAAAATTCAGCTTCTTTTTCAAAAATCTGCATTTCATACCCGGAAATACCTCTTCTCATGGCGTTTTCAGAGTTCAGCGTCCACACTGCGACAGGCGTCCGGAAGAGGACCCGGCACAGCCAGACGCCTGGCTCCGGCAGATCCTTCAGCTTATAGGAGATGAAGTCCGGCCTGCCCAGGAAATTGGACAGCATGTGCTTCACAAGGAACCGCAGGATGTAGGGCGCCGTGTCGTCGTCCGCCGTCAGGTTGGAGGACAGCTGGCCTCTCAGGATGTGGGGCGCGTGGAGTCGGAACCAGCGAAGCCCCAGCGTGTTGAAGGACTGGATCAGGCAGGGGCCTTTGTAGCCTTGCAGGAGCTCGCAGGTCTTCTCGCAGAGCTTCATGGATCTGCCGGGCAGCTTTAGCTCGATGAGGAGGGGAACCCGCCCGTCTACACAGGAGAGCACGTCGGCAAGAAGAGGGATCCGCTCGGCCGTGTGCTGGAGAAACAGCTGCTTTAACTCGCTGTAGGTGTGGGACTCCACGGAGCCGGGAACCCCGCAGACCCTCTCAAGCGTGTCGTCGTGGAAGACGGCCACCTGGCCGTCTTTTGTCAGGTGCACGTCCAGCTCGATGCCGTAGTGGCAGTCCAGGGCGGCTCTGAAGGCGGCCAGGGAGTTCTCCGGGATTTTCCTGGCCGCACAGTGGTAGCCCCGGTGGGCAAATTTGGTCTTCATGAACCTGCGCATCTCCTGCAGCCGGGACCGGCGGGGGGAGATGGAGAAGAGATACAGGGCCGCCCCGGCCGCCAGCAGGGCGATGAAGATTAGAAGATAGATGGACATGGTATTTCAGGCTTCCTTTCTTTTGGTGCGTTGTCTTCAGTTTCAGGAGCGGGAGGACGCTCTTCCGGGCACGATGACCCGCAGGCGCTCCGGCAGCAGGGAGATATCCATCTGCCGCTGAAGGAACACAGGCTCTCCGTCGGTGTGGACGGGGAGGGCCGTGTCGCTCTCGATGTGGATCTGCCTGCAGGAGCGGATGCAGATGCCGGAGGCTTTCGTGTGGGCGGCCTTCTGCGCCAGGAGCAAAAGGAACACCGCCTTAAGGCGGGATATGCCGGACACCGCAATGACGTCCAGCCTGTCATCGCAGGGGTTCGCGTCCGGGCAGAATTTAAAGCCTCCGCCCTCGTAGGGGTGGTTCATGGCCGCCACAAAAAGCGTGTCCGAAAAGGTGCGGGCAGACCCGTCATCCAGTGTGACAGTGACCCTGGCAGGCCGCAGGAAGTGGAGCCTGTCCAGCGCGATCAGCGCGTAGGTCAGCTTGCCCAGGTGCAGTCTGTTCAGGACCGGCTTCAGCCGGGAGATCACCGCCTGGTGGCAGACTGCCGCGTCAAAGCCGAGTCCGGCGCTGACCGCAAAGCGCTTGCTGTGCCCGCTGTATACAATATTTCCTATATTCATATCCGCGTACGCCGGGGGATCCAGTACGAGGGACAGAGCCTCCCCTGGATCGGAGGGGAAGCGGAAAAATCTGGCGAAATCATTTCCAGAGCCGACGGGGATATAGCCCAGCGTGGTGGCGGAAAGGTTCTGTATGCCGCCTATGACTTCGTTTACTGTGCCATCTCCCCCAAGGACCACGATGGTATGGATCTTCCCGTCCGCCGTGAGTTCCCGGGCCAGACGGGTAGCGTGGCGCTGACAGCGGGTCAGATACGCCCTGTAGGGAACGCCCCGCTCCCTGAGGATCGGCTCCAGGCTCTCCCAGACCTGCCGGCCCAGGCCGGAGCGGGAGGCAGGGTTTATGATGAAGGTATACATGGTTTTCTCCTTTGTGTGGGAGCATTTCTTTAAAGGGATGCTCCGCCATTCAAGATTATACCGCGAAAAATGGCAGCAGGCAAGGCGTATGGTTTCTTGACATACCTCTTCCGGGGTGCTATATTAAAGAAAATTGTATACATAATAGGAAGGGCGGCAGAGCGTGCTCTGCCAGAGGGGAAAAGGTTATGTTCAGAAAAAGGATACGTCCGGCCCAGGAGGAAATGAGAGGAACCGCTTTTACCATTATTTTCGTACTGGTCTGGTATGCGGGCCTGATGCGGGGCATCGCGGGCGGCGGATTTCAGAGCGCTTATCTTCTGTTTCTGGTGGCCGGGCTTCTTCCTGTGTTCACCGCGGTGCAGGGCGTCAGGAGGGCTCTGTTTTACCGCAGGCAGGGACGGGAGATCAGGGAGTTCGGCAATGCAGCCAGAGGCCGGATCGTGAATGTCATCATGAAGAGCGCACCCTATGAGGACAGCCATCACAGGACCAGGTACCGGAGGTACTATGTGCTGGAGGCGGAGGTGCCGGACCCGGTGACAGGGGTTGTAAACCGGATCGAGAGCCCTGCCTACAGCCGCCCCATCCACCGCTATCTGGCGTCCCCGGAGGTGACGGTATACACGGACAGAACCGGCTGGAAGCACTATATGGATGATTTCCAGTGGAAGGAGAGAAAGAGCGATCCTGGGATTTTCGAGGAAAACAGGGTGTTTGACGAGTATGGCAGGGGGGCTGTGTTCGGCAAGGCTCTTGTCATCCTGATCATGCTCCTGATGCTCTACAATATAATTTTTCACTAGAATCTGACGGAACAACAGAAACAGCAGAACAGAAGAAAGAAGAGGATTATTTTATTATGGAAAAAAGACATTTAAGGCCCTGGATGGCCGTCCTGTTTGTACTTGCATTTGCGCTGGATATCTTTGTGGTGAGCGGATTTTTGGGCCTGTGGTTCGGGGTGTGGGGCACCCTGCTCCACGAGCTTTTGCTGGCTCTTTTGGCAGTCCTTCTGGCGGCCCTGTTCCGGGCGGACCTGCGGAGAGTCTTTCCCTTTAAATGGCCCCGGGCCTCCAAGGTGGCGGGCACGCTGATCCTGTGGCTTGGCACCTTCCTCGCGGCTATGGCTGTGACCATGCTTGTGTCCTACTTCTTTCCCCAGGAGGTGCTGGGGGCCGGCCAGGGTGTGCAGGATATTGTGGTGAGCGTCCCTGTGTTGCTGGCCTTGTTCCTGGTGGCCCTGACGCCTGCCGTTTGCGAGGAGATGGCCTTTCGGGGAGGCTTTCTTGGCTGTCTGCGGGGCATGAAGAGCAAGTGGGCCGGCATCCTCATCGTGGCTGTGGTGTTCGGCGCTTTCCACGGCAGTGTGTGGAGAATGATCCCCACCGCTATCCTGGGCGTGGCCCTGGGGTATCTTCTGGTGGAGACGGACAACCTGTTTTACAGTATGCTCTTCCACTTTGTCAATAACGCGGTGCCGGTGCTGCTTCTGGGGCTTTTGTCCCTCATGCCGGTGCAGGAGAGCACAGGGGACATAGAGGCGGTGCAGACAGCTATGTCGAGCCATCTGCCCCTTTTTACCGTGGCGGTCTATATGCTGTACGCCTGCGGAGCGCCCTTCCTCATCTATATTGGCCGTTATCTGATCCACAGGGGGCAGCCCGGATATGACCGGGGACTGTTCCCCAGGGAAAAAAGAAAGACGCTGCTCGCCCTTCTGGGGATCAGCGCCTATATTCTTGTGATCGGTGTGGTCATGTTCATAGGTGGTTGCTGGTCTGTAATCAAATATGCTATGCCACTCTATTAAGACTAATATATAACAGAGATGCCTTTTGATTTAAGCAGATGTTCTGCTTTAGGATCAAAAGAAGAGTCGCAGATTAAAGTGTGGATTGGATCCCAGTCATCTACTTGAAAAACGCCGGTCATATTGAATTTTGTATGATCGGCAAGAAGGTAATTGTGTGAAGAATTCTGTAGCATAACTCTTTTTACTTCAATTCCGGTTGTGGCGGTTTCAAAGAATCCCTCGTGTGTAAAGCCGCTACATGAAATAAAAGCGGAGTCTACATAAATTTGCCGCGCTATATTTAAAGTGATTTCAGAATCAAGTGAGACACCGTCTGTTTTTGAAAGATAACCACCCAGCACAAAAAGATGTACATTAGGATAATCTTGAAGATAGTGAAAAATTGCCGAATTGGAAGTATATATCGTTAAAGTTTGAGATTTAGGAAGTAGTTTCAGGGCTTCCAAAGTCGTTGTGCTGGCATCCACAAATATGGAAGATACCGACTTCAAATAAGGCTGCGTAAGTCTGGCAATCCGATGTTTATATTCCTGATTGCGCAGAGAACGTGATTGAAAAGAAAGTTCTTCCTTGCTAAAGTCAGAAACAATTGCTTTCCCGTATTTGCGACATATCAGCCCGTTTTTTTCCAGTTTGTCCAGATATCTCCTTACAGTAGCAGGAGAAATATTAAAGTATTTAGCTATGTGGTTGACAGATACCTCTTTGTGTTTCTTAATATAGTCGTACATAAGTGATTGTCTGGTTGAAGATTTCATTGAGAGCCTGTCCTTTCGTCAAGTCTGATAAGTATAAAATTAATTATAGGGAGTTGAATCATATGTGTCAAGAACGCACATATGGTACAGAAATGGAAAATAAATACAGAAGCCAGGAGCTGATCCCAGGAAAATGACCGGGTTGCCCCTGGCTTTATCTTGATGAGAGATGAAGATATTCGTCAATGATAATATGAATTACCTCCCGGTTATGGGGAGTGAGTCTACGATATTTTTCGATTAAGGATTGCTCATCATTGTTTAGATGGCATTCTAAAGTAGGTTCTATCTTTTCAGGGATATTGGTGTAACCAATCAAATAATCTACAGATGTGTCAAAAAAATCTGCCATGGACATGAGAGTTTCAAGGTTTGGGGAAGTAATACCATTTTCGTATTTGTAAATGGATTGCTGACTTGTATGTAGAATATCGGCTAACTGCTGTTGACTGAGTTTTTTGTTCAATCTGAGCAATTTTAAATTTTTCATCATTTTTCACATCCTTTTTCTTTATTCTACCAATTTATGCCAATAAAAAATAAAGCTTTAAAAGTTTTTGAATGAAACTTTTCAAGATTTAAGCGCTATAAGAAGGGATTTGAGATTTATGGAAACATATGTGCAAAATGCACAAAAATGTTGGAGATATTAAAATAAAACTATCAAAACGAACATTTTTTGTGT
Organism: Eubacterium sp. ER2; assembly: GCF_000765215.1. Taxonomy (GTDB): domain Bacteria; phylum Bacillota; class Clostridia; order Lachnospirales; family Lachnospiraceae; genus Claveliimonas; species Claveliimonas intestinigallinarum. The sequence continues at coordinate 18,640 of NZ_JPJE01000019.1, forward strand.
GGACAATGAGCGTTTTAATAAATAAAATGGGGACAAAATTAAGAACAAAAGCAGAATAGTTGACAAAAGGGGTGAGAAGATGCAAACAAAAATGCAGGCTTTAGTAACCTATGGGGCACATGATTACCGGCTTGAAAAAGTTGATGTTCCGAGAGCGGGAAAAGGAGAAATGATTATTAAAGTCGAAGGTTGTGGAATTTGCGCAGGGGATCTGAAAGCCTATGAGGGTGGAACTGTTTTTTGGGGAGATGGAAAGAAACCTCCATATGTAGAAGTACCGGCCATAGGGGGACATGAATTTGTAGGACATATCGTAGAGATAGGACCGGGTATCGAAGAAAAAGAAACTTATGGTATTGCAGATAAGGATTTTAAGATCGGAGATCGTGTTGCTGTAGAACAGATTGCACCTTGTGGAGAATGCAGATTTTGTAAAGAGGGAAATTATCATCTTTGCGTACCTCATAATGTATACGGATTTAAAAATTATCTAAATGGAGGATTTGCCGAGTATGCAAAACTGACCAAAGAGTCTCTTGTCTACAAGATACCGGAAGATATGCCATTAAAAAAGGCTCTTCTGATAGAACCATACGCCTGCTCTATGCATGCGATTGACCGTGCAAAAATCGGTAAAGATGATGTTGTCGTAATATCCGGTGCAGGATGTTTGGGACTTGGAATGATTACAACAGCAAGGAAGTATGATCCAAAAGCATTGATAGCATTGGATTTGAATGAGGAGCGTTTGGAGACAGCGCTAAAGTTTGGTTGTGATCTCACTATCAACCCGGCAAAAGGAAATCTTGAAACTATCATAAATGAATTATCAGGTGGTTATGGCTGTGATGTATACATTGAGGCGACAGGACATCCATCTAGTGTAAAGCAGGGACTGGAAATCATACGAAAAGGAGGACGTTTTATAGAATTCAGCGTGTTTCTTGATCCTGTAACGTGCGACTGGAGTGTGATAGGTGATGGAAAAGAACTGGATATGTATGGAGTAAGCCTGAGTAAAGGATGCTTTCCCAAGGCAATAGAAGGACTCTATTCGGGGGAATTAATGTCTGATAACGTGGTTTCACATATCTTTAAACTGGAGGACTTTAAAGAAGCGTTTAAACAAAGCGGAAGTGGAAAAGGCTCCATCAAGGTGGCATTTACATTTGAATAATCCGTGGGATAATCCTGTTTTGGAGGTGACGGCAGATTTATATAGAGGGCCCTGTCTGCGATGACCGTCCGAAAACGGCTTATTATAAAAAGATAGGAGGTAGAATTTATGAAAAAAAGAATTTTGGCAGCATTTCTTGTGACGTCGATGTGCATGGGACTCGTGGCATGTTCCGGATCATCTTCGGATAGTAGCGGTGGAAGCTCATCCGATGGGGAGATCACAGTCTCTATCGCAGCTTTGAATAATCCTATTATATCCAATTTAGTAGAACTTTCTCAGGAGTATTATGAGGCAGAAGGTGTAAAACTGGATTTTGCTGTGTTACCGGAAAATGATCTGCGTGAAAAGGCGACATTGGAGGCATCTACTGGAGGAACTACTTACGACATTTATTTTACAGGTCCATATGAGGCGAATTTCTGGATCCAGTATGGGTGGGCAGAAAATCTGCAGCCGTATATTGATAACATGACAGATGAACAGAAAGAGTCATTAGATTTGGATGATATTTTCCCCGCTATGCTGGAGTCTGTATCTGATCCTGAGACAGGAGATCTTTACGCTCTTCCGTTTTTTGGTGAGGCAAGTTTCTTCATGTACAATAAGGAATTACTTGCAAATGCAGGTGTAGAAATGCCGGAAAATCCCACGTGGGAAGATATCTATAATATTGCGGTGGCAGTTAATGATGATGAAGCAGGGATCGTTGGCATGACAATGAGAGGAGCTCCTGGTTGGGGAATGAGTGGCGCACCGTTTGTTACGATCGTGAATGCCATGGGAGGAAAATTCTATGACATGGATTGGAATGCTACTGTAGAGACCGATGAGCAGAGAGCAGCATGGGAGATGTACAAAAATATTCTTCGGGATGCAGGACAGGATGACATTATCACGTATACCTATAATGAATGTATCAGTTTGATGAATACGGGAAAATGTGGTATCTGGTATGATGCTACATCCAATGCACCTAATCTGGAAGCAGAAGACTCACCGATTAAGGGAAAAGTAGGATATGCGCAGTCACCTGCCGGATGGCTCTGGAACTGGGGCATGAACATCAATCCTAATTCTTCTGACGAGAAAAAACAGGCAGCTTTTGATTTTATGGTATGGGCCTGCTCTAAAGATTATGTAGATTTGTCCCTGAAGGAAGATCCTAGTGGTGCTTCTACACCATCTGGCATCAGAGCTTCTACGTATGAGCTGGACGCATATAAAGATCTTCCGTACGCAGAACCCACTTTGGAAGCGCTGTCCAATCTGGACTTTAATCATCCATGTAAAGATGAAGTACCCTATGTTGGATTACAGTATATTGCTATTCCTGAATTCCAGGAGGCGGGAGATACGATGACAGAGGAACTTGCAGCCTATGTTACAGATGAGATTTCTCTGGACGAAGCACTGGCCGCTACGCAGGCGGCTTTCGAGGAAGCCGCAGAAGAGGGCGGATATAAAGAATAAAGAGTGAGTAATGGAAGGGGCAGAAGTCTTACGTGGTATGGCGGAGGCATCTGCCCCTATTAAGAACAGGATTGGGATGAGGCTATGAAAAGAACGGAACTCAATATAAAAAAAAGATATCCTATAGAACGCACATTTGTGGCGCCTGCCTGTATCATCGTTGCTATTGCTACCCAGGTGCCATTTGTTCTGACAATCATTTTTTCGCTGTTAAGATGGAATATCGTGCGTCCGGATCAGGGGATAACATTTGCCGGATTAAATAATTTTATATACTACCTGAAAGACAAAGAGTTTTACACGATCTGTCTCCAAACCGTAGGAATGATCGGGGCAGCGCTCATTTTATGTATGGTATTGGGGTATTTGATCGCTCTGATGCTCGACTCAGATATACCAGGGAAAACACTCTCACGGACATTGATTTTGAGCCCATTTTTTATTATGACTACAACAACTGGCGTACTTTGGAAAACAACTATATTAAACACAAATTTTGGATGGGTAGGTACGATAGCAAATATGCTGGGAATGAAAGCGGTTGATTTCGTCAGCTATTATGCCAGACCTCTGCTGGTTTTCCTGTTTGTATGGCAATGGATGCCGTTTTTTGTACTTGTACTTCTGGGAGGACTTCAGGGAATTCCTACAGAGGTATTGGAACGAGCAAATCTGGATGGGTGCAGCAAGTTTGAGATGGTGTTCAAAATTAAACTGCCAATGATCTTTAATCATATGCAGGTGGCCCTAATGCTGGGACTGATTTTTCTGGTGAAAGAGTTTGGATTAATCCTGACGACTACCTCAGGAGGACCAGGACAACAGACGTATACATTGACATTTTATATTTACAGAACTTTGTTTAGTGGTTCAAATGTAGGAAGAGCGGCAGCGTTGTCAGTGATCACAGTAGTTGTAACTTTAACAATAATCAACCTAATATTCCGGGCAATTAAAAAACGCCGGGCAGTGTATGAGTAGAGAGGGGAGATATTGTGAAAAAAGCAGTAATTCACAGAGATGCCAGAAGTAAAAAAACTGCAGCAAAAAAAGAAATAAAGAGATGGATCATAGGTATTGTTGTGCTTTTGTTTGCACTGCTATATTTTTTCCCAATTTTATATATGATTCTGAGCGGTTTTAAAACAGAGGTGGAGGCTGCTGTTCCGGCAATCTTTTTTCATCCAACACTGCAGACATGGCAAAAAGTGTTGTCAGATGCCTCTATGATAAATTATCTGAAAAATACAGTGTATCATGTTGTACTCGGAACAGGCATCTGCCTCATTTTAGGAATACCAGCTACATACGCTATCGTATTTGCTAAATTTAAGAAGGAGGGGCGGTCGGAAAGTTTGTATAACTGGTTCGTGACTACAATCCTGCTTCCTCCGGTAGCTGTTCTGATACCGTTATATATTGTCTTTAAAGAGCTGAATTTAAGCCATACAAGAGGAGGACTGCTGTTTTTATACATTGGCTTTCATCTTCCACTCTGCATATGGCTCCTGTATTCTTTTTTTAAAGATGTGCCAACAGAAGTAGTAGAAGCCGCCAAGATCGATGGATGTACAAATCGGCAGCTTATTATGGGAATCATTATGCCATTGACAAAAACAGGGATCATGACAGCAGGACTCTTAGTAGCTGTATTTATATGGAATGAATTTTTCCTTGGATATAATTTAACTACTAATGCGACTGCAACTCTTCCGGTGTATATGGCGAGATTTGGACAGCAGCAGGGGCAGTTTATTGCTCAGTTGTCAGCTTCTGCATCGATATCATGTATTCCACCTATGATCTTTGGATGGATATCACAGAAATCTCTGATCAAAGGTTTGACGGCGGGAGCAGTGAAGGGATAGGAAATCAAAACACGCAAAATATTTATGGGGGTTGAAAGGAGAAAAAATGGATAAAGAACTGATAAATCGGGTGTTAGCAGTTGCAAAGCGCCTGGATGAAAAAAATCTGGTCAATACGTTTGAGGGAAATATATCAGCTAAAAAAGACGGTCTGATTTATATTACGCCTACAACCAAAAACAAAGCCCTTTTAACGGAAGAAATGATCGCTGTTATCGACGAGGAGGGAAAGCAGATCGGAGGAAATTGCCGCCCGACATCGGAACTTCCCATGCACATTGATACATACAAGATACGGAAAGATATTGGGGGAGTAGTCCATTGTCATCCTACTTTTTTAACAGCACATGCTATCTGTAATAAGCCAGTGGAAACAAAAGGATATCCGGAAATGATGGCTAACTTTAAAGTTTTTGAAGTGGCGCCTTATGGGCGTCCGGGAACAGAGGAAATATTAAAAGGCGCTATACCTATTTTTGAGCATAGTGATGTAGTTCTTCTGGGAAATCATGGAGTATTAGCTGTAGGCCAGACAGTTGAAGACGCCATGAACAAAGTAGAGGCAGCGGAAGCGATCACAAAAGCGCTATATTACGCAAATTTAGTTGGAACTCCTATGGACTTAAGTGAAGATGAGTGTAAATACTTTTATGAGTTATATGACCAGAAATACAGAAAATAATGAAGGGGGTACGGACATGAATATTCAGGAGAAGTTCTGTCTTAAAGGAAAGAAAGCGGTCGTTACAGGAGGAGCTCAGGGAATCGGATTAAATTATGCAATGGCAGTTGCTGGAGCGGGGGCAGATGTTATACTGGCAGATTTAAATGAGGAGAAGGCCAGGGAAAGTGCTGATTTTCTGGAAAAGCAATATGGTGTAAAAGCAATGGCGATCCGGACAGATGTGACTCAGCCTGAACAGGTAGAGAATATGTGCAGCAAGATGATCAAAGAAATGGGAAGGATAGATATTGCGTTTTGTAACGCGGGAATTTCCATTAATGTGCCTGCGGAAGAAATGAGCTACGAACAGTGGAAAAAAGTAATAGATATCAATCTCACAGGGGTTTTTCTTACTGCTACTGCAGTCGGGCGTTATATGTTGCGTCAAGGAAGAGGTTCGATTATTAATACGGCCTCTATGTCCGGACATATTGTAAATATTCCGCAGCCGCAGATAGCATATAATGCATCAAAAGCGGGGGTGATCATGCTGACAAAATCTCTGGCAGTAGAGTGGGCTCAGAAAAATGTAAGGGTCAACAGCATCAGTCCTGGATATATTATGACGGATTTAATCGAGGGACATGAGCTGATTCCTGAATGGACAGGGCTTTCACCGCTGAAGAGAATGGGATGTCCGGAAGAACTGCAGGGAATAGCGCTTTATCTGGCAAGCGATGCAAGCAGCTTCACAACGGGTGCGGATTTTACGATTGATGGTGCATATACCTGTGTCTGATGTAAGGAGGACGAAAATATGGCAGATAATCGTATGATCGGCCGGGAACCGGTAGTGGGTATCAGGCCGGTAATCGATGCGAGACAAGGAAAGATAGATGTGCGGGGACAACTGGAAGAACAGACTATGGAGCTTGCCCAAAAGGCAGCGCATCTCATCCGGACAGAATTAAAATATACCAGCGGCGTACCGGTAAAAGTTCTTGTGGCGGAACGTACGATAGGAAGAGTCTCGGAAGCGGCGGCTTGTCAGGAGGAATTTCACAGACAGGGAGTGGAAATTACTTTAACAGTGAGTCCCTGTTGGTGCTACGGGACAGAGACTATGGATATGGATTCTCAGACAATAAAGGGCGTGTGGGGCTTCAATGGAACGGAGCGTCCGGGAGCAGTATATTTAGCAGCGGTTATGGCGGCGCATGCCCAAAAAGGTCTTCCTGCGTTTTCTATTTATGGACAGGAGGTACAGGATGCTGATGACAGGGAAATCCCGGAAGATGTGAAAAAGAAAATACTGCGTTTTGTCAGAGCAGCTGTGGCTGTGGCATCCATGAAAGGGAAATCTTATCTCCAGATAGGCGCTTCCTGTATGGGAATCTCAGGATCACAGATAGAATATGATTTTTTTGAAAGCTATCTTGGTATGCGAGTGGAATCCGTAGACGAAGTGGAAGTCTTGCGGCGTTTGAGAGAAGGAATATATGATAAAGATGAAGTGAGTAAAGCACTTGCGTGGACGCGTGAAAACTGCAGGGAAGGATTTGATAAAAATCCTGAGATTTATCAAAGAACGCGTGAAGAAAAAGATAAAGACTGGGATTTTTCAGTGAAGACCATGTGTATCATAAAAGATCTGATGAATGGGAATTCTGACCTCCCAGATGAGTTTCCGGAAGAAAAGCTGGGGTACAATGCTATTGCAGCAGGTTTTCAGGGACAGAGGCAATGGACTGATCACTATCCAAATACTGATTTTGCGGAGGCTCTTCTGAACTCTTCTTTTGATTGGAACGGAGTGAGAGAACCTTATATACTGGCCACAGAAAACGATAGTCTTAACGGAGCTGCTATGCTGTGTAATAAACTCCTGTCAGGGAGAGCCCAGATGTTTTCGGATGTCCGTACGTACTGGAGCGCCGCGTCAGTAGAGCGGGTGACAGGATATAAACTGGAGGGATTAGCGGGAAGAGCGGGAGGAATTATCCATCTCATCAATTCGGGAGCCTCTTGTCTAGATATGTGTGGAGCTCTTAAAGATGAAAACGGAAACGCTGTGGTAAAAAGGTTCTATGAAATGCAGCAGGATGATATCCATAAATGTCTGGAAAAAACGGATTGGTGCCCTGCTGATCTGGGATATTTTCGAGGAGGAGGTTTTTCTTCCAGGTTTGTGACGGAATCGGAGATGCCTGTGACTATGACAAGGATCAATTTGATCCGGGGGCTTGGACCTGTTATGCAGATAGCAGAAGGTTATACGGTAGTTTTGCCAGAAGAGGTCTCGTGTATTCTATGGGACCGTACTGATCCGACATGGCCGTGCACCTGGTTTGTACCGAAATTGACAGGGAAGGGAGCATTTCAGACAGTCTATGACGTGATGGATAAATGGGGAGCAAACCATGGAGCAATCAGTTATGGACATATCGGAGCAGATGTGATTACGCTTTGTTCCATTTTGAGAATCCCAGTGTGTATGCATAATGTTGACGAAAAGGATATATTCCGACCGGCGTGTTGGGAAGCATTCGGTATGGATAAAGAGAGCCAGGATTACCGGGCTTGTGCAGTATATGGTCCCAGATATCGATAGAAGGAGGTGGCAGACTTGGCGGAGATAAAATTGAAGAATATATGCAAGACTTATCCTAATGGAGTGGCGGCAGTGGATCATTTTAATTTGGATATACACGATAAAGAATTCCTGATCTTTGTTGGACCTTCTGGATGTGGAAAATCTACTACATTGCGTATGATCGCGGGGCTGGAAGATATAACTTCAGGAGAGCTTGAGATAGATGGAGAAATTGTAAATGAAATGGCAGCCAGAGACAGAGATATAGCAATGGTATTCCAAAGTTATGCATTGTATCCGCATATGAACGTATATGACAATATCGCGTTTGGACTGCGAAGAAGAAAACTTTCAAAGGATGAGGTGGATAAGAAAGTCAAGGAGGCTGCAAGGATACTCGGTCTAGAGAGTCAGTTGAAAAAGAAACCCAGGGAACTTTCTGGAGGGCAAAAGCAGAGGGTGGCAATGGGAGCAGCCATTGTGCGAAACCCAAAAGTGTTCTTGATGGATGAGCCCCTTTCTAATCTAGATGCTAAACTCAGAGTCCAAATGCGGTTGGAGATTGCTCAGCTGCACGAGAGGCTGGGAGCAACAATTATTTATGTCACGCACGATCAGACAGAGGCAATGACATTGGGAACCCGTATAGTTGTGATGAAAGATGGTGTGATACAACAGGTGGACACGCCAAAGAATTTATATGAAAATCCTGCAAACATGTTTGTGGCAGGTTTTATTGGATCACCCCAGATGAATTTTATGGAAGTGACCGTAAAAGAAGAGGGAAACGAAGTATCTATACAATTAGGTAAGAAAACAATACGTTTGCCGGAAGATAAAAAGAGGTCGTTGAGAGGATATGACGGAAAAAAGGTCGTGTTTGGGATCAGACCAGAGGATATCAAAGACTCCGAGATATTTATCAATACTTTTCCTCAATGGGAAATTGATGCAAGAGTCCAGGTATATGAACTGCTGGGAGCAGAGGCGCTCTTATATTTTGAATATGAGGGCAACAAGATAACTGCGAGCGTTCATCCAAGAACACATATACGAGAAGGACAGGATGTATCATTGATATTGGATATGGAAAAGGCGTACTTTTTTGATCCTGATACAGGAAGAGCTATCATACCACAGAAGGGGGACGTGAAATGAAAGTTGTATATTTGACACAACCCGGGAAAATGCAGATTGAAGAGGAACCTATTCCAGAAGTCAGGCCGGGAAATGTGCTTGTGAAAATAGAATATAACGGTATATGTGGATCAGATGTACATTTTTTCAAAGATGGCAGAGTAGGAGACAATGTTTTAAAGGGAAAATTTGTGCTGGGGCACGAAGTTTCAGGGACTGTTGTTGAAGTAGGAGAGAATGTTTCTGGATTAAAAATCGGAGACAGAGTGGCCTTAGAGCCTGGTTATGGATGCGGAAAATGTGAGTTTTGCAAGACAGGAAGATACAATCTTTGTCCGGACATGAAATTTTTTGCCGCCCCTCCGGTACGAGGGGCGCTGCAGGAATATGTATCGCATCCTGCGGATATGTGTTTCAAACTTCCTGAAAATGTATCTACTATGGAAGGGGCTCTGGTAGAACCCCTGGCGGTAGGATTACATGCAACAGGATTGGGTGAGATAGGGCTTGGACAGACAGCAGTCATCCTGGGTGCAGGCTGTATTGGCCTGGTGACTTTACTTGCGGCAAAGGCCAGAGGTGCGTCAAAAGTGGTGGTTGTGGATCTTCATGAAAAAAGGCTTGAATTTGCACGTAATATGGGGGCAGATCATACCGTTAACGCCAGTAAAAACGATGTTTTGGGATGTGTAAAAGAACTTCTGCCAGAAGGTCCGGATGTTGTTTTTGAGACGGCAGGTTCGGCAGAGACGATCGCACAGACGCCTTTTCTGGTAAAAAGAGGTGGAATAGTCGTACTTGTAGGTATGGCTGCTCAGAGTGAGATTACATACAATTTTTTCCAGGCTATGGAAAAGGAGATCCGGATCCAGTGTGTGTTTCGATACAGAAATCTTTATCCCACAGCTATTGCTGCGATCGCAAGCGGCAGTATTGATGTAAAACAGATTGTGACGCATAAATTCAGCCTGGAAGAATCTGAAAGAGCATTTTCTACTGTGGTGGATGATGCGCAGAATGTAGTCAAGGCGATCATTGAAACGTAGAGAAGACAGGTGACGGGATGAAAGACAGATATGATATCTTCTGTGTAGGCGCATGTGTACAGGACATTCTCATAGAAGGGATCTCTCCGGAAGGATTTCAGAGGCATCTGAATGTTCTGGATAAAGTAGTGTTTACATCAGGAGGCGATGCGGTAAATGAGGCGGCAGTACTCAGCAAACTGGGAAACAGAGTGGCTCTCTTTGCTCAGGTTGATAACGGGCCGGTGGGCAAGGCAATATGCGCTGACCTTCTGAATGCGGGGGTGGACACTTCAAAGCTCGTGAAAAATGAACAGAGCAGATCAAGCACTTCTTTTGTATGTATAAATGAATCGGGAGAACATACCTTTTTTCTGGACAAAGGGATAAATGAGGGGATCGGACTCGAGCAGATAGACCTTTCTCTGCTGGATCAGACTAGGGCTCTTTCCGTAGGCAGTCTTTACAGCTGTGCCAAATTAGACAAGGGAGGAGTGGCAGAATTGATGAAAGCTGCCAAAAGCAGAGGCCTTCTTACCTTTGCGGATATGGATCACGATGTAGAAGTGCTTGGACCTCACGCTATGGATATTGTTTATCCGTTTATAGATTATCTGATGCCCAGTATTGAAGAAGCAGTATATGTGACAGGAGAGACCGATGAGAAGGGGGCGGCAAGAAGGCTTTTAGAAAAAGGGGCCGGTACTGTAGTGATCAAGCTTGGTGGCCAGGGGTGCTATGTGAGAACCAGAGAAAAGGAATTTTATGAAGATCCTTTTGAAGTGGTGGTTACAGATACAACAGGATGCGGAGATAATTTTGTGGCAGGATTTATCCACTCTATTTTAAAGGGAATGAGTTTGGAGGAAGGGGCCAGGTTTGCCTGTGCGGCAGGTGCGCTAAATGCTCAAATGCTGGGTGGACATATCGGAATCGTGAGTGAGACACAGGTGGAAACCTTTATGAAGAATACAATGCAGAGAAGAGTCTGCCGTGAATGAGGCGAGAACAGTATGGGAAGAGTGATGGCAATAGATATCGGAGCAAGCAGTTACCGTGTGATCGAAGGGATTTACAGCGATGGAAATTTGAGCATGAAAACTCTGGCCAGATTTCGACATACTCCGATATGGAAAGAGGGACATTACCGATGGAATATCTATGAGATGCGGGATAATCTTGTTGAGGCGCTCCAGTCGGCAGCGAAAAGCGGGGAACCTATCAAATCAGTTGGAATAGATACTTTTGGAACAGATTTCGGGCTTTTGGATAACGAGGGCAGACTCCTGGAAGAGCCGCTGGCGTACAGGGATTCCATAAGCGATGGAATCTCTGCCAGATTTTTTACAGATACTTATGGACTGTACGGCAAGGTGGGCGGAACGTTTGAGACAACTAGCACAGCACATATTTTAAAGGGAATGAAAGAAAGTGGAATGGATGCTTTGGAAAGAGCGGACCGTCTTTTATTTATGCCAGATCTCTTCGCGTATTTATTTACAGGACAGCCAACAAATGAGTTTACTATCGCTACTACGTCCCGCCTGATTGATGCTGAAAAAAGAGAGTGGAACAGAGAGCTTATCCGAGAGCTACAGCTTCCGGAAAAGATCTTCTATCCGTTGCAGGAGGCAGGGACAGTCATCGGATATCTGAAAAAGGATATCCGTAATAACCTTACTAACCTGGAACAAACTAAAGTAGTTATGACCGCATGTCATGATACGGCTTCAGCAGTCCTGACTGTACCGGAAAAAAGCGGCTGTTCTTTTATCAGCAGTGGAACCTGGTCTGTGAAAGGAATTGTATCCCGGAAGCCATATGTATCGCGAAAGGCTTGTGATCAGCAAATGTCAAATGAAGGTCAGCCATGGGGACGATACCGTTTGATACGAAATATCACCGGTCTGTGGCTCTTGGAAGAATGTGTCAGAGATTGGAAGAAAAAAGGAAAACAAATAGAGATTCCTTTGTTGGTCGAGGAGGCCCAGAACAGTCCTCTTTTCCCTTCTATAATCTTTCCGGATGGGCGAGAATTTTCAAAGCAGGGCGAGATGGTAGAGAAAATATGCGGATACTGTTCTGCAACAGGACAGGAAGTACCTAGTACTCCTGTAGAAATTGCTCAGACGATATTGCAGGGGCTTGCCTGTGAGTACAGAAGGCACAATGAACAGCTTCGGCAAGTTACTGGTAAAGAAATCAAACAGATTTATATTGTAGGAGGGGGAAGAAATAACCGGTTTTTGAATCAATGCACGGCTGATGTAACGGGATGCCAGGTGATTGCAGGAAACCCTGAAGCAACTGCGGCAGGAAACATCCTGGTTCAGCTATGGGCGGCCGGAGAAATTGAGGATCCAGCAATATTTCCGGAAATCGCAGCTGGTGACACTAAGACAGAGATGTATGTGCCTTCGGAAACAGAGAAATGGGAAGAAAGATTTGATTTTTACTGCCAACTGGCAGAGAGGGAGAAGATGGTATGAACTATCTGGTAGTGGATGTTGGATCGAGCAGTGTGAAGATATGTCTGGCAGAATTGACAGAGGGTAGGGTCTTCCAGATGAAAGATATATATCGGTTACCTATGACGAGATCCTTCATCAATGGGCATCTTAGTACAAATGTTTTTTTGATCTATGACTGTATATGCTGGGTGCTTGGAAATCTTGTAAAAGAAAATGTGAGGATAGATTCCCTTGGAATAGATTCCTGGTGTTCAGACTTCTGTCTTATGGATCTGGATACGGGAAGTGTATTGCCTCCGGTCTTTTACAGAGATAAAAGGACAGATGGATATATGAATAAAGTGGAAGAGAAGATGAGCTACAGAGAGATATACAATCTGACTACTCAGAGAAAAATGCCGGATTCCACTCTGACGCAGCTTATGGCTTATCAGGATGAATATGCAGATGGATTGAAAGGAAATAAGAAGATATTGTTTATTGGTGACTTCCTTATGTACCTTTTTACAGGAAAAATATGTTCCGAAGCGTCTGTGGCATCCTATTCTCAGATGTACAACCTGAAAAAAAGCGCATTTGAAGACCGTATATTTGAGACATTCCGTATTCCCGGAACTATTCAGCCGCCAGTCATACCGGCAGGAACAGTTATTGGACCTATTAGGAAAGATCTGCAGGACTTTCTTGGAACAGACGAAACCGTTGTAACTGCTCCAGCTGTCCATGACACTTCTTCTGCCGCTGTGGCGGTACCGGCGGGGAAAGATGAGAAATGGGCGTTTCTTGCGACAGGTTCCTGGTTTTTGATGGGGATGGAGCTTGAAGAGACGGCGGATGTCCAAAAATCTTATGAACACCAAATGTCCAATACAGCGCTTGCCTTTGGACACGTTCTTCTCAAGAAAAACATAATGGGTATGTGGCTTTTACAGGAGTGCAAAAGGCAATGGGAAAAAGAAGGGATTAAGCTGGAATATGGGGATATAGCTGCAAAAGCCGAAGCGGCGGAACCGTTTTACGCTCTAATAGATACAGAATATCCTGACTTTTACCATCCGGACGATATGGTGAAAGAGATCCGGAAATATTTGAAAATAACGGGTCAGAGGGTTCCTGAGAAAGATGATTTGGGACAGATCACAAGGATCATATATGAGAGTATTGTATTGAGATCAGCTGAAGCATTTGACATGTTAAAGGATGTGACGGGAAAAGAGATAGAGGTCCTTTATGTGATCGGCGGTGCGAATCGTGTAGCCATGCTAAATCAGTTCCTGGCAGATATACTGGGAATTACGGTCCGGACGGGACCTTCAGAGGCATCCTCAATGGGGAATGCGCTGATCCAGGCTTATGGAATGGGAGAACTAGGGACGGAAGAAGAAATAAGAGAGGTTGTCCGCAGTTGTACTGTGTGTACAGAATTTAGTCCTGGAAGAAAGGATGCCTGGGACAGGCAAAAAGAGAAATATAAAGGATTGTGCGGCGGAAGATAGGAGAAGGAGGGAGCGCATGGAACAGAAGTTTATGCGAGGAGTTGCTGCAGTTGGAAACGGGAAAGTAGAGGTGGTGAGAGATGTTCCTGTGCCTGAAATCGGGCCGTATGAAGCCCTGGTAAAGATGAAATCATGTGGTTTTTGTAATGGAACAGACTTCCATATCATAAAAGGTGAAATGTCTGTGGAAGTAGACAGTTTTCCTACACTTTTGGGGCATGAAGGCGTGGGAGATATTGTAGAGTTGGGGAGTAAGGTGAGAAATTACAAAGTCGGCGACAGAATCATGAATCCGATCATAAAACTTATGCCAGGGACTCCATACGGATGCACGTGGGGAGCTATGTGTGATTATGCTGTTGTTCAGGATCAAAAAGCTATGATAGCAGACGGTGTTGAAGAATCTCAGTTTAATCCGAGACAATTGGAATGTGTGCAGATACCATCGGATTTTGATGTGATTGACGGAGGAGCTCTCATTACACTAAATGAATGTTTCAGTGCAGCGCGTAATTTTGATGTACAGGACAAGGATGTTCTTGTATATGGAGCCGGCCCGATGGGATTGGCAACTATGAAATATATGAGATATCTGGGAGCCAGGACGATTACGGTTATTGATGGAGTAGCGGAGAGACTAAAACTGGCAAAAAAACTGTCGGAAGTAGATGAAACGATCAACTTTAATACGCAGGATAAAGAAGAAATCCTTGCAGGAAGGCTATTTGACCGTGTTATCGATATTGTAGGATTTACGTCTATTCTTGCTGAAGGGAGTCAGAGATTACGCCCATATGGAATAGTAGGCTCTATGGGCGTGCTCAGGGATTACGACTGTACACTGGATCTTACGAGATTAAAAAATAATACATTGTTGCAAATGCTGAATTTCCCATACGGGCAATATGCTATCACGTCAGAAAATATCGAACTTATGAGGGCAGGGATTATTGATCCAAAGGATTTTTACAGCCATGTAAAAAGTGTAGAAGAGATTCAGGAAGTTATAAAGCTTGTGGAAGAGAAAAAAGCTATTAAGGTTATCCTGGATTTAGAAAAATAGAAAGGTGCTAAAATGGACGAATATAAAATAAAAGAATTGATCTGTGATATAGGGAAGAGGGTTTACAGAAATGGTTTTGTCGCTGCAAATGATGGAAATATTACAGTGAAGCTGAGTGAAGACGAATATCTCACTACTCCAACGGGAATCAGCAAAGGTTATCTGACACCTGAAATGATCGTAAAAGTAAATGAAAAAGGGAAAGTGTTGGAAGGAACATACAAACCTTCATCCGAAGTGAAAGTGCATTTGAAAGTATATGAGGAGCGTAAGGATGTAGGCGCTGTTGTCCATGCTCATCCGCCTTTTGCAACTACCCTTGCAGTGGCGCATATCCCTATGGATTTCTACATTTTGCCAGAAGCAGTCTGTGGACTTGGAGCAGTACCCCTTGTGCCGTATGCACAGCCCTCCACACAAGAGCTGGCCGATGGGCTGGTACCTTATTTACAGGATTATGATGCCTTTTTACTGGAAAATCACGGTACAGTTACGGTAGGGACCGACCTCATCAATGCATATTATAAAACGGAGACGCTGGAATACAATGCGAAGATTTACTATCTTACCAAGTTATTTGGAGTTCAGCACGAGCTACCCCTGGATGAAATCCAAAAACTGGTCAATATGGCTCGGAACGGAAATTCGGCGGGCAGAAACCCCGGATATATAAAATTTCACACAAAGGAGGAAGAAGCATGAAAAAAGAATTTGGAAGTAAGCCCGTATTAGGTATCATGGGACTGTCAGATGGAGATAAAGATGTGCATGAGCAGTTGAAAGGAATTGTACAGGCCCAGGTAGATGCCATCGTAAAAGCACTCCGAGATTCCGGAGAAGTCGAGGTGATAGAGGCTCAGGAGCTGGTATGCAGTGTAAAAAAAGCAAAAGAGCAGGCAGAATATTTAAAAAATCAGGGAGTGGATGGGACAATCCTTTCATACGGAGTGTTTGCTTTTCCTAATTTTTCGGCAATAGCGGCTCAAAACGGGAAAGGACCTTTTCTCCTTGCAGCCAATTTAAATCCTGATTGGCCAGGCATGGTGGCTATGCTGGCAGCCGGAGGAGCCCTAAATCATCTTGGAATTCGTCATTTCCGTGCAAGTGGTGATGTCTTTCAGAAGAATGTATTGGAAAAATATATTCGTTTTGCAAAATGCGCAAAAGTGGTAAGTAGGCTAAATGGACAGAAATATGGATTGATCGGCGGCCGCAGTTTGGGAATGTACAGTGCAACTGTAAGTATGCAGGACTGGCAAAAGAAGTTTGGAGTAGATGTAGATCATATGGATCAGAGTGAACTTGTCAGACGTGCGGAAGAAGTCCCGGACGAAAAGGTGGAGAAAGCATTCCAGTGGCTGACAGAGAATGTGGGAGAAATCAAATATAACGGGACAACGTTTACTCCCGAAAAGCTTAAAACGCAGATTCGACACTATGAAGCACTGAAAACCATCATAAAAGAAAATGAGTACGATTTTGTGGGAGTGAAATGTCATTATGAGATGAGCCGCCACTATTGTACAGAATGTATTTGTGCTGCATTTTGTAATGATCCGTACGACTGGGATGGGAAAAAGGAACCGGTTGTCTATGCATGTGAAGCAGATTCCGATGCGGCACTCACAATGCAGATCCTGAAGATGCTGACAGATGAGCCAGTAATCTTTATGGATGTGAGGCATTATGACAGCGAATATAACGTGATGGTATTCTGTAACTGTGGATCACAGTCAACCTATTATGCTACAGGTACAGACGATTACAAGAGAAACCTTGCCAAGACTACATTATATCCAGCACTTGAAATGTATGCTGGAGGAGGGTGTCATGTGAACCTTATGACGGCACCAGGACATGCAACGATTGCTAGGTTGAACCGTAAAGAAGGAAAATACAGGATGACGATTATACCGGCAGATTTTGTGGAACTGCCGAGAGAGAAGATGGCGGAGACGACTGAAGAATGGCCGCATGTGTTTGCTAGGCTTCCCTTTGATCACCAGATATTCCTGGATAAGTTTGATGCAAATCATTGCCATGCCGTATATGGGGATAAAGTAGAAGAACTGAAAATGATTTGTGAAATGCTGGAAATAGATGTGGAAATCCTGGGAGAGTAAGGAGAGATATATATGCAGAGAATTTTAAATGATCCGGACAATATTGTGGACGAAATGCTGGAAGGATTTTTAGACGCGCATGTGGATATTGTTGAGCGGACTGGAAATCCTCGCGTGGTGAAAGCGAAAAATATCCCCAAGGGAAAGACGGGCGTCATCACAGGCGGAGGATCCGGACATAAGCCTGCTTTTATCGGTTATGTTGGGAAAAATATGTGCGATGCGGCAGCCGTTGGGGAAATTTATTCGTCTCCTACTGCGGCAGCATTTCTGGATGCGTGCAGAGAAGCTGACCAGGGCAAGGGAGTTGCCTGCCTTTACGGGAATTATTCGGGGGACAACATGAATGTAAAAATGGCAGTTAAGATGGCAGCCAAAGAAGGGATCACCGTGAAGACGGTGGTGGCGAATGATGATGTGGCGTCGGCGCCTAAGGATCAGAAAGAGAAAAGGCGCGGCGTTGCCGGGGAGATTTTAATGTGGAAAGCCGGAGGTGCAATGGCAGCAAAAGGAGGCAATCTTGACGATGTGGTGCGGGCGGCACAGAAGGCAATAGATCAGACCAGAAGTGTTGGGATTGGTCTTACCCCCTGTACACTGCCTGCGGTGGGACATCCGAACTTTGAGATCAAAGAAGGGACAATGGAAGTAGGAATAGGCCATCACGGAGAGCCGGGGATAGAAGTGTGTCCTTTAGAGAGTGCGAAAGATATGGCAAAGCGTATGGTGGATATTGTCGTTCCGGATTATCCTTTTGTCGAAGGGGACGAGACGATCGTGCTCGTATCAGGATTGGGAGCAACCCCTGTTATGGAGTTGTATGTGCTCTACAAAGAGATTGCAGGTATTTTGCGTGAAAAGGGAATCAAGATATATAAATCCTATGTGGGAAATTATTTTACTTCTCTGGATATGATGGGAGCTACATTGACAATAATGAAGCTAGACGAAGAGCTGAAGGAGCTGATCGATATGCCTGTTTACACTATGGGGCTCAAACAGATGTAGGAGGGTAAAAAATGGATGGATTCAAAAATACGGATGGGAAGTCTGTCCTCCTTAAAATGGTAACGGCAATCCAGGATAATAAAGATTATCTTGGTGAGGTGGATGGCCTGATCGGTGATGGCGACCATGGTATGAATATGAACAAAGGTTTTAGCCTTTTTGGAGAAAGGATTAAAGATAAGGACGTTGGCTTTTCCGAGGGGCTGAATGAACTGGGGATGGTTCTCTTTAACGAAATAGGAGGATCTATGGGACCAATTTACGGAACCATTTTTATGAGTATGGCAGATGCAGGTGAAAGTAAAGAAATAATTAATTTAGCGAATTTTACTGTAATGCTTTCGGATGGTCTGGAAGCCTTGGGTGAAATCGTAGAGGCAAGAGTGGGAGATAAAACTCTGGTAGATACACTTTTTCCAGCAGTGGCAAGTTTAAAGGTTTCTCTGGAGGAAGGAGATGAGTTTTCTGAGGCTTTAGAGAAAATGAAAGCTGCGGCAGAAGCTGGAAAGAATTCTACCAAAGATATGATCGCCAGATATGGGCGCTCCAGCAGGTTGGGCGAAAGGTCAAAAGGGGTACTGGATGCAGGGGCAGTTTCATGCAGTTTAATTCTGTGCGCAATGGCGGATGGGATTCAGGAAGTGCTGAAAGGGGGCAGATAAAATATGATAAAGACAAATTTTGTGCCAATGGAGGAGGTCCTAAAGATAGCGGAAGACAGAGGCATCGCTATCGGAGCTTTTGAATTCTGGTCATATGAGGTGGCGCGTGCAATTATAGAATGTGCGCAGGAACTGGATGTGCCGGTCATATTACAATGTGGGCGTTTGGAAATCAACAGGATGGGAGGAATGGAAGAGACTGTAATGACGGCCTATATGGCTTGTAAAAATGCAACGGTTCCTATAGCTTTGCATTTGGATCATGCTACGACATTTGAGGATTGCAATGAAGCAGTCAATGCAGGATTTTCTTCTGTTATGATTGATGCGTCTGCGTTACCATATGAACAAAATGTGGAACTGACTCGAAAGGTGGCCAGAAGAGCACAGCCATTTGGAGTAACTGTAGAGGGAGAGTTGGGACGGCTAGTCGGTGAAGAAGGGGATATTGCAGTAAAAGGACCGGAATCAGCGCAGACAGATCCGGAGGAGGCTTTGCGGTATGCAGAAGAAACGAAGGTGGATGCGCTGGCTGTTTCCATTGGGACGGCACATGGGCAATATACCTTTAAGCCTAAACTGAACATTCCCCGTTTGGATAAAATTAAAGAAAAAGTCAATCTTCCTATTGTCCTCCACGGGGGATCCGGTACGCCGGAGGATCAGGTAAGAGAAGCGATACGCCATGGGATCAGAAAAGTGAATATCTGCACGGATATTCAGGTGGCTATGGGGAAAACATATATTGAGACACAAAAAAAACAAGGATTTAAGTATTCGTGCCAGAATTTATGGGGGCCATCGGTTGAGGCTGCTAAGAATGTCATTCGGGAGAAAATGAAAATGTTTGCGCTGATGTAGCGTCAGGACAAAATATGCCAGTCTGTTCAAAATGTTGAAGAAACAGACTGGCATATTTTTTTACGGCTTCTTTGGTTGACAACGCTAATTTAAACAAGGGGAGCCAGGCTCCGCTCCAGTATCCCGTTCATGTGGGCGATGGCGATGCCGTAGTTGGTCATGGGGACGCCGGTGTCCTTTGCGCAGGCCATCCGGAATTTCATTTCCCGCTCGTTCAGCATGCAGCCGCCGCAGTGGATGATTACCCGATAGCCGGACAGATCCTCCGGGAACTCCGTCCCGCTTGTGAAGGAGAAGGACAGATCCTCCGTACCTGTGAGGCCGGTGTGCCGCCGGATGAGGGCGGGCAGCTTGACCGTGCCGATGTCCCCGCACTGCCTGTGGTGGGTGCAGCCCTCGCAGATCAGCACATGGTCTCCTTTTTTCAGTGTATCCAGAGCCCTGGCGCCTTCTGCCAGGGCTTTTAGATTGCCCTTGTACCGGGCAAAGAGGATGGAGAAGGAGGTGAGGGGGATCTCCGGGGGCACCACCGAGGAGACGTAGGCGAAGGCCTGGCTGTCGGTGATGACGAGGCTGGGCGTCAGGCCCGGCTTTCCGTCCTTTCCCTCCAGCGCCGCCTTAAGCTCCGTGTCCCGCACCGCCAGGGCAAGAGCTCCTGTGTCCAGGATGTCCCGTATGGTCTGCTGCTGGGGCAGGATGAGCCGGCCCTTGGGGGCAGCCTTGTCGATGGGGATGACGAGACAGACAAGATCCATGGGGGAGAGAAGGTCTCCCACGATGCGCCGGCTCTCATCTTCCTTTGGCGCCAGGGCAGCGATCCGCTCCTTCAGCTCCTGTATCCCCTGGCCGGTCTTCGCGCTGACAGGCAGCGCAGAGACAGCGGTTCCTGACGGGGCTTCTGCCTGACTGGCTATGTTGTTTTTGAGGGCAGCAGAAGCTTCGGCTGTCTCCGGGAGGAGATCCGCTTTGTTCACGGCGACCAGGCAGGGAATGTGTTTCTCCTGGATCCGGGCAAGGATCTGCCGGTCCTCCTCTGTCAGTCCGGCGGGGCCGTCCACCACCAGGACAGCGATGTCGGTCTTGTTCAGCATCTGGTAGGCCTTCTGGATGCGCAATTTCCCCAGTTCTCCCGTGTCGTCCAGGCCCGGCGTGTCGATGAGCACCACAGGCCCTAAGGGCAGCAGCTCCATGGCCTTTGTCACCGGGTCGGTGGTGGTGCCCTTGATGTCCGATACAATGGCCAGGCTCTGGGAGGTGAGGGCGTTGATGAGGCTGGATTTGCCGGCATTGCGCCGGCCGAAGATGCCGATGTGTGTCCGCTCGGCGGAAGGGGTGTTGTTTAAGCTCATATTTCTCCTCCTGTAAGGTTCTTCTGTCAGTGTTTCCAGTTGCTGAGGGAACCGGTCAGAAGCGGAAATCCCGCCGGTTGTTCTCGCGGATGAGGCGGAGATTTTCCTCCACCACGGCCCGGGCCTTGGGGTTTGGCACGTTCTGGATCTCCCGGTCAATGAGCCGGTCGCCGATAGCCTTTGTCTCCGGGGAGGCGTAATCCATCAGGTACTCCTCCAGTGTCATGAGGGCGTTGGGATGGCAGCAGTTCTGGATCTGTCCGCTCTTGCACAGGGACATGAAGCGGTCGCCGGTGCGGCCCTCCCGGTAACAGGCTGTGCAGAAGCTGGGGATGTAGTCCATCTCCATGAGCCAGCGAACCACCTCGTCCAGGGTGCGGCTGTCGATCACGTCGAACTGCTCGGACCGTGCGTCCTCCGGCTCCGGCTCGCAGTAGCCGCCTACGCTGGTGCGGGAGCCGCCGCTGATCTGGGAGATGCCCAGGTGGAGAACCCTCTCCCTGCACTTTTTGCTCTCCCGGGTGGAAATGATCATGCCGGTATAGGGAACGGCAATGCGGATGCAGGCTACTATCTTGGCAAAGGTCTCGTCGTCAATGCCGTTTTTGAAGGAGCTGGCATCGATGTCGTCCGCATCCCGCAGGCGGGGCACGCTGATGGTGTGGGGGCCTACGCCGAAGGCAGCCTCCAGGTGCTCCGCGTGCATGAGAAGGCCGGTGAACTCATACCGGTATTTATCCAGACCGAAGAGGACGCCGATGCCCACGTCATCGATCCCGCCCTCCATGGCCCGGTCCATGGCTGTGGTGTGGTAGTCATAGTCGTGCTTGGGGCCTGTGGGGTGGAGCTCAAGGTAGCTTTCCTTGTGGTAGGTCTCCTGGAAGAGGATGTAGGTGCCGATGCCGGCCTCCTTGAGGAGACGGTAGTTGTCCACTGTGGTGGCGGCAATGTTGATGTTGACTCTGCGGATAGCGCCGTTTTTGTGTTTGATGCTGTAGACAGTGTTGATGCTGTCCAGGTAGTAGTCCATCGTGTTGCGTACCGGATCCTCGCCAGCCTCAAGGGCCAGGCGCTTGTGTCCCATATCCTGGAGGGCAATGACCTCCCGCCGGATATCCTCCTGTGAGAGCTGCTTGCGGGGGATGTGCTTGTTCTTCAGGTGGTAGGGGCAGTAGGTGCATCCATTGATGCAGTAGTTGGACAGATAGAGGGGGGCAAACATGACGATGCGGTTGCCGTAGAAATCCTTCTTGATCTGCTCTGCCAGCCGATAGATCTCCTGGTTCTTCTCCTCAATGTCGCAGTCCAGCAGAACGGCGGCATCCCTGTGGGAGAGGCCCTTTCTCTTTTTGGCTTTCTCCAGGATTTCGTCTATGAGGGCCTCATTGTGTTTATTCTCCTCCGCAAAGGCCAGCGTCTCCAAAATCTCCTGGTGGTTGATAAAGTCGTCCGGATGTGTGGAATTTACATCATACATTTTTAAAATCCTCCTTGCTGTAAATCCTCCCCTGTGGGGCGGGTTTTATTTACTCCTGATCAGGGCAGGGACGCCAGTCTCCCCGGCAGACCGCCACGTGGCAGCCGGTCTGTTCCACGCGCCGGGACAGGTCCGCCAGTCCCTCTGCCGACTCGGCGCCGGTGTTCAGCTTGTTGTCGTAGAGGGAGTAGTCCTTCCTGTGATCCCTGGGGGACAGGTTGGGCATGACCACGTTGGCCCCTGCCAGAATGCCCAGCTCCCGCCCTCCGTCTCGGATGGAGCCGAGGGCGGTGGTGGCGGGGAGAAGGACATCCGGCAGCATGAGACGCAGAAGGCCCAGCATGTACAGAGTCAGCTCCAGTGAGCCCGCCCTTTCCCTGGCAAAGGGAGTGTCCCTGTGGGGGATGAAGGGGCCGATGCCCACCATGTGGGGCCCAAGCTCCTTCAAAAAGAGCATGTCCTGCGCCAGGTGACGGGTCTCCTGAAAGGGAGAGCCCACCATAAAGCCGGCTCCCACCTGATAGCCGATGGACTTCAGATCCAGGAGGCAGGACTTCCGGTGAGCGGCGCTCAAGGCCGGCGGATGGAGCTTTGCGTAGTGTTCGCTGCAGCTGGTCTCGTGGCGCAACAGGTAGCGGTCCGCCCCGGCGTCAAAAAAGGCCTGGTAGGAGTCGTGCTCCCGCTCCCCGATGGAGAGGGTCAGCGCACAGTCCGGAAATTCGGCCTTGATCCGCTGAATCAGACAGACTATCCGCTTGTCTGTGAACCAGCTGTCCTCACCGCCCTGGAGCACAAAGGTGCGAAATCCCAGCTCGTAGCCCCGACGGCAGCAGTCCAGGATCTGATCCAGGGTAAGCCGGTAGCGGCGGACGTGCGGATTGCTCCTTCGGATGCCGCAGTAGTAGCAGTCGTTCCGGCAGTAGTTGGTGAACTCAATGAGCCCCCGGATATAGACATCCCTTCCGTAGACAGCCTGCCGCACCTCCCGGGCCAGGCCAAAGAGATACTCCGCTGTCTCCGGGGTGCGCCCGTCAATGATCCGGACCCACTCCTCCCCGGAGAGGGCACGCTCCCTGTGCAGTTTGTCGATCAGTCTTTCTGTGTCCATAGTCCTCCTGTCCGGCATTTGCGGCATAAAAATAGTCCGCGCCCTGAGGCGCAGACTAAAAAAGTATAAAATACTCCCGCTTGTCCATTTGTAAATGCGCCTTTTTGCTCAGGTGTCACCCTTTACAATCAGTACGTAAATTTGATTCATTATACCATACCTGTAAAAAAATAGAAACACTTTACAGGAACTTAACTTTTTTCTGTTTGCAAATTGACAAACCGGGGGTATACTTGTATAGATGTAATTTTATGAGAACAGGGCGGCATGGACCGCGCTGTGCAAAAGGAGAGAACGGAAAATGAAGAAATATACATCCCTGGAAAAGGCGTGGATCCTGTACGACGTGGGCAACTCTGCCTTCACCCTGCTTGTGTCCACCATCATTCCCATCTATTTTAACTACCTGGCAGAGGAGGCGGGGCTGTCCTCTGTTACATATCTGGCCTACTGGGGGTACGCAGCCTCCGTGGCCACCCTGGCGGTGGCTTTTATCGGGCCTGTGTTCGGCGCTGTGGCGGACACGAAGAACTACAAGAAGCCGGTCTTTCTGGCTACCCTTCTGGTGGGAGTGATCGGGTGCGTGGCCATGGGCATCACCGCCACCTGGCTGAGCTTCCTGGTCATCTTTGTGATCGCCAAGATCGGATATTCCTCCAGCCTTGTGTTCTACGACTCCATGCTCCACGACGTGACAGAGAAGGACAGGCTGGACGATGTCTCCTCCCAGGGCTATGCCTGGGGCTATATCGGAAGCTGCATCCCCTTTATCGTCAGCCTGGGGATCGTGCTGGGGGCGGGAAGTCTTGGGATTTCCATGCGGACAGCCATGGGGATCTCCTTCCTCATCGTGGCGGTCTGGTGGTTCCTGGCCACCACACCGCTCCTGCGGAAATACCGCCAGATCCACTATGTGGAGAAGGAGCCGGGCATGGTCAGCGAGAGCTTTGGCCGGCTGTGGCGCACCCTGAAGGAGCTGGCAAAGGACAGGAAGATCCTCATTTTCCTGGTGGCTTACTTTTTCTACATTGATGGAGTCTACACCATCATCGACATGGCCACGGCATACGGGACGGCTCTCGGACTTGACACCACCGGGCTCCTCCTGGCTCTCCTGGTGACCCAGATCGTGGCCTTCCCATCGGCTATTGCCTTTGGAAAGCTGACAAAGAAGTATCCTTCTGCAAACCTGATCACAGTCTGTATCCTGGCCTACACAGGCATCGCCATCTTTGCCCTGTTCATGGAGAGCCAGTTCCAGTTCTGGATCCTGGCGGTCTGCGTGGGACTCTTCCAGGGCGGCATCCAGGCTCTGTCCAGATCCCATTTTGCCAAGCTGATCCCACCGGAAAAGTCCGGTGAGTACTTCGGCCTTCTGGACATCTGCGGCAAGGGGGCGTCCTTTATCGGCACCACCCTTGTGGGCGTGGTGTCCCAGATCACGGGCAGCACCAACCTGGGCGTGTCCGTGCTGGCGGTTGTGTTTGTGGCGGGACTTTTCCTGTTCCGGATGTCTGTGCGGAGGATGAGGGTGTAAATTATCCCCGCAGCCGGCTGACGAACTTCTCCAGCCGTCCGAGGGCTTCCTTTAAATCCGCCAGAGAGTAGGCGTAGGAGATACGGAGGAACCCTTCTCCGCAGTCGCCGAAGGCAGTCCCCGGCACGACGGCCACCTTTTCCTCCTGGAGTAGGCGGGTGGCAAATTCCTCGGAGGTCATGCCGAACTCCCGGATGGAGGGGAAGGCGTAGAAGGCGCCATAGGGCTCAAAGCACTCCATCCCCATCTTCCGGAACTCGTTCATAAGGAAGCGGCGTCTCTGGTTGTAGGACTCCCGCATCTGCTCCACGTCCTTGCCGCAGTTTCGCAGAGCCTCCACAGCTGCGTACTGGCTGGTAGTGGGAGCGCACATGATGGCATACTGGTGGATCTTGGTCATCTGCTCTACGATGGGAGCGGGTCCGCAGACATAGCCCAGACGCCAGCCGGTCATGGCAAAGCCTTTGGAGAAGCCGTTGATGACCAGGGTTCGGTCCCGCATGCCCGGCAGAGATGCGATGGAGCAGTGCGCTCCGTTGTAGGTCAGTTCAGAGTAGATCTCATCGGAGACTACATAGAGGTCGTGCTCGATGACAGCCTGCGCGATGGGCTCCAGATCCTCCCGGGTCATGACCGAGCCGGTAGGGTTGTTGGGGAAGGGGAGGACCAGGATCTTCGTCCTGGGTGTGATGGCTGTCTCCAGTTCCTCCCGTGTCAGCTTGAAGGCGTTTTTGTGCTGTAGGGGGATGGTTACAGGAACTCCGTCTGCCAGCACGGCGCAGGGCAGGTAGGACACATAGCTTGGCTGGGGGATGAGCACCTCGTCCCCGGGATCCAGCATAGCCCGAAAGGCCAGGTCAATGGCCTCGCTTCCCCCCACGGTCACCAGCACCTCACTGTTGTAATCGTAGTTTACATGGATGGTCCGCTCCAGGTACCGGCTGATCTCCACCTTCAGCTCTTTGAGCCCCGCGTTGGATGTATAGAAGGTGCGCCCTCTCTCCAGAGAGTAGATACCCTCCTCCCGGACTCGCCAGGGGGTGTCAAAATCAGGCTCCCCTACGCCCAGGGAGATGGCGTCCTCCATCTCGCTCACAATATCGAAAAACTTCCGGATGCCGGAGGGAGCCAGGGCAGTGGCTTTTTTAGATAATGGGTTTCTTGTCATGGTGTGATCAGCATCCTTTCTCCTTTAGATGGTTTTGCCAGGACGGTTCCGTGGTCTTTGTATTTTTTCAGAATAAAATAGGTAGCAGTGCTGATGACCTCGTCGATAGGGGACAGCTTGCCGGAGACAAAATGTGAGATCTCCTGCAGGGTGCGGCCCTCGATGGTCACAAGCAGGTCGTAGCCGCCGGATATGAGGTACACGGCGGAGACCTCCGGGTAGTTGTAAATGCGCTCCGCTACCTTGTCAAAGCCCTGATCCCTCTGGGGGGTGACGCGCACCTCGATGAGGGCGTTGACGAGGGATTCGCCCGCTCTGTCCCAGTCGATCAGTGTGTGATAGCCGCAGATGATATGTTCCTTTTCCATGGCCGCCACCTCGTTTGCGATGGTCACCTCATCGGTGCCCAGAAGCACGGCCAGCTCGCTTAGGTCGATCCTGCTGTTTGTCTCAAGTGTGAGAAGGATCTGTTTTCTGATTTTGTCCATGTAGTCTCCTCCTTCAGTCATTTCATGATATACGCTCCATTATAAGCCTCATTCCGGTTTTTGTCATTCCTCATTTGAAAAAAATATGCTATAGTAGTGCATAAATATGAGGAGGAGGCGACAGGTCATGGTCATTTGCGGCATACAGAAGCTGACCCTTCTGGACTATCCGGGCAAGGTGGCGTGCACGATTTTTACCGGGGGATGCAATTTCCGGTGCCCCTTCTGCCACAACAGGGATCTGGTGACAGGAGAGGCGGAGAAGACTGTAGCCGGGGAAGAGATTTTCCGGTTCCTGAAAAAACGGCAGGGCATACTGGAGGGAGTGTGCATAAGCGGGGGAGAACCCCTCCTGCAGCCGGATCTGGAGGAATTTATCCGGGAGGTGCGCTCTCTCGGATACTGCGTCAAGCTGGACACCAACGGGAGCCTGCCGGACCGACTGGAGTACCTGGCGGGGCAGGGACTTCTGGACTATGTGGCCATGGACCTGAAGAACTCGCCGGAGCACTACGGAAGGACTGCGGGGGCGCCCCTGTGTGATGTGGAGCGGATTGACAGGAGCATCCGCCTCCTCATGGGCGGCGACATTCCCTATGAGTTCCGCACCACAGTAGTGCGTGAGTTCCACCAGAGAGCGGACTTTGAGGCCATGGGAAAATGGATCGAGGGGGCAGACCAGTATTTCCTCCAGCAGTTCGTGGACTCCGGGCATGTACTCGCTCCCGGCCTCCACGCCTACGACAAAAAAATCCTCCTCCAGGCGCTGGAGATCGTCAAAAAGTACGTGAAAACCGCGCAGCTCCGGGGAGTGTGACTATTACGTAAAGAATACATAACAACAATATATTGTGCGTGACAGGGAAAATACAACACAATATATTGTTGTTTTTGTTGACTGCGCTGGACTGTGATGCTATGATAAAGAGGTCGGAACGAAAAAATTGAGCGAAGCCAAACAGATAAAAAGGGGAGGTTGTCACATGTACCAGGTTGTAAAGAGAGACGGCCAGATCGCGGACTTTGACATAGCCAAGATCAGCGCGGCCATCACAAAGGCCTTTGAGGCACAAAAGAAGCAGTATCATCCCACCATCATTGACATGATGGCGCTGAAGGTGACGGCGGATTTTGAGCCGAAGATCAGAGAGGACCTTGTCCAGGTGGAGGAGATCCAGGACAGTGTGGAGCGGGTGCTGGTCCAGGCGGGCTACGCGGATGTGGCCAAGGCCTACATTCTCTACCGGAAGAACAGGGAGAAGATCCGCAATCTGAATTCCACCATGCTGAATTACAAAGAGATCGTGGATAACTATGTCAATATCAACGACTGGAGGGTGAAGGAGAACTCCACGGTCACCTACTCTGTGGGGGGACTCATCCTCAGCAATTCAGGAGCTATCACAGCCAACTACTGGCTTTCGGAAATCTACGACGAGGAAATCGGACAGGCCCACAGGAACGCGGACATCCATATCCACGACCTGTCCATGCTGACCGGCTACTGCGCGGGCTGGTCCCTGAAACAGCTGATCCAGGAGGGGCTGGGAGGAATTCCGGGAAAAATCTCCTCCTCCCCGGCAAAGCACTTAAGCGTGCTGTGCAACCAGATGGTGAATTTCCTCGGCATCATGCAGAACGAGTGGGCCGGAGCCCAGGCATTTTCCTCCTTTGACACCTACCTTGCGCCCTTTGTAAAGACGGATCACCTGGACTACGAGGGTGTGAAAAAGTGCATAGAGTCCTTTATTTACGGTGTCAATACGCCCTCTCGCTGGGGAACCCAGGCGCCTTTTTCCAACATCACCCTGGACTGGACGGTGCCGGACGACCTGGCGAACCTGCCGGCCATCGTGGGCGGAAAGGAGATGGATTTCACCTACGGGGACTGCAAAAAGGAGATGGACATGATTAACAAGGCGTTCATTGAGATCATGATCGAGGGGGACGCCCACGGGAGGGGCTTCCAGTATCCCATCCCCACCTACTCCATCACCAGCGACTTTGACTGGTCTGACACGGAGAACAACCGGCTTCTCTTTGAGATGACGTCCAAGTACGGCACACCCTATTTCTCCAACTACATCAACAGCGACATGGAGCCAAGCGACGTGCGCAGCATGTGCTGCCGTCTCCGCCTGGATCTGCGGGAGCTGCGCAAGAAATCCGGCGGCTTCTTCGGCAGCGGGGAGAGCACAGGCTCTGTGGGCGTGGTCACCATCAACATGCCACGGCTTGCCTACCAGTCGGAGAATGAGGAGGAGTTCATGGAGAGGCTGGACCACCTGATGGATATCTCCGCCAGATCCCTCCACGTGAAGAGAACGGTTATCACAAAGCTCCTGGAGGGAGGGCTCTACCCCTACACAAAGCGGTATCTGGGCACCTTTGAGAACCATTTTTCCACCATTGGCCTTGTGGGCATGAACGAAGCGGGGCTGAACGCAAGGTGGATCAGAAAGGACATGACCCACCCGGAGACCCAGGAATTTTCCAAGCGGGTACTGAACCACATGCGGGAGCGCCTGTCAAGCTACCAGGAGGAGTACGGCGACCTCTACAACCTGGAGGCCACCCCGGCGGAGTCCACGGCCTACCGGTTTGCCAAGCATGATGTGGAGCAGTTCCCGGACATCATCACAGCGGCGGAGGGGAACGGGACACCCTACTACACCAACAGCACCCATCTACCGGTGGGGTACACAGAGGACATTTTCGATGCCCTGGACATCCAGGATGAGCTGCAGACGCTGTACACCTCGGGAACCGTCTTCCACGCCTTCCTGGGAGAGAAGCTTCCCTCCTGGAAGTCGGCGGCGGCCCTGGTGCGAAAGATTGCGGAGAACTATAAGCTCCCCTACTATACACTGTCCCCCACCTACTCCATCTGTAAGGATCACGGCTACATTGCGGGCGAGCACTACACCTGCCCGGAGTGCGGACAGAAGACGGAGGTCTACAGCCGCATCACCGGCTACTACCGCCCGGTGCAGAATTGGAACGACGGAAAAGCCCAGGAGTTCAGGGACAGAAAGGTCTACGACCTGAGCCACTCTCATTTCCACGCCCATGACCAGGGGGATGAGATGCAGGGAGAGATGGAAGAAAAAACGACAGCGGGAGAGAATTACGAAGCTTTGGCGGCCCCTGTGAAGCTGCTCTTCACTACCAGGACCTGCCCCAACTGCGCCATCGCGAAGCAGGCGCTGGAGGAGGCCCACATCGAGTACAGGGTGGTGGATGCCCAGGAGCACAAAGACCTGGCAAAGAAGTACCGGATCATGTCCGCGCCGACTCTGGTGGTGATCGGAGAGAACGGGGTGGAGAAGCTGACCAATGCGTCCAGCATCAGGAAGTACGCGGAAGGATAAACAGGACGGGTAAAGATGAAGGGGATCTTTTTACGGAAAGATCCCCTTCATCTTTTCTGCTGTGACCAGCTTCCGCAGGGCCACGATGTAGGCCGCCATGCGGAGCGTGCAGTGACACTCATCCACAACGTCCAGAAGGCTCTGGAAGGATCGGGTCATGAGCTTTTCCAGCATTTCGTTTACCTGGTCACGGTCCCAGGTCAGCTCCTGGATGTTCTGCACCCACTCAAAGTAGGAGACGATGACGCCGCCGCTGTTGGCGAAGATATCCGGTATGAGGGTGATGCCCCGCTTTTCCAGGATGGCGTCCGCCTCCTCGGTGGTAGGGCCGTTGGCGGCCTCCACGATGAAGGAGCAGTTCAGTTTGCCGGCATTTTCCGCTGTGATCTGATTTTCCAGGGCGGCGGGAACGAGCACATCGCACTTGCAGGTCAGGATCTCCTCGTTGGAGATATGCCGGATGCCCGGCGCGCTGTAATCCTTCAGAAGAGCGCCCTCCTGATCCAGAAAGACAGAGATGGTGTCGATATCCAGTCCATCCTCGCAGTAGAGACCGCCGGAGATGTCGCTGATGGCGATCACTTTCACGCCCCTGTGGTAGAAGATGCGGGCCGCATTGGCGCCCACATTTCCCATCCCCTGGATGGCGACGGTGGTACCGGCAAGTCCGCGTCCCTGCTGTGCCAGGAGGAGCTTGGTGCTGATGACCACGCCCCGGCCGGTGGCGGAATTCCTTCCCTTTGAGCCGCCCAGTTCCACAGGCTTGCCGGTCACCACGCCGGGACAGGGATGCCCTTTCAGCTGACTGTAGGTGTCCAGCAGCCAGGCCATGGTCTGGGGATTGGTGTTCACGTCGGGAGCGGGGATGTCTGTGTCGGACCCGATGATGGGGGCGATGGCAAAGGTGTACCGCCGGGTCAGGTTTCTCAGCTCTCTTCTGGAGAGGGTGTGGGGATCCACCTGGATGCCGCCCTTGGCGCCGCCGTAGGGAATGTCGGCGACCGCGCACTTCAGGGTCATCCATGTTGCCAGGGCCTTCACCTCATTTAAATCGCAGTTCTGGTGATAGCGGATGCCGCCCTTAAAGGGGCCGCGGATATTGGAGTGCTGTACCCGGTATCCCTCGAAGACCCGGACCGTGCCGTCGTCCATTTCTACAGGTAGATATACCTTGATTTCCCGCTGGGGATTTTTCAGGATCTCAAACATGGACTGGTCGATGTGTCCCAGCTCCATTGCCTTGGTCATGGTGTCGATTACATTGGTATAGGGATCGTATGTATGTGACATGTTTTTTCTCCTTCACTGCTTTTTGCTGCTGCGCATCAACTGAAAAAAATGGTAAGACTTTGAAAATCAGGAGTCAATGGGGGGAGAAAACAACGAGAAAGATTTACTTTTTTTACTGAAAATGTTTTACTTTGAAACAATCTGACGCTTGATACTTAAAAAAATTAAACCTGAAAGGTGGAGCTTAAAATCAAAGCCCGATTGACAGGAGAGCGCGCCGGTGCTATGCTTGGCGTATAAAAATATAAAATCTGACAGCAACATGAATTTGAGACGCAAGGGTGTGTCCGCGGGGGAAGTGCGGATACGCCTTTTTTATTTTGCGGGGAAGATCCCGGCTGTATGCTGACGGCAGGACAGAGAACAGGAGGAGAGCGCATGAAAAATGACAAGCTGGACGCAATAGACAAGGTGATTTTGGACATTCTGCAGGAGAACGCGAAGACGCCCCTGAAGGAGATAGCCAATAAGGTCTACCTCTCCACGCCGGCCGTGTCCGCCAGAATAGAGAAGATGGAGGAAAAAGGATTTATCACTGGCTACCACGCCCAGATCGACCCGGTCGCTCTGGGGTATCACATCAAGGCGCTGATCAATCTGGAGGTGGTGCCTGAGGACAAAAAGGAATTTTATCCCTTTGCGAAGGCCTGTCCCAATGTGATCGAGTGCAACTGCGTCACCGGGGACTATTCCATGGTGTTGGAGGTGCTCTTCCCCAGCACAGTGGAGCTGGATCAGTTTATCGGGGAGCTGCAGCGCTTTGGGCGGACCAAGACGCTGATCGTGTTCTCCACCTCTGTGGAGCACAGGGGGATCACAGCGGAGGTGCGGGAGGATCAGGAGTCCGGCTCCTCCACCCTCCTGTGAAAATCCTCGATCATGGACTCCAGGGTGATTCCCTTCATTGTCTTTTTTATAGCTTCCTCAATCTCCTGGTAGGGACCCTGCAGAACCAGGTGGATGTTCTGGGCGACCGGACATTTCCGGTCCGCGCAGGGATGGATCCCGATGAGGGAGGAGAGGCCGTCCGGCTCAAGAGCCTGGTAGATCATGTATAGTGTGATGTCGGCGGGGGACATGCAAAGCTCGGCGCCTCCGGCACCCCGGGCGACGGTGATGATCCCGGCTTTCTTCAGGGCGCTGAACACATTGCGGATCACCACCGGGTTGCAGCCTGTGCTCTGGGAGAGCAGAGTGCTTGTCACCCTGGCCTTTCCCTTCGCTTCATATATAAAAATCAGGCAGTGTACTGCCACGGAGCATTTCATGCTGATCTGCATCTTTCCATCCTCTCTCCATAATTAAAACGGTGTTGTTCATTGGCATTCATATAGCTTCCTGTAACAGGGACAGGGGGGATGTAAATGTTGATTTTACATCTGGCCTGTGCTATACTGTACAAAGATGTAAATGTTCAATTTACATTATCCTATTTTATACATTTTGAAGCGGATTTGCAAGTGTAAGAGATTGACAGGAGGAGATGTGAGATGAAACTTTATGAGATTTGCTTCAGCCCCACAGGAGGAACGAAGAAGGCAGCGGATATTCTGGCGGGAGAGCTGGCCAAAGAGACAGAGAGCGTGGATCTGACAGACAGCAGGGCAGATTTCTCCGGCATTTCTCTGGAGGAAGAGGATGTGGCGGTGATCGCAGTTCCGTCCTACGGCGGACGTGTGCCGGGGACAGCGGCCGGGAGACTTGGGGCCATCAGAGGGAATGGCGCAAGAGCGGTTCTTGTCTGCGTGTACGGCAACCGGGCTTACGAGGATACCCTGGTTGAACTGCAGGATATCGCAAAGCAGGCGGGCTTTCGCGTGACAGCCGCGGTGGCCGCTGTGGCGGAGCACTCCATTGCCCGGCAGTTCGCGGCGGGCCGTCCGGATGCACAGGACAAGGAGCAGCTGCAGGGCTTTGGAGGGAAGATCCGGGAGAAGCTGGACGCAGGAGACGCCTCAGAGCCGGCGGTTCCGGGCAATCGCCCCTACAAGAAGGAGGGCGGAGCCGGCATGACGCCGAAGCCCACAAAGGACTGCGTGAAATGCGGCCTGTGCGCTGCGAAATGTCCGGTGCAGGCCATTGATAAGAATGACCCCAAAAACGTGGACAGCAAGGCCTGTATTTCCTGCATGCGCTGCGTATCCGTCTGTCCTCACTCCGCCCGGAAGGTGAGCGGCGTCATGCTGGCCGCGGTGGGCGCTATGCTGAAAAAAACGTGCTCTGAGAGGAAGGAGTGCGAGCTGTACATTTAATATGTGGCAGATCTGCCGGAAGGGACAGAAAGGAGCAGGCGTCCTCCCCCAAAGAGGGCGCCTGCTCCTGTGTTACTAAAAGTCCTTGCACATCTGATAGTAGGGGAGTTCCCCGTATCCCAGCCTCTCGTACAGGGAGATAGCCCGGGTGTTCTCCTTTGTGACCTCCAGACGGATACGCTTTACATCCGGATAGTGCTCCTCGATCCACCGGAAGACCTTTGTGCCGCAGCCCTTTCCCCTGGCCTCGGCTTTCAGATACAGCTCGTCAAACCAGATCTGCTCTCCGCCGGCCTCGTTGTTCCAGGAAACGGTGAAATGGGCATAGCCCAGGGTGACAGCTTCCGCCTGTGGGTCATTGGCTTCCTGTTCCTCCAGGATCAGGACTCTGACGCAGGGGTTTCCTGCCACGGCCTCTGCCAGTGTACGCCGGAAGTTCTCTTCCGGGACTGTGTGAAGGCAGGCGGGACTGTTGTAAAAGTCCTTCATCATTTCCAGGATGACTGCCTCGTCTTTTTTCTCCATTGTTCTGATGATCAGCATAATCGATAACTCCTTTGCCCGGCACTTTTCGTGTTCTGTGCCGGCGTCTGCCCCCATCATATCACGGGGATCAGGGGAAAGCAAGAGCCCCGGCTGCCATGAGGAGCCGGGGCCGGATTATGTACTATGCATTTCAGAAAAGTCCATCCAGGTAGGTGGTGAGAAGACGGCGCATATTGCCCTCAAAGTCAGATTTCCCTATCTTCAGGCACCAGTCGAACACCACGCCGATGACAATGGTGCGGATGTCGCTTGTGACTGCCTCGAGAGGATACTTCAGCTGGATCGCGCCGGCCTCCAGGGCCCGCTGCAGATAATTCTGAACCGTGACGATGGGGTAGGGGCGCTCGGTCCGGATGTCCGGGTTCAGGGACTGGTTTTTTGGCGTGTAGTAGTTGGACACAAAGTCCAGGCCCAGCTCCCGGCAGTATTTCACGTAATTCAGATAGACGTGTATGATGGCTGTCTTGGCCTCCTCCGCGTTGGCGGGCAGATCCAGGCAGTCCGCGTCCACGCTGGGCTGCTCCTCGATGTAGTAGGACAGAAGGTCGTCCTTTGTCTTGAAGTGGTGGTAGAAGCTGCCATTGGACACGCCGGCCTCCTCGCATATATTTTTGATGGACAGCCCCTCGTAGCCCTTCTTGCGAAGGATGGTCTTTGCGGCCTGGAAGATCCGGTCCTTTGTCTCCTTTGACTTCTGCTGCTGTCTGGATAATTCCTGTGTTTCTCCCATATTAATAAATCCCCTTTGTGTGATACTGTTTCTTTTTTGTATCATAGCATATTTCCGGGGCAGTTTCAAGAAAACAGAGTGAACTCGGTATTTTGTCTCTCGTTGCGCGTCTGTCCTGTTTCCGGTATAATACATATTATACATGCCTGACGGGCCGGTTCCCCTGGGGCTGGCGCCGGGCAGCTTTGACTGATATATGATAGGAAATGAGGAATAGCAGGAGAATGGACATTAATCAGAAGATCACAGAGGAACTGGGAGTGAAGAGATGGCAGGTGGATGCCGCTGTAAAGCTGATCGATGAGGGGAACACCATCCCTTTTATCGCGCGTTACAGAAAGGAGGCCACCGGCACCCTGGACGACACCCAGCTTAGGACTCTCCACGAGAGGCTCCAGTATCTGCGGGGGCTGGAGGAGAAAAAGCAGCAGGTCCTGTCCACCATCGAGGAGCAGGGCAAGCTGACGGAGGAGCTGAAAAAGCAGATCCTCTCCGCGCAGACCATGGTGGAGGTGGAGGATCTGTACCGCCCCTACCGGCCAAAGAGAAGGACCAGGGCCATCATCGCCAAGGAGAGAGGGCTTGAGCCCCTGGCGGCCTTCATCAGTCTGCAGAGCGCAAAGGAGCCTCTGGAGAGGGAGGCGCAAAAGTATGTGGATCCGGAAAAGGAGGTGGCTTCCCCGGAGGAGGCCATCGCCGGGGCCAGGGACATCATCGCAGAAAATATTTCTGACGACGCGGACTACAGAAGCCATATCCGGAAGCTGACAAGGCAGAAGGGCAGGCTGGTGTCAAAGGCGAAGGACGAGGAGGCGGAGTCTGTGTACGAGATGTACTATGACTTCGAGGAGCCGGTGACAAAGCTGGCGGGGCACCGGATCCTGGCCATCAACAGGGGGGAGAAGGAAAAATTCCTCACCGTGAAGATCGAGGCGCCCCAGGAGGACATCCTCCGGTATCTGGAGAAGAAGACCATACACAGGGACAACCCCTACACCTCCCCGGTGCTTAGGGAAGCGGTGGAGGACAGCTATAAGAGGCTCATCGCCCCTGCTATCGAGAGGGAGATACGAAGCGAGCTGACAGAGAGCGCGGAGGACGGGGCCATCCGGGTGTTCGGGAAGAACCTGGAACAGCTCCTCATGCAGCCGCCTATCGCAGGACGTACGGTGCTTGGCTGGGATCCGGCCTTTCGGACGGGCTGCAAGCTGGCGGTGGTGGATCCGACAGGCAAGGTTATCGGCACTACGGTGATCTATCCCACGGCGCCTACCACGCCCCAGAAGATAAAGGCTTCCAAGGATCTGCTGAAAAAGATCATCCCCAAGTACAATATCTCCCTGATCTCCCTGGGGAACGGCACCGCCTCCAGGGAGTCGGAGCAGTTTATCGTGGAGCTTCTGAAGGAAATCCCCCAGAAGGTGGAGTACGTCATTGTCAGCGAGGCTGGCGCCTCTGTGTACTCGGCCAGCAAGCTGGCCTCCGAGGAGTTCCCCAGGTTCGATGTGGGGCAGAGGAGCGCCGCCTCCATCGCCAGGAGACTCCAGGATCCGCTGGCGGAGCTGGTGAAGATCGATCCCAGGTCTATCGGCGTGGGCCAGTACCAGCACGACATGAACCAGAAGAAGCTGAGCGACGCCCTCTCCGGTGTGGTAGAGGACTGCGTGAACAGAGTGGGCGTGGATCTGAACACGGCCTCTGCGCCGCTTCTTGCCTATATATCAGGCATCAGCGGCGCTATCGCGAAGAATATTGTGGCCTACCGGGAGGAAAACGGCCGGTTTACGGACAGAAGGCAGCTTTTGAAGGTGCCGAAGCTGGGGCCAAAGGCCTTTGAGCAGAGCGCCGGATTTATGCGTATTACAGGAGGGGACAATCCCCTGGACGCAACGGCGGTCCACCCCGAGACCTATCAGGCGGCCGGGGAGCTGCTGAGCCGGCAGGGCTTCACACCGGAGGATGTGGCCGGGGGAAGGCTGACCGGTCTGTCCCTCACCATCCGGGACTACGGGAAGCTGGCCGGGGAGCTTGGCATCGGCGAGCCTACCCTGCGGGACATCGTGAAGGAGCTGGAGAAGCCGGGACGGGATCCCAGGGACGAGATGCCAAAGCCCATCCTGCGCACGGATGTGCTGGAGATGAAGGATCTGAAGGAGGGCATGGTCCTGAAGGGGACTGTCAGGAACGTCATTGACTTCGGTGTGTTCGTGGA
This sequence comes from Eubacterium sp. ER2, assembly GCF_000765215.1. Classification (GTDB taxonomy): domain Bacteria; phylum Bacillota; class Clostridia; order Lachnospirales; family Lachnospiraceae; genus Claveliimonas; species Claveliimonas intestinigallinarum. Next base: position 55,789 of record NZ_JPJE01000019.1, read on the forward strand.
CATTGGCGTGCACCAGGACGGGCTGGTCCATATTTCCCAGATCACGGACAAGAAGTTTATCAAGCATCCCCTGGAGGTGGTCAGCGTAGGGGATATTGTGGATGTGAAGGTCATGGGTGTGGACCTGAAGAAAAAGCGGATCCAGCTGACCATGAAGGGAATTTCGTAAGAGGGAAGAGAAATGAGCGAGAAGACCATAGGGACGCTGTCAAAATTTACCGGCATCCCCGCCCACACAATTAAATATTATGAGAAGATCGGACTTCTCTCCTCCAACCGGAAGGAGAGCTCCAACTACCGGTCCTACGACATGCGGATCTGTACGGACATCTACGAGTGTGTGAAATACAGAAATATGGGCTTTCCCCTGAAGGAGACAAAGGAGCTGGTCAAGGAGGCCGGCGACCGGCGGCTGGATGAGCTTCTGGATGAGCGGGAGAGCCAGATCGAGGAGGAGATCCGTGCCCTTACAGAGCAGAAGAGAAGGCTGGAGATTTTCCGCAGGGAGATCCGGGAGCTGGAAGGACGCCTGGGAAAATGGTATATAGAGGAGTGTGGAGATTTCTATTTCCGCTCCCAGACAAAGGAGCTGGACTATGACGGCGGAGACTATCTGGAGGCGGACGGGCTCAACCTGTCCACCCTTCTGCCTGTGAGCAAGACCACTGTGCACATGGAGAGGGAGTACCTGCGGGGGGAAAAGAGAGGCTACTCCTGGGGCATGGGCATCTTTCCCGGGGAGGACCGGGAGTGGATCCGGGAGAAGAAGGGCTACCGCTATGTCCCGGCAGGCAGAGCCTTTGTGATCTATCTGAAGATCACCGGCCCCTATGTGTCGGACGGGACCATGGCGGAGGAGATCGGCCGCTATTACAGACTGCTTTGGCCCGGCACGCCATCGGAGGCCTTTGGGATCCGGCTGAAGATCACCTTTGACGAGAACGGGAACGACTGGAATTATTTCAAGATCTTTATTCCTCTTGAAGAGAAATAGGGACTCCTTTTCCGGTCAGAGCGGACAGGACACAACCTGGAAGTTACTTCCAGGTTGTGTTTTTTTGTGAATAAAACAAGACGCAGGGAGGGGAAGAAATTGTGAAATTATAGAAAATACAAACAAAAATTTTCGGTTTAAGCGAAATTCTATAGATTATGAGAATGGAAAACGGATTGACATGAAAGCTGGAGATAGTTATAAAATTAACAATATCAAGAAGGTGCGACACAAAAGAGAGACATAAGAAAAGAAAAATATGAAGAGAAAGGAATGGAGAAAATGACGCGCGAAGAAGTAAAAAGCATGGATTTTGAAGCCTTCAAGGCGGCGCTCCCCACTATGGAGGACGTGCATTATCTGGAGGCGGACGGCACAGAGGTATACGGTATCTACAAGCATGATGTGTGCTACATGGAAAAGGACGGCATACAGCGCACTCTGCAGATGATCGTGCCGGAGATGAAGCCGGACAAAGGCTACACCTACCCGGCAGTCCTGTATGTACAGGGATCTGCCTGGATGAAGCAGGACAACTACAAGCGCCTGGGTGTGATGGCAAGGCTGGCCCAGCGGGGCTATGTGACGGCCATCCTCCAGTACAGAGAGAGCTCTCTGGCTTCCTACCCGGCGCCGGTGGAGGACGCCAAGACGGGCGTGCGCTTCCTCAGGATGCACGCAGAGGAGTACCACATTGATCCGGAGAACATTGTGATCATGGGTGACTCAAGCGGCGGACACACGGCTCTGGCAGCAGGACTCACCGCAGATGACGACTGCCTGGACGGGGGGATCTACCCGGAGGTGTCCTGCGGCGTGAAGGCCATCGTGGATCTCTACGGCGTGACCGATATCTGCCAGAAGGGCGATTTCCCCACCACTCCCAACCAGGGCGAGGCGGACAGCCCGGAGGGCATGCTCATCGGCGGCAACAATGTGTACGAGCACCCGGAGCTCTCAGGCCCGGTCATCCTGACAAACTATGTCAGGGCAGACAAAGAGATCCCGCCGATCCTGATGATGCACGGGATCGCGGACGATATGGTCTCCTACAATCAGAGCGTGCGGCTGTACAAGAAATTTCTGGAGGAGGGCAAGGACGTGACCCTGTACCTTGTGGAAAACGCGGGCCACGGGGATATTGCTTTCTGGACAGAGAAAAATATGGATATTGTGGAAGGATTTATCCGGAAACATACCGGCAGATAAACAGGAGGGGCGGTAGAAAATGAATACAATATTGTTAATGGCCATTATTCTGATCTTGATCGTGGTGGCCACAGTTATAACGAAAAAGGTTCCCTTTAACTTTGTGCTTCTCATCGTGCCCATTGTCTGTGCCCTCATCCTGGGACACAGCGTGGAGGAGACCAGCACCTTTGTTGTGGAGCAGCTTTCATCCATGATGCAGTCGGCATGCTTCATGCTTCTGTTCGCATTTCTGTATTTCCAGATGCTGACAGAGGCGGGCGTGTTTGACACTATCGTAACGGCAGTGACGACAAAGCTGGGACACAAGATGAACGTCATCGTGATCATGATCCTGACCACCCTGATCGGCGGCTTCAGCATCCTGACAGGTAACTTCACACCTGCCTACCTGATCACCTTCCCCATCCTTGTGCCTCTGTACAAGAGATTTGATTTTGACAGGGAGGCGGCCTTCATCATCGCCCAGACAGCTATGTCCGCCCTGTGCTTCATCCCGTGGGGCATCGGCATGGCCTACACAGCCTCCTCCGCAGGGCTGGACGCCAATGAGCTGGCGGCAGCCTCCATGCCCTGGGGCCTGTGCTTCATCCCGGCCATCATCCTCCAGTGGATCTACTTTGGCCTGCAGCACAAGAAACGTGTGGGAACCTTCCAGGCAGTGGCTGAGGTGGAGACCGCTGAGGAGAAGAAGGAGGAGAACCCGAACCTTCGCCCGAAGCTCTTCTGGGTCAACCTGATCATCTTTGTGATCGCCCTAGTGGCCCTTGGCGTGTTCGGCATTGCGCCCTACTTCGTGTTTATCGTGGCCACGGTTGTGACCGCCATGCTCAACTACCCGAAGAACTTTGGCGAGATATTCGCCAAGGTGGGCCCCATGTACCTGAATATCCTCATCATGCTGATCGCCATCAACGTGTATCAGGCTGTGTTCAACAACACCGGAATGGTGGGAGCTATCTCAGACGCGCTCATGCAGTTCTGCCCTGAGTTCCTGCTCCGCTACATCCACATCATCCTGCTGCTCCTGTGCGTGGTGATCATATACGTGATCCCCTTCCAGATCTTTAACGCACTGTACCCGATCTTCATTTCCATCGGGGCAGGCTTTGGGATCCCGGCCGTGGCAGTCATCGCACCCTTTGTCTGCAACCTGTCACTGGCTACCAGCTCCACGCCGACCAACTCATCCACATACACTGGCTGCGCGCTGACGGAGACGGAGGTACAGCACTTCTGCAAGAAGGCAGTGCCCATCCAGACCGTGACCAACGCGGTGGTCGTGCTGACAGCGGTGATCTTCGGGGTGCTGCAGCTGTAGTACTGAACATATCGCAGAATTATATTAAGAAATGGAAAGGCTCCTGCCGGATGTGGCGGGAGCCTTTTGCACTGGGAAAATGCCAGTCTGATGTAGAATGGAGACATGGCATGACAGAAAGAGAAAGGAAGGCGTCTTGCCTGCCTATCCCTGTTCCTTTGCGCCCTCTGTCACAGCCAGAGGAAGCCACTCATTTGCCAGGCATACGGTGTACAGAGCGATGCCCAGGGGCAGCAGGGCGCACCAGATGCTCCTTGGCCCGATGAGCGACCTGGCGGCAAAGGAGCAGGCCACACCCACATGGAAAGAGAGCAGAGTACATCCGAAGAACTTTGCCTTTACCGTGTGGGTTTTATCTTTATTTAAGAAGACTTCCGTGACAGCCATTGTGAACTGTTTCAGGTTGTTGGTGGAAAATAAAGTGGAGCTGGCAAAGCCCTTTGCCCCCTTAAAGCTGTTCCACTGGAAGGCGGTGGCGAAGAAGAAGGGGTAGAGAGCCAGAACCGGGTGGATGTCCATGGGAAAAAGTCCGATAAGGACTGCTGCGGCCCCGTCCAGGAAAATGCTGGCCACCTGAAGGTTGATGGAGCTGTGTCTGGGAAGCCATACTGTCAGGGCGATGGCAGCCATAAAGAGGAGCACGCCGCCCAGCCGCAGACAGGCGTCCGCGAAATCATGGCCGAGAAGGTCGGTCACAAAGTAGATCATATTGGCAGTCTGGGCATTTCCGAAGAGGTCGCAGAAGCTCAGGATCGCATAGACCCCGAAAAAACCGCCTACAAAGGCCATCATATAATGAAGGGGAGTTTCATATTTTTTCTTGTTTTCCATCTGTGTTCACCATTTGAATAAAGATTTTCTAAAATGCGGTGTAAACCGCTGTCCTGTGTATTATAGCATATTGCATACATATATAAAAATACATATAATATATGAATAAACATATAAAAAAAGTATGGGAAAGGTGCGGCCCGTTTGGCAGGGAGAAAGGAGAGGCAGATGGATATAAAGTCTTTGAAGTATTACCTTGCGGTGGTGCAGGAGGGAAATATTACCCAGGCGGCAAAAAAGCTGTGCATCGCCCAGCCGCCTCTGAGCAGGCAGATCCGGCTTCTGGAGGAGGAGCTGGGTGTCACTTTGTTTCTGCGTGGAAAAAAAGAGATACAGCTGACAGAGGAGGGGAGGTTCCTCAAGCAGCAGGCAGAGGAGATCATAGAGCTCATGGAGAAGACGAAGGAGCAGCTCGGGAAATTTGGCGGCACCGTCCACGGACTTGTCTCCGTGGCGGCGGCGGAGTCCTTCGGCATTGGGCTTCTGTCGGAGATGGTGGAGGCGTTCCACAGGGAATATCCCCAGGTGCATTTCCAGATCTGGTGCGGAAACAGCGACGAGGTCCGGGACAAGCTGGAGCGGGGCCTTGCGGATGTGGGGATCGTGAGGGCGCCGGTCTATATGGAGCAGTGCGAGCAGATTTTTCTGCGGAGCGAGCCCTGGGTGGCGGCCATGAGCCGGAACCATCCTCTGGCCGGGGAGGCAGGGGACGAGGTGCGCCTGGAGCGGCTCGGCGGAGAGACGCTGATGGTCCCTGTCCGGGCCTCCCTCCAGGAGGAGATCAACCACTGGTTCAACGAGATTGCCCAGGACAGGGAGATCCTCTGCTACTACAATTCCTCCGCCTCCATGCTGCCCATGGTGGAGCGGGGCATGGGCATTGCCATCTGCCCCGGCTCCGCCCGGTATTTTACAGGGGGCGATGGGATCGTGTACAAGACCATTGTGGAGCCCAGGAAGGAGTCCCGGCTCTATATGGTGAAGCGCCGATACCAGATGCTTCCCCAGGCCGCCGGGGCCTTCTGGGATTTTGTCTGCTCTACTTTCCCGCCTGCTTGATGATCTGATTGACGTAGGTGGAAAGCCCCGCTACCAGCACGCCCTGGACAATGGCAGTAAATGCGGCCATGGCGATCTCCGGTCCGGTGCGCAGAGGGCTTGTGGCCAGGACCCAAACGGCGCACAGAGCGATGCCAAGCCCGCCTAGAATGAGGGGGATATACTTGTCTTTGACGGTCTGCGCCTGTTTGAGCCAGATGCCGATGAAATACAGGATGACAGATACTATGAGAAGCTCCGGTTTGATATATTGAACGATCTGTTCCATGAGATTACCTCCGCTGTTTTTTTGAGGCGGTTGCATGTCGCCGCTGCTTTAATCTATGCGGAGGACTGCCGGAATGTGCGAGGGGCAGAACAAGGCGGCTCAAAACCGGCTGCCAGATAGTCATGGATGATCGTAGATATAAAGTGGGAAAATAAAGAAAATATAAAAAACGGAACTGCCGGTCTGATACCGGAGCTCCGTTTTTTGTCCTGGAGCATACGGGATTCGAACCCGTGGCCTCCACAATGCGAATGTGGCGCGCTCCCAACTGCGCTAATGCCCCATAAGGAAATTATACCACTTCAGGGGAAGAAATCAAGATGAATTTATGATAGAATACTTCTGTCAATATTTAAGCGGAAGATGGCAGGCCGGCAGATGAGGGCCGGCGCTGCGGGAAGAAAAGGAGATGGACAGGCATATGAAGAGGAATATGGATTTGGATAAAATACAGGCGCTGAAGGAGAAGATGGTGGAATTTTACAGGGGATGCCCGGAGCAGATCCAGCATTTCCTGAAGGTGTACGCATTTGCGGAGATGATCGGTGAGGCGGAGGGACTGGATGAACACACCTTGTTTCTTTTGAAATCCACGGCTCTTGTGCACGACATAGGCATCCGCCCGGCAAAGGAAAAGTACGGGTACTCCAACGGAAAGCTGCAGGAGCAGGAGGGGCCGGCTGAGGCCGGGAGGCTGCTGGACGAACTGGGCTACGGGGAGGCGGACCGGGAGCGGATCTGCTATCTGGTGGGACATCACCACACCTACACAGGGGTGGACGGCGCGGATTACCGGATCCTTCTGGAGGCGGATTTCCTGGTCAACGGCTACGAGGAGAAAATGTCCCGGGAGGCCCTCACACACGGTCTTTCCGCCGTTTTTGAGACGGAGACGGGGAAGAGACTTCTAAAGACTATGTTTGACGTGTAAAATCCATTGCATTTTCTGTGAAAAAATAATATAATTTCCTTATATTTACTACAAAAGACAGACAAAACAGAGGTCTGAAAAGTCATAGAGGCGTAAAGGAGAAAGAGCGATGAAAAAAAGAGTAGTAGTTGCATTAGGACACAGAGCGCTGGGGATCACGCTGCCGGAGCAGAAGGAGGCCGTGAGGAGGACGGCGGTATCCATCGCGGATCTGATCGAGGAGGGATACCAGGTAGCCATCACCCACAGCAACGCACCCCAGGTGGGGATGATCCACACAGCTATGAATGAGTTTGGGAAGGTGCACCAGGATTACACGCCGGCTCCCATGTCTGTGTGCTCAGCCATGAGCCAGGGGTATATCGGATATGACCTTCAGAACGCGATCCGGGAGGCGCTCCTGAACAGGGGCATTTACCGTACCGTCAGCACCATACTGACGCAGGTGACAGTAGATCCCTACGACGAGGCCTTCTACACGCCCACCAAGGTGCTGGGCCGCTACATGACAGCCGAGGAGGCGAACGAGGAGCGCAAGAAGGGGAACTATGTGATCGAGGAGCCGGGAAAGGGCTTCCGCCGCGTAGTCTCTGCCCCCAACCCGGTGAGCATTGTGGAGATCGACGCCATCAAGGCGTTGATAGGCGCGGATCAGGTAGTCATTGCCTGCGGAGGCGGCGGCATCCCTGTCATGGAGCAGGATCACCGCCTGAAGGGCGCCAGCGCGGTCATTGAGAAGGACCTGACAGCCGGAAAGATGGCAGAGGAGATCGACGCGGACGAGCTGATCATCCTGACAAGCGTGGAGAAGGTGCGCATCAACATGAACACCCCTCAGGAGTCCGAGCTGGGAGAGATCTCCCTTGCTGAGGCCAAGCAGTACATGGAGGAGGGGCACTTCGGCGTGTACAACATGCTTCCCAAGTTCAAGGCCTCAGTGGAGTTCATTGAGAAGAGAGAGGGGAGAAGCGCCCTCATCACTTCCTTTGACAAGCTGAAGGACGGACTCAAGGGAAAGACCGGCACAATCATCCGGTAAGAAAAAAGCAGTATATCGATCTATTGATCCCGGCCGCGCAAGAACCGCGGCCGGGATTTTTCTATGCAAGAAGTGTGTTAAAAATGTAACAGGAGACGTAACACTTTTTAAAAGTATTACGTCTGAAATGAACAATTGTAAAACACACTTGACATTTCATGTAAAGCCAACTATACTGAAAATGTAAAGTAAACTATACGATTGTGAAGGGGATGTCGAGCCTATGAAGACCCGGATTCAGGAGCTGCGCAGGAAATACAAGCTCTCCCAAGAGGAGCTTGCCCTGGCGGTGGGGGTCACCCGGCAGACGATCATTTCGCTGGAGAAGGAGAAGTACACGGCTTCCCTTGTGCTGGCCCACAAGATCGCCAGATATTTCGGGGTGACCATTGAGGATGTATTTGATTTTTCAGAAGTGGACGAGGAGGAGATGTGAGATGAAGGAGTACAGAGCAAAGCTGAAGAGACAGATCATCTGGATGATCGTCGGTATCATTTTTTCCTGCATGATCATTGTGATCTGCTGCGTCAGCGCCATGCGGCTGGGGGCGGATGAGCATGAGGCCAGCTTTATGAGAGGATTTCAGAGCGGCCTGTTCCTGGCCTGGGCGACCATCGCGGTCTACGGGATCGTGGTGAATGTCCGGGCGCTGCGGGATGAGAAGCGGCTGCGGGCGCTCTACATCAAGGAGCACGACGAGCGGCTGCAGGCCATCCAGAGGGAGTCGGGCCGGGCAGCCTACTGCATCAGCCTGTTCGGACTTCTGACAGCGGCCATTGCGGCGGGATTTTTCAGCATGACTGTGTTCGCGGTGCTGATCGGAGCTGTGCTCTTTGTGAGCCTGGTGGGCCTGGGTGCGAAAATCTGGTTCCACAGGACGATGTGATGCAGCCCTGTGTCATACGGGCCTGGAAATTGTGTAAAATTTAGGGAAAAAGTGTTGACAAATTTTCGGAAGATGTATATTATTGTACTAAATTAATAATACAGACGTCTGAGGAAATAGAATTGAAAAATAAGGAAGATCATCCCATGAGGGGAGAAAGGAAACAGAGGCTATGATTGAGATCAGAGACCTGACCAAGGTGTACAGACTGAACAAAAAACAGATGGCTGAGTCCCACACGAAAAATCCGAAGAAGACGGCTGTGGACCACCTGAGCCTGACGGCGAAAAAGGGGGAGATCTACGGACTTCTTGGGCCAAACGGGGCAGGGAAGACCACCACTTTGCGGTGCGTTTCCACCATTATAAAGCCTACCGGCGGCGAGATCTACGTGGACGGCCACGAGGTGCAAAGGGAGCCGGAGGCGGTCCGCAACTGCATCGGATTTCTCACAAGCGATATCAAGCTGGACGACCAGTTTGACGCGGATTACATGTTCCGCTTCTTCGGCCGTCTCCACAAGGTGCCTGAGGAGAAGCTCAGGAAGCGCAGGGAGGAGCTGTTTGACTATTTTGGCATCAGCGAGTTCGCCCACAAGAAGATCAAGGAGCTGTCTACAGGTATGAAGCAGAAGGCGGCTATCGCGGTCAGCCTTGTGCACGACCCGGATATCGTCATCTTTGACGAGCCCACCAACGGGCTGGATATCATCACTGCGAGAAATGTGACGGACTATCTGAAAAAGCTTCGGGACGAGGGCAAGCTGGTCATCGTTTCCACCCACATCATGTCCGAGGCGCAGAAGCTCTGCGACCGCATCGGCATCATTATCGACGGGCAGAAGGTGGCAGAGGGCACCCTGGATGAGCTGCTCACGCAGACATGCACGAACGACCTGGAGGATGCGTTCTTCCAGCTCTACTCGGCCAGAAAGGGGGAGAGGTAGATGTTAAACGGTATTAAACAGATATTTGGAAAAGAGATGGCCAGGATATTGAAGGACAAAAAGATGGTTTTCTCCGTCTTTTTTCTCCCGGTCATCATCATGGTAGCCCTGCTCACCATCATCAACAGCCTGGCGGGACAGATGCAGTCAGATATAGAGGATCACAAGTCCATTGTCTGGATGCAGAACGAGCCGGAGAGCTTTGAGGCCTTTCTCTCCTCCGCGGGGATGGAGTACAGTGTCAGGACAGTGGACTCTGACAGCGACCGGGCGGAGGCGGAGGATCAGATCCTGAACGGGAAGGCGGACCTTCTCATAGAGTTCCCGGAAAATTTTGATCAGCTGGTCGCCGGCTTCCAGGAGGGAGACCCGGTCCCACAGGTCAAGACCCACTATAATCCCTCTGAGGATTACTCCGCTCAGGCATATCAGGAGATTTCCGTGGGTGTGCTGGAGTCCTATCGCCAGACCCTGCTGGCAGGGCGGGTGGGAAACCCGGACGCCATCACTGTATTTACCGTCAATTCGGACAATGACGATATGGTGATCCAGGACGACGAGAAGGCCAGCGGCCGGGCCCTGGGCATGATGCTTCCCTATTTCATCACGATCCTTCTCTTTGCCGGAGCCATGGGAATCGGCACTGACATGATCGCCGGGGAGAAGGAGAGGGGAACCATGGCCAGCCTTCTGGTGGCGCCTGTAAAGCGATCCTCCATTGTCCTTGGAAAGGTGTTCGCCCTGATGGCGGTATCGGGAATTTCCTCCCTCATCTACGTGGCAGGTATGGTGGTGTGCACGCCCTTTATGATGGACTCCATGACTGGTATGGACGAGGCCCTCAACCTGAACCTGGGAGCGGACCAGATCATCATGATGGGACTTCTCCTCATTGCCATCGCCTTCCTGTACTCCGCCGTTGTGGCGCTGATCTCCGTCTTCGCGAAGACGACGAAGGAGGCCAGCAGCTATATCATGCCGGTGTACATGGTGGTTCTGGTTGTGGGACTTCTGACCATGTTCCGCATGGGAGACGGAGGACGCTGGGATTTTTATATTCCATTCTACAACAGCGCCGTTGCCCTCCAGTTGATACTGAGCCATGAACTGACTATGTCCCAGTACCTGATCACTCTGGTGGAGACCCTTGCGCTGGGCGGTATCCTGACCGTGCTCATTGCCAGAGCCTTCAACAACGAGAAGGTCATGGCGCTGTAGGCAGGAAAGCGGAATAAAAGAACAAAAAGTCAGGACAGGATAAAGAGCCTTGTGCCCTCACCGTCCCTTTTCCATCAGCATATGATGAAAGGGGAGGTGACAGCATGAGGCTCTGTGATTTTCAGCAGAAGGAAGTGATCAATGCCTGCGACTGCCGGAAGCTGGGGTATGTGGCGGACCTGGTCTTTGACGAGTGTACAGGCTGCATTGAGTCGGTGATCGTGCCAAGAGGAGGATTTCTGTGCGGCTGGTTCGGGGATACCGGGGAGTACGTCATCCCCTTTGACTGTATCAGGAAAATCGGCCCGGATATCATCCTTGTGGAGATCCACGAAGAAAAAAGGCACAGGTCGAAGTAATAAATTGACAAGTCCGGCCGGCGGGATATATACTTGTCTTAATATTTGAGAAAGGACGGAAGACCAAGATGAAATGCCCATATTGCAACCATCCGGATACGAGAGTCATCGACTCCAGACCGGCAGACGACGGTAATTCCATCCGCAGAAGGCGCTCCTGCGATGTATGCGGAAAGCGGTTTACCACCTATGAAAAAGTAGAGACTATCCCGCTGATCATTATAAAGAAGGACAACAACAGGGAGCAGTACAACCGCGGAAAGATCGAGACGGGCATCCTGCGGGCCTGCTACAAGAGGCCAGTGTCCGCAGCTGAGATACAGAAGTGCATCGACAGGGTGGAGACAAAGATATTCAGTCTGGAGGAGAAGGAGATCCCCAGCAGCGCTATCGGCGAGATCGTCATGGATGAGCTGAAGAAGCTGGATGAGGTGGCCTACGTCCGTTTCGCTTCGGTGTACAGGGAATTTAAGGATGTAAACACATTTATGGACGAGATTAAGAAAATACTGGACAGAGGAAATGCGTAAAACAATGGATTATCAGCGGATTTTGGAAGGCATACTGGACATTGGAGAGGCCATGCTCTGCAGCGGAGCGGAAAATTTCAGACTGGACGACACCATGTACCGGATGTGCAAAAGCTACGGCTTCAAGAGGTACGATGTGTTTGTCATCCCCAGCAACATCCAGATTACAGTGGAGACGCCGGAGGGGGAGATCCTCACCCAGATCCGGCACATCGAGTCCACGGGCATCAACTATGACCGGCTGGACTACATGAACAATCTGGCCAGATACGTGTGCGCCCACACGCCGGACGCGGATGAGCTGCACAGGAGGTATGTGGAGGTCATGAACCGGAAGGAGCAGCCGCTTTGGATCACCTACCTGGCGGGAGTCATGGGCGGCACCGGGTTCGCCGTCTTCTTTGGATGCGGGCTGACGGACGCGGTAGTGGCAGTGCTTGTGTCCCTCATGATCGTGTTTGTGGGAAACTGGCTTGGAAAGCGGGAGGACAATCTCCTGATATACAACTTAATCCTGGCCTTTCTGTCGGAGACGGTGATCATCGGCATGGATTTCCTGGGGATCGGCACCCACCCGGACCGGATCATGATCGGCATTGTCATGCTGCTCATCAGTGCCCTGAGCACCACGAACGGGATCCGGGAGATCCTGCAGAGAGATTTTCTCTCCGGTCTTATCAATATCATGAACTCTGTCCTGGGAGCGGCGGGCATTGCCTTTGGCATCGCCATCGCCATGCAGCTTCTTGGGGAGGGCGCCTACGACGGCTTCACGCTGAACCACAGCGTGCCCATCCAGCTTATCTCCTGTACCGTAGCCTGCGTGGGATTTGCCATGTGGTTCAAGATCCAGGGGAAGCAGGTGCTCTTTTCCGGCATCGGTGCTTTTTTCACCTGGGCTATCTACTGCCTGGTGTATGCGGTCTGGCCCAGCAACTTTGTGGCCACTATGGCAGGAGCTGTCTTTGTAGCGGCGTTTGCCTTCATCATGGCCAGGGTCAACAAGGCGCCGGCGACTATTTTCCTGACTGCGTCAGCCTTTCCGCTCATTCCCGGACCGAATCTCTACTATATGATGTACGGCTGGGTGAGCGGCGACAGTGTCCTGGCAAGCCAGGAGACAAGCGTGCTGCTTGAGACCTGCCTTGGCATTGCCCTGGGTTTCCTGATCGTGGACGTGGTGTCCAGGTGTGTCCTTTACGCGGTGAAGCGAGAGGGCTTCCGGGGAGAAAATATCATCTGACCCGGTGAGAAATAAATTGCGCATCCTACTGGAAAGTGCTATGATAAAAGAGGAAGCATATACAGCTTCTTCTTTTTTGATATGCAAATTTATTTTCAAGTTTTACAGATAGATCGGGTGTGTGTATATGAGAAACTATAAATTGACCATTGCCTATGACGGAAGCCGCTACCAGGGGTGGCAGCGGCAGGCCACGACGGACAATACGATCCAGTATATTATAGAGTGGAGCCTTGGAAGAATTGTGGGCTACCGGGTGCAGGTGGACGGCTCCGGACGGACGGACAGCGGCGTCCACGCCAGAGGGCAAGTGGCCAGCGTGAAGCTGTCCGGCCTCTACGACCCGGAGGAGCTGAAGGCTGCGCTAAACCGCTACCTCCCGGAGGATATCCGCATTCTCAAGGTGGAGCTGGTAAAGAATAATTTTCATGCGAGAAAAAGCGCCAAGGGAAAGAAATACGAGTACTATATAGACTGCAGGGAGAAGCCGGATGTGTTTTCCCGGCGCTACTGCTACCACTATCCGGAGAAGCTGGATATAGAGGCCATGCGGGATGCGGTGAAATACCTCATCGGCGTCAAGAATTTTGCCAGCTTCACGGACAACAAAGAGACAAACGATACAGTCCGCAGGATCTACAATATCAAGATCGTGCGTTCCGGGGAGAAGGTCAGGATCACCTACTACGGGTCCGGCTTCCTCTACCACATGGTCCGCATCCTGACAGGGACTCTGATCGAGATCGGGACAGGCAGGCGGGACGCCAGCAAGCTGCCGGTGGTCATCGCAGCGGAGGACCGCAGCCTGGCGGGATTTCTGGCGCCGGCCAGAGGGCTGTTCCTGCGGAAAGTGTATTATTAGACGACAAGGAGAACAGAGCATATGAAATTCATTTCCTGGAATGTGAACGGCCTGCGGGCCTGTGTGCAGAAGGGCTTTACAGACTTTTTCAAAGAGGTGGATGCGGATATTTTCTGCATCCAGGAGACAAAGCTGCAGGAGGGGCAGATCGACCTGGAGACGCCGGGCTACCATCAGTACTGGAACTATGCGGTGAAAAAGGGCTACTCCGGCACGGCTGTGTTTACAAAGGAGGAGCCTCTTAGCGTGTCCTGCGGCATCGGTATGGAGGAGCACGACCAGGAGGGGCGGGTCATCACCCTGGAGTACCCGGAATTTTACTTTGTCACTGTGTACACGCCCAACTCCCAGAACGAGCTGGCCAGGCTTTCCTACCGGATGCAGTGGGAGAGCGATTTCCTGGCCTACCTTAAGAGGCTGGAGGAGAAAAAGCCGGTGATCTTCTGCGGGGACCTGAATGTGGCCCACAGGGAGATCGACCTGAAAAATCCCAAGACGAACAGAAAGAACGCGGGATTTACAGACGAGGAGAGACAGAAATTTACGGAGCTTCTGGAGGCTGGGTTTATCGACACCTTCCGGTACTTCTACCCCGACAGGGAGGGGATTTATTCCTGGTGGTCCTACCGGTTCAAGGCCAGGGAGAAGAACGCAGGGTGGCGTATCGACTATTTCTGTGTGTCCAGATGTCTGGAGGACAGGCTGGAGGACGCCAAAATACTGACCGATGTGATGGGATCCGACCACTGTCCCGTGGAGCTGGATCTGAAATAGCAGGGAAAAGAGAGAAAAAGAAAAGTAAGGGAAAGAGGCGGGCGAATATGAGGATTGAGAGAGAACACGCGGCGGCAGTTGTCATTGATTACCAGGAGAAGCTGATTCCTGCCATGGACAGGAAGGAGACGCTCATAGAGAACTCCTCCATCCTGCTGGCGGGTCTTCGCGCGCTGGGCATCCCCATGGTGTTCACCCAGCAGTACACAAAGGGGCTGGGCAGTACAGTGAGGGAGCTGACCCAGGCTGCGGGGACGGAAGAATTTGTGGAGAAGATCCGCTTCAGCGCCTGGCAGGATGTGGTCAGCAGCCATCCCTGGATACAGGGGAAAAAGTACATTATCCTCTGCGGCGTGGAGTCCCATATCTGCGTGCTGCAGACCCTGATAGATCTGCGTGCCGCAGGCTTTGTGCCCGTGCTGGTGACAGACTGCGTTTCCAGCAGGAAGAGGACAGACTATGAGACGGCTCTGATCCGGGCCAGGCAGGAGGGGGCTATCCTCACCACATACGAGGCGCTGCTCTTTGAGCTGCTTGAAAAGGCCGGTACAGAGGAGAGCAAGAAGATCCAGCGGCTTGTGAAATAGGAAAGACAAAAGAAAAGGGAGGGTATATCTGATCTGTTCCGGATCAGATATACCCTCCGTCTATTCCGATGATTTGCCCGGTCATGTAGGCCGGGGCATGGGCGGTCTGCCACACAAGGTCCGCTGCCTCCCGGGGCGTCCCGAACCTTCCGGCGGGGATCTCCTCCTCCAGCGCCTCCCGCTCCACGGGGGAGAGCCAGGAGTTCATAGATGTGTCGATGACCCCGCAGGCGATGGCGTTGACCTGGATGTTGCTGGGGGCCAGCTCCTTTGCCAGGGCCCGGGTCAGGCCGTGGATCCCGGACTTGGCGGCCGAGTAGGCGGCCTCGCAGGAGGCGCCCACTGTCCCCCACATGGAGGAGATGTTGATGATCCGCCCTTTTTTGCGCGTCACCATGGGCGGGACGGCGCTGCGGCAGCAGTAGAAGACAGAGGACAGGTTGGTGTCCAGCATTCTCTGCCACTCCAGGTCCGTCATGTCGGTGAGGAGCCCGGTGTGGGAAATGCCGGCATTGTTCACCAGCACGTCCAGACGGGGACAGAGCTGATAAATTTTCTTAAAGATCTGCCGGACCTCCTCCGGGTTTCCCACGTCCCCGGGGACAAGCGTGCACTGGCCGGGGAGCTGCTCCTGGATTTCCTGCCAGACCTTCTCCAGCTCCTCCAGCGAGGAGCGGCAGTTGAGAAAGACGTGCCACCCCTCCTCGGCAAAGCGGAGGGCGCAGGCGCGGCCGATGCCCCTGGAGGCTCCTGTGACGAGTACGTATTTTACAGACTGTGTTGCAGACATGAACATTCTCCTTTTGTCTTTATCGTTTCTCCCATTTTACACCAGAGTATACCTGCTGTCTACCTGTCCGGGCAGGCGCGTATTTTCAGTCCGCTTTCTTCTGTGCATACAAAGCAGCTCTCGTACATGCCGCCAATGTTTTTAGGTTCATAGAGAACGTCCAGACCTGTTTCTATCATGTCAATGGTCAGCGCATTTACCTCCTCTGTGCTTTCTACAGAAAATACGATAAAAATAAATCCATCCTTACGCTTTTCCAAGGACAGCATCCCTTTCATTGCTGCATTTCACCTCCGGCCTTTTTGCAAGCACGATCCCTGCTGACAGAAGGAGCGGGAACAGTACGCCTGCTAAAATACCTATTCTCAGATCGTTATCCATAGCGTCTGAGACAAGGCCCACCAGCGTGGGGCCTCCTGAGCATCCGATATCCCCGCCAAGGGCCAGCAGCGCAAACATAGCTGTCCCGCCTTTTGGAAGAGAGGCGGCCGCCTTGCTGAAGGTACCCGGCCACATGATCCCCACAGACAGGCCGCAGACAGCGCAGGCGGCCAGACTGAGCTGGGGAACCGGAAGGAGGGAGATCCCCAGGTAGGATACAATACACAGAAGCCCGCTTGCGGCCATAAAGCGCTCCAGGTTGATCCGGTGTCCGTATTTTCCGTAAAACAGACGTGACAGCCCCATCAGCAGGGCAAATGCCATCGGGCCGGCCAGGTCCCCGGCGCTTTTGGAGATGCCTAGGCCCTTCTCGGCAAATACGGATGCCCACTGGCTCACCGCCTGTTCACTTGCCCCGGCGCACACCATCATGACAAGCAGGACCCAGAACAGCTTGTTTTTAAAAAGTGAGCCCGGCGTCATTTCGCTTTCACCGTCCTCAAGCAGGGGAGCCATGGGAACCCTTGTAAAGGCGAAAGCGTTGCAGATGGGCAGAAAAGCCCAGGCCAGCGCCAGGAACTTCCAGTTTTCCATGCCCGCCAGATGGAAAAAGAGGGTGGATACGAGCACGACTCCCGCATAGCCCCAGCAGTAGAAGGAATGCAGCATACTCATGGTTTTTTCTTTGTGGCCGGTGGGGCAGGCTTCCACGACTGGGCTGACAAGTACTTCCAGCAGCCCGCCGCCGACTGCGTAGACCATGACGGAGATCAGTATGCCGGCAAACGGTACCGGCAGCAGGTCCGGCAGAACGGTGAGAAGGATCAGGCCTGCGGCTGAAAAAATGTGTGCCGCAACCATGGAGGCCCGGTATCCTATCCTGTCTGCGAATCTGACGGACAGAAGATCGACCAGGAGCTGTATCCCGAAATTAAAAGTTACAAGCAGCGTGATCTGAGAGAGGGGGATATGATAGGTTTCCTGAAACAGTAAAAAAAGAAGCGGCGCGAAATTATTGACAACAGCCTGGACGATGTAGCCCGTGAAGCAGGCTGCAATGGTTTTGTTATACTGATTTTTTATTCTCATTTTGTCTCCTCCTGTTCTGAATATGGATTATATCATATAGAGAATGCCAAATCATTGAATATAATTGCTTTTATATGGTACAATATCACAAAATGAGATGAATCGGAGGATGAGTATGGATCATTGCGTGACAGTTACGGACGAAACGCTCCGGGAAACGGCAGTCCATGGAAGCAGCGGTTATCCGTTTGCCTATTATCCGGAAAATATCTGGCAGTTTGACTTCCACCGGATAGACTGGCACTGGCACCATGAGGTGGAATTTATATATTTTTCTGAAGGAAGTGTATTCTGTTTTGCCGGGGAAGACCGGATAGAGATGCGGCAGGGAAGCGGGATCTTTATCAACAGCGGCGTGCTGCACCGATTTGAAGCGCAGGAGAGCGCATGGGCGCCCAACATCGTCTTTTCCCCGTATCTTCTTGCGGCAGAAGACACTTTTGTCTACCATAAGTACATCATGCCTGTCATCAGCTCATCTGTCCCTTACCAGGTTCTGGAGCCGCAGACAGGCTGGCAGGAACAGATCCTGCAGATCCTCCTGCAGATTTTTGATCTTCAGGAGACAGGGGAGGACTGCGAATTGTCCACTGTGAGAATGCTTCTGGAAATATGGGAGCTGCTGGCAGGGAATATGGATCTGCCGGCGGGCGGTTCCCGGCTTCGCCGCCTGACCCACAAACAGGCTAAACTGCAGACCATGATGCAGTTCATCCACGATCACTATATGGAAGAAATAACGCTTGAACAGATTGCCGCGTCTGCCTCTTTGAGCAAAAGCGGCGCCCTGCACATTTTCCGGTCAGGAATACATATATCCCCGGTGGCTTATCTCATCCGCCACAGGCTGGCACAGGCGGCAGAGCAGCTTCAGGCAACCCAGAAGTCCATATCTTCCATTGCCGCGGATACGGGATTTTCGGATGCCGGCTATTTTTGCAGGAAATTCAGGCAGCAGTATCATATGAGCGCCAGTGCGTACCGACAGAAAAAATGGGGAAAATGACTGCGTCAGGGAAAATCTGGAGGAGGGGTTTAAATTTTACAAGGGAGTTGCTATTTCTGTCCACTGATGCTATGATGTAGGCATGATTCAGACAAGCGATATTTGCCGAGAGAGGAGATTTTAAAGGAAATTATCATTAGCGATGGAAGCAGAGGATGAAAAAGAGGTATGAATATGATCGACAGGGCAATTGAATTTGCGACGAAGGCTCATGAAGGGCAGTTCCGGAAGGGGACAAGGCGTCCCTATATCGTGCACCCCATTGAGGTGAAGGAGATCGTGTCCACTATGACCCGGGATGAGGAAGTGATCAGTGCCGCGGTACTCCACGACACAATTGAGGACTGTAAGGGAGTGACCAGGGAGGTGCTGGCGCTGGAGTTCAGTCCCAGGGTGGCGGCCATGGTGGCCGGAGAGAGCGAGGATAAGTCCAGGACCTGGATGGAGAGGAAGACCGCAACGATCCAGTCCATTGGGAACGCTCCCAGGGAAGTGCAGATGATCGGGCTTGCAGATAAATTGTCCAATATGCGTGATATCGACCGGGATTACCCCAAGGTGGGCGAGGAGCTCTGGAACCGCTTCCGGATGAAAGATAAGAAAATGATCGGCTGGTACTACAAGGGTGTCCGGGATGCCCTTGCGAAGGACTTTCAGAAGGAACCGGTATTCCAGGAGTACTGCCGGCTGATCCGGAAGAATTTCGATTAGAAGCATAGCAAGAGGGCCGGATATGCGGGATGTGACGCCTGCATATCCGGCCCTAATGATTTATCTGTCAGCTCTTCTACCCGCGCAGCTTCCTTTGAAGGACAGCCCTGAAAACACACCCCAGTCCAAGCCCCATATATCCGTCCGCCAGGTACCAGAGGGCGTGGGAAAGGGCAGTGGCATTGTAGTGGATGGGAACTGTGGGCAGAAACAGGGCGCACACGAGAAGCGGATAGGCATACTTGAAAGGCGTCCGGGACAGAGCACCCAGAAGAAGAGACAGAAGAAAGGAGGAGAACAGCAGGACAACCACCAGTCCCATCATATCAGTGGGGCCGGCGGTCAGGGGAAACAGATAAAACATGACAGCCTGTATCGCAGTGATCACAAGCTCTTTCCTGTACTTTTTCATTGTCCTGCCCTCCTTTCCGGGACGGGGGAGACTACAGCTCTGCCAGCATCTGGGCCGGATTGTCGGCTGCCTTCACCTTTCCGAAGGCTTTGACGATGGTGCCCTCCTCATCGATCAGGTAGGTAGTGCGCACCACGCCCATGGTCTTCCTCCCGTACATATTTTTCTCCTTCCACACATCGTAGGCCTGGATGCAGGTGAGCTCCGGGTCAGAGAGCAGTGTGAAGGGAAGGCCGTATTTTTCCTCAAATTTCTTGTGGGAGGCCACGCTGTCCTTGCTGACGCCAAGGACGACAGCGCCCTTTTCGGCAAACTGGGGATAGAGATCCCCGAAGCCGCAGGCCTGCTTGGTACAGCCGGGAGTGTTGTCCTTGGGATAAAAATAGAGGATGACCTTCTTTCCCCTGTATTCCTCCAGCGTGTGCATGTCTCCGTTCTGGTCCGGCAGAGAAAATGCCGGCGCCTTTGTTCCGATTTCTAACATAGTGGTTCCTCCTTTAGTCTGAAATTTTATTCTGAAATGAAAGGGATCCCTCAGCTTGCGCAGGGAAGGTGTCCATGCGAAGCCTTATGATCCTATGTCTGTATCCCTTTCTTTTTCAGGAGCGGTGTTTTCCTCTCTGACGAGACTGACCCGCAGAAAGCTTTCTTTTACTTTGGCGGCATACTGCAGCTCATAGAACGTCTTTCCCTCCAGCATGGCCTGTGAGATAGCTTCTGTCTCCCTCTGGACATCCGCCCCGTGGGCATACCAGCCGAGCATGGTTCTGTTCTCGCCCCAGAAGGAGGAGCTGTCCACTCCGAAAAGGGCAAAATGAGGTACGTCCGGGCGGGTGGACACACGCATGGACATTACCTTATAGCAGTTGACCAGCTGTTTGCCGTCATGGCTGCGGATCATGATCTTGCCCGTGGACACTGGTGTGGGGGCGGGCTGTGACTGACCATCAGGAGCGGTGCCTGGATGCTCCGGGCTGTCAGACTGGTCTGAAACAAGATAGTCCAGGGAGACCTTCAGTATCCGGGAGAGGGATATCATTTTCTCCATCTCCGGGTATCCGTTTCCCTGCTCCCAGCGGGAAATAGCCTGCCTGCTGACGTGTAGCTGCTCGGCCAGCTCCTCCTGGGAAATCTTTCTTTCTTTTCTTACTGTGCGAAGATTTTCACCAAAGCTCATAGGGGTGCTTCCTTATATGTATGATATGCTGTCAGAGCCGGCCGCTTCCATGTGCGGCTGGCATTCGTGGTATGCCTGGATTATAGCGGAAATGCCCTGAGCAGGCCACCAACCCTGGCTTGCAGAAGCGCAACCTGGGGTTGCATCTTATATATCAGAGGCATATCAGAGGTATTTTGATCCCTCCCGGATGCTCAGACTGTCCATCTTCGCCTCATAGGTGCGGATAAAGTCTCTCACCCACTCAGGATCCGTCTGTCCTCCTGTCCCTCAAATTTCTTTTTGATGGCGAGATATTTTTCCGTGTTCCGGTTCATTTCTGCACCTCCCGCAGCAGATCCTCTGGCTCCACTCCAAACAGCTTTGCCAGGGCAATGAGGTTGGTGGTGGTGGGCTCTGAGGTTCCATTTTCCCATTTGGACACAGCCTGCCTGCTGATGCCCAGCGCCTGGGCCACGAATTCCTGGGTCATTCCCCTGTCCGTGCGGTGCTTCTTCAGCACTTCGCCAAGAGATTTTCTTGTCCTGGCCGTTTCCGGGTTCACATTGCCGGACCGGATGTATTTCCTTAGGGCCTTCACGACCAAAATGAAGAGATAGACGCCGCCCACAAAGCTTCCAAGGACAAAGATGAGATTAAAAAATGCAATGACAACAGATAATGAGGATAAAATTTCCATATATGCTCCCTCCTTTTGATAGAAACAGCATAGCATGTATGTGCAGTTGCCTCTATCAACCCGGGCGCAACTTTGCGGTTGCGCGCAAAATTTCTGTGTCCTTGGCCTCCGGGTCAGGCTCTGCAGATTGTCCTTGCGTACTTTTTTTCGGAGTCTTGGGTTACCCTTATCTTTCCCTGTTCTATGAATGTGTCAATCCTTTGGGCATACCACCAGTCGTAGGTCCCCACCGGGTATTTCCCCAGGATATTCCCGATGAGAAAGGCCTGCTTTAGGGGCTTGTCGGTGAGCTCCCTCCATATAAGAAAATCATAGAACTCTTCAGGGACGCTGAGCAGGTTCCCGTTGATGACAGCGCGAAGAGGGGCGTTTTCCCCTCGCAGTTCTTCCCACAGCAGCGCGTACATTTCCCGTTCTGAAGAGGAAAGCGGTCTTTCCAGAGGCAGAAAGTGCCGGAATTCATCGTGGGAGACCTCGGCCCAGCTCCGGCAGGATACAATGCGGCTGCCGTTTGCCCTGCATCTTGGAAGCTCTACTGCGGAGACGGGATTTTTGTAAGACTTCATCCAAGCGCAGAGGAAGCAGAGACCACAGAGGGAGTAGGGGCTGTGACTGTACCAGATCCTAACAGCCCGGCCCTGCCTTAGATATTCTTCCAGCCGGGCCAGCTGGCGGATGTAAGAGGCGCCGGCTTTCTTTAGCTCCCGGCAGGCCGCCTCGTCATGCCCATCCTGGTCCTGGCTGTACATGGAGAAGATCAGCTCCTGCCGGTAGGAGCTGTCCATCGCTTCCTGGATATCGCCGATGTCCAGCATGAAGGCAAGGCATATGACCGTGTCCGGTTCGCCCTCCTCTGCCGGGAGTGCGCAGATGGTTTTGGCATATTTCATGCAGGCAGCGTCGCTCTCGCCAAACAAAATGTCAATCATGATCTGCCTCCTCTTTCGTATCCTTCTCATTGCCTGTAGTATTATCCATAGTGTATCATCTCTGCCCCCCAGTGTCTATTATTTCCACAAAATCGTTTTCATAAATTTGTGCAATGTGTCCTATTGCCATCCGCGTCTGTTTTCTATATAATGTAAACCATCTACAGAGGAAATCTTTTCTCTGAGGCTGCTTGGCAGCCATTCTTATTTATGATCATCCGGCGTTTGTCCGGGGCGGGTTCCGCCACATGAAATTCCTTTTTTTGAAGTCTGCAGACAGGTGAAAAGGTTGCAGTCCGTTGTTTTTATGTCTATAATGGAGGTGTGACATCTTTATGTGCACGACGAAAAAAGTAAATATGATAAATGTGGATGACTCAGAATATCCCACTGCTGACCGGGAGTACAAGAAATGTGCTCTATCTTTCCATGAAAAACGACATTTCCTTCCTTGTCAGCGGCACATTGAACCTGTACGAGCATCAGAGCACCTACAATCCCAATATGCCCATGCGGGGTGTGCTGTACTTTGCAAAGCTGTACGGGAAGATCATTGCCCGGGACAACATCAATATCTACAGCTCCAGCCCCAAGAAGTTCCCCCTTCCCCAGCACATCGTGTTTTACAATGGGACGAGAGACCAGCCGGACCGGACAGTCCTGCGGCTCTCCGACCTTTTTGAGAGGTGTGGGGAGGGAAAGACCCCGGCGCTGGAATGTACTACAGTGATGCTGAACATCAACTACGGCCACAACCGGGCTCTTATGGAGAAGTGCCGGCGGCTGGAGGAGTACGCCATCTTTGTGGATAGGGTGCGGAGGAACTTGGAGACAGCAGGGCCTCTGGAGGAGGCGCTCATGCAGACTATTGACGACTGCATCCAGGACGGAATTCTGAGGGACATCCTGATCCAGCAGAAGGCGGAGGTGATGCAAATGATACTGGAGACGTTTGACAAGGAAAGCTATGAAAAGGCTGTAAAGAGCGAGGCCTACGAGGACGGCTACCAGGCCGGAATGGATGAGGGCTACCAGGCCGGGAAAGAGTCTGTGCTGAAGGAACAGGTAAAGAAAAAGCTGTCCAGGGGAAAGACAGCACAGGAAATCGCGGAGGATTTAGAGGAGAGCCTTGAGACGGTGGAAGAGCTGATCACTCAGCTTTCCGACAAGGCTTCTCCATAGTGTAGTTCGTCAGCTGGATACCGCAGCGCTCCACGGTCTGTTCTTTTATAACGCGGTATCCTCTTTTTTCAAAAAAAGGCTTTGCGGTGATGGAAGCGTGGGTTGTAAACCGGGCACAGAGAAGCTCCGGGGAGAGGTAGGACTCCAGGCGGTCGCAGATGGCAGTGGCTATGCCCTGGCGCTGAAAATCCTTATGCACATAGAGGCGGTCCAGGTAGCCGGCGTTGTCCATATCGCCAAATCCGGTGATGATACCGGCTTCCTCCGCAATAATAGTGTGGTGGGCCAGGAGCGTGGCCTGCCACCTTTCCATATCCAGCTCCTGTGGAGCCCACGCATCCAGCTGCTTGGGGGTGTAATCCCGGGCGCAGACCGCGTGGACCGTATCATGGAACAGGCGGATGACGGCGGCAAGGTCGTTTGAGGTATATGCTCTGTAAATCATAGGTCTTTTCTCAGAACCTCCTTTGGCGGCTCGATCTCATTGGCCAGCGTGTGCTCGGTGAGCTCAGACAGGAGACGGAGCTTTTTGTTCAGCATGGGCCTCATGCAGTTGGGGACATGCTCCTGGTGTGCCCTGTGTATGGCCACGCATTCCTTGCAGTTGCCGTGATAGCGGCACGCCTTTTTGCAGGGGCAGTGATCCTTATCTTTGTATTCCTCTCTGAACTGAGCGGCAAATTCTTCCTGGAGCTTCAGGCCTTCGGCCCGATTTCCCCTGTGAAACTCTCTCATTGCTTCCAGCTCTTTTGGATTGTTTTCTATGATCATAGGTTCCTCCTGAAATAATGGGGCTTATTTGCGGCTGCTGTTATCTTACAGGGGACAGTGTATCACTGCCCCCTGGGAATGTCCACATTTTTCAGGAAATTACTGAAGGGAATTCACTACAGGTCGATCCTGTAGTACTGGGAAAGTCTTCCCTTTTCCTATCTGTCACACTCACAGACCAGCCTGCCGCCCTGCCTGCGTTTCCTGGCCGGTCATAGGGGTACCTCCCGTTCTACCTATCTACCTGACGGGCGTGTAGTCAATCTCTGACTCTTCCTCAGTGGCCTCCAGCTTGAAGATGACAGGACGCAGTCCGTCATTGCAGGAGACAATGGCGACGCCCGGTTTTCTGATCCAGTCTCCGTAGTAGAAGAGATCCTTCCCGGCACCGTGGGCCAGGGCGAATACATACTGGTAGATGGCCTTCCAGGCCTCATCGCACATGCCATCAGGCTTTGCGTAGTCCGCATAGAAGACCTGGCCTGCCTTCAGCATGGGACAGGGGGTCAGTCCCTCAATGCCGTACTCATCGGCCAGCTCCTTGTCAAGAGTGGTTTTCAGAACAGTGATCTTTACGCGTTTCATCATCAAATATTACCTCCGTTTTTATGCTTTTTTGATGGCCTCTGCCGCGGCGCTAGGAGCGGACAGGATCAGACCTTGCAGGCGGACGCCGGAATGTATTATTATGAAATTATCTTAAAACGCAGTCCAGAAAGGGGGAGCTGCCATGCAGACGCCCAGATATATTTTTGCAGATGATTTTTCTGCATTTGAAACCTTTTTTAAGTCTGTTCCGGGGAGACGGTGTTCCTTTAAAAAGGGAGACAGTCTGTGGGCACCGGGACAGCCCTTCTCGCCGGTCTATTACATCCTGTCCGGGCTGGCCCTGACCTGCATCCACCACGAGGAGGGGCACAGGAAGATCCTCTCCTTTCACGGAAAAGGAACCGTTTTCCCGGTCTATCACAGCAATCGGTTTAAAATAGAAAAATCCATTGTCACCCAGGCCCTGGAGGATGTGGAAGCGCTGGAATTTTCCCCGTCCCAGTTCCGCCGCATGATGGAAGAAAGGTTTCCTCTCACAGAGACGGTCATTGACTGGTATGCATCCTACGTCAATCTGCTCCTCTATGAGACGGCGCACCAGGAATACAACAGCGCCTTCATAAAGCTATGCAACCTGCTCTATCTCCTGGCAGAGAGAGGAGATGGAGGCGGGCCCAGTGATTTATCTGAGCCAGGAGGAGTTGGCGGATATCCTTGCTGCCAACCGGGTCAATCTTTCCAGAAATCTCTCTCGTCTCCGGCAGGAGGGCATTATTGCCACAGGACGGAAGCAGATCCGCATCCTCCGGCCGGACCTGCTGGCAGCCCACTGCTCCAGCGAGACGCTGTGACAGCGGAACACAGCCGTCCGGCTCCCGCTGTTCCGGATATTACATTATTATTGCACATGATTATCATACACGAGATCAGAAGGATTGTCTGTAGTCCAGGCTACAGAGAGTACTCTGATTTTTCTGTCATTCAAAAACGGGATGTGCTATAATTGATGATGTATGATGCGGGGCAAAAATCCATGCATTTTTGGTGGTATGCAGACGGCATGTGACGATGCGGCTACGTGCGGACCCCGCAGTGCCAGGGAGGACTTATGATCATCAGCGCAAGCAGGAGGACCGACATTCCTGCCCTGTATCCGGAGTGGTTCATGAACCGGCTGCTGGCAGAGGAAGTCCTGGTCCCCAATCCCTACAACAGAAAAAAGGTGAGCCGTATCCGCCTTACGCCTGAGGTGGTGGACTGCTTTGTGTTCTGGACGAAAAATCCGGAGCCAATGCTGCCCTATCTGAGGATGATCGACAGGCTGGATTACCGGTATTATTTTCAGATGACGATCACGGACTATGAGAAGGACATTGAGCCCCATCTGCCGTCCACGGAGGAGTCCATTGCCACCTTTATCCTTCTGAGCCAGCGGCTGGGGAAAAACAGGGTGGATTTCCGCTTTGATCCCATCCTCCTGACGGAGAAATATACCATTGACTACCACCTGGAGAAATTCGACATGATGTGCGAGTGGCTGCATCCCTATACGACCCGTTGCATTTTCAGCTTTGTGGACTCCTACAGAGGAAGCCCTTTCCGTGAGCTGGAGGATGAAGAGAAGATCACGCTGGCGGAGGGGCTTGCAAAGATTGCCGACCGATACGGCCTGCCCCTGTACACCTGTGCGGAGAAGATCGATCTGGAGAAGTACGGCATCCGCCATGCTGCCTGTATTGACAAAGAAAAGATAAGGGAGATCATCGGATACAAGCTGGATCTGAAGAAGGACAGGGGACAGAGGAAGGAGTGCGGCTGCTGCGAGAGCATAGATATCGGCATGTACGACACCTGTGTCCACGGATGCCACTACTGCTACGCCACGGCCAGCCTTGCCAGCGCAAAGAGCAGGAGGGATGAGCACGATCCAAAGTCCCCCATTCTGATCGGGCATCTGCAGGGGGATGAGACGATCACAGACAGGGAAGTGGAGTCCAGCAGGGACATTCAGCTGTCGCTGTTTGATTTTATGTGAAAATGATTTTTTGGAGGAAGGCCATGAACCGTTCTGAGAAAGTATCCTGGCTGATCCGGGAGCTGAAAAAAGAAAATCCAGGCTATGAGGTCATCCGGGAGCCGGTGAACGAGACAGAGAAGAGAAGGCTTCTGCGAAGCCTTATGAACGTGCGGTGGCCCGGTGGAGTGAGCCCTGAGTTCCTGCGGGTGCAGGATGAGCTGCTTCAGGAGGAGCTGGAGGAGAAGGGGATCACAGATGGAGGGGCGCTGCCGGTGATCCGGGAGCAGTATCCCTGCACGGCTGTAAAGAACGACGACCGCATCGTGCTCTGGAGAGGAGACATTACCACTCTGGCTGTGGACGCTGTAGTCAACGCGGCCAACTCTCAGATGCTGGGATGCTTTGTGCCATGCCACGGCTGTATCGACAATGCCATCCACTCGGCGGCGGGCGTCCAGCTCCGGAACGAGTGCGCGGAGCTGATGGAGGCCCAGGGTCATGAAGAGCCTGTGGGAAGGGCAAAAATCACAGGGGGCTACAATCTGCCTGCCAGGCATGTGATCCACACGGTAGGGCCTGTGGTGGGCGTGGAGGTGACGGAGAAGCAGAAGGCGGAGCTGGCATCCTGCTACAGGAGCTGCCTGAAGCTGGCGGAGAAGAGCGGCCTCAAATCGGTGGCCTTCTGCTGCATCTCCACAGGGGAGTTCCATTTTCCAGGTAAGCTGGCAGCCCGGATCGCTGTGGAGGCGATCGACCGATATTTGTCCGGCTCCAGGCTTGAGCGAGTGATAATTGATGTGTTTAAGGAGGAGGATCTGCATATTTATCAGAAGATTTTCCGGTAATTGTGTGAAAAAACAGGTTACTTATCCCCCGGATTGAAATAAGTTATCCACATCTGTGGTGGATAAGTGGGTCATCCCAGTTCTTAAGAGTTTATGAAAATTCAGTGAATTCCTTGACAAAACTACACTGTCTGGCTATGATTATGAATAGTTTATGAAAAAGGCGGAGAAGAAGAGGAGTACGCAGGTGTTACCGCTCCATGAAAGAGAGGGCTGCTCGTGGGCTGAGAGGCGGCCTGGAGAAGGGACTGCGGAAGGTAGCTTTGGAGCCGGATGGCCGAATGGCGGGCAGATACAGGCAGCAGGTAAGTCATCCCGGAGTCGTTCACGTTACAGAATAAGAGAAGATGTATGGAGGAGTTTCTTCCATATTAAATAAAGGTGGTACCGCGGACAGATAGAATTCGCCCTTTACGTTTCAGTGAGGGGTGATTTTTTATTCAATAATAACCCTTCACCGCATCAGTTACATGAGCTGCGCAGCAGCCGGAAGAATGATTATGAGGAGGAAGAACATGAGTCAGAACCTGGAGAAGACCTACAATCCAAAAGAGATCGAACCAAAGCTATACGACAAGTGGTGCGAGAAAAAATATTTCCACGCGGAAGTGGACAGGAGCAGAAAGCCCTTTACAACGGTGATGCCGCCACCGAACATTACCGGAAAGCTGCACATGGGCCACGCTCTTGACAACACCCTGCAGGATATCCTGATCCGCTATAAGAGGATGCAGGGCTACAACGCCCTCTGGATCCCGGGAACAGATCACGCTGCTATCTCCACGGAGGTGAAGGTGACCAACCAGCTGAAAGAGGAAGGCATTGACAAGAAGGAGCTGGGACGGGAGAAGTTCCTGGAGCGCACCTGGCAGTGGAAGGAAGAATATGCGGGAACCATCGAGGCGCAGCTGAAGAAGCTGGGCGTCTCCTGCGACTGGGACAGAGAGCGGTTCACCATGGACGAGGGCTGTTCCAAGGCAGTGGAGGAGGTTTTCATCAGCCTGTATGAGAAAGGCTATATCTATAAAGGCTCCAGGATCATCAACTGGTGCCCGGTGTGCAAGACATCCCTCTCCGACGCGGAGGTAGAGCATGAGGAGCAGGAGGGACATTTCTGGCACATCAAGTATCCCATCGTGGGAACTGACGATTACCTGGAGATTGCGACCACACGTCCGGAGACCATGCTGGGAGACACAGCCATCGCGGTACATCCGGATGACGAGCGCTACAAAGACCTTGTGGGCAAAAAATGTCTGCTCCCTCTGACTGACAGGGAGATCCCCATTGTGGCGGACTACTATGTGGATAAGGAGTTCGGAACCGGAGCGGTGAAGATCACGCCGGCCCACGACCCCAACGACTTTGAGGTCGGAAAGCGCCACAATCTGCCTGAGATCAATATCATGAACGACGACGCCACCATCAATGAGCAGTATGGTGGAAAATACGCAGGCATGGACCGCTACGAGGCCAGAAAGGCCATGGTGAAGGATCTGGAGGAGCAGGGATACCTTGTGAAGGTAGAGCCCCATTCCCACAACGTGGGAACCCATGACCGCTGCCACACCACAGTGGAGCCTCTCATCAAGCAGCAGTGGTTTGTGAAGATGGACGAGCTGGCAAAGCCGGCCATCGAGGCGGTCAAGAACGGCGACCTGAAGTTTGTGCCGGAGCGGTTTGACAAGATCTATCTGCACTGGCTGGAAAATATCCGCGACTGGTGCATTTCCCGTCAGATCTGGTGGGGACACCGGATTCCGGCCTACTACTGCGACGAGTGCGGCGAGGTAGTGGTGTCAAGAGGCATGCCTGAAAAATGCCCGAAGTGCGGCTGCACCCATTTCACACAGGATGAGGACACGCTGGATACCTGGTTCAGCTCCGCCCTGTGGCCCTTCTCCACTCTGGGATGGCCCGAGAAGACCGAGGATCTGGACTACTTCTATCCGACAGACGTGCTCGTGACAGGCTACGATATTATTTTCTTCTGGGTGATCCGTATGGTATTTTCCGGGTATGCCCATACTGGAAAGTGCCCCTTCCACACTGTGTTTATCCACGGTCTTGTGCGGGACTCCCAGGGACGCAAGATGAGCAAGTCCTTAGGAAACGGTATTGACCCGCTGGAGATCATTGACCAGTACGGAGCCGACGCCCTGAGAATGACTCTTGTGACAGGAAATGCCCCCGGAAACGACATGCGCTTCTACAATGAGAGAGTGGAGGCCAGCCGTAACTTTGCCAATAAAGTGTGGAACGCTTCCAGGTTCATCCTCATGAATATGGAGGGCAAGGAAATCACAGAGCCGGATCTCCTTAAGCTGCTTCCCGCTGACCGCTGGATCCTTTCCAAGTGCAATAAGCTGATCCGGGAAGTGACGGAGAACATGGATAAATTCGAGCTGGGCATTGCCCTCCAGAAGGTGTACGACTTTATCTGGGATGAGTTCTGCGACTGGTATATCGAGTTTGTAAAACAGAGAATGTACAATGCCAAGGAAGATCCTGAGTCCGCGGGCATGGCTCTCTGGACTCTGAGAGAAGTGCTGAAGAACGCGCTGAAGCTGCTCCATCCCTTCATGCCCTTTGTGACAGAGGAGATCTACAGCAAGCTCATTCCCCAGGAGGAGTCTCTGATGATGTCCGACTGGCCGCAGTATAAAGAGGAGTGGGAGTTCCCCCAGGCGGAGAATGTGGTGGAGCACTTAAAGCTCCTGGCCAGCGGTGTGAGAAACATCCGGGCGGAGATGAACGTGCCTGCCGGCAGAAAGATCAAGATCTACGTGGTGAGCCAGGATCAGGAGCTGCTGACCGGCTTCCAGATGCTGAAGGACGCTGTGCAAAGGCTCACAAACGCATCGGAATTTATTGCGCAGCAGGACAAGTCGGGCATTGCGGAGGATGCCATCTCTGTGGTGGTTCCGGATGCGACTGCCTACCTGCCGCTTGAGGATATGATCGACTTTGACCAGGAGCTGGAGCGCCTCACAAAGGAGGAGGCCCGCCTGACAAAGGAGATCGCCCGCTCTAACGGTATGCTGGGCAACGAGAGGTTTGTCAGTAAGGCGCCGGCTGCCAAAGTGCAGGAAGAAAGAGAAAAGCTGGAAAAATATGAGCAGATGATGGCTCAGGTAAAAGACCGTCTCGCCTCTCTGAAAGAGAAGATATCCAGGTAAGCGGCATCCGGGCGGCAATGCCGGGAGATTGCAGGGAGCAGATGAACCACAGGGAAAAGGAAAGGGATGACAATGAAAAAAATTCACTTGAAAAAGCCGGATATCAGAGGCACCCTTTATAAAATCAGACATTTGAAAAAAGAAGATATCAAGGCGTGGCACCGCGCGAGAAAGGAGCGCCGGGAGAGGATCCTGGAGGCCCGGCGCAACGGGCCCTTTGCCCGGAAAATGAAGCCGGTCTACGCGTTCATGAACCGCTTTTCGCTGGTGTTCCATGCCCTGCTGGCGTGTCTGATCAATTTTGTCATAGAAGCGATCTCCAGGCACTCTGCCTTTGAGGCCTGGGACTATATGGTGGGATCGCCCCTCGTATTTCTATACAATGCCTTTATGATTTTTATGACCTTCACGGTCGTGTACCTGGTGAGGAGGCGGGTCTTTGCCCGCATTGTCATCAGCGTGCTCTGGCTGGTGCTGGGTGTGGCCAACGGCTATATGCTGATGGTCCGGGTGACGCCCTTCAATGCCCAGGACCTGAAGGCCGCGGGAGAGGGACTGGCTCTGATCAACAACTATTTTGAACCAATGGAGCTGGTACTGGTGATCGTGGGCCTTGCGGCTGTCATCGTGTGGAGCGTGTCCATGTGGAGGCGGGGCGGCCAGTTTGAGGGAAAGATGCACCGCGTCCTGGCGCTCATTGGCGTGGTGGTGTGCTTCGGAGCCTACACGTTCATTTCCCAGGTGGCTCTGGACAAGAGGGTGGTGTCCAATTATTTTGGAAACATTGCCTTCGCCTATGAGGACTACGGACTCCCCTACTGCTTTATGGCCAGCCTTTTCAACACAGGCATTGACGAGCCCAACGGCTACAGCCGGGAGACCATGGAGGCCATCAGTAATAACGGGGAGATCACAAAGAACGAGACTGGCCGGTCCCAGGAGGATCTGCCGAACGTGATCTTCATTCAGCTGGAGTCCTACTTTGACGTGGCCGAGGCGGAGTTCTTTACCACCTCCGAGGATGCCACTCCCAATCTCCACGCCATGGCTCAGAAGTATTCATCCGGCTATTTCAAGGTGCCCTCTGTGGGTGCCGGGACGGCCAACACAGAGTTCGAGGTGCTTACGGGCATGAACATGCGGTACTTCGGACCGGGTGAGTATCCCTACAAGACGATTGTAAAGTTCCAGCCCACGGAGAGCGCGGCTACCGCCTTTTCCGCTCTGGGCTACGGGACTCATGCTCTTCACAACAACGGAGGCAATTTCTACAGCCGGGCCAGAGTGTACAATATGATGGGCTTTGACACCTTCACCAGCAAGGAGTTCATGAACATCCTCCAGACCACGGAAAACGGATGGGCCAAGGACGAGGTGCTCATCGACAACATCCTGGAAGCCATGGATACCACGGAGCAGGAGGACTTTGTGTTCGGAGTCAGTGTCCAGGGACATGGAGATTACCCGGAGGAGCAGGTCATCGAGAACCCGAAGATCAAGGTGGAGGGCATCGAGGACGAGGCCCTCAAGAATAAATGGGAGTACTATGTGAACCAGGTCTACGAGATGGACAAGTTTGCCGGGGATCTGGTAGCTGCCATCGAGAAGAGGGGAGAGCCCACAGTCATCGTGTTTTACGGGGACCATCTCCCCACTATGGGGCTGGAGGCGGAGGATCTAAAGAGCCGCTACCTCTACAATACAAACTATGTGATCTGGGACAATATCGGTCTTGCCAAGGAGGACAGGAATATTCCCTCCTATCAGATCATGGCGGATGTGATGGAGCGTCTGGACATCCATTCCGGAACAGTCTTCAACTATCATCAGGAGCGCCGCCAGACAAGGAATTATCTGGCCGACCTGGAGCTTCTCCAGTACGATATCATGTACGGGGAGCAGTATGTCTATAACGGAAACCCGCCTATCACGGAGGGCCACATGCAGATGGGCGTGAAGGACGTGGAGATCACGGATCTGGTGCCCAAGCTGGACGAGGGCTACAGCCTCTACGGAGAGAATTTTACAAAGAACAGCAGGGTCTATGTGAACGGGGAGAGGCAGAAGAGCACCTTCCTGAACAACACAAGGATCGAGCTGCCGGAGACGACTCTGGAGAACGGGGACGTGGTGACAGTCAGCCAGGTGGGATCCAGCAACACTATTTTCCGCACCTCCTGCCAGTATATTTACCAGGATGGCACCCTGACCAAGGTGCCGGGGACGGGAAGCGCGGATCAGGAGGGTGTATCCTGGCTTGCGGCAAACGGAGAAGAGGAAGAGTAGACATGACCTATGAAGAGGCATCTGCGTATATAGAAGAAATACCGAAATTTACAGAGAAGCATTCCCTGGCCTACATCCGGGATTTCCTGGAAAGGCTGGGAAATCCCGGACTGGACAGAAAGATCATCCATGTGGCGGGGACCAACGGAAAGGGCTCTGTCTGCGCCTATATGCGGGCTGTGCTCCTGAAGATGGGGCGGTGGACAGGCTTTTTCACCTCCCCCCATCTGATTGCCTTAAATGAGCGGATCGTGATCGGCCGGGAACAGATTGATAACGGGAAATTCCTTGCCGTGTTTGAGCAGGTGAAAGCGACAGTGGATGGGATGGCGGCGGACGGCGTCTCCCATCCTTCTTATTTTGAGTTTCTTTTCGGGATGGCCATGGTGGCCTTTGAAAGGGCGGATGTGGAGTATATCATCCTGGAGACGGGCATGGGAGGCAGGCTGGACGCCACCAACGCGGTGGAGCGCCCGGCTGTCACTGTGATCACCTCCATCAGCCTGGATCACACAGCGTACCTGGGGGATACCGTGGAGCAGATCGCCGCGGAGAAGGCGGGAATTATCAAGGAGGGAGTGCCCGTCATCTTCGACGGGACGGATCCCAGGGCCGCCGCGGTCATAGAGGAGCGGGCACAGGCCCTGCACGCACCGTGTAGAAAGCTTGGGAAAAATGCGTTCGAAATCCGGGAAATTACAAGGAAACATATTGCATTTTCAAGGGCCAGTGCGTATGATAAAGATGAACTCTGGACGATACGGGGCTGCGGGACCTATCAGATGATGAACGTGTCCCTGGCTCTGACAGCGCTGGAGACAGTGCTTCCGGAGGAATATATCGATTATAAGAGATGGAAAGAGGCGGTGGCCTCCGTTGTCTGGAAGGGACGGATGGAGGAGGTACGGCCCGGGATCTTCCTGGACGGAGCCCACAATCCGGGGGCTGTGGAGGCTTTTGCGGACACCCTGGAGGCCCTGGGCGAGAGGGAGCCGGTGATCCTGTTTTCCGCCGTGTCGGACAAGGAGTATGAGAAGATGGCATCCATCCTGTGTGACAGGGTGAAGGCCAGTCTGTATATTGTTACAGAAATCAGCGACGGCAGAAGAGTTCCCGCCGGGGAGCTGAAAGAGGTGTTCACGCGCTACACGGACAGGCCGGTGCTTGTCTGCCCTGAGCCGGCAGCGGCTCTTGGAACGGCTGTCAGCCGCAGGGAGGGCCGCAGCCTGTACTGCATCGGTTCTCTGTATCTGATCGGAGAGCTGCGCAGGCTCATCACAGAGGGAACTGCCTGTATATCAGAGGAGGCAGCCCGCACATCAGAAGGGCCGTCTGCACATAGAGGAGGTACAGATTTATGCTGAACTATGAAGAAGAACTGAAAAAATTCCAGCCAAGCGTGGAAGTGGAAGATATAGAGGACGCAGTATATCAGGAGGATCTGACAGATATGAGCGATATCCTGCGGGAGATGATCGAGCAGACAAACAACAGTAAGTAGAACAGACAAAGGAAGTCAGAAATAAGAAAGAATACGGGGATTATATGGAGTATACACAGAAACTGGTGTACCAGTCCAATTACTGGTACAATGACGGACTTAAGAGGGCCAGGATCAGGGATATGTCCGGGGCGGTCACATCCCTGAAGAAGAGCCTTCAGTACAACAGGGAAAACATTGCGGCGAGAAACCTTCTGGGGCTTGTCTATTATGGACGGGGAGAAGTCGGGGAGGCGCTTGTGGAGTGGATCCTCAGCAAGAATTTCCAGTCCCATGAGAACATCGCCAATTACTATATAAAGAAGCTGCAGGAAAATCCGACAGAGCTTGAGAAAGTAAACCAGGCTATCCGAAAATTCAACCAGAGCCTCTCCTACTGCTACCAGGACGGTGAGGATCTGGCCATCATACAGCTGAAGAAGGTGGTGGCAGACCACCCCTCCTTTCTGAAGGCCTATCAGCTCTTATCCCTGCTCTATCTCCACACCCAGCAGTACGGGAAAGCCAGGCACACGCTGAAGGAGGCCCACAGGCTGGACACCACCAACGATATCACCCTGCGCTACATGCACGAGCTGAACGAGCTGCGCAGGAACCGGGCCGTGCGCCAGGCGGAGAAGGAGGGGAAAAAGGAAAAGCCCCAGACTGTCACATACAACATCGGCAACGAGACCATCATCCAGCCTGCCTCAACGGGAGCCAAGGAAAATGCGGGTATCATGACGATCGTGAACATTGTCATCGGACTGGTGGTGGGAGTGGCTGTCATGTGGTTTCTCATCATGCCCGCCGTGAACAGCTCCACGGCGAAGAGGACCAACCACCAGGTGAAGGAGTTCAGCGACCAGATCGCAGAGCAGGACGCCCAGATCAGCGCGCTGCAGACAGAGCTGGAGCAGTACCGGGCCAACAGCGAAGCCACCCAGACGGCCCAGCAGACGGCGGCCTCCACCCAGGAGAGCTATGAGATCGTCCTGAATATGTACGATCACTACCGGTCGGAGGACATGAGCGACGCCGCCATGGTCACAGAGCTTCTGAAGGTCAACCCGGACTCGCTGGGCACGGTCGGAAGGGAGCAGTTCGACTCCATGACAGAGGACATTTACGGCCGGTACTGTGAGACCCTCTACTACACGGCCCAGCAGAACTATGAGGTGGCCAACTACGCGGACGCCATCACAAACCTGAACACAGTCATGCAGATGAACGCAGGCTATGACGACGGTCAGGCCATGTGGCTTTTGGCCCAGGCATACTCTGCCTCCGGGGACACAGAGAATGCGAACACATGGACAGAGCGGGTACAGACCGAGTATCCCAATATTGATACATCCGGAGACGACAGCTCCGGGGATGAGTCCTCCCAGTAGAGGGCTTATGACAGAGAAAAAGCGGAATAAAAAGACACGAAAGAGAAGGATATACGAAAAGGTATATCCTTCTTTTTTGTAAAAAGAAAAGGATGGAGGAATGACAATTGAAGTATCAGGTACAGGAGAACTGTCTCACTATTTTTCTGCCGGAGGATGTGGATCACCACAACGCGGAGGAGATCAAGAGGGAGGCGGACAGGCTCATTGACAGGGAGCACATCCGCTATATCATTTTTGACTTTGCGGACACCGGCTTTATGGACAGCTCCGGCATAGGAGTCATCATGGGGCGCTATAAGAAGGTGTACATGATGGGCGGCGAGGTGTGGGCTGTCCACACCAATGAGAGGATGAAAAAGATCCTCACCATGTCCGGCGTTATGAAAATCATGCAGATCTATGAGGAGGATAAATAAGATGGAGCGTATAGGGGATATTACAAATGAGATGGAGCTTTCTTTTGACAGTCACTCGTCCAACGAGGCCTTTGCCAGAGTGACGGTGGCGGCCTTTATGACCCAGTTAAACCCTACGGTGGAGGAGGTGTCGGACGTGAAGACAGCGGTGTCGGAGGCGGTCACCAACGCCATCATACACGGCTATGAGAACACCCTCCACAAGGTACATATCCGGGCCTGGATCCAGGGGAAGAGCCTGTTCCTGGAGGTGTCCGACGAGGGTGTGGGAATACCGGATGTGAAAAAAGCCATGGAGCCCCTCTTTACCACCAAGCCGGAGATGGAGCGGTCCGGCATGGGCTTTTCCTTTATGGAGGCATTCATGGACGAGCTGGAAGTGGAGTCGGAGCCGGGCAGAGGGACCACGGTGAAAATGAGAAAGGAGATCGGAAGAGGAAGGGAGATATGGACCACACAATCGCTTTGATACAGAAGTCTCACGAAGGGGATGAAGAGGCGAAGGCACAGATTGTGGAGGAAAACACAGGACTTATATGGTGCATTGTAAAGCGTTTCCGTGGACGGGGAGCGGAGGTGGAGGATCTGTTCCAGATCGGAAGTATCGGCCTTCTGAAGGCCATCGACAAGTTCGACCTGTCCTACGATGTGAAATTTTCCACCTACGCGGTGCCCATGATCTCCGGGGAGATCAAGCGGTTTCTGAGGGATGACGGCATGATCAAGGTGAGCCGCTCCCTGAAGGAGACCGCCGGCAGGGCCAATGCGTGCAGGGAGAAGCTGCGGGAGAGGACCGGGAGGGAGCCGACAGTGGAGGAGGTGGCCCGGGAGGCCGGGGTGGAGACCGAAGAGCTGGTGCTGGCCATGGAGGCCGGGGCGGAGGTGGAGTCTCTCCACAAGACCATCTACCAGAAGGATGGGAGGGAGATCCAGCTTCTGGACAAGCTGGAGGAGAGGGAGGCAAGGGAGGAGAGGCTTCTGGACCACATGCTCCTCTCTCAGCTTCTTGAACAGCTTGAGCCTCAGGAGAGAAGGCTTATCTACCTGCGCTATTTTGCGGACAAGACCCAGACGGAGGTGGGGAAGCTGATGGGGATCTCCCAGGTCCAGGTCTCACGGATGGAGAAAAAAATACTGGAGAGGATGAGAGAAAAAATTTAAAAAAGGCATACCCTGACGTATATTTTCCTTTGGGCTTATCCATACTATTTCCAGAAACGGCAGTGAAGGAGGAGTGGATATGGAGAAAGCCAGGAAAAAGATAAGGGTATGCCTTCTCTGTGTAGTGGCTCTGGCCGTTATCCTGGGTGTGGTCTGGTATTTCCAGGAGATGAAGAAAAATACAAGTGTGACAGAAGGAACCCTGGTGGAGCGGCAGGAGGCCATGCCGGGGGCAGGTGGAGAGCAGCTATGGCGGACAGGACAGATACAGTCTATTTAAAGGCAGACGGCAATGTGGAAGTGGATAAGACGGCTGTGACTGTGGGGGATGTATTTCAGATAGAGTGCGCCGGCGCCCTCCAGAAGGCGAAGATAAAGACCATACGCCTGTTCCGGTTCCGGGATGGGGAGAGACCGGCCGGGAACAAGAAGATTATGAGAAAAGCCATCTCTGCCCTGAAGGCGATTGAGGCCATACATGGGGAATTCCCAAAGGCCGATGTGGTATGCCTTGGAAGTCCGGATGTGATCGTCACCTACAGGGAACCCGGGTCGGGAGGAAAGCTGCTGCACGCGGTAAAGACAGCCGGAGTGGCTGCGCTGACATTTGCGGGGGCGGCCTTCTCCATCATGGCCTTCAACAATGATGTGGATGTGACAAGGCTTTTCGGCCAGGTCTACGAGTTGATGACAGGGACGAAGGAGCAGGGCTTTACCATTTTGGAGCTGAGCTACAGCCTCGGGCTTGTGGCAGGCATACTGGTTTTCTTCAATCACTTTGGAAAAAAGCGCTTCTCCGAGGATCCCACGCCCATCGAGGTGCAGATGCGCACCTACGAGGGAGAGATACAGAACGCGCTCATCGAGACTTACTCCAGAAAGGGGAAGGAGCTGGATGTGGATACAGCAGATCGTCCTGGGAATTCTGGGACTTAGCGCCGGGATCACCGTGGCGGGGGGACTGTTTTCCTTTATCATAGAGCTTGGCATCCTGGCCGACTTTGCGGACAGGACCCACACGGGGGACAACATTCTCCTCTACGAGGACGCGGCGGCCCTGGGAGGGGCGCTGGGCAATCTGTTTTTCGTCTACCAGATCCCGCTGCCCGGGGGAGCCCCCCTGCTGGCGGTCTTCGGACTGCTGGCGGGGATTTTTACCGGGTGCTGGGCCATGGCCCTGGCGGAGGTGCTGAATGTATTCCCGGTTTTCATCCGCAGGATCAATCTGACAAAGTGCGTGTCATTGGCAATCCTGGGCATGGCCCTGGGAAAGGGAGTGGGAGCGTTGCTCTTCTTCTGGAACCAGTGGGGAGGATAGGCCTTTTTGTGCCGGGGAGTGGCAAAGGACAGCGGCGGGAGGCAGCGGCAGGGAGGCAGCAGCAGGAAAAGACAGGCAGGAGGAGATGGATATGGCAAACAGGACAGAAACGGAAGCGCAGGCGTACAGGGACTATGTGAAAAAGAAGACTCCCGTGCACTGCCTGCCTCTGAATATGGCAAAGGCTTTCTTCACAGGGGGTGTGATCTGCACCCTGGGGGAATTCATTTTAAATTACGGTGAAAGGCTGGGGCTGGACAAGGATGTGAGCGGAGGCTGGTGCTGCGTCCTCTTGATCTTTTTGAGCGTGCTCCTGACAGGCCTTAACCTGTACGGAAGGATCGCCAAGTGGGGCGGCGCGGGAGCCCTTGTTCCCATCACAGGATTTGCCAACTCCGTGGCGGCTCCCGCCATTGAGTACAAGAAGGAGGGGCAGGTCATGGGGATTGGCTGCAAGATCTTTACCATCGCCGGTCCTGTGATCCTTTACGGGATCTTTACCAGCTCTCTTCTGGGGCTGGCCTGGTGGATTGCGGAAGAAATGGGGGTGATCCAATGATCCAGCGGACAAAGGGAGCTCAGAGTCTCGCCTTTGCCGAGGCGCCCTGCATCATAAGCAGCGCTTCGGTGGTGGGGAAGAAGGAGAGCGAGGGGCCCCTGGGGGAGCTCTTTGACATGGCCGGGGAGGATGACCTCTTTGGGGAAAGGACATGGGAGGAGGCGGAGAGCCGCATCCAGAAGGAGGCCTGTGTGCTGGCTTTGGGGAAGGCCCATCTGACCCCGGACAGGGTGCGCTGCCTGTACGGCGGGGATCTTCTCCGCCAGGGGATCGCCACCTCCATGGGGGCGGAGGAGCTCCAGATCCCTCTGTTCGGCCTCTTTGGCGCCTGCTCTACCTCCGGGGAGGCGCTGGCGCTGGCGGCCATGAGTGCAGCGGCAGGGTACGGGGAGTACATGCTGGCAGTCACCTCCAGCCACTTCGGGACGGCGGAAAAGGAGTTCCGCTTTCCTTTGAGCTACGCCAGCCAGCGGCCTCTGTCGGCCCAGTGGACAGTGACAGGAAGCGCCGCCTTCCTGGTGGGAGGCAGGCCCGGCCCGGTTCGGATCGCCGGCGTGACGGTGGGGAAGATCGTGGATTTCGGTCTCAAGGACTCCCAGAATATGGGAGCCTGCATGGCCCCCGCGGCGGCGGACACCATTGCCTGCAATCTGGAGGATTTCGGGCGGGAGGCGCAGGAGTACGACCGGATCATCACCGGAGACCTGGGGTATGTGGGCCAGAGCATCCTTCTGGATCTGATGCGGGAGAAGGGCATCGACATCAGCGGACTCCATCTGGACTGCGGCAAGCTCATCTTTGACCAGCAGTCCCAGGATACCCATGCGGGAGGAAGCGGCTGCGGATGCGCGGCAGTGACCCTCTCTGCCTACATCCTGCCCAAAATCATATCCGGGGAGTGGAGGCGGGTCCTCTTTGTACCCACAGGGGCTCTCATGTCCACAGTCAGCTACAACGAGGGGGCCAGCGTCCCGGGAATCGCCCACGGTATTGTGCTGGAGCAGTGCCCGGACTGGAAGGAGGATGAATAGGATGGAGTATATCAACGCGTTCTGGGTGGGCGGCGCCATCTGCGCCCTTGTCCAGATCCTGCTGGACCGGACAAAGCTCATGCCGGGGAGGGTCATGGTCCTTCTCGTGTGCACCGGGGCGGTGCTGGGCTTTCTGGGCATCTATCAGCCCTTTGTGGAGTTCGCCGGAGGCGGCGCATCAGTCCCGCTGCTTGGATTTGGAAACACTCTCTGGAACGGAGTGAAGGAGGCGGTGGAAAAGGAGGGCTTTATCGGTATTTTCCTGGGTGGCTTCAAGGCCAGCGCCGCCGGAATTTCGGCTGCCCTCATTTTCGGGTATCTGGCCTCCCTCGTGTTTGAGCCCAAGATGAAAAAGTAATGGAAAATGCGGTTCGCTTATCTTCATAAAATCTTAAATAAATTGCAAGCAAAGCCTTAGGATTTATGTGATACCCTCACCTTGTCGTGCACTCATTCCTGACCGGGATATGGGAGGCGGACACAGAAGAATAAAACAGAAGGATAAAAGGAGGGTTGAACGTGCAGAGCGTGATCAGAGTCAGAAATCTGTATAAGCTGTACCACCTGGGAGAGGAGACGGTGAGGGCCCTGGATGGCGTGGATTTTGAGATCCAGAAGGGTGAGTTCTGCGCCATCGTAGGAACATCCGGATCCGGGAAATCCACACTCCTGAATATGCTGGCGGGGCTTGAGAAGCCTACCAAGGGGGAGGTGGTCATCAGCGGGTGCCACCTAGAGAGGATGAACGAAGAGCAGCTTGTCAGCTTCCGCAGGCGCCGCGTGGGCTTTATCTTTCAGGCCTACCAGCTCATCGCGTCCATGGACGCGGAGGAAAATGTGGCGCTCCCCTTAAGCTTCCGGGGGATGAAGAAAAGAGAGAGAACGTTGAGGGCCCGGCGGATGCTGGATAGGGTCATGCTGGGGAAGTACAGAAAGCACTTTCCCAATCAGATGTCGGGAGGCCAGCAGCAGAGGGTAGGCGTGGCCCGGGCTCTTGTGTCTGACCCGGAGATCATCTTCGCGGACGAGCCCACGGGCAATCTGGACTCCCGCACATCCAGGGAGATCATGTCCCTGATGCAGAAGGTGGTAAGGGAGCAGGGATGCACCCTGGTGATGGTGACCCACGACCCCCAGCTCGCGTCCTGGGCAGACAGGATCATCAAAGTCATTGACGGGAAGATCGTGAGTATTGAAGTAAAGAAAAAGGAGAGTACAGAAGATGAAGAAATGGTTTAAGAGGATCACAGCAGGAGCTGTGGCGGCAGTTGTGTTTGGAATGGCGCTGATGCCCCAGGGAGAGGCCAGGGCGGCATCCGCCAGGATACAGGTATCTGTTCCGGAGAACAAAGTCACTACATACAGGCAGGGAGAGACGAAGAGCTTTGTCCTGGAGCTGAAGAACAGCGGAACGGAGGAGCTGAAGAATGTAAAGGCAGTCCCGAGGCTGGAGGGAGAGGAAGGACAGTGGCCCTTTGCGACAGAATACCAGAGCTATGAGGCGGAGAAGGAAAGCATGGCGCCCGGGGAGACGTGGCAGGCGTCCTTCGGGTTTACGGCCAGACCGGACGCCGCCCCGGGACGGTACAGGGTGGTTTTTGACGTGTCCGCTGTGGGAGACGGACAGGAGGACATCGGCGGCAGCAGCTCCTTCTATGTAAATGTGGCCGCACAGGAGAGCGGAAAGACGCCGGACAGTTCTCAGCCTCAGGGAAGCGCCGGGGAGAGCTGGCAGGGATCCGGAGGGGATCAGGACGGATCCGGGGGATGGACGCCGGCGGCCGCAGTGGCGCAGGCTGATGACGGTTCCATGCCGGCCCTGGCGGGAGGCTTTGAGAACGGTCCTGTGACAGGCGGCGGACAGTCTGCGTCAGGCACAGTGCCCAGGGTGATCGTCACCGGATTTGACACAGACCCGGGAGAGGTGAAGGCGGGAACGGATTTCAAGCTGACGATCCACCTGAAGAACACGTCTAAATCCTCCAGGGTGAGCAACATTCTCTTTGAGCTTGCAGCCCCCACGGAGGGGAGGGACGAGCAGACAACAGCCCCCGCCTTTCTGCCGGCATCAGGCGCCAGCTCTCTCTATCTGGACCAGATTGGGGCAGGAGGCACCGCGGATATTTCCATACAGCTGAACGCCAAGGCGGACCTGGTGCAGAAGCCCTACAGCATCAATCTTGCCATGAAATATGAGGATCAGAACGCGTCTCAGATCGAGGCCCAGTCCAGCATCTCCATCCCGGTCAGGCAGGAGGCAAGGTTCGAGTTCAGTGATTTTGAGGTGACGCCGGCTGTCATCAGTCCCGGCGAAGAGTCCAACGTGTCCTGCAGCCTCTACAATCTGGGGAGAGTAAAGCTCTACAATGTAAAGGCTGTGTTTGAGGGAAAGGGCATCAAGAAGGAAGAGCTCTTTGTGGGCAGTGTGGAGCCGGGGGCGAGCGCTGCTATAGACGCCATGCTGGAGGGCGAGAAGGAGACCAAGGGACCGGAGAAGGTGAAGATGACCCTGACCTATGAGGATGAGACGGGAAAGGTCTCTAAGGCGGAGAAGGAGCTGCAGCTGGAGGTGGCGACGGCTGTGGAGACTGTAGATTGGAGCCAGACAGATATGGAAGCGGCCCGCCCGTTTCCCGTTCTGCCCGCGGCGGCAGCGGTGCTGGCGGTCGCGGCTGGGACAGCGGCAGCGCTGATGTGGAGAAGAAAGAAAAGGGCAGCGGAAGAGGAGGTGCAGTATGAGCTGGATGGACCTTCTGAGGATGAGTAGCAGCAGTCTGCTGAAGAGAAAGCTGCGAACCTTCCTGACTGTGCTGGGAGTCATCATCGGCACCACCTCCATTGTGGTCATGTTCTCTCTCGGGCTGGGGATGCAGAGAGCCATGTACAGGCAGATCGAGGAGACAGGGGGGCTAAACACCATCACCGTCACCGGAAGGGAGGCGGGAGAGAGAGCTCCTGCCAGCTCCGGCGGAAAGACAGGGCAGGAGCAGAAGCAGGTGACAGATCAGCTCGTAACCCAGCTGGCCGGAATGGAGCACGTGCAGAGCGTGCAGCCTGTCTACACTGTGTCGGCTGTCCTCCTGAAAGGCGGCTATGAGGCGATGGTCCAGCTCACCGGCATGACGCCGGAGGGACTGGAGGGCAGGAACATAAAGCTGGCCCCCGGCGGGCGTCTTCCGCAGACCGGGGCGGGAAAGCTGGAGCTTGTCTATGGGAACGGCGTCCTCACCTCATTTACGGACAGCAGGGGCGGCAGCTTCTACGATGGATCCGGGGGACAGCCGGATATCGATCTGGCCCGTGATACCCTGTTTCTTGTGCTGGACGAGAGCGGCTACAGCCGGAGCCGGGAAGGTGGTATGTCCCCGGCCGGCCTCCCCGGAGAGAACGGAGGAGGCGAGGGAGCCCAGGTATCGGTCCAGGGGAGCGGCTCCGGACAGAGCGGCGCCGACACTGGCGGAGGAGCGGGGAAGCCAGTGCGCAAGTACGCGGTGCAGGCCAGTGGCGTGGTAGAGGGCAGCCTGGAGGATTACGGCGAGCATTTCTCCAGTGTATACTGTGATCTGGACACGCTGAAGCAAATGCTGAAAAAGGAATTCGCGGGCCGCCCTCTGCCGGGGCAGCCGGTCACAAAGTCGGGAAAGCCCTACAGGGAATTCTGCTACACCCAGGCCCTTGTGCGGGTGGACGACATCCACCAGGCGGACAGCGTGGCGGCCGCCATCCGGCAGATGGGATACAACGCAGAGACGAACGCCGAGTTCATGAAGAGCATGAAAAGCCAGCTGGCCATCATCCAGGCGGTGCTGGGAGGTATTGGCGCAGTGTCTCTCCTGGTGGCGGCCATCGGTATTGCCAACACTATGATGATGTCGATTTACGAGAGGACAAAGGAGATCGGCGTCATCAAGGTGTTGGGCTGCAGCCTGAAAAATATCCGCCAGATGTTTCTCCTGGAGGCGGCCTTCATCGGACTGATGGGAGGCGCGGCGGGATGCGTGCTGAGCTTTGCCGTGTCCGCTGTCATCAATGCCCTGACGGCGGCAAAGAACGTCATGGGGGCGGACGGAGGGATTTCCTTCATTCCCCCCTGGCTGGTTCTAGCGGCAGTGGGATTTTCCATGCTGGTGGGGATGGGAGCAGGCTATGCCCCGGCCCTGCGGGCCATGAAGCTGAGCCCGCTGGCGGCCATACAGAACGGGTGAGATAAAAAAGACAAAAAGAAGACTGGTCCCTTGGGGATCAGTCTTCTTCTATTAC
This sequence comes from Eubacterium sp. ER2, assembly GCF_000765215.1. Classification (GTDB taxonomy): domain Bacteria; phylum Bacillota; class Clostridia; order Lachnospirales; family Lachnospiraceae; genus Claveliimonas; species Claveliimonas intestinigallinarum. Next base: position 100,472 of record NZ_JPJE01000019.1, read on the forward strand.
CTGGATTTCCAGATAGTCAAACTCAATGGAGTCCACAAAATTGTCCTGATAAAACCTTGTCTTGCTGTGTCTCTTGAACTCGGCGATGGTGGAGTCCAGCCAGATCGGCTTGCTGAGGTCAAAGGCATAGCATATCTCATCCAGCGCGCGGAAAATTTTGTGAGTGCGGGTGTCCTCTCTGTCATCGCAGATCACCGTATCCTGCACCATCCGGCCCCCTTTAAACTCTTTTGCCCATAAACGAAACATGTGCTCCATCCTTTCTGAGGTATTTGTCTAACCATTATAGCACCGGGGAGGGACAAAAGGAAGAGGCAGCCGCTTCCGGCTGCCTCAGAAAAAAGGAAATAAGAGAAAAAAGTAAATCTATCTAAATATAACTTAATGTCTTTAGGCGAAGCTGGCGAAAATCCAAGAACCAATATCTATGTACTCCCGTCAACTTCATTTCTTTGATGGTTCTTAGTATATAGGGGAAATATGTCCAATCTGTGACGGTCATCTAAAGAAAAAATGAAGATATGATTATTAAGTTCTAAAATTTCTGAAGAAAATCTAAAACAGGAATATCCGGACAAGGCACTTGCAAATTTATCCGGGATAGTGTATCTATTAAAGAAAGAGGAAAGAGGTGTACAGAGCATGAAAAAGCTTTTGATCGTGGTAGATATGCAGAAGGACTTTGTGGACGGGAGCCTGGGGACAAAGGAGGCGCAGGCCATCGTTCCCCTGGTGAGGGACCGCATCCTTCAGGCTGTGGAGGCGGGCTGGGAGGTTCTCTTTACCCGGGATACCCACCCGGCGGACTATCTTCAGACCCAGGAGGGCAGGAAGCTCCCGGTGGAGCACTGCATCCGGGGCACGGAGGGCTGGGAGATCGTCGGCGAGCTGAGAGAATTTGCCGGGCGCGTGATAGACAAGCCCTCCTTCGGGAGCCTGGAGCTGATGGGGTATGTGGCAAAGGGAGGCTACGATGAGGTGGAGCTGACAGGGCTGTGCACGGACATCTGCGTGGTGTCCAACGCCCTTCTCATCAAGGCGGCTGCCCCGGAGCTGCCAGTGAAGGTGAGAAGCTCCTGCTGCGCGGGCGTCACCCCTGCCAGCCACGAGGCGGCCCTCCAGACCATGGCCATGTGCCAGGTGGAGATCCTGTCTTGACTTCCCGGGCGATAGATTTTAAAATAGCTTACAGAGTGCCTTGAGGAGGAAAACAGTAAGGGAATACAGAAGAACTGTCAAGGGGGTATAGAAATGAAAGGTACCGGACTGATACACATCTATTACGGAGACGGGAAAGGGAAGACCACGGCGGCCATGGGGCAGGCGATCCGGGCAGCGGGCAGCGGGCTGAAGGTCCTTGTCTTCCAGTTTATGAAAAATAATACTTCAAATGAGCGGAAGATCCTGGAGCAGATCCCCAATGTGACCTGCCTGCCGGGAAAACGGCATGTGAAGTTCTACAACCAGATGAACAGGGAGGAGAAGGCAGAGTACAGGCATTACAACACAAAGGCACTGGACGAGATCGCCAAATTCTGCATCAATTTTGACGTCCTTGTTCTGGATGAGGCGGTCTGCGCGGCGGACTTAGGGCTCCTGAGCGAGGAGAAGCTGATCCATTTCCTGCAGCACAAGCCCAGAGGGCTGGAGGTGGTCATGACAGGCCACCACGTGTCAGACGAGCTGATGCAGCTTGCCAATTACGCCACGGAGATGCGGAAGGTGAAGCATCCCTACGATGAGGGCAGGAGCGCCAGGGCGGGGATAGAGTTTTAAACTTTGTCCCTGCCCGGAGCGAATATAATTACTTTCTTAAATAAGTGTGAAGTCTATGACATTGTTTCCGGATTGTGATATACTATTATGTAAGCAGTCTGCCATAGGGATAAAAGAAATATACATACGGCCCGTGGCATAGTAAGGAGTACAGATAGCAGCTATGGAAACACCAATCAAGATTTACGAGGATGTAGACAGCTGGAAGACGATCATGTTCCTCTATTCTTCGGCGTTGAAGGAGGTAGGGACGAAGCTGGAGATCCTCAATGATGAATTCCAGCATGTCCATCAGTACAATCCCATCGAACACATCAAGACGAGGATCAAGACGGCAGAGAGCATTGTCAAGAAGCTGAAGAGGTACGGCTACGAGACATCCATTGAGAATATGGTAAAGTACGTCAATGACATCGCCGGGGTGCGGCTGATCTGCTCATTTACGTCAGATATCTACAAGCTGGCTGAGATGATCGGCAATCAGAGCGACCTGAAGGTGCTGTCCATCAAGGACTACATCAAAAATCCAAAGCCCAGCGGGTACAAGAGCTACCACATGCTGGTGTCCGTACCTATCTTCCTCTCAGACAGTGTGGTGGACACAAAGGTGGAGATCCAGATCCGGACCATCGCGATGGATTTCTGGGCCAGTCTTGAGCATAAGATCTATTATAAATTCGAGGGAAATGCGCCGGAATATATCAGCCGTGACCTCCGCGAATGTGCGGAGATGGTATCTACACTGGACGAGAAAATGCTCTCGCTCAACGAGGCGATACAGGCGTGTCTGGAAGAACAGCAGTCAGGGACTTAAGCAGGAGGCTTAAGTCCCTTTTGCTCTAAAGGAAGAAAAAGGAACTACAAAGACACAGGAATGAGAAAAAATACGGGGGTAGGAGAAATGAACGGTAAGTTGGATGCGAGAAAAAAAGAACTGATCACCCAGGGGGTCTACGCGGTGGGAGGCAGCTTTCTGTTTGCCTTTGGCGTCAATGTGCTGATCACTCCGCTGGGCCTGTACAACGGCGGTTTTATGGGTATTGCCCAGCTGCTTAGGACCTTCATCGTCCAGGGGCTGCACGTGCCGGTGCCGGCGGGTGTGGATCTTTCGGGCTTTATCTACTTTATTATGAACATACCGCTTTTTTACATGGGCTACCGGGTTCTGGGGCGGGGCTTTGCCGTAAAGACGCTGATCACGGTCGGCATACAGAGTGTGTTCCTCACCATTGTCCCCATACCTGCCGCCCCGCTTGTGGACGACTACCTGACGTCCTGCATCATCGGCGGCATCGTGGCTGGCACCGGGACAGGGCTTGTGCTTCGGGGCAGGAGCTCCGGCGGCGGGCAGGATATCATCGGCCTGTGCTGTACGAAGAAGTATCCCGGCTTCAGCGTGGGCAGGATCAATATCCTGATGAACATCTTTGTGTACGCCATCTGTCTTTTCATGTTCAACATAGAGATCGTCATCTACTCGCTGATCTACACTACGATCCTGTCTGTGGCCATTGACCATGTCCACATCCAGAACATCAATATGAGCGTCATGATCTTTACGAAGAAGACAGGCATTTCCCGGGCCATCATGGAGCAGCTGGGCCGGGGCGTCACCAACTGGGACGGGGAGGGGGCCTACACCAACAAGACCTCCTACATCCTGTTCGTCATGATCTCCAAGTATGAGATGGGGCAGATCAAGCAGATCGTGCACAGCATTGACCCCAATGCGTTTATGATATTTACAGAGGGATGTGCGGTGGATGGAAACTTCGAGAAGAGACTCTGATACGCTGGATCTGACAGTGGGCAGCGTGCGAAAAAGGGAATTCCTGTAAAATAGCTGAAAATGTGTAATATGCGGAAAAATTGGATATCCTTTCCATATGGGGACACCGGGTGTGCCCTGTGTGGGAAGGGTATTTTTTTGACAGTATAATTTCTACAAGGCTTTCAAAATTTTACGTAGATTTAACATTCAGCTGATTTCAGATTTAACATTGCTCTTATAAGATAGCTACTGTCAAGAAAATACATAGAAAATTTCGCAGGAAACAAAAGGAGATTAAAAACCATGAAAATGAAAAAGTTTATGGCAGTACTGGCAGTAGCAGGAATGATGACAGGCATGCTCGCAGGATGCGGCAGCAGCTCTTCTGACGACACATCCTCAGACAGCGGCAGCGCAGACGCGGCAAGCGAATGGGATGCCTCCAATGATATCACCATCGTATCCCGTGAGGATGGATCAGGTACAAGAGGAGCTTTTGTGGAGCTCTTTGGAATCGAGGAGGAAGTAGATGGCGAGAAGGTCGACATGACAACAGCAGACGCCCAGATCACAAACAACACCTCCGTTATGATGACAACCGTAGCTGAGAACGAATATGCCATCGGATATATCTCTCTTGGCTCTCTCGACGACAGCGTGAAGGCTCTTTCTATTGACGGGGCAGAGGCCACAGCAGAGAACATTGAGAACGGATCCTACAAGGTATCCAGACCTTTCAATGTAGCAGTAAAGCCTGACAGCACAAACGAGGTTGCCGCAGACTTCATGAGCTTCATCATGAGCACAGAGGGACAGCAGGTTGTATCTGACGAGGGCTACATCCCGGTGGCAGACGTTGAGGCATATGCAGGAACAGCGCCGGCAGGCGACTGTGTAGTAGGTGGTTCCTCTTCTGTATCTCCTCTGATGGAGAAGCTGGTAGAGGCTTACAAAGAAGTGAACCCCAACGCAAACATTGAGCTTCAGACATCTGACTCCACAACAGGTATGACATCCACTATCGAGGGAAGCTACGACATCGGTATGGCATCCAGAGAGCTGAAGGAGGATGAGGCTGCTGAGCTTACACCGACCGTGATCGCTACAGACGGTATTGCAGTCATCGTAAACAACAACAACCCGACAGACGAGATGACATCTGACCAGGTAAAACAGATCTACACAGGCGAAGTATTCTCCTGGGATGAGATCGCTGAGTAATCCTACTATAAGATAAGAGGAAAAAGTAAAAAATGAAATCTAAAGCATGGACTGAAAAATTCATGCAGGGAGTGTTCTTAGTTGCCGCCTGCGCTTCGGTGCTGGCGGTAGCACTCATTTGTATCTTTCTTTTTGCAAATGGTATCCCTGCAATTGGTGAAATTGGCTTTGTAAAATTTATTACGGGAGATATCTGGCGTCCCAACAACAACCTGTACGGTATCTTCCCGATGATCATCGGCAGTCTCTATGTGACAGCAGGCGCCATCATCTTCGGTGTGCCCATCGGAATTTTCACCTCTGTCTTCATGGCTATGTACTGTCCGAAGCAGATTTATAAACCGCTGAAGGCAGCCACAGAGCTGCTGGCAGGTATTCCCTCTGTTGTGTACGGCTTCTTCGGCCTGGTAGTCGTGGTGCCGCTGATCCGTGAATTCGGACGGACCTTAAAGAGCCTGGGACTGGTGGACCGGGCGGGCGACGGAAACAGTATCCTGACCACCTCCCTTATCCTTGGCATGATGATCCTCCCGACCATCATCGGAACAACGGAGAGCGCCATGAGGGCGGTGCCCGCCCACTACTATGAGGGCTCTCTCGCTCTGGGAGCGACAAAGGAGAGAAGTATCTTCCGGGTCATCATCCCGGCCGCGAAATCAGGCGTGATCGCGGGCATTGTCCTGGGAATCGGCCGTGCCATCGGCGAGACCATGGCAGTCATCATGATCGTGGGCAACCAGCCCCGTCTGACAGCCAGCATCCTCCAGGGGATCCGTACTCTGACAGGAAACATCGTCCTGGAGATGGGCTATGCCACAGGCCTGCACAGGGAGGCGCTGATCGCCACAGGCGTTGTGCTCTTTGTGTTCATCCTGATCATCAACTTCAGCGTGGCATTACTTAAGAGGGGGGCGGATCATGAGTAATAAAATGACAATAAAAGATAAGTTCAATACCTATCTGAAGCATCCGGGCTCCTTCGTGGTATTCCTTCTTGTTATGCTCGCGGCGGTCATTACCTTTGCGGTGCTGATCTTCCTGATCGTATACATCCTTGTAAACGGGCTGCCCCACATCACCCCGTCCCTGTTCTCGCTGGAATATTCCTCTGAGAACGCGTCGGTAGTGCCGGCCCTCATCAACACAGTGATCATGACGCTGCTCTCCCTGATCATTGCCATCCCCTTTGGTATCTTTTCCGCTATTTTCCTTGTGGAATATGCCGGCAAGGGCAACAAGTTCGTGGAGGTCATACGTCTTACAACAGAAACACTTTCCGGTATTCCCTCCATCGTGTACGGCCTGTTTGGTATGCTCTTCTTCGTAAACACGCTGGGGTGGGGCTTCTCACTTCTGGCCGGTGCGTTTACCCTGTCCATCATGATCCTTCCGCTTATCATGAGGACCACGGAGGAGGCGTTAAAGGCAGTTCCGGATTCCTACCGTGAGGGAAGCTTCGGGCTGGGGGCAGGTAAGCTGCGGACCGTGTTCCGCATCGTGCTTCCGTCTGCTATCCCCGGTATCCTGGCAGGTATCATCCTGGCCATCGGACGTATCGTAGGCGAGACAGCCGCTCTGATCTACACTGCCGGTACAGTGGCACAGGTGCCCACCAGCGTGTTCGGTTCCGGACGTACACTGGCTGTGCACATGTACAATCTGTCCAGTGAAGGTCTCTACATGGACCAGGCGTACGCGACGGCAGTCATCCTGCTCGTCCTCGTTGTAGGCATCAACGCGCTGTCAAGCGTGATCGCAAGAAAACTGACTAAAGCATAGGAAAGGTAAAGGAAATGTCGAAGATAAGTATTAAGAACCTTGACTTGTACTACAGTGACTTCAAGGCTCTGAAAAATGTAAATCTTGAAATAGAAGCCAATAAGATTACCGCTTTTATCGGACCTTCCGGATGCGGGAAATCTACCCTGTTAAAATCTATCAACCGCATGAACGACCTGGTGGAGGGCTGCCGGATCGAAGGGAGCATCGAGCTGGACGGACAGAACATCTTCAAAGGGATGGATGTCAATCTGCTGAGAAAGCGTGTGGGAATGGTGTTCCAGAAGCCCAATCCCTTCCCCATGAGCATTTACGACAACATCGCCTACGGTCCCAGGACCCACGGCATCCACTCCAAGTCAAAGCTGGACGACATTGTGGAGAAATCCCTGCGCAACGCGGCTATCTGGGACGAGTGCAAGGACCGTCTCAAGACAAGCGCCCTTGGCATGTCCGGCGGACAGCAGCAGAGGCTGTGCATCGCCAGAGCCCTGGCTGTGGAGCCGGAGGTGCTCCTCATGGATGAGCCAACATCCGCCCTGGATCCCATCTCTACATCCAAGATCGAGGACCTTGCGATGGAGCTGAAAAAGGACTATACTATTGTCATGGTTACACACAACATGCAGCAGGCTGTGCGTGTGTCTGACAACACGGCGTTCTTCCTTCTGGGAGAGGTAATTGAGTACAATGACACAGAGAAGCTGTTCTCCATTCCTTCAGACAAGAGAACAGAGGATTATATCACAGGGAGGTTTGGTTAGAATATGCGTAATAAATTTGATATGCAGCTTGAGCTGCTCAACGAACAGCTGACACGTATGGGAGAGCTCTGCGAACTGGCCATCAACCGGGTGACAAAGGCCCTTGTGGAGGGAAACCTGGAACAGGCAAAGAAAGTCATGGCCGCAGATGAGGAGATCGATCAGATGGAGAAGGACATCGAGCGCCTCTGCCTGAAGCTCCTCCTCCAGCAGCAGCCGGTGGCAAAGGATCTGCGCCAGATCTCCGCCGCCCTGAAAATGATCACGGACATGGAGCGCATCGGTGACCAGACGGCCGACATCGCTGAGATTATCATCTCTGCCGGCATGTCCGAGGCGGGGGATGTGAAAAAGATCGAGGAGATGTCCGCAGGTGTTGCCAGGATGGTGAACGACAGCGTGACTGCCTATGTGGAGCGGGATCTGGAGCTGGCAAGAAAGGTCATGGAGGCGGATGACAACATCGACAAGCTCTTTGATGAGATACGCGCCAGCATTATCAAGCTGATCGCAGAGGGAAATAAAGGAGAGCAGGGCGTGGATCTTGTCATGATCTCCAAGTACCTGGAGCGTATCGGCGACCATGCCACCAACATTGCCGAGTGGGTGGAGTTCTCCATCACAGGCGTCCACAAGGGTGCCCAGGCAGTCGAGGCATAATATATAAACAAGGGAGAAAACTGATGATTTTTTGTGTGGAGGATGACAACAACATCCGGGAACTGGTTGTATATACATTGGAGACAACAGGATTTAAGGCCCGTGGATTTGAGGACGGGAGCAGTTTTCTTGAGGCTCTGGCGCTGGATACGCCAGAGCTTATTCTTCTTGATATCATGCTCCCGGGGGAGGACGGCATCTCCCTGCTCAAACAGCTGAAGGCGTCGGTGAAGACCCAGGACATCCCGGTGATCATGATGACCGCCAAGGGGACGGAGTACGACAAGGTCATGGGGCTGGATCTGGGGGCGGACGACTATGTGACAAAGCCCTTCGGCATGATGGAGCTGATCTCCCGGATCAAGGCGGTGCTGCGAAGGAGCAAGAAGAATGCTGTGAAGATCGACGACAAGATTGCCCTGGGCCGCATTGTCATGGATGTAAAAAAACATGAGGTGCAGGCGGACGGACAGGTAGTCACCCTGACCCTAAAGGAGTTTGAGCTTTTAAAGCGGATGATGAAAAACCCGGATATCGTGCTGACAAGGGATCAGCTCCTGGAGGATATCTGGGGGTATGATTTTGACGGGGAGACAAGAACGGTGGATGTCCACGTCCGGACTCTCAGGCAGAAGCTTGGAAGTGCGGGAGAACAGATACAGACTGTCCGCGGTGTGGGCTACCGCATGAGCGAATAGGAGATTTTATGAGACGAAAAATACAGCGGAGCATGATCCTTGTTATTGCGGCCACGCTCCTGGTCTCCATGGCCCTCCTGACGTTTGTCGTGTACAGGCAGAACGTGGGGCTGATGGAGGAGGAAGCAAGGCAGGAGGCAGGGTATATCTGTGCGGCGATAGAGGCGTCCGGGTCCGCATATCTGGAGGAGATGGATGCCCAGCAGGAGGAGACCAGGGTCACCTGGATCGGCAGTGACGGAGATGTCCTGTATGATTCCTCAGAGGGACAGGAGGATATGGAGAACCACGCGGACCGGCCGGAGGTGCGGGAGGCGTTCCAAAGCGGAGCGGGACAGGACATACGCGAGTCCGATACGCTGGGCAGACAGATGTTTTACTATGCGCAACGTCTCTCGGACGGCTCGGTCCTCCGGGTCTCAAAAACAATCTCCAGCGCTCTTGGCTCGGCGCTGCAGATCCTGCCGGGAATGGCAGTGATAGCAGTGCTGATGGTAGGCCTGGCCTGGATGCTGTCAAAATGGCAGGTGTCAAAGCTGATAGAACCTATCAATAAACTGGATCTGGAACATCCCCTGGAAAATGATGTTTATGAGGAATTGACTCCATTGTTAGAAAGTATGGACAAGCAAAATAAGGAAAAAGAAGCAATTGCAAATATGAGAAAGGAGTTTTCGGCAAATGTTTCTCATGAGCTGAAAACGCCGCTCACGTCCATTTCCGGATATGCGGAGATCATGATGAACGGGCTCGTCAGGCCCGAGGATGTGCGCGGATTTTCCGAGAGGATCTACAATGAGGCCAGCCGCCTTATCGTGCTCATTGAGGATATCATCCGGCTCTCCAAGCTGGATGAAGGCGGCGGTGAGGTCGAGAAGGAAGAGGTTGATCTCTATGCCCTCACAAGAGAGGTGTGCTCGCGTCTGGCCCACAAGGCGGAGAAGCACAGTGTACATGTGGAGGTGTCCGGGGAGCCGGTCAGCATCGTGGGTATACGCCAGGTTCTCAACGAGATGATCTACAATATCTGTGAGAACGCGATCAAGTACAATAAACCCGGCGGAAAGGTGGACGTCTGGGTGGGGAGCACTCTGAAGGGAGTGAAGGTGATCGTCACTGACACTGGTATAGGCATACCGGAGGACCAGCAGGAACGGATATTCGAGCGCTTCTACAGGGTGGACAAGAGCCACTCCAAGGAGACCGGAGGCACGGGACTGGGGCTTTCCATTGTCAAGCACGGAGCTATTCTCCACAATGCCTCCATCCATGTGGACAGCAGCCTGGGAAAGGGTACCAGGATGGAGCTTACATTCTGAACAGCCGGAAAAGTACGAGGGACAGGGAAAGGCCTGTCCCTTTTTGTGTAAATTGCCGCTATGCTGCGAAAAATACGTCAAAAATTCAGCATACACAGAAGGATAAGTATGGTATAATAACCACAGCGTGGTTATTATACCTGCGCATAGAGCGGTTTCTGCGGAACCGCAGAAATCCGCCGCGCATCTGCCAGAGGTCCATGGCCGCCGTGCGGCCATGGTATAATAACCACAGCGTGGTTATTATACCTGCGCATAGAGCGGTTTCTGCGGAACCGCAGAAATCCGCTGCGCATCTGCCAGAGGTCCATGGCGCCGTGTGGCCATGGTATAATAAAGTGGCAAAAAAACGGATAGATAAACAGGAGGTTTAGTATATGCAGATCACAAGAAAGGTAACAAACGACATTACATGGGTTGGCTGCAATGACAGAAGACTGGCTCTCTTTGAGAACCTGTTTCCCATTCCCCGCGGAGTCTCCTACAATTCTTATCTCATCCAGGATGAGAAGACTGTCCTGATGGATACAGTTGACAGCAGCGCATCCCAGCAGTTCCTTGAGAATGTGGCCTATGCCCTGAAGGGGCGAGACCTCGATTACCTTATCGTGCAGCACATGGAGCCGGACCACTGCGGGACGATCGTGGAGGTCATGAGGACCTATCCCCGGGCAAAGGTGGTGGGCAGTGTCAAGGCACTCCAGATGATCGGCCAGTTTTACGATGTCAGCGGTTTCGACGCTGAAGAGCGGATGATGGCTGTAAAGGAGGGCGATACATTGGCCACAGGGGAGCACACCCTCCATTTTCTCATGGCGCCCATGGTACACTGGCCGGAGGTCATGGTTACCTATGACGAGAAGGACAAGGCCCTCTTTTCGGCGGATGCCTTTGGCACCTTCGGTGCGCTGAACGGAAAGCTTTTCAGCGATGAGGTGGACTTTGAGGGGGAGTGGCTGCCGGATGCCAGGAGATATTACGCAAATATCGTGGGTAAATATGGTGTCCAGGTGCAGGCTCTCCTGAAGAAGGCGGCAGCTGTGGATATCCAGATGATCTGCCCCCTTCACGGACCGGTGTGGAGGAGCGGTCTGTCCTGGTTCATGGACAAGTATGACAAGTGGAGCCGGTATGAGCCCGAGGATAAGGCTGTGGCCATCATCTACGGCTCCATCTATGGCAATACAGAGAACGCGGCGGACGCGCTTGCCTCCCGCCTGACAGAAAAGGGCGTGAAGGACGTGAAGATGTACGATGTGTCCCGGACCCATGTGTCTGAGCTCATTGCGGAGATCTTCCGGTGCAGCCATTTGGTACTGGCCTGCTCCACCTACAACGGGGGCATCTACCCGCCTATGGCAGACCTGCTGGAGGACATGAAGGCCCTCTCTGTGCAGAACAAGACAGTGGCCCTCATGGAAAACGGAACCTGGGCGGCAGCCTCCGGGCGCCTGATCACAGCAAAGCTGGAGGAGATGAAGAACACCACTTTGCTGGACACAAAGATTTCCATCAAATCCGCTCTCCAGAACGGCAGGGAGACAGAGCTGGACGCCTTTGCGCAGCAGATCGTGGAGGCCATGCAGGATGGAGAGTAAAGTGGTAGTGGTCAGCATCATTGTCAGGGATGAGGAGGCCGCAGCGGCGGTGAATGAGCTGCTCCACGAATACAGGCAGTACATTGTTGGCAGGATGGGCATTCCCTACCGCCAGAGAAATGTGTCCATTATCAGCGTGGTGATGGATGCGCCGGGGGATGTGACCAGCGCCCTCTCGGGCAAGCTCGGCATGCAGCCGGGAGTGTCGGCAAAGACGCTGACGGCGAAGGTGTAAATCAAAGTTGTTTTCCAATGGCGGGAGCTTTTCAGGCGCCCCGGAGCGGTCTCCGGGGATGGCTGGCGGGCTTCCGCTTTTTCGTCTTCAGCGGCGCTTTTTGCCGAGGCTGGTTTTCATGGGCAGCGCGCTTCTAAAACAGGCAGTTACGGCCGTATATATGAAACGAGAAGGTCTGCGGCAGGAGGCAGAGGCGTGCTATGAGATTTTCGAAAATGCAGGGCACGGGAAATGACTATATCTATGTAAATTGTCTGGAGGAGACGGTCAATGAGCCGGATATCCTTGCCAGGCGACTGAGCGACCGGCATTTTGGGGTGGGGGCGGACGGCCTCATTCTGATCCGCCCTTCCAGAAGAGCGGATTTTGCTATGGAGATGTACAATGCGGATGGCTCCCGGGGAGAGATGTGCGGGAACGGGATCCGCTGTCTGGGGAAATACGTCTACGACAGAGGGCTGACAGATAAGAGAGAGCTGGACATCCAGACCGGGGCAGGCACCCGGCATCTGAGGCTGTTTGCGGAGGAGGAGGTTCCGGCAGGCGGGGAGATCCGCATGGTGGAGGTGAATATGGGGAAGCCGGTGCTGGAGGCGGACCAGGTGCCTGCCATCTCGGAGCACACCTGCATGATACGCGAGCCTGTGCGGGTTGGCGGCGTGGAGTACCCGATGACCGCCATCTCCATGGGAAATCCCCACGCGGTCATTTTTACAGGCCATGTGAGAGGGCTGGATCTGCAGCGTTTGGGTCCGCCCATAGAATATCACGGCCGCTTTCCCAGGCGGGTGAATGTGGAGTTTGCCCAGGTGGAGGATCGGGGGACTGTCAGGGTGCGGGTGTGGGAGAGGGGGAGCGGTGAGACCCTGTCCTGCGGCACCGGCGCCTGCGCGGTTCTTGCGGCAGGCGTATTAAATGACTTGACAGACCGCCAGGTTACGGTAAAATTAATAGGAGGAGACCTGTTGGCACAGTGGCGGGAGGATACCGGCGAAATTCTGCTGACAGGGCCCGCTGTCCACGTGTTTGACGGCGAGGTATAAAACATAGTAAAAGATAAGGAGAATACAAGAGATGTTCAAAGTAAATGAAGATTATCTGAAATTGCCCGGCAGCTATCTTTTCTCTACTATCGGGAAAAAAGTGGCGGCCTACCAGGAGGCAAATCCTGAGAAATCCATCATCCGCCTTGGTATCGGCGACGTGACCCAGCCTCTGGCTCCGGCCATCATCGACGCCCTCCACAGCGCGGTGGATGAGATGGCTCACGCAGAGACGTTCCACGGCTACGCGCCGGATCTTGGATATGAGTTCCTGCGCAGCGCCATGGCAAAAAATGACTATCAGGACAAGGGCTGCGATATCAGGGCAGACGAGATTTTTATCTCAGACGGAGCAAAGTGTGACTCCGGAAATATCCAGGAGATTTTTGCAAAGGACAACAAGATCGCTGTGTGCGATCCCGTGTATCCGGTGTATGTGGACACCAACGTCATGGCAGGCCGAACAGGCACCTACGATCCGAAGACGGAGACATGGAGTGATGTGATCTACATGCCCTGCACAAAGGAGACAAATTTCGCGCCGGAGCTTCCGAAGGAGACACCGGACATCATTTATCTGTGCTTCCCCAACAACCCTACAGGCTCCACCATCACAAAGGCACAGCTCCAGGAGTGGGTGGACTATGCCAATAAGGTGGGCGCTGTCATTATCTACGACGCGGCCTACGAGGCATATATCTCCGAGGAGGATGTTCCCCACACCATCTATGAGTGTGAGGGGGCAAGGACCTGCGCCATCGAGCTGCGCAGCTTCTCCAAAAACGCGGGATTTACCGGCGTGCGTCTGGGCGCCACCATCGTGCCCAAGGACATCAAGTCCGGTGATGTGATGCTCCATTCCCTTTGGGCAAGACGACACGGCACAAAGTACAACGGCGCGCCCTACATCGTGCAGAAGGCGGGCGAGGCAGTCTACTCAGAGGCGGGCAAGGCCCAGCTGAAGGAGCAGGTGGCATACTACATGAACAACGCCAAGGTTATCTATCAGGGGCTGAAGGACGCAGGCTACAATGTATCAGGCGGCGTCAACGCTCCCTACATCTGGCTGGAAACCCCCTCCGGAATGACCTCCTGGCAGTTCTTCGACTACCTTCTGGAGAATGCCGGCGTGGTGGGCACCCCCGGTTCAGGCTTCGGCCCCAGCGGGGAAGGATATTTCCGGCTGACAGCCTTCGGCTCCTACGAGAATACAGTGGCAGCGATCGAGAGAATAAAGAAGATGTAATTTAATTTGAGACGTAATACTTTTTAAAAGTATTACGTCTCAAATTAATGGTACTGGTGGGGAATTGTGTAAATTGTAACCTGGAAGGACACACTTTCGCAATGGTTTTGCTGGGATAAAGGGGAAAGACCTGCCGATAGTGGCCCAATAGTTTGCTTTTTTCATCTCGTCCTCGATTTCGGCTTCATCCATCGGTTTTTTGTCCGCAATGGCTTCCGCGATCAGATCCTCCACATCTTGGGGAACGGAGGGGCGATATACTCCAACGCTGATATTCAGAAACCCATAAGAATACCCGTCTTCGCTATCGTCAATCTCTCCCTGATTTTCTTTGCTGAGTACATTGTACAAGGTATCTGCTGGGGTCCGGAAGGCAGAGACGCCATAGATGACCGGCTGCAGCTTCCCGTCAAATCCTCCTAAAAACTCAATGAATTCTATGCTTCCGTCATCGTCAAAATCAAATCGCAATTCGTTGTTAAAATAGAACAGGGAATGATTCCGTGTACTATAAGGTTCTCCAAACAGGTTTTTCACATCTTTTTGCGAAGAGGCCAACGCAATTTTTGCATCACTAAATTCCATACCCACTAAGGGGATGAGCTTTATTTTTTCCATAATTTCCACCTCGCCTAAATGCTCGAATATTTTTGATCATTTATCTTTTGCTTAGCAGTTGCTGTTCACAGTATAATTCTGTTTTTAGAACTGTGCAATAAAAAAGATATGCAGCTTTTTTGTCTCTGCATACCTTTGAAAGCGGATGTATGGCGGTTGTATTCACAGAATTGAAAATGAAAAGGCAACCGGTTTTCTGATTTTAGAAAAAAGAAAATCCCTCGTAAAAACGAGGGATAGATCGGAGTGACAGGATTTGAACCTGCGACCTCTACGCCCACGGTTTGTCCTCAGAGTCCTTGATTTTACTGAGTTTTTACCGGGGCGATCTCAAGAGGTAACACATCAGGTAACACTTACATTGCACAGGTTTCTACGTTGATTTCCTCAAGAATCTTTGCTTTTTCTGCAATTCCTGTCACATCAAAGGTATAATACTGCTCATTTACCATTCGGCTATGTCCAAGGATGGAAGCGGCAACGGTAGAAGAAACTCCTCTGCACCGCATATTTGAATTTAGTGTCTTTCGGAAGGCATGTATGCCCTTTTGATCAATTCCAACTTGTCTGCATTTTGTTTTGATACAAGATGAAATCGTTTTAGCATGTATCCGACCGTTTTCATTGGCAAAAACCCATTCACACAAATAGCCATATTCTTTTTCAATCATGTAGATTTTATGCAACAACTTTTTGATTTCCGCAGTCATAGGGAAGAAACGTACCTTTTTATTTTTTGTGCTGTCAATATAAAATATATCTTTTCTTCGGTTTGATTTCTCAGACTTATCAACTACGATATAATTCTCTTTAATAGCATCCCATCTCAATGCCACAATCTCGCCGACGCGCATACCCGTCAAGCTGGCAAACTCTACTGCATAGGTCGGAATGTAATTTGGCTTTGCTGCATGATCATCTGCGAATTGTTTTTGGAGCAGTTTCATATCATCTTTCGCAATAATCTTTTTCTCTGCCGGTTTATATTTCTCAGCGCAATAGGAATAGAAATCTTTTGCCTTGATAAACTCAACAGGATTATTTTCTATCCCCAGTTCTTTTCGCCCGTAAAAAACAGTATTTGTAATATATCCAAAAAGTTTTCTGCTGGTTTCTTTCTGAAGATTCAAACGTTTGATGGTCTGGACCATAAAAATCTTAATATCATCACTGCTGATATGCTTTATATCTTTTTGTGCGAAATCAGTATCTTTGAAAAAGCGATTGTAATCAGTTTCGTACTTTGCTACCGTATTATCACTGACTAACTGATCCTGAACTGTCCGCCACATAAGATATACATCCTGAAAGGTGTGTTTCCGCAACGATGGGATTTGACTTTTCCAGTAAGCTACGACCACATCCTCGATCTCTTTTCTGGTATTGCGCTTTTTTAACGCTTTTTTCCGTTCCTTTTCTTCATCAGGAAGATACGTTCTCCATTTACCGTCTTTTCCCTGCCATATACTGTAGGGATGATTTTCTATCAATTCCTTTCTTTTATTCATTTCTATCTGTTCTTGCACGTATGCTAAGTCAATCATACCGTTTTCAAGCGCATACTGCAATACATCATTTGCCGTTTTTCTTTCTATTGTTCAATCACTTCCTCCTTCCACATATTCCTTTCAAACGAGGAGAGGAATCCTCTGTGCCGTCAGGCACTTTTAAGGCACCTGTCAGGCAGTTTAAAAGTTGCAGTTTTCCTTTATTTTTCAAGCTTTCAGGCAGTTCAGGCGGTTTATTTTTATTCTTTGGGAAAATAAATTTCAGATAAAATAGATCAGACTCATTTTTACCCGCCTGAACCGCCTAAAAAAATCTGTACTGTTTTGTATTGATGAGTACATGGATTCCCCGGAATCCTCTTACGGTTTTCCCGTTTTCGCTGGGAAGGTTCTTATCATATGTGAGTCCCAGACTCCGGGCATTCTCATTCAGATATTTTTTAAATGTATTCTCAGCCCTTGGCTTTTCCAGATTGTCATCGCACCATTTCCGATAAGCAATATACAGTTGTCTGGAACTGGCATAGGTCTCTTTTTCCCTACGGACATAGCCTGATGAATTCAGAAAAGAGATAATATTATTCTCATTTTCCATCAAGTCTGCCAGATTCTGTTTTGCCTGATCGCTGATGCTGAACTCAAAACCGTTCTTTACGAGCCTCTGCAAACCTTCCAGACACCATAAAACGATCCCTTCTGCCTCCCGGATCAGTTTATCGCCCAGATAGCGGTCGTCTTTCCGGTCGGCTGTCCTGTCCTTCGTCATCAGCAGGATTTGTCTCCGGTAGAAGCCATAGGACTGGTCATGCAGGGATTTCAGGGAACCATTTCCGAAACAGATAATTCTCACGTACAGATACCCCTGCACACTCTGTTCCCCTTTCCGTTCCAGATCGATCTTATCCTCCATAGTGACAATACTCTTGATATTATTGGTAGATGGCAGGGCCTCTGTCCTCATATCATCATCCATGAACAAAAGTTTTCCCTCCTGATCTGCACGATTGAACCGGTCATTCTCCAGTTTCTGGATGCTCCCCGTATTCATGTTGTCACCCAGAATGGCTCTGAGAACCCGTCCGATCCGGCTCTTGCCTTCCCCGCCTTTTCCGATCATAAGGAGCATTTTCTGCCCTCGGTTGCTGGGGATCATAGCATATCCCATGAATTCCTGCAGAACCGGGATATCCTCTTTATCCAGCAGATCATCCAGAAATGCCAGCCATCGTTCCGGTACCGGGGCATTTGGATTATAACGAACCGGAAGCCGGTTCATCGACCATTCTTTGATTTCCGTAAAAGAGCCGTCCAGATGATAGGTTCCGTTGCGGAAATGAACCCGGTCTTCTCTGACCGGAGGCGCTTCACACTGGCATATGAGTTTTAAGGTATTCAAAATCCGATCTACCATCTTTGCCACATTAGATTTCTGGTATGGACTAATCTCTTCTAAGATTTCTTTCCGTACAGTGTCATCCTCAATCTCACCATCCAGATCATAGAACTTGCCGTGAATACATTTCCGTTCCTTCTTCCGCAGCATATATTCACAGAGAGCGATCTCATCGATCTTTTTCCCGTCAAACCAGTCCGCGTATTCAGGAGAATCGGCAGGAATTCCGCTAAGAAGCGTTTTCAGAGCTTCCAACTGTTCCGGCTTCAGACTCTTGAAGTCTTCCTGCATATCCAGCGATCTCCTTTCCGGCAGACAGGAGCAGTTCCACCCGTTCTTCCATCGGTGAATGTAAAAGCACATCCATCAGATACTCCACTCTAGGCAGTCTGTCCAAGGCTTCACAGAATCGGCAACTCCATTCTTCATCGGGTGTCTTTGGAGCAAAGCGCTCTTTCCAGAAGGACAGCTGTTCCCGATACTGACTCAACACAGAAAAGCAATTCCGTTCCAGTTCTGCATAATTCTGTTCCAACGATGCTGCTTTCACCGGATTTTTACGTTTGCCTCTGTCCGGCGGACGTCCTTCTTCATAACGGATTCCGAAATCCTTCGCTAATTTCCCGGCTGCTTCTCTTGCTGACAGACCAAAGTATCTTGCTGCAAAATCGATCACATCCCCGTCTGCCTGGCATCCGAAACAATGAAATCTTTGATCCAGCTTCATGCTGGGATGTCTGTCTCTGTGGAATGGACAGCATGCCATCCCTTTTTTCGTTACCCTAATCCCGTAATATTCAGCCGCTTGTCTGGCTGAAACGGTATCTTTTACTGCTTCATACATATTCAATTCGTATCCCTTCCTTTCTCGTATCCACAGTCTCTGAAAGGAAAAAATAAATTTCCCCTTCACTTAACCCAACAGGCAGTGGAGGGGTTTTACAAGGTGGAATCATTTTTTTAATTTCGTATATATACAACATATGCATCAAAAACCAATCCTTATCTTTGTAACCTATATATTTTCCCCTTCACTCAATTAGGAAGGAGTGATTGAATTTTACAAGAAAATCAAGAAATTGTTCGGCATATAAAAATACAGCCATCAGACTTACTCATCCAATAGCTGTATTCATTCTGTAATATATAATCCTATTTATACACTATTCTTTCTGCTCACGTTTTTACTAATCCCAATTCCAACGAATTGATTTTATATTTACAGTGAAGTACGAAAGCAAATATTCTTCTAGTTCTTTTGATAATTTATACAGTTGATCATAAAATAAATCATAGGTTATGCCATCATAGCAGCTTTCAACAAGTCCATAAAACGGCTGATTTGGAGCATACCACTTTTTTAAAATTACAGGGGTGCCATTCCGGTCAATCAAGTCATAATGCATCATACAATTTCTAAAATTCGAGGAAAACAGCATCGAATCTTCTTGGACATGTTTGATAAACATTTTATCTTTTATTCCATCAGGGTTATTTTGTTCTAAATGATTTATTATCTTATTAATTGCAAGCCAAGTATTATGAACCGTACAATATAATATTCGCATAGACCATTCATCTTTATTCCGAAACATAGGAATGAATATATTATTTATAAACCCTATTGTAGATAAAATATGCAAAATAATTAAATTCGTCTCCTTATCTAATTTTCTATTGAAAAATTTATTTTTTCTATTGGTATTAAAATCAATATATCCATATTGGGGGAGCAAATTAAAAAATGTGGTTTGAATTGTTATATTACTGATGTTGAAATATTCCACAAGGTATTTAGAAATTTGGTTACCTAATTTTTCCCCTACCATTTTTGCATGTTTCTCTTCTGTTTCTCCTTTATTTTCTGGTATATTAAGGTAAAAGCTGGCTAGTTGTGTATTAAATATAATTTTACCAGTTTCAACAAAATACACTCCAAGATTATAATGAATGTTAAAATATTTGAGAAATGAAAAGCGAAGCATATTTTTAAATCTTTGATTCTGTTGGTAATCAGAATTGAAAGCCATATTTTTACCTTTGGAATACTTGCCGGTAAAAATTTTCAACCCATTACGAATATCTTTCACTTCTTTTTCAGTATCAGATTCTAAATCTTCTACACCCCAAAATTCTTTTACTGATCTACAATATAAGGCACAAAATGGGATTAATGACAAATTTACCGCACTGTCATGAATATGCAATAATAAATCAACTAAAATTTTCCCGTCTCTCTTTATAAGTTCATTTGAATGCTCCCTTAATTTATTACAATATGCATCGTTGTCTATATTCAATATAATATTTCCTCCTAAGTATGATTAAATTAAAATTTCTATCGTGGCAGAGTTGCTCGTAATAGGCAATCAGCTTCTGGGTGAGCGTCTTTTTCATATAAGGCATCCTCATCTCAATTGAAAACCACTATGTAGTCTTCGGCAAACCTATCAAAGGTTGCATTCGCTTCAGCAAGAACGGCATCCAGTTCCTCATTGATTTTCCCTCTCACATACGTATCCCGTAACGTCGGTTTCTCAAGTAAAACCCACTTAAGTTGACCGTACGAGTACTTAGCAAAAGCAATCCACTGAGGATAGTTAATTGCAACAGGATTTTGAGTGAAATAGACTTTTCCAGCATTTGCGGCTGTTGCTCCGGCATGGGCAATAAACAACATTGTCGCCAACTTGGGATGCTTCTCTCTATTCAGGGACAGTGGAATGGAATCCTTTACCGCATGGCCTTCCTTGATTCGCTTAAAAGCATACCCTAAACGAACAATGACTTCAACAATCATTGCGGGGATTGACATGGAGCAGAAGTGTATGAAATCGTATCCCTCATAGTACATTCCTTGGACGATTTCGGCAATAGTCTGTTCTTCTTCTCCAATGTTACTAAACTGAAGAAGATTAAACAGACTCATCAAAGGTGCAGGCAGTCCCATCGATGTAGTAACATCCGACTTGAAGTGGATGACCTGTTTTGCCAAAGCTGCAAAGATATCGGATTCCTTGCGGTCAGCGTAGTTTTCCATCACTTGGGATACAATGTTTCCAGCTTTGTCGATAGTCGTCATCCTGCCAGTTAGAATATCTGCGACACCAAATATAAATCCTAAAATAGGGTCATGCCCCAACTGGAGAAGTCTGTGATAGTAGGCAGAGAGTCCCTCTACTCGGATGGTGGTGTGCCTGTTATCCTGGGCGTCATACGGAACCTTGCTAACCTTCGAGTTCGCGAGTTTTTGCATTTCTTCTTCAGGGAACTTTTTGTCAAAATAGTCCCGTACATAGTTTGCAAGTGGCCCACCTTTCAAACCCTCGGGAGTTTTGATAGGTATTCCAACAAGCAAAATATCTACAGCAGCACCAACCAGTCCGGCAAGGGCAGCTATACTGATATCAAATGCATCTAGACGATGAAGAACGTTGAACTCTTCGTTAAGTTGGTGAATAGCAAGTTCATTACTCCGCAGTTCTTCCTCTGTGAAAATTGACTCCAATTCACAGTCTGTGCCAACGTGTCTTTCTGCCTCAGCACACAGTTCTTCCCAAGTAGGAACAACCATGACTTTTCTCAGTTGCTGAATGGGTGACAATTCTTTAAGTTGTTCTGGTTGGTATCCAAGGTTTCGAAGCAACGCCTCTGCCCTCGCAATCGTAGCATTCGTCTCATCCGAGGACGGAAAGCGAATGTCTGCAAGTGCTTCGTCTTGATGCTTCAGAACAGAATTCATCTGTTTCTCAAATTCTGTGTACTTAAACTTGCTCACTTGCTACCACCTCCTCCTTCAGTAATATTCTTTACGATTTGCTCAAGCTGATCAATGTACCTGTTGGCCTCATGGGCTTGTTCTGCCTCTGTCCGTAGTGCGTTAATTTCAGCCTCGTGCTTACGTGTAACCTTCTGTTGTTTAACGGAACTTTCCTCAAAAGCTTTCTGATCCTTTTTACGACTAAGCCGCACCCTGATGCTATCAGCAACTGCCAGGAGTAAACCACCACCAAGGAACTCTTCCTTGTGGTTTCCGATGAATTTTACTACATCTTTGGCTACATTACCTACACCATCTCCGACCTTGGCAAAGTTTATGTTTTGTAATTTAATTCGCTTTCCCATAGAAACACTCCCTTATGCGACACCCAAATCGTGGCTCAAATCCTTAACTGCCTGTTGGAGTAAGATGTTGAGACTCTGCAGGTAATCAAGACGTTCCTTGTCTGCATCAGCCTCGTCCTTCAAAGCCTGGATGATAGCTTCATGACGAGCAAGGACTTCTTTGTACAGACGTTCCTTTTCCTGCCGCAGTTGTTTGTTCTTAAGGTGAGAGGCAACACCGACACCTCCAGATGCTAACACGGCAATAGGAGCCGCCAGAACGAAAATGCCCGCTACCATACCACCGCCCACGATAGTACCAGCAGTTGCTAAGCCAGAAGTAATACCAGCAGCAGAGAGACCTACGGCACCCAAACTATAAAGGGCGGCAAAAGACCCCACACCACCAATGCCTGCTCCAAGGGCTCCTGCAAGAACCTCTGGAATAGCACTTCCCTTGATGGTTCGTTTAGTGTCGTTAAGGGCTGCTGCTGCTTCGTTTACAACATTTACTACTTGCTGAAGGGAGTCAACACTTTGGAATACCATTTCCTTTTTCTTTTTTATATAATTACCCATCTTTTTTCTCCTTCAATGTCGGCTTCTTTTTGCCTGATGCGACTGCCTTGACAAGCCAAGCGTTTATGGCAGCAATTCCCGCTCCAAGACCTAACGGCCCCAAAAGAGCTGCCCCGCCGACAATTATACCAGCGGCTTTCATCCATTCTTTGGAGACATCAGCGCGGGTAGTAGTTCCTGCAAGAATAGAAGGGGCCATCATGTTTGCCTTCGCCAAAAGCTCCTCTCTATTTTCAGTGCTATAGTTCTCTGGGTGATCTACAAGAACATCCAACAAAACCTTGAGCATTTCGGTGTCTTCAGGTGCCTGTGCCATTTCTGCGTCAAGAACGCTTCTCATGGCAATATACTGTGTCTTGGTCAGCTTGTTGCGACCGCTTTCAATATTGTTGATGGTCTGACGAGTAACACCGATTTTCTCACCAAATTTTTCGGCTGTCCAACCAACGGTGCGTCGAATTAAAAGTAGATTGTCTTGCATACGAATTATTTCTTCCATATTCGCACCTCCTGTCTGTATATAGAATAAGCTTTGACAATATATTTGTCAACAGTTTAATATTTTCTTAGAAGGTGGAGAGTATATTTTTAAGAGCAAGATCCACCCCGGTAATACCGAAATCCATGTTATGAATTTGCTCTTCCCTTTTGGGGTTGTGATCTTGATGGGGATTTCGATTCCCCATACCCTCGATAATCTGCCTCTTTAGCAGAATATTAGCGTCCACTGAAAAGTGAAACGCAGCACAAAAGGCAGATCCTGACAGGACTGTCGGCTCTCCTATTTGTGATGTTACTTCGTAACAGAAAAAAGAAAGGAAGAGGCCGTCCAGATAAATCATTTCAAAATGATAACGAAACCGTACCAAACCGTCGTCTTGCACTGTAGATAAGATAAACCTCAACTGATGATAACTGCCGTCAAAAAGTCTTATGGCGATAGGCGAAAATGAAAAAATGATACCGAAACGATACCCCAATTGCTGTTCAGTCATTGAAAACGGCGGGACAGCAAACGGAGAAACACCAATGCGGCGAATACGCAGGAAAAGGCGGAGTCGGATAGTATTTTAACATCGTAAAAATCATGAACACCCTGACAGACTTATAAAGTGAAATTTCCTGTCAGGGTTCTTTTATTCATCCCTTGTGTTATTTTCATATTTTTTTATTTTCCGCATCAGACCTCTGTATATAGGGTCTTTTAGTAGATATATCTTATCTCGGCTGATCGGATATTCAGACATAAAATCCGGATTTTCTGCGAAGAATTTTTTCTGTTCCTCATCCGTCAGATGAATTGTATATTCTTCATAGAAATCCATATCATCGCCCAGTATGAATTTTTCAAAACGTTTATATTGTTCTTCTGTCCATTCCATTTTCGCTATTATCCTCTATGTAGGCTAATATGTATTTTCCCCTTTTTGCCAATTCTTAAAGATACTCTCAAAACAAATATAGTCGTAATAAGACTAAAATGCAATAGTCGTGTCGAGACTTTTTTATAATGGAGAAAAATTGAGGGAAGTAAGTAAGACATGGTATTTGAAAATATCCGGAATCTCCGTGAAGATAATGATAAGACACAGCAGGAAATTGCTGATTATCTGAATATAAAGCAGACCACATATTCTAAATATGAATTGGGAAAAATCAATATTCCAATTGAAGTCTTCATTAAGCTGGCTGACTATTATGGAGTCTCTCTGGATTATCTGGTCGGAAGATCAAAGAACAAAAATTAAGGATCACCTCTTTCAGAAAGAGCAGTGATCCTTTTCTTCATATCATCTTTTCAATTTTATCCGGTAAAAAGTTTTTCGGAAAGGAGCATACGTGCAAGATTTCCTCCTTTAATTTTTACGTCCGTGGAGGTAACACCAGGTAA
Source organism: Eubacterium sp. ER2 (assembly GCF_000765215.1). Lineage (GTDB taxonomy): Bacteria > Bacillota > Clostridia > Lachnospirales > Lachnospiraceae > Claveliimonas > Claveliimonas intestinigallinarum. The sequence continues at coordinate 124,675 of NZ_JPJE01000019.1, forward strand.
CACGAACGTTTGTTTAAATATCGGCTTGCCAACACCCGAAAAACCTATATTTTTGCATGAAAAAATCGGAGTGACAGGATTTGAACCTGCGACCTCTACGTCCCGAACGTAGCGCTCTACCAAGCTGAGCCACACTCCGTTAATGTTGACCGAAACTTCCTTTTACAGAAGTTCCGGTGCCCCTGCCAAGGAACTACGGATAGAGGACTCGAACCTCTACTAACAGAGTCAGAGTCTGCTGTGCTGCCATTACACCAATCCGCATTACTAAGCTTCTGTGTTCGTTTTGTTCAGCGAACAAATATTATTATAGCAGGCTTTTCCAAAAATGCAAGCACTTTTTTAAATTTTTTTTCTTTCTTTTGAGGATGCAAATCTGTTGACTTAAATATTGCCTGAAATTGGATGAGGAGTCCTATGTCTCTGTCGAAGACGAGAGTATACTGGGGACTGTGATACCATAGAAGAACGTTTTAATCCGGATCGAACAATCTTATCGCTTGAATTTGCGGAAAAGCAGACAAGGAAAGCAAGCGAAGAAAATAGAAATGAGAGAGGAGAGACCAATTTCGGCCTCTCCTTTTTCGGCTTCTGCCAACGATAGATCACTCCGGCGGTCTCAGATCAGCGCAGCGCCGCATACTGTTTCATGACAGCGGGAATGTCGATCCTCTGGGGACACCTCTTCGCGCAGGCACCGCACTGGAGACAGGCCATGGGGCCTTTGATCTGCGTCAGATGGAACAGCTTCCACGGCTCCCCGCCGACAGTGAGCTCATTGTAGCCCTGGATCAGAGCCGGGATATCCAGATCAGCCGGGCAGACGGGGCAGCAGTAGCGGCAGGAGGAGCAGGGGACGCCAAAGGAATCCCGGAAAGCATTTACCGCCCTGTCCAGCGCTGTGTGCTCCGCTGGGGAGAGAGTGTTGCCCTCCCGGAATACCTCTGCATTTGCGTGAACCTCCTGGGGAGAGGACATGCCGCTGAGAACGCACTGCACATTGTCCAGCCCCATCAGATAGCGGAAGGACCAGGAGGGAATTGACTGCTCCGGGGCGGCGGCCCGCAGGATGTCCTCCGCCTCCTGGCTTAAGTGTACAAGGCGGCCGCCCTTCAGGGGCTCCATGACCCAGACCGGAATGTTGTGTTCAGTCAGGATCTCGTAT
>NZ_JPJE01000020.1 GCF_000765215.1 Eubacterium sp. ER2
TGTAAATAACGGTGAATTAGTACCATCTGCACGGTCTAACTGTACCACCCTGCCGAAACAAGAGTACCGCCTTGCCGGTTGGCTGTACCGGTCGGCAACTGCACTTTGCCAACGATGCGAACCACTTTTTCGGTGAAGTGAACCATCCTTCCGGATGGTTGATCCACTCGATATTCGATTACTTTGCCTAAAGACGGTATCTGGCGAGAATGGAGCTTGCAATGGCTGTTATCGCCTCGCTGACGCAACTACGACATTGACAAGTGCCATCCTGCCAGATGAATGACAGCTAAACAAAGCAAACGCATTCTGTGCTGATGGAGCGTTGACTCCACAGCCGATGACCTGATGTTTTCAGGACATCTTACATAGAGTCATTCCAGCGCATACGCTGATGACTATAGATTATTACCTTGACAACTTAATACCGGTCGTCATCCTGACCCTGGGCAATCCTTATCATGGAATCCACATGCTCCTTAAATGACATTGGATCTCCGCCATCATAGTAGATCCTCATGTACTCCTGGTACGCCAGGTTATCGTAATGCGGGGTATCCAGATCAGAAAGAATATCAGCGCCAGTGGTCCACTGATGTTCCGGATCAAGCTTCTGGCTCAATTCATATCTGGCCTTTACGGTCTCAGCTTTCAGATGCTGGATGTCTTTCACCATGGAGTCTACGAGTTCCAGGAAGGATTGGATCAGTTCGCAGTTATCAACATCGGGGCATTCGTCCCATGCGGTGTAATCATCCCGGATCATTTGCCATCACCATCCTCTCCGGATGTCTGGATCCCATGGCGTTTTCGCATGGAGACGTGGCCATCAATAAAAACGTCATAGGCGTTGTGGATGATCCTGTCCATGATCGCTTCGGAAATCGGGCTCCCTTCCGCTGACGCAGGGTCGAGCCTGCCATACCATTCGTCCGTATGATACTGGGAACAGAAGATCATGGATCCCTTCTGGCTTTTGATCCGTGCTTCCACAACCTCAAGCAGGTTATAGGATTCCTGCTGTACCAACGGGCGGATGAGCCATTCATCAAGGATGAGAAGATCCACTTTCAGGTAAGAAGCAATGGTTTTCCGGAATTCACCAGTGCCCTTAGCGACATTCAGTTCTTCCAGAAGCTCAGGAAGGCGTACGTAACGTACTTTTTTAAATTTTCTGCAGGCAGCATTGCCAAGTGCACATGCAATGTACGTCTTGCCGCTGCCGCAGGCACCACTCAGGATGATATGCCGCCCGTCATCGATATACTTGCAGGTGGAGAAGCGTGTCAGCTGCGTCTTGTCCAGCTTACGGTCCGGATGGTATTCGATCTCTTCCATACAAGCATTTGGCGCTGAAAATCCGGCATCACGGATGCATTTGGCGAGCTTATTGGCCTGGCGGCGGTTCCACTCTGCATCGACCAGGAGAGCGATCCGCTCCTCGAAGCCGAGACTGCTGTAGGTATCAGGATCGCTCAGCTGGGACTCCAGTTCTTTGGCCATGGCTGAGAACCGCATCTGCTTGAGGGTATCAATCGTTGACTGGTTGATCATATGTTTGCACCCCCTTTCCGGAAAGCATCAGCGCCTCGTGTGATCCCATGGCGGGTGCCATTTTTCGGCACAGGTGCTTCAGCGGCTTGATTGAGGGGAATCTTATCCTGTCCGTTTTTGAGAATGGTGAGGATGCTCCTCAGCGCAGGTGTCGATGAAAAGGCTAATGCACGTTCACAGGCGGCATCCACACGGGCAAGGCCATATCTGTCTGCAGCCTTCATAAGGCTTACACAGTATTTATAGCCCTGCTCCGGCTCCTTCCCGGCTTCCAGGAATTGACGGATCACTGCGGAAACAGAGGAGCCTGCCGACTCAGCCCATGAGAGGAAAGCGTCTTTGTTGTAAGAGAGGTATCTGCGGTGTGCTTCCGGCATATGTCCCGGCACCATAACAGCATCGCGCTGGGCCTTTTTTAAGCGCACATGGGAAGCAACGCGTCCGCCACGGAAGAACACTTCCACGGTATCTCTTGTAGTGCGGATGTCTACGGTCTCGCCGATCAGGTCAAAGGGCACCGAATAACGATTGAGGCCATCGGTGATCATATAGTCGTTGTGGATCTTCGCTGTGCTCCATGTAGCCAGCTCGTACGGTGCGGGAGGAAGCGGATGCATAAAACTGCGTTCTTCCTCTTCATATGCCGTGTGGCGGTTCCCTTTCCGGGTCTTGAAAGACTTATTGTTCAGAGCCTCAAGCTTCTCTTTTACGGTGGCATAAGCCTCTTCAAAAGAGAGGAAGTGATAATTCCTGATGGCAGCAAGGATCCAGGTCGTGGCAAACTTCACGGAACCCTCTGCATTTGGTTTGTCGTCAGGAGCCTTTGGCCGGGCCGGGACAATCGCCGTATCGTAATGATCGGCCATTTCCTGGTAGGCTCTGGGAATGACGGTTTCATAACGGGTATTCTTGGTTACTCCGGTCTTGAGGTTATCCGGCACAACCAAACGGGTTACGCCACCAAAGTACTCATAGGCATGGACATGGCAGAGGATAAAGTTCTCCGACTTCATATCCCGGCAGAGTTCCGCATATACAAGGCTGCTGCAAGACAATACTCCCACGAAGAGATAAGCCGGAGTGATTTCGCCGGTAACACTGTCGTGAATGTCAACGGTTGCACCAGCCCAGTCAACCTCGAAGGTCTCTCCAGGCTTTCGGGAAATACGCATGGTTGCCTTGCTGACTCTTGCCCATTTGCGGTAGAGGTCACCAAACTGTGTACTCATGTACGGCTGCTTCCCTGCGGCATAAGCCTGCTCGCAGTACTCTGTCCAAAGAAGTGTCATCGTAACGCCTTTCTTTGCAAGTTCCCTGTGAATCCACGGGAAGTCAATGGGCATACGGTTGGAATTCTTCTCTGCCCGGGCAGGGTACAGGAGTAACTCCAGGTCTGAGTTAGTAACATTTGCATCCAGAGGCCACTCGATCTTCAGCGCATTGGCTAAGTCGATTACTTCTTTGACAGTACTGCGGGAACTATGAACAGATGATGTGATCACCCGCTGTGAATACCCGAGATTATGAAGCCTCAGGATTTCTCGATAATCTACCATGATTATCGCCCTCCTTATAATAGTAGTCACACATTAGGTGTGCCACAATCATTATAAGGAGAACTTTAACGGCTGGTACAGCCAACCAGTAAGATGGTACAGAATTAGCGGCAGGG
>NZ_JPJE01000021.1 GCF_000765215.1 Eubacterium sp. ER2
CCCTTGAAGACGACGAGGTAGATAGGGCAGAGGTGGAAGTGTGGTAACACATGGAGCTGACTGTTACTAATCGGTCGAGGGCATAACCAAAGAGGTTCGGGTAGAGAATGGATGGAAGATTTCTTGTATGTGGTTTTGAAGGTACATGGTATCTTCAATATAGATGGCCCAGTGGCTCAGTTGGTTAGAGCGCCGCCCTGTCACGGCGGAGGTCGAGAGTTCGAGTCTCTTCTGGGTCGTTGTATGGGGTCTTAGCTCAGCTGGGAGAGCATCTGCCTTACAAGCAGAGGGTCATAGGTTCGAGCCCTATAGGCCCCATTACATGGATGGATTCCCGAGTGGCCAAAGGGGGCAGACTGTAAATCTGTTGGCAACGCCTTCGAAGGTTCGAATCCTTCTCCATCCATTCAGATGTGAAATACATCTGTTGCCGGTTTTGACCGGACAGCCCATGGCACGCCGATGTGGCTCAATTGGCAGAGCAGCTGATTTGTAATCAGCAGGTTATCGGTTCGAGTCCGATCATCGGCTTTCATTTTCTAAAAATTGTTAAATATTGACGCGGGGTGGAGCAGTCTGGAAGCTCGTCGGGCTCATAACCCGAAGGTCATAGGTTCAAATCCTATCCCCGCAACTATGCCCAGATAGCTCAGTCGGTAGAGCAGAGGACTGAAAATCCTCGTGTCACTGGTTCGATTCCGGTTCTGGGCACTTTCTTTTTCTTAAAATTGTATATGGGCGTGTAGCTCAGGTGGTAGAGCACTTGACTTTTAATCAAGTTGTCCGGGGTTCGAATCCCCGCACGCTCATGGGATGAGAGGAAAAATCAGCACTGCAGATACGCAGTGCTGATTTTTCCTGTATCTGAAATATTTGAGTCAGGGGGAATGTACTATGGCCGACAAAGCCGCATCTGCAACACTTATGACGGACGGTCCTATCTGGAGGCGACTGATCGCATTTGCTATTCCGCTTTTCTGGGGCAATCTCTTTCAGCAGCTCTACAATACAGCGGACTCCGTAATCGTTGGAAATTTTCTTGGAAATAATGCTTTGGCTGCCGTCAGTTCATCCGGAAATCTGATTTTTCTCCTGGTGGGATTTTTTAATGGAATTGCCATCGGTGCGGGCGTAGTTACAGGAAAATATTTTGGGGCTGAGGATGGTGAAAACCTGAGAAAGTCCATCCACACAACGATTGCTTTTGGAGTGGCGTGCGGTATCATTTTGACTATCGTGGGAGTGCTGGCAGCGCCTCGCATTCTTGTGCTCATGGGAACCCCGGATGAAGTGCTGCCCCAGTCTCTAGCCTACTTCCGGGTCTACTTTGCGGGCTCGCTGGCTTTTGTCATGTACAATTTTTTTGTGGGAATCCTGCAGGCTCTGGGGGACAGCAGGCATCCGCTGTTTTTCCTGATCATTTCCTCCTTTACGAATATAGTGCTGGATCTGCTGTTTGTGGGAGGAATGGGAATGGGCGTCTGGTCCGCGGCATTTGCCACGATTCTTTCCCAGTTTCTGAGCGCCTTTCTCTGTCTGCGTCAGCTGATAAAAGGAAATGAGGTGTTCCGGCTGAGGATAAGGGAAATCAGGCCGGATAGGCAGATGTTGAAGCAGATCGTAAAAAACGGAGTTCCGGCGGGGGTGCAGAACTCTATTATTTCAGTGGCAAATGTGTTTGTACAGTCCAACATCAATGCCTTTGGCGCCACGGCAGTGGCGGGATGCGGATCCTATTCCAAGATCGAGGGCTTTGGATTTCTGCCCATCACATGCTTTGCGCTGGCCCTGACTACATTTATCAGTCAAAATCTGGGCGCCAGAGAGTATGAGAGGGCGAAGAAGGGAGCTGTGTTTGGCGCGTTATGCTCCCTCACTATAGCGGAGATTATTGGACTTGCCATCAATCTTCTGGCGCCGGTGCTGATCGGAGCTTTTGGAGGAGGTCCGGAGGCTGTAGGCTATGGCGTCCAGTGGGCGAGGACAGTGACCTGGTTCTATTTTCTGCTGGCTTTCTCGCACTGCATGGCAGGTATCCTGCGGGGGGCGGGCAGGTCTGTGATACCCATGTTTGTCATGATGATCTGCTGGTGTGTGATCCGTGTCAGCTACATCAGTATCGCGGTACGCATCGTTCCTGACATCAGGACCGTGTTCTGGGCTTATCCGCTGACCTGGGCGCTGAGCAGTGTGGTATTCCTTGTTTATTTTCTGAAGTCAGACTGGATCCACGGATTGGAGAAAATGTAACCGACAGGCAGAGATTTACAGAGAAGATATTTATAGAGATAAAAAAACGGGCAGATGTCTGCCCGTTTTTCTGTTCATTCGCTATTCCAATCCAAGCTGTGACTTGCTGGATACGGTGCCGTCCTGGAAGGATACGGAGGCGTTGTCAGAAGCGTTATCTGACGTATTTTCAGTGGTGTCCGAGCGGCTGCCGCTGTCATCAGACGGATCCTTAATTGCCTTTACCACCGCGGCCAGAAAAAGGATTGCAAGGACGATCAGGACAATCCGAAGGCAGCCGCCCTTTTTCTTCTTCTTTTCCGGCTCCTCCATGGTCTCCATAGCCATGGGGGGAGGAGTTTGCTGTCGCGGTGCCTGTTGCCGCGGAGTCTGTTGTCGGGAAGTCCTCGGCTGTGAAGCGCGCTTTTGCGCAGTGGAAGCAGTGCCGCGGGCTTTCTGACCGGTTGTCTGACTGGTTTCCTGATCAGAAGCCTGGCCGTAGTTGTATGGAGACGATGAGTGGATGTCGGAAGGGGAGGGGCGGCGCCTGGCGCTTTGCTTTGCGCCGGCGCGGCTCTCACGGTCCCGGTCCTCAAAATTTCCGAAGCCTTCGTCTGTGTCAGCATTCTTTTCTTCCGGGATGAGCTTGAATTTTTTCCGGCAGTTGTCGCAGAGGCCAAAGCTGGGATCTCTCTGGCTTCTGCGCAGCTCCTGCCCGCATCTTGGACATTTCATCATAATATGTTTTTCCACCTTTCAAAGCGCCGGGAAGTGGCGGTGCATGGATCATCCATTATCCATGGACGATTGATAGCTAATCAATATCGATAAGAAATCAGCGCTGTCCGCGGGATTTCCGGTATACGATCCGGGCCTGCACAAGCAGGTACAGAGGATAGATTAGGCAGAGGGCCGGGAGCAGATAATTTGCCGGGAAGCCCAGCTTCTCAATAAATCCCTGTATCAATATGAAAATAATGATAAGCGGAAGGATATAGGTCAGGTATCCCTTTGTCCATTTTGGCAGCTTCAGCCCCTTTCCGCTGTTTACTTCCTTGTAGTAATTGTCCCATCCCCAGGCGTACCGGCTTGTACAGAACAGAAGGTACAGAAGGGAGCCAAGGGGCAGGAGGGTGTTGGACAGGATAAAGTCCTCCAGATCCTGAACTGTGGAGCCCGCTCCGAAGGGCTGGAAGCCGCTGAGCACATTGAAGCCCAGAGCGCAGGGCAGAGACAGGATCATGATGGCGATAATATTTACGAGAACAGCCTTCTTCCGGGTCCATCCAAAATCCATGGCAAAGGCGATGATATTTTCAAAGACCGCAATGACTGTGGTCAGGGCGGCAAATGCCAGGAACATGAAGAACAGAGCGCCCCACAGGCGTCCTCCGGCCATCTCACTGAAGGTCTGGGGCAGGGTCACGAAGATCAGGCTTGGTCCGCTTCCCGCATCCACGTTGTAGGTAAAGCAGGCCGGGAAGATGACAAGTCCGGACAAAAAGGCTACGGTGGTGTCCAGGATGACTACGTTCAGACTTTCGGAAACGAGAGAGTGCTGTTTATCAATATAGCTTCCGAAGATCGCCAGCGCGCCGATCCCAAGGCTCAGGGTGAAGAAGGACTGCCCCAGGGCAGCGAACAGGATCTCACCGAGAGAATAATTTTCAAGCGCAGTCTTAAAATCCGGTATCAGGTAGAAGGAAAGTCCCTCCTTTGCTCCATCCAGGAAAAAGCTGTGTATCACAAGCACGATCAGGATGATAAACAAAAGTCCCATCATGTACTTGGATATCCTTTCAACGCCGCCCTTGAGTCCACGGGAGCAGATGAGGAATCCGATGACCGTGACAGCCAGCATCCAACCCACCTGCTGGGCGGGATCAGCCAGCAGCTCGCTAAAGGCGTTTCCCACCTGGGCGGTGTCCATGTGGGCCATGGAGCCGGAGGCCATTTTCCAGAAATAGGCCAGCGTCCATCCTCCTACAGTGGTGTAGTACATCATGAGCATGTAGTTGCCGATCAGGGGAATCAGCTTGGTCCAGTGCCATTTTGTTCCGGCAGGCTCCAGAACCTCAAAGGACTTTGCGGCGGACTTCTGGGAGGCCCGTCCCACAGAGAATTCCATTGTCATGATGGGCAGGCCCAGGATGGCAAGGAATATCAGATAGATGATCACAAAGGCAGCTCCCCCGTACTGTCCTGTGATGTAAGGAAAGCGCCATACGTTACCAAGTCCGATGGCGCACCCGGCGCTTATGAGAACAAAGCCAAGCCGGGAGGAAAATTTTTCTCGTTTCATGTAAAAAACCTCAATTTCCACACTCTCATCTACTATATTCTAAGGAAAGAGAGGGGGATTGTCAACCGGGAGGAAATATAGGAATTCGGGGAAATGAAAGGGTTGTAAAAAAATTGCTTTTTTATTAAGATAATAGAAAAGACATCAGAATACAGAGAGAATGAGGTGGGTAAACCATGAACGATAAAAAGGGATGTAAGGAGAGGCTGATCGAAAAGCTGGAGGGGGAGCACACTAAGAAGGCGGAGAGAAAAATCGCCGACTACTTTTTGAAAAATTTCGAAAAGACACTGCACAGCACACTGCTGGAGCTGGCGGAAGAGATAGGCGTCAGCGATGCGTCTATTGTTCGTTTCTGTAAAAGCATCGGCTATGTGGGCTTTCAGGAGTATAAGATCAATGCCGCGCTGGAGAGCGTGCCCGCGCCTAAGCTTTATAATTCCAGTCTGACGGCCCAGGACAGTCCCTCGGAAATATGCAGTAAGATTTTCTCTATAGAAAACTCCGCGCTGCAGCAGACTAGTATGGAGATGAACGTGGAGGTGGTCGAACAGGCTGCGGAAGATATGCTTTCTGCCAGGAAAATCATGATCGTGGGAACCGGGGGAAGCAGTATTGTCGCAAAGGATCTCCAGCACAAGCTCCTGAAGATCGGAGTGTTTTCTCTGGTAAATGAAGATAAGGATCTGCAGCTTATGACGGCTTCGCTTCTTGGAAAGGGGGATGTTCTCCTGGCAATTTCCGCCTCCGGGGGCAACAGGCATACGGCCCGGGTAGTGGAGATTGCCCATGGAAACGGGGCAAGGATCATTACTCTGACAACCAAAGCAAAAAATATTATGGAGGAGCAGGCGGATCTGAGCCTGTACACGGTGAGTGAGAAGACGATCTTTGAGTCAGAGTCCTTCAGCGTGAGACTGGCGCAGCTAGCTGTGCTCGACTGTCTGGTGGCGATCATGGCTTTCCGCAATTATGACAGGTCGCTGGAGGCGATGAGCGCCACTCGGCTCTCCACTTCTTCCGATAAGGAATAGGATATAAAAAGGAAACGCTACATCATAAAAAATGTAGTGTTTCTTTTTTTATATCTAAAAGAAGTAAAAAAACTAAATTCTAAAACAGGGGAAATCAGCAGCAAAATGTAATAAATAGACAAAAACACGGGAAAAACTGAGATATAAAACTGTGCAGATTAGTAAATTTTGAAAATGATGTTGTAAAATTACTACATTTGTGCTAGTATCAATTACAGAAGAAATACATATGTAGGAGGAAGAAACATGAAAGCAGTAGTTTTAAACGGCCCAAATGACTTTACTGCGGTAGAAGATTATCCGAAGCCGCAGATTGGTCCGAGAGATATGCTGTTGGAGATGAAGAGGACAGCAATCTGTGGCACAGATATAAGAATTCTTGAAGGAAAAAAGACAAAGGATGTGCGCTACGGACACATCATCGGGCATGAGATCAGCGGCGTGATCTGTGAAGTGGGGGCAGAGGTCGAGGGATATTCCGTTGGCGACAGAGTCGCTGTGGAGAATGTAATCCCGGACGGCACATGCGCGATGTGCATCAGCGGCCACGACAATGTATGTCTCCACAGACAGGCCATCGGCTACGAGTTTGACGGAGGATTTGCGGAGTATGTATTTATTCCGGAGGTGGCAATCAGGGGCGGAAATGTAGTAAAACTTACTGATAATATTTCCTATGGAGAAGGAGCCCTGATCGAACCTCTCTCCTGCTGTCTGAGAGGGCAGAGAAACGCAGGGGTGAAATTCAACGATGTAGTTGTGATCGTTGGGGCAGGTCCTATCGGACTGATGCATACCCTGCTGGCAAAGGCAGCAGGCGCCCGGAAGGTCATCGTCAGTGAGCTGAATGAGTTCCGCCGCGGCAAGGCTCTTGAGTGCGGAGCGGATATCGTTGTAGACTCGGCAAATGAAGATTTAAAGGGAATCGTGATGAGTGAGACAAACGGCGTGGGAGCGGACGTTGTCATTGTCGCTATCGGCATCCCGGCTCTGGTCAATCCAAGCATCGAGCTTGTCAGAAAGAATGGAAGCATCTGCCTGTTCGCCGGATTTACAAAAGGTGTGAAAGCAGAAATTGATCCGAACCTGATCCACTACGGTGAGATTAAGATGTGCGGCTCCAGCGCCTACAGGCGCCAGGACTACCAGGAGGCGGCCCAGATGGTCATGAGCGGAGCGGTAGATATGAAGCCGATCATCACAAACGTATTTAAAATAGAAGATTTCCAGAAGGCCTACGAAGCTGTAAAGAGCGGAGCGGACCTGAAGGTGGAGATCGAACCATAAATGAACGGTAGCCAAAAAGCTTGCCAACCCGGAACTATATCCGGAAGCCATAAAATGTAAATAATAGATATAAGAAAAAGGAGTGTATGAACAATGGCAATGATGGGAAAAGAAGTAAGACTTGCGAGACTTGTAAATCCGAAGAGCAATAAAATGATGGCGATCACAGTGGATCACGCAATTTCAAGGGGAATTGCACCGATGACTGGTATTCACGATATCCAGGGAGCTATTGACAAGATTGTTGCCGGAAGACCGGACGCTATGACAATGACAAAGGGAATTCAGGAGAGATGCTGGGGACCTCACGTTGGATCCGGAATTTCCGTACTGCAGAAAATCTCCAACTATTCCCCGACAGCTCCGACAAATGATATCGTTTTCGGATCTGTGGACGCTGCTATCAGAATGGGCGCTGACGCTGTATCTATGGGAGCTATGACACTGGGCGATTTCCAGAACGAGCAGTTCGAGCGTATCGGCGAGGTGTCTGACTATTGCGACAAGATGGGTATGCCTCTGATCGGACATGTTTATCCAAAGGGAGAGAGCGTTCCGGTTGACAAGAGAACCGCATGGGAGAATATCGCTTACTGTGTGAGAAGCGCCTGCGAGCTTGGAATGGATGTTGTGAAGACAACCTATACAGGAGACCCTGACAGCATGGCCAAAGTAATCGCCTGCGTGCCCTCCTCCTTCCGCGTGGTGATCCAGGGCGGCGATGCCTGCAAGACACTGGATGATTACCTTCAGATGACTCGTGACGCCATGGACTGCGGAGTAGGTGGAGTTACAATGGGACGTTTTGTATGGGATTACAAGGATGTAACAGCCCTTGTCATCGCCCTGAGATATATGATCCATGAGGGGTACAGCGTAAAAGAGGCAAAAGAGCTGCTGGCACAGCTTGAGAACGATAAGAACTACGATCAGTTTTAATTAGACACAATCAATTTTAAGTTTTAAAGGAAAATTTTACAGGCGGGATGTTGTATGGAAAAAGAATATTTACTCGGCGTCGATGTGGGAACGACCAGTATCAAAGTGGCGATTATCGACAAAGATGCCAATCTGCTGGGAATCAGCAGCAGTTCTTACCGTCTGATCACGCCAAAACCGGACTATGTGCAGATTGACACGGAGGACATGTGGGAAGCCTATCTGAAGTGTATGAGACTTCTGTTCGAGGGAAAGGGGATCGATCCTGGAAAGATCGCCGGAATAGGAATCTCAAGCCTTTGTCCGGGGCTGGCCGCGTTTGGCGAAGACGGGGAGATCCTTGTAGATCCTATTATTTATTCCGACAGGAGAAGCACAAAGGAGGCTGAGATCATCCTGGATGCAGTGGGGGAAAAGAAGCTGTTTGAGATCACAGCCAACAAGTGTATGTCCGGAGCCCATTCGGGAACCTCCATGCTCTGGATCAAGAGAAATCTGCCGGATATCTACGAGAAGACAAAATACTTTGGCCATGTCAATACGGTCATGGCCCAGAAAATGACAGGAAACTATGCCATTGATTACTCCAACGCCTCCTACACCAATCTGTTTGAGACGGCGAAGGGGCACGATGGCCAGTGGTCGGATTACCTCTGCGAAAGGATAGGAATCCCAAAAGAGAAGCTGCCGCCGCTGATGGACTCCGCGGATGTAGTGGGCGGTCTTATCAACAAGGAGATGATCAGGATGGGGATTCCGGAGGGAACGCCCGTCGTGATCGGCGGAGCCGATACACCCTGCGCCACTCTTGCGGCCGGGGTAAAGGCAAACGGGGATGCCTGCGAGTCTGTGGGGACCACGGATGTCCTGACGATCTGCGTGGATAAGCCGAATTTTGACGAGAGCTTTATCAACCGCTGTCACGTGGTGAGAGGCACCTGGATCTACCAGGGGGCCATGTCCTACACGGGGGCTGCCTACCAGTGGTTCAGGGATAAATTCTGCAGTGATATGAACGAGAGGGCAGCAGGCAGTAATCGGAATGCGTTTATGCTGATGAATGAGGAGGCTGCCCAGTCGGAGCCGGGAGCGGGAGGGGTTGTATTCCTTCCCTACATGCAGGGAGAGAGAAGCCCGGTGTGGGATTCCTACGCAAGAGGCGTGTTTTTCGGCGTGTCCCTGCGAAGCTCCAGAAAGGATTTTAACCGTGCCGTTATGGAAGGCTGCGGTTATGGCCTTCGTCAGCTCTGTGAGATCGCGGAGCGGGTGACCGGCCACAGGATGACAGGATTTTCCTCCATAGGAGGCGGAGCAAAGAGCGAGCTGTGGGCTCATATCAAGGCGGATATCACAGGAAAGGATATTGAAATCCTGGATATGAACGACACGGCGCCGGTGGGAGCAGCTCTGCTGGCCGGAGTGGGAGCCGGAATATACAAGGATGCGGTGGAGGCGTCTGACAAGGTGAAAAAGGCCGTTTACAAGGTGATCAAAAGCAGTGACGAGAACAAGGACGCCTATGAAAAGGGATACCAGGTCTACACACATCTGTATCCGAGAATAAAGGATCTTTACAGGATCAATCAAGGGAGTTTTGTTGAATGAAAATAGTAGTATTAGACGGATATACAGAAAATCCCGGCGATCTGAGCTGGGATAAGCTGAAGGAGTTTGGTGATCTGACTGTATATGACAGGACTCCGGTGGACGATGAGGAGGAGATCATCAGAAGGATCGGTGACGCGGAGGTTGTATTTACCAACAAGACACCTGTCTCCAGGAAGGTCATCGACGCCTGTCCGAACATGCGCATGATCAGTATGCTGGCCACAGGCTACAATGTTGTAGATTATACATACGCAAAGGAAAAGGGGATACCGGTCACAAACGTGCCCACATACGGGACAGCCTCAGTGGGACAGTTCGCCATCGCGCTGCTGCTCGAGATCTGCCACCATATTGGTCATCACGACAGGACCGTGCATGAGGGAAAATGGGAAAACTGCGAAGACTGGTGCTACTGGGACTATCCCCTGATCGAGCTGGATGGCAAGACCATGGGAGTCATTGGATTTGGGCGTATTGGCCAGACTACCGGCAGGCTGGCAAAGGCGCTGGGGATGCGGGTACTCGCCTACGACTCTTACCCGAACGAGGCGGGAAAACAGATCGCGGAGTATGTGGATCTGGACACGCTGCTGGCACAGTCGGATGTGATCGCGCTCCACTGTCCGCTCTTCCCGGATACCGAGGGGATCATCAATAAAGAAAACATTGCCAAAATGAAGGACGGAGTCATCCTGATCAACAATTCCCGGGGCCCGCTGGTCGTAGAGCAGGATCTTGCGGACGCCCTGAATACAGGAAAGGTTGCCGCGGCGGGACTGGACGTTGTCTCCACAGAGCCCATCAGAGGGGACAATCCGCTTTTGAAGGCGAAAAACTGCATCATTACGCCTCACATTTCCTGGGCGCCGAAGGAGAGCAGACAGAGGATCATGGACTGCGCGTATGACAATCTGAAGGCGTATGCGGAGGGAAAACCGGTCAACGTGGTCAACAGTTAGAAGGAGCGAGTGTCATGAAGGAACAAATACAGTTTGTGGATGAGGGAGTCAGGGACTGGATCTCTGACGAAGAATTTAAAAATTTCCAGGCCACTGCGGAGGCGGCGAAAGAGCGCCTCATGAAACGGGAGGGAGCGGGAAACGACTTCCTTGGGTGGATGGATCTTCCGGAACAATATGATAGAGATGAGCTGCGCAGGATCAAAGAGGCGGCCAGGAAAATCCAAAATGATTCCAGGGTGCTTCTGGTCATCGGCATCGGCGGTTCTTATCTGGGAGCCAGGGCAGCCATTGAGTTTTTACACCACAGCTTTTACAACAGCCTCTCCGACGACGAGAGGACGACACCGAAAATCTATTTCTGCGGAAATTCCAATTCCTCCAAATACCTGGCGGATCTGATGGACATTCTTGGCGATCAGGATTTCTCCATCAATGTGATCTCGAAATCAGGGACAACCGCAGAGTCCGCGGTAGCCTTCCGCATCTTTAAAAAGAAGCTGGAGGAAAAATACGGGAAGGAGGAGGCGGCCAAAAGGGTCTACGCCACCACCGACAGACAGCGCGGAGCGCTGAAAAAGATGGCTGACAAGGAAGGGTACACCTGTTTTGTCATTCCGGACGACGTGGGAGGCAGATACTCTGTGCTGACCGCAGTGGGGCTTCTTCCCATCGCCGTGTCGGGGGCCGATGTGGATGCGCTTCTTGAGGGGGCGGCAGACATGAGAAGGCGGGTCATGGAAGCTTCCTATGAAGAAAATCCTTCTGTGCGGTATGCGGCCTGCCGCAATATCCTTCTCAGAAAGGGAAAGGCCGTGGAGGTGCTGGCCAACTATGAGACGAGCCTTCACTATGTATCTGAGTGGTGGAAGCAGCTGTACGGGGAAAGCGAAGGAAAGAACCAGAGAGGCCTCTTCCCGGCAGCAGTGGATCTGACCACAGATCTTCACTCCATGGGACAGTACATGCAGGACGGGGCAAGGATCCTGATCGAGACTGTGATGAATGTGGAGGAATCCCCCCGCACGGTGGAGATCCCCGCTGAGGAGGAGGATCTGGACGGACTGAACTATCTGGCCCATAAGACGGTAGATTTTGTCAACAAAGCGGCAATGGAAGGAACCATCGCGGCACATGAGGAGGGCGGTGTCCCCATCATGCGCATAGACCTTCCCAGACAGGACGAATATACACTGGGACAGCTGTTCTACTTTTTCTGGTTTGCCTGCGGAGTGAGCGGCTATATAGGAGCCATCAACCCCTTCGACCAGCCGGGGGTAGAGAGCTATAAGAGAAATATGTTTGCGATACTTGGCAAGCCTCAGAAATAGTCTGGAATTATTTGTTTTAAAGGAGGAGAGAAAATGAAAGAAAATAACAACGCTGTTCAGGAGAACAGGCCAAAGGATCTGGATCTGCTGAACAAGATGAAGAACCTGCCCGGAGGACTGATCATTGTACCTCTGCTGATCGCCGTACTGCTGGCCACGTTCTGCCCCCAGGTATTTGAGATTGGCGGCTATGTGACAGCCCTGTTCTATGAAGGAAATTCCTGTATGATGGGATTTTTCCTGATTGTCTGCGGATCTGCCATCAATGTAAAGCAGGTTGGTATGCCTCTCTACAAGGGCGTGACACTGACAGCCACCAAATTCCTTCTCGGCGTGGTCATCGGTATGCTGGTGAGCGCCATCTGCGGACCGGAAGGATTCCTTGGGATCGCCCCCTTCGTGTGGATCGCGACCATCACGAACTCAAACGGATCCCTGTACATCTCCCTGTCCTCTCAGTTCGGTAACGCGACGGACACAGGAGCCATCTCCATCCTGTCCCTGAACGATGGGCCGTTCTTCACCCTGGTAGCCCTGGGCGCGACAGGACTTGCATCCATCCCCTTTAATTCATTTGTCGCAGTGCTTGTTCCGCTGCTCATTGGTTTCATCTGGGGCAACCTGGACGCAGGCTTCAGAAAGGCCTGTGCGACAGCACAGCCGATCGTCACCTTCTTCATGACGATCCCCATCGGAGCGCAGACAGATATTAACACCATCGTGACCGCCGGAGCGGCCGGTATCATCCTTGGCCTTGTATCCGCGGCAACAGCAGTGATCTTCTTCTTCACAAACAACATTCTTCTTCCGAAGAAGGAGAGAAACGCCATGGGAGCTGCCATCGGTACGACAGCCCTGAACTCTGCCATGACACCTGCGGCAGTAGGTGAGGCGGATCCGTCCATGGCTCAGTACGTGGACATGGCCACAGCACAGTGCGCCACAGCATCTGTTGTCACCCTGTTCCTCTGCCCGTTCATCACAGCGTTCTTTGACAAGCTGATGCAGAAGAAGCAGCTTGGCATCTACTCACCGGAGGGGTGGGCGCGCTACAAGGTTGACCCCAGCGTGCCGGCACCCGCTGAGATGTAGGCGAACAAGGTACATAATATATAAAGAAGTAAACAGGCGGACATGCCTCCAGGGAGCGATCCCCGGATGTGTGTCCGCCTCTCTTTTCGAGGCGCGTTTTCGTATAGCGGATACATTTTCTGGAAAAAATAATGGTTGACACAAGGGAAAATATCGTTTATATTTGTTTTTGTAAATAAAAGGGAGTAACTGGCATGCAGGCCGGAGGTGGCCGCATGTTTGCGATATCGTCAATACGATGAGCACTCATCCGTATCGTAATGAAACAGTGAGACTTTTATTGCATAACAGATCGTATGCAATAAAAGTCTCTTTTTATTTCGCTTCCTTTTATATAAATACCTTTTACTGCAGACAGAAATGCAAATGAAGAGAGGAGAAATGCTATGTTAACAAGCGAACAGGCCAGACAAAACCAGGAAAAATATGGTTTTAACGAGCTGGTGGAAGGGAAGAAGAAGAGCACGCTGCAGATCTTTCTGGAGCAGTATAAAGACTTCCTTGTCATTATACTGATCATCGCGGCGATTGTGTCCGGATTTCTGGGAGATTTTGAGAGCGCCATCGTTATCCTTGTCGTTATCACCATGAATGCGATCCTGGGGACAGTGCAGACCTTAAAGGCAGAGCAGTCCCTGGACAGCTTAAAGCAGATGTCAGCGCCGGAGGCAAAGGTCATCCGTGACGGCGTGCTGAAACAGATCCCGTCCCGGGAGGTCACCATCGGTGACCGGGTGATCCTGGAGGCAGGAGACTGCGTGCCGGCAGACGGAAAGCTGGTGGAATGTGCCAGCCTGAAGGTGGACGAGAGCGCGCTGACAGGAGAGAGCTTATCAGTTGAGAAATCCCTGGACGAGGTGCCTGAGGGAGCGGCCCTGGGCGACCAGACAAACCGGGTGTTCTCAGGAAGCTTTGTAACCTACGGGCGGGCAGCCTACGAGGTCACCGGCATCGGTATGGGCACTGAGGTGGGCAAGATTGCCAGCCTTCTGAAAAATACATCTGAGAAGAGAACCCCCCTCCAGGTAAATCTGGACGATTTCGGAAAGAAGCTTTCCATATTGATCATTATTTTCTGCGCGATCCTGTTCGGCATCAGCATTTTCAGAGGAGACCAGCCGGGAGACGCCTTCCTCTTTGCGGTTGCCCTTGCAGTGGCAGCGATCCCGGAGGCTTTGAGCTCTATCGTGACCATCGTGCTTTCCTTCGGTACACAGAAGATGGCCAAGGAGCACGCCATCATCCGCAAGCTCCAGGCAGTGGAGGGACTGGGAAGCGTGTCCATCGTCTGTTCCGATAAGACGGGTACACTGACACAGAACAAGATGACAGTGGAGGACTACTATGTAGACGGAAAGAGAATTCCGGCGGCTCAGATCGATCTGAATGATCCCAACCAGGAGAGACTGCTGAACTTCAGCATCCTCTGCAATGACTCCACAAACACAGACGGACAGGAGATCGGAGATCCCACAGAGACAGCCCTCATCAACCTGGGAAGCAAGCTGGGAAGAGAGGCCCTGGAGGTTCGGGATCTGTATGAGAGAAAGTCGGAGATCCCATTTGACAGCGACAGGAAGCTTATGTCCACAGCGCACATCCTTGACGGAAAGCACACCATGGTGGTCAAGGGAGCCGTGGATGTCCTTCTCACAAGGATGACACATATCCGTCTCGGCGAGACAGCTGAGCCCATGACAAAGGAGAGAAAGGCACAGATCGAGGCGCAGAACATGGAGTTCTCCAGAGATGGTCTCCGGGTGCTCGCATTTGCATATAAAGAGATAGAGGAAGACAGAGATATCGCCCTTGAGGATGAGAACGACCTCACCTTCCTTGGCCTTGTGGCCATGATGGATCCGCCGAGGGAGGAGTCCAAGGCGGCTGTCGAGGAGTGTATCCAGGCCGGCATTAAGCCTATCATGATCACAGGAGACCACAAGGTGACAGCGGCGGCCATCGCAAAGCGCATCGGCATCCTGAAGGATGAGTCTGAGGCCTGCGAGGGCGCGGTGATCGAGGACATGACAGACGAGGAGCTGCAGGAGTTTGTTCCGAAGATTTCTGTGTATGCCCGGGTGTCACCGGAGCACAAGATCCGCATTGTCCGGGCATGGCAGGACAGAGGGAACATCGTTGCCATGACAGGAGACGGAGTCAACGACGCGCCGGCTCTGAAGCAGGCGGATATCGGCGTGGCCATGGGTATCACGGGAACCGAGGTCTCCAAGGACGCGGCGGCCATGGTGCTGACAGACGACAACTTTGCTACTATTGTCAAAGCAGTGGAGAACGGACGAAACCTGTACAGGAACATCAAATTTTCCATCCAGTTCCTGCTCTCCGGAAACTTTGGAGCTATCCTCACCGTGCTTTTTGCATCCATCATGGGGCTCCCGGTTCCATTTGCACCGGTACACCTTCTGTTCATCAACCTTCTGACCGACAGCCTTCCGGCTATTGCCCTGGGACTTGAGCCCCACTCCAAGGATGTCATGTCAGAGAAGCCGAGGCCGATTAATGAGTCTATTCTGACAAAGGACTATCTGCTCCGCATCGGAACGGAGGGACTGTGCATCGGCGCTATGACGACCATCGCGTTTCTGATCGGTCTGAATGAGAGCGGTAGCCTCCTGGCAAGCACGATGGCCTTCGGCACACTTTGTACATCCAGGCTGGTACATGGATTTAACTGTAAATCCAACAAGCCTGTCATATTTACAAACAGATTTTTCAACAATATTTACCTGATCGGCGCATTTGTACTTGGACTTCTCCTGATCACGGGCGTTCTCATGATCCCCGGACTTCACAACCTGTTCAGTGTACAGACGCTGGATGGAGCACATCTCCTGATCGTGTACGGACTTGCGCTTCTCAACCTGCCGATCATCCAGCTCTTAAAGAAATTGAGGAAATAAAATGGATTTAAGCAGGGAAAACATTAAAAAGATAAGAGGACTCATTATTTTCACGGCACTCCTTGTGGTGTGCCTGTGGAAATATGACGTGGTATTTTCAGTGCTGCGTTTTATCTTTGGCGTGACATTTCCGTTTATTCTGGGAGGCGCCTTTGCCTTTGTGCTGAATGTTCCCATGAACTTCTTACAGAGGCATCTGTTTCCGAAAAAGGTCACGGAAAAAAGCAGATTTCTGAAAAAGGCGGCCCGCCCCTTCAGCATGATCGCCGTGATCCTGCTTGTCATTGGCGTGGTAGCCCTTGTCATGCTGGTGCTGATCCCTCAGCTTGGAAGCACGCTGGGAACCCTTGGCAACAGCATTCAGGACTTTATCCCGAGAGTACAGAAGTGGGGGGAGGACATGTTCCGGGACAACGACCAGATCAGCCAGTGGCTGGAAAACCTGGACTTTGACTGGAACCGGATCATGGAAGTGGGGATGTCCTTCTTCCGCAACGGCGCCGGCAGCATGCTGGACTCCACCATCACTGTGGCCCGCAGTATCATCAGCGGACTCACCACATTTTTCATTGCCTTTGTGTTTGCCTGCTATATCCTTCTCCAGAAGGAGAAGCTGAACGTGCAGGTGCGAAAGGTACTCTATGCCTTTATCCCAAGGGGAAGAGCGGAGGCGGCGCTGGAAGTATTTTCGCTGACCTACAGCACATTTTCCAGCTTTCTCACAGGCCAGTGCGTGGAGGCCATCATCCTGGGGACCATGTTTGTCGTCGCCATGACGATCTTCAACATGCCCTACGCTCTGCTGGTGGGTGTGGTCATCGCCTTCACAGCGCTGATCCCCATATTCGGGGCCTTCATCGGATGCGCCATCGGAGCGTTTCTGATCTTCATGGTGGATCCTGTCAGGGCCCTCGGGTTCATCGTCCTCTTTCTGGTGCTGCAGCAGATCGAGGGGAATTTCATATATCCCCACGTGGTGGGCAATTCCGTGGGACTGCCCTCCATCTGGGTGCTGGCAGCAGTCAGCCTGGGCGGCAGTCTGATGGGGGTTGTGGGTATGCTGATCTTCATCCCCATCGTCTCTGTGGTCTACGCCCTCTTCCGAGAGGTGGTGTATCTGAAGCTGAAGAAGCAGCAGATCACGCCGGAGGAGATCGAGGCGGAAGTGAAAAGAGAATAGCATTGCAGGAAAGACGGGCGGTATATCCGCTCGTTTTTTTCATAGGATATAAAAAAGATAAATTTTACAGGGAGACAGACATGCTGAATTATCTCTGGGCGGGAATGATCGTTGTCGGCATCGTGTATGCGGCGTGTACGGGACATATCGTGGAGGTGACCAACGCGGCGCTGGACTCCTCCAAGGAGGCCATCACTCTGTGCATCACCATGGCGGGGGTGATGGCCTTCTGGACAGGGCTCATGGAGATCGCCCAGAGGGGCGGGCTGATCCGGGCGCTGACAGGGCGGATGGCGCCGGTGCTTAAATTCCTTTTCCCGGGACTGCCGGTCGGGCATCCGGCGAGAGAACACATTGCCACGAATTTCATCGCCAATGTGCTGGGGCTTGGCTGGGCGGCCACGCCGGCAGGGCTTCGGGCCATGGAGGAGCTGGGAAAGCTGGAGGAGGACAGGAGAGCGGGCCGGGCGGCAGGGCCGGCAAGGAAGCGGGGGATCGCCAGCAATGAGATGTGCACCTTCCTTATCATAAATATCTCTTCGCTCCAGCTTATCCCGGTGAACGTGATCGCCTATCGCAGCCAGTACGGGAGCGTGAACCCGGCGGCTATCGTGGGGGCCGGGATCCTGGCCACATCGGTGAGCACAGGGGCGGCGATCCTGTTTTGCAGGGTGATGGAGAGAAAAAGGAGGGCCTGACGCCCTCCAGCTATTTAATCTTGTTTTGCAGTTTCTTTTTCCTTCCTGTTAAGCAGAGGCCACACAGTCAGCAGCATGGTGACGAAGCAGGCCGTGCCGCCCACAAAGTTGGAGATGGGCTCGGCCAGGAACACGCCGTCTGTGCCAAGTCCGCCCACAGCGGGCAGGATCAGGGTCAGCGGGATCACGATGATCACCTTCCGGAACAGGGAGAAGAAGACCGCCTGCTTGGAGCGGCCCAGGGCCACGGCTGTGGACTGGCCGGCAAACTGCAGGGACATCATGAAGATGCCTGCAAAGTAGATGCGCATGGCGGGCACGCCCTTCTCGATCAGCTCCGGATCGCTGTTGAAGAGGTGGATGAAAAAGTGTGGGAAGAAGAACAAAAGGGCCCAGGCGAAGAAGGAAAATACGATACACGCCCAGGAGGTGAATTTGATCGCTGATTTCACCCTTCTGTATTCCCCGGCGCCGTAATTGTAGCTCATGACAGGCTGGGCGCCGTTTGTCAGCCCGTTGGCAGGCATGGTGATGATCTCCCGCACGGAGTTAATGACCGTCATGATGCCCACGTACAGGTCGCCGCCGTAGTGCTGCAGGGTGGCGTTGCACATGATCTGCACAGATCCGTTCGTGACGGACATGATAAAGCCGGACAGTCCCAGTCCGGTGATTTTTTTTATGATTGGAAGCTCCGGTTTCATGTAAGCGCGGGACAGAGTGATGACCGCCTTTTTCCCGGTGAGGAAATGGAAGACCCACACAGCGGACACGAACTGGGAGATGATGGTGGCCAGCGCGGCTCCCTGGACGCCCATGCCGAACACAAAGATAAACAGGGGATCCAGAACCAGGTTCAGCACAGCTCCAATGGATACAGAGAGCATACCTGTGACGCCGAAGCCCTGGGCGTTGATAAAGTTGTTCATGCCAAGGCTCACCATCACAAAGAGCGTGCCGCACAGGTAAATAGTGAGGTAGGCGTCCGCATAGGGATAGGTTACATCGCTGGCGCCGAAAAGATACATCAGCGGGCGGCGGAAAATGTAGCACAGGACGGCAAGGATCGCACCGCTTACAAGGAGCATGGTAAAGGAATTTGCCATGATCTTTTTTGCCTTTTCTGTCTCGCCTCCTCCCCTGGCAATGGAGAAGAGAGGGGCGCCGCCGGTGCCGAACAGGTTGGCAAAGGCAGTGATGATAGTGATGACGGGAAGAGTGAGGCCGATCCCGGTCAGGGCCTGGGTGGAGGTGTGGGGAATGTGACCGATGTAGATCCGGTCCACCACATTATATAAGACGTTGATGAGCTGTGCGCAGGTCATGGGGACAGCGAGCCTCAAAATATTTCCGGCTACGCTTCCCTTGCTGAAATCGCTGGAATTCTGTGCTGTATTCTGCATGAGATCACCTTCTGCTACGTAAAATTTCTGTAAATAGTATAGACGTTTTTGAAATGGTTTTCAAGATTTCTTCATATACATAAGAGAGGTGTATTTCAGATGTGATCAGCGAAAAGAGGGATAGCGATGGAACTGTTTATGATCATTTCGAACATGATCATCCCTGTGGTGATACTGGGGGTCGTCTGCTTTGGGGTGTCCAGAAGGGTGCAGGTGTACGATGCGTTTATCGAGGGGGCAAACAGCGGATTTCATATTGTGGTGAAGATCATGCCAACTATGGTGGCGCTGATGATCGCGGTGGGGATTTTGAGAGCGTCTGGATTTCTGGATATGATGGCCTCCCAGATCGGTCGGCTGACAGACCAGATCGGATTTCCGGGAGAGCTGGTGCCTCTCACTGTTGTGAAAATGTTTTCCTCCTCAGCAGCCACCGGGCTTCTACTGGATATTTTCAAGGAATTTGGTACGGATACATACATAGGCCTTGTAGCCTCTATCAGCATGTCCTGCACGGAGACGATCTTCTATACCATGAGTGTATATTTTATGACGGCAAAGGTGACGAGGACGAGGTTTACCCTGGCCGGGGCCCTCATCGCCACATTTGCCGGGCTGGCCGCCAGCGTGGTGCTGGCCGCGGGGATGGCGAGGTAGATCATCCCCGCAGCGACGCAATAATGCGGTGGGGCTTCAGGAAGAGCTCCATGGCGTCCAGAATGGAGGGGACGCACAGGTCTGTGGCTGTCATGAGCCTTCCGTACATGCCCTCCTGACCCAGCACGGACACAGAGAAGGCGGCCTCCCGGCACATGAGAAGGTCGTTTCGGCCATTGCCGATGGCGGCGCAGTTCTCCTTGCCAAGAGAGTAGAGGATGTTCTGCTTTTCCTGCATGGCGGCATCATTTGGGAAGGTCAGGATGTCCACCGGCAGACCCTCGCACATCTGACGGGCTGTGCCGTTTGTGTCAGCCGTCAGCACATAGATGTGGAACAGGTCAGAGAGCTGGCGGATCTTGTTTGCCACCGCCTCCGAGATGATGCCGTCCAGGGCGATTGTGCCGTTATAGTCCAGAAGAAGATATTTCAGGTCCAGTGAGGGATAGCCGGGAATTTCTATTTTCATGAATCTTTCGTCCTTTCTGTGAAAGCCGGTCAGCCGGCGTTTTTCTGTGTGGATTTCCGGGCTCCGGTGAGGAGCCCTGCTTAGAATAACATAGCATATTTGTGGGGAAATATCTATATACGGAAGGAGAAACCAGGAGAAAATAAAAGTAAAAAAATTAATTTATTTACACTCTTGTAATCTTATGATATTCTGAAGATAGAAGGGAGGGAGCGGTATGGAGAAGGAGCAAAGGCTTCTTTGGCAGTGCCTGGAAATCTTCGGGACGGATGATCCGGAGCAATGGAAGAAAATTATGGAAAAGGCAAAGAAGTACGATGAGCTGATGCGTGGAGCCAGGCCGGTAAATCCCAGGGGAGCCGGGAGAAAAGGGCTGGAAGAGGAGAAGGCCGATGCGATACGCAGAATGTACCGGAAGGGCGTATCTGTCGCGGGAATTGCAAGGGAGATGTCTGTCAGCCGGCCTACGGTCTACCGGTATGTTGGAGAGCTCAGGCGGTGGGAGAGTCATCCCTCTGTTCAGATGCAGCTGGAATATATGTACAAAGACAGAGTGTGTACGGTCATCGATGTGGATTGGAAAAATCAGACAATCTATGTGGAAAACCATACGGACCAGCTTCCTCTGACAGCCTTTGGGGTCAATAAAACGCCTGGCTGGGAGGAATTCAGGGAGTTTCTGGAGGACAGATGTGTTCCCAGGACAAGGTTTCATTTAAAGGAGCTTCTGAGAGATATGGGGGTGGACTTTTACGACCCCATGCTGATCATAGAAGAGACAGAGGGGAGAATGGCTGAAGACGATCAGTGGATCAGAATACATTACCGGGAGGGCGCGCTATGTCAGGAAGGATAAAGCTGGATATTCTGAACCGGGATGATCTGAGGGGGCACTCGTCAAAGGGAAACCAGCTGAAGGCAAGGGGTGGAAGCTACTGGTATAAAGCGGACTGCATGGGATACGAGGGGCTGGCGGAGACAGTTGTATCCTCTCTTCTGTCCCGCTCAGGGATTTTGGAAACGGTTCTCTATGAACCGGTGGAAATGGAATATAGATCACATGTGTATACAGGGTGCAGAAGCAGGAGCTTTTTAATGGAGGGTGAGTCTCTTCTCACAGTGGAAAAGCTGATCCGTCTGTACACAGGGAAAAGCGCGGCAAGGACCATGGCTCACATGGCGGATGTGAAGGATCGCATCTGCTATCTGGTGAATGTGATCACAGAGATTACGGGATTGACAGATTTTGGGAAATATCTTACGGCTATGCTGGAGATAGACGCCTTTTTCCTGAATGAGGACAGGCATACCAATAACATTGGGGTGATCTATCAGCCGGAGACCAGACGGTTTCGGCACTGCCCGTATTTTGATCATGGCCTGGCGCTGCTTGCGGACACAATGACGGTCTTTCCCCTGGGGGAAGCCTTGGAAAAATGTATGGAGAAAATCGAGGCAAAGCCGTTTTCAAGAAGCTTTGATGAACAGATGGATGCTGCGGAAGAAATGTATGGCCAGCAGGTGCATTTCCGGTTTTCTGTAAAAGAGGCAATAGAAGTACTGGAGGAGTGCAGATCCTGCTACTCTGAGGATGTGCTGGAGCGGGTGGAACAGATCCTGCGATGGCAGATGTGGAAATACAGGTATCTGTTCCAGTAAAGCTTCTCCACTGCAAAGACGATCCGTCCCTACCTCGCTTCCCGCACCGCCCTCTCCACGATCTCAAAGGGCGCGGGCCCGGTGTCCAGCACGGCCTTGTGAAACCGTTTCTGGGAGAAGTCCTCTCCCCATTCTCTGACGGCCGTCTTTTTCAGCTCCAGAAATTCCACATACCCGATATAGTATTTCAGATAATTGCCCGGGTCTCCGAGGATAAGGTCGTAGATGTCCCGTATGGTCTCTGTGTCCGTGATGCCGAAGCTGCGGAAGAAGGCCACCGTCTCGGTAAGAGACCAGCCGTCGTAGTGGATGCCCATGTCGGCCAGGGCGTAGAGACCTAAGATGACAGAGGCGTTCCGCTGCTCCAGGAGAGCTCTGTCCTCATCCATGCCGGTGAAGTAGTAGGAGAGCATTTCCACATAGGTGGCCCAGCCCTCTGTGTAGCCCCCGAAGGAGAGGAGACTGCGGACAGGGTCAGGATCCGTGGAAGCGTAGTACACGTTCTGGTAGAGATGCCCCGGATAGCCCTCGTGGGCCAGGGTGGTGAAGAGTGTCAGGTCGTCGGGGAGGTGTCCCTGGTT
The DNA here is from genome assembly GCF_000765215.1 of Eubacterium sp. ER2. Classification (GTDB taxonomy): domain Bacteria; phylum Bacillota; class Clostridia; order Lachnospirales; family Lachnospiraceae; genus Claveliimonas; species Claveliimonas intestinigallinarum. The sequence goes on from NZ_JPJE01000021.1 coordinate 22,350, forward strand.
GATGTAGATCACATTTTCCTCTGCGTTGTCCACCGCGGGCACCATGTAGAAGGCGGGGCTTACGTACTCCGCCATCTCCTCCTGCACGAATTTGATCTCTGCGGTGACCTCCGGCAGGGAGGGGAAGGAGGAGGCAGTCTTCTCCCTCAGATCTGCTAGGATGGCTTCCGGGTTAGAGTCATCCAGGGTGAAAATGGAGGCGGAGGCGGCCTTCGTCTCCTCCGGCGCTTCTCCCTCCCCTTGGGACAGGGGAGCTACGGACTGCATGGCGGACAGATCCTCCATCATTTGCTCTCTGGTCAGGTTCTGGAGCTGGGGGACTGTGCGGGCGGAGCCGGTGTCCCGCTTCACGATGTACTCATAGTATTTTTTCCCATCCGGGTAATAGCACAGGCCGCACTCGTTTGTGCCTGTGTCCTTCAGGGCGGACACGGCGGCCGTCAGACGGTTGTAGGCGGGGAACAGGCAGTCATACACCAGATCCCGGTGCTGCAGGATGCAGGCCTCTTTCTGGCTGTCGGTGAGCTCTGTCAGCTTTTCCAGCCTGGACTGGAAGGAGGAGAAAAGGTAGTGGCTGTCTCCCAGGGCGGTGAAGGCGGCGCACTCGTCCAGCACATCCTGGGCGTTCCTTGAGGACATGAAAAGCCCGGCCCTTGACTTTGCCTGCTCAAAGGAGATGAGGGAGTCAAAGTAGGCGGGAACCTCCTCCAGGAGAGCCAGGTAGGTGTCCACGTCCTCCGGGGTGTCAAAGGAGAACTCGCACAGGAGGATGGGGAGCTGGGCCTGGACGCCGGTGAGGGGACTTAAGGGCTCCTCGTAGAGGGCGTAGGGAGAGCCCTGGAGGGCTGTCTCCAGCCAGGACTTCAGCACATCGAAGGTGAGCTGGTTTTCCGGGGAGAGCTTTTTGTACCGGAAATCCTCCAGGAGGGCCAGGCAGTTCTCAAGGGATGCGGCGGAGGCGGCTGTGTCGGCGCCAAAGGATCCCAGGGTCACAGGCGCGTCCTGGATGCCGTAGCTTTCCGGCTCCTTTACCGTATAGTGGAGTGTGATGGTGTCGGCTGCCACCTCCTGCCGGAACAGCTCCAGGGTGAACTGGCGGAAGAGGTCATTTTCGTCAGGACCGGGGAACAGGCTGCAGGAGGTCAGACAGGGAAGCAGCAGGCAGACGAGAAGCATGAGGGAAGTACACTTTTTGCGCATGGACGCCTCCTGGAATGAACAGAGTATTTTATCTATAGATATGCGGGGCAGACGGGGAAAATTCGCCCGGGAAAAGCGGTTTTCACGGGTTTGGGAGATGTGGTATAATGGTTGTGCATTTGTCCCATATGAAAAGACAGGAGAAGCATATGAAATACCTATACGAAATCCCGGACTCCTTCTGGAGCCTGTTCCGCTCCAGAAACCGGGATATATACATAGAAGCGCTGCTTCAGATCAACGAGGAATACGAGTACAACAATTACTTCCTGAGCCGGGAGGTGTGCCTGGAGATCCTGGGGAATTTCTATACCCAGAAGAAGGTCACCCTGGAGGCGGAAGAGTCGGAGGACGAGCTGGACATGCTGGAGACGCCGGCATCCAGGATCCTGAACTGGCTCCTTAAGACTCAGTGGCTGAAAAAGATCGAGGATTTTAATACCCTTGTGACCAATATTGTCATCCCCGACTACGCAGCCATTTTCATAGAGGCCTTTGACCGGCTGACCCGGGAGGGGATGGAGGACACGGAGCTGTACATCCAGAACGTGTACGCCACTTTGTACTCCTTCCAGAACAATCCCAGGCTGAACAGCGCCATGCTCCGCTCCGCCCTGGTGAACACGAGGAAGCTTAATAAGGCTCTGCAGGATATGCTCCACAATATGGACCGGTTTTACGGGCGGCTGCTGGAGCAGAAGGAGTACGGCCAGCTCCTGGCCGAGCACCTGGAGGGGTATGTGGAGGAGGTTGTCCGGAAGAAATACCACATTTTAAAGACAAGCGACAACTTTTACATTTACAAAATGGATATCAAAGAGTGCCTGGAGAAAATGCGGGAGGACGAGACGATCTACGACCGCATCGGCGAGGAGGGGCTGGACATCCTGGACCGGATCGAGAGGAGCTTTGACGACATTGAGCGGCGCATCGCCAATATGGACAAGGAGAACACAAAGTACATCCGGGCCACTGTGACCAGGCTCAACTATCTCCTGAACGGGGAGACGGACACAAAGGGGCTTGTGATCCAGCTTCTGAACCAGCTCGGAAAAGAGGGAAAGGAGGAGGAGAGGATCCGTAAGACTGCCTCGCGGATGAACCTGTCCCTCTTTGAAATCCTGTCGGAGAAATCCCTCTACAAGAGGAGAAGGCCGAAGAAGGATTTTGTCAGCCAGCTTGAGCGGGAGGAGGAGCCCCGGGAGCTCTCAAAGGAGGACGTCCTGAAGCTGAACCGCATCCACACCCGGTATACGAGGAAGCAGATCGAGGAGTTCATTGAGGAGCATATGACCGGAGAGCAGATGCGGCTCGCGGATATGAAGGTGGAGGATGACGAGGATTTTGAGAAGATCATCCTGGCCTACGACTACAGTACAAAGCACGGCAGCAGGTACCAGGTGATCGAGGAAGGCGGCCTGGTGGAGAGCGGGAAATACCGCTATCCGAAGCTGACATTCGTGCGCAGGAGGGTGTGAGAAGGATATGATCGATTACACAGAGCAGCTAAGCGATGAGGAGAGGGAGCAGATTACCGAAGTGATCCGGCTTCTGTACAGGCAGACCTTTATTCTGGAGAGAAAATACGACAGGAGGGCCGAGAGATGGCAGTACAGCAGGGAGTATAAGATCTGTGTCCAGCACATGGAATTTTTGAAGGCGTACTTCCAGGTGGCGGGCATTGAGCTTGTGGAAAATATCTACCTGGGCGTGATCTACATCCGGGACGGCATGCTCATGGGCGAGAAGCTTCCGCGGCTTGCCACCATTTACATCCTTGTGCTGAAGATTCTGTACGACGAGCAGATGGCCCAGGTGTCGTCCAGCACAAGGATCGTGACAACGCTGGGGGCGGTGAACGGCAAAGCCGGGGAGTTCCAGGTGATGAAATCCCTGCCGTCTCCCACGGAGATACGGCGCAGCATTGCCCTTCTGAAGAAATATCAGATCATAGAGCCTCTGGACATTCTGGAGGAGTTAAACGAGGGGACCAGGATGATCATTTACCCTACCATCAACATGGTACTCACCGGGGACGATATCCGGGCGCTCTTAAAGACATTTGGCGAGGAGGAGAACAGTGGAGACGAAACAGGCGTTCAAAATACTATCGAAGATCTGTCTGAATAACTGGCATTATATAGACAGAAAGGTGTTGTCGCTGAACAAGGAAGTAAATTTCTTTACCGGCCACTCGGGAAGCGGAAAGTCCACAGTCATTGACGCGCTTCAGATCGTCCTGTACGCCAACACGGATGGGCGGGGCTTTTTCAACAAGGCGGCGGCCGATGACTCGGACCGGAGCCTGATCGAGTATCTGCGGGGCATGGTCAACATCAGCGACAACAATGAGTCCCAGTATCGGAGAAACAAAAATTTTTCCAGCACCATCGTGCTGGAGTTCACAAACAGCGTCACCGGAGAGCAGGAGTGCGTGGGCGCCTCCTTTGACGTGGAGACGGCCACCAACGAGATCAGCCGCCTCTTCTTCTGGCACAGGGGCGAACTCCTTCCCAACCTGTACCGTGGAGAGGGGCGGGTCCTGTCCACCGTGGAGGTGCGGGAGTATCTGCAGAGGAATTTCCCCCAGGACGGCTACTACTGCGGCCCCAGCAATGAGAGGTTCCGCCGCCAGCTCTACGACGTGTATCTGGGAGGGCTGGACAAGGAGAAGTTCCCCAGGCTTTTCAAGAGGGCGATCCCCTTCCGCATGAACATCCGGCTGGAGGACTTTGTGAAGGAGTACATCTGCATGGAGCAGGATATCGAGATCCAGGACATGCAGGAGAGCGTCATGCGCTACGGGCAGATGCGCAGCAAGATTGAGGCTACACTGAAAGAAATTCAATCGTTGACAAAAATAGAAGAAAGTTTCTCTCTCTATAAGGAGAAAAAGACAGAGGAGGAGAGCTGGCTGTACCGGGCCCTGCGCCTGGAAATCCTCCAGCTTCGCCGCCGTCTGGAGGGCATCCGGGACCGGAAGGCCCAGGAGGAGAAGGAGAAAAAGGAGCAGCAGAGCCTGAAGGAGAGGACAGACAGGGAGGCGGAGGAGCTGCAGAGGCAGTACGAGGACATCATCGTCCGCATTGCCCAGACCGGGTACGAGGAGCTGAAGGATAAGCTCTCCCAGGTCAATCTGTTCCTGGAGCATCTGTCCGCCAGCAGGAGCAGCCTGCAGAAGACAAAGGAGAGCATGGAGGAGTGGAAGAAGCAGGACATGGTGTCCAACCCCATGCTCAGAGATATGGAAAAGCTCTGCCAGGGCAGCATCACAGAGGAGGAGCTCCAGCGGCTCAAGGACAATTTCACCGACATCCGGCGGGAGCTGGAGGAGGAGAGAGGCGAGCTGGGCGCCCAGCTTCGGGCTATGAAAAAGGAGATGCAGGCGGCCCGCCAGGAGATCGCTGACCTGAAGCAGGGAAAGAAGGCCTATCCCCGGGAGCTGGAGGAGGCCAGATACTATATCCGGGAGGAGCTCCAGAAGAGGGCCGGAAAATTTGTGAACGTACAGATTTTGGCGGATATGCTGGAGGTCAGGGACGAGACATGGCACAATGCGGTGGAGGGCTATCTGGGGAACAACAAGCTGTCCCTCATGGTGGAGCCGGCCTACGCAAAGGAGGCCATGGAGATCTATGAGACCATGGATAAAAAGAAATTCTGGCGCGCCGCCGTGGTGGACACGGAGCGCCTCATGCAGGGCAGCCACCCGGTCAGGGAGGGTGCTCTGGCAGAGGAGGTGAAGGCGGGGACAGACTTTGCCCAGGTCTACACGGATTTCCTTCTTGGCAGGGTGATCAAGTGCCGGGATATCGACGAGCTGCGGCAGCAGACTGTGGGCATCACCCCCGGGTGCATGCTGTACAAGAGCTATAAGCTGCAGCATATCAATCCGGAGAATTACACAGAGCGCGCCTCTATCGGCGAGAACAGTCTCCGGAAGAGGAGAAAGAGGCTGGAGGAAAAGCTGGAGAAGCTGGAGAAGCAGAGGGTGCCCCTGGAAGAGCGCCAGGAGGAGATCCGCTCTGTCCTTGCCATGGACTATCTGGACCGCCCCGCCGGAGAGTACTTGAGCATGATAAAGGATATCCGGATGATCGGCGAGAAGGAAAAAGAAAGAGAAATGCTGCAGAGCCAGATACAGGAGCTCAAGGAGGAGAATGTAGGCAGGCTTGAGCGGGAGAAGGAGGAGCTGAGGGAGCGCCAGACAAGGAAAAAGCAGCAGGCAGACGGCATCCAGAAGGCCATCTGGCAGCATGAGAGAAGGATCCAGGAGGCGGATCAGGAGTATCTGGATTTGGATGAAGAGTTAAATGAGAAACAGAAAAGTTTCAAAGAAAACGAAGAATTTGCGGAGAGCTTCCAATCCTATATGGAGAGCAGGAAGAGCTCCAACTATGAGTACCTGAAAAATCTCTGCTTCCGGGAGCAGGCTGTCTGCCGGGAGGAGAGGGAGAAGAGATACCAGGAGCTGGTGGACATCCGCAGCAGCTACCTGCGGGAGTACCCCCACCGCACATTCTCGGCCAGCGCGGAGGACAATGGAGATTACGAGAAGCTCCTGAACACGCTCCAGTGCGACCATCTGGAGGAGTACAAGGAGAAAGCGGCGGAGCAGGCCAGGACCGCGGTCCAGCATTTCAAGGAGGACTTTATCTACAAGATCCGCAGCGCCATCAAGGAGGCGCTCCAGCGAAAGGATGAGCTGAACCGGATCATCAGCCGGCTGGACTTCGGAAAGGACAAGTACCAGTTTGTGATCACCAGGAACAAGGGGGCCTACGGGGAATACTATGACATGTTCATGGACGACTCCCTGGAGATCGATCCTTCCCAGCTCTCCTACAATATGGAGAACCAGATGAACCTGTTTACCATGGAGCACGAGGAGAAGTACGGGGAGCTGATAGGGGAGCTGATCCAGATCTTCATCCCGCCGGAGAACGCCTCCGCCGAGGAGATGGAGGAGGCAAAGCAGAATATGCGGAAATACTCGGACTACCGCACATACCTCTCCTTTGACATGCAGCAGATCGTGCGGGGCGAGAAGAACATGCACATTGGTCTTGGAAAGATGATCTCCAAGAACTCCGGCGGGGAGGGCCAGAATCCCCTCTATGTGGCGCTTCTGGCCAGCTTTGCCCAGCTCTACCGTCTGGACTATTCGCCCAGAGTCCGCAGGAACCCCACCATCCGCCTTGTCATCCTGGACGAGGCCTTTTCCAAGATGGATGCGGAGAAGGTGGCTACCTGCATCGAGCTGATCCGGGGGCTTGGCTTCCAGGCTATCATCAGCGCCACCAACGACAAGATCCAGAACTATCTGGAGAACGTGGACAAGACCTTTGTCTTCGCCAACCCGGACAAGCAGAACATCTCCATCATGGAGTTTGAGAAGCAGGATTTTGACGAGCTGATGGAGGAGGCTGAAGAATAAGCCGGGATACAGGCGGAAGACACACCGGGAGCGAAGATCGGCGCGGAGAACAGGAGCGGAGGTAATTCTGTGGACGGATACAGAGGCGGCTACATTGTCAGGAAGATCATTGAAAATTATGAGAAGAAGAAAAATGACTGGAACCATTCCCTGGAGGGGCGCCGCAGCCTGAAGATCCATCAGGAGGATTTTGATAAAGCGGAGAGGGAGGCGGGCGCCCCGAGGGGAGCAGGCCGTGACCTGGTGGTCCGGGAGATGCTGGAGCTGGAGCGCCTGGGACTGATCCCCAAAAAGGAAGTGCGCTGGCAGAATTATAAGCAGGATTTCAGCGAATTTCACTACTATAACAAAGACATGCCCGTCTATTATAAAATGGCGGGAAAGACGCCCAAGTATGAGACTGCCGCCGCGTACAAGCGGGAGCTGGAGGAGCTGGCCGGTGCACTGCGCAGACAGTGGCTCAGGGACTATGTCAGAGACCGCTGGAGGGAGGCGTACAGCGGAAAGCTGAAGGCAAAGGAGTTGAGCCGGATCTTCGGACAGGGGAGAAAGGAGCAGTACTTTGCCTGCCTGAAGGGGCTGGATGAGCTGGAGGAGCCTGTCTATGTACAGATCTTCAGCAGCCGGTATCTGGGGCGTCCCAAGATTTTCAGGGATGACCCGGCCGGGTTCAGGGGCTGGGTGGTCCAGATGGCACGGGACTACCACCCGGATATAGACAGAGCTATGGATGACTCCCAGGTGCTCTCCTGGCTCTACATAGAAGAGTACTCCCAGCAGATGGAGGTGAAGGGGCCGCTGCGCCTGGAGATCGAAGGGCAGACTGTGGACCTGGGAAAGCTGCGGTACGGCACGGTCCTCAACAGCGAGACGCTGAAGAGCGCCCGCATCTGCCGGCAGCAGAACATCCGGCGGATCGTGACGATAGAGAACAGGGCCAGCTTTATCTGCGAGCCCTTTGAGGAGGAGACACTGTATGTCTTCACCCACGGCTTCCTCTCTCCCAAGGAGAGAGATTTCCTGAAGAACCTTGCGGAAGTGCTGAAGGACAGGACCGTGGAATATCTGCACAGCGGGGACATGGATTTCGGAGGACTTCGTATCTTCTGCTTCATCCAGGACAATCTCTTCCCGGATGTCAGGCCGCTGTATATGAGCGCAGAGCTCTACCGACGCCACCTGTCGTCGGGATATAAGATGGAGCCGGGAGCGCTCCGGGACCTGGAGAGGATGAGCGCAGACCTGCCGGAGGAGCTGGAAGAGCTCAGGCAGGAGATGCTGAAGACCGGCAAGGGTTTGGAGCAGGAGATGCTGCTCATATGATCTCACATGCAGCGGCGGAAACGGGCTTCCGCGCAGGACCAGTTTACGACCCGGAACCAGTCGTCGATATAGCTGGCGCGCATGTTGTAATGCTTCAGATAGTAGGCGTGCTCCCAGACGTCTATGGCCAGCAGCGGCAGGCAGCAGCGCAGGTTTGGCGTGTCCTGGTTCGCGGAGGTGGCGATGCATAAAGCGCCCTTTTCCCAGACAAGCCACGCGTAGCCGGAGCCGAACACAGAGAGGGCGGCCCCCTTAAAGCAGGATCTGAAATGTTCCGTGCTGCCGAACTGTCTGGTTATCTGCGTAGAGAGGGCGGGCGCCTGTCCCCGGGTGCCTGCCTTTGTCATGCCCTCAAAGAAGAAGCGGTGATTGAACACACCGCCCGCGTTGTTGAGCAGAGGAGTCCGGAGCTGGCAGGGCAGTCTGTCACGGCTGACCAGCAGCTCTGTCAGAGAGTACTTCTGAAGAGATGGATCAGCTTCAAGGAGCTGGTTCAGGTTGTCGATATATGTCTGGAGATGCCGGTCATGGTGCAGCCGCATGGTCTTTTCGTCGATGAAGGGCTCCAGGGCGTCATAGGCGTAGGGGAGCGGGGTGTTGAAAAAGGGATAGTGATCATTCATGTTCATTTCCAATTAGGGTTTTTAACAGTATATGCATGGAGCTGACACCTTGACATTTCTCTTCCCCTATGCTACGATTTGAGACAGATTATTTTTCATAATAGAAACGCTGTGACGAAGAGAGTAGGTTCGGGAAAGTTTTACAGAGAAATTTCCGTATGCTGAGAGGAAATGGATGGAAGCGGGCTGAAGATGGCTTCCGAGCGGCGCAGACGAACGGGGAGAAGCCTAAGTGCTCAATGTAAGTCTGTGAAGGGACCGCCCTCTACAGCGGAGAGATGTCGGCCGAACCGGCACCTTATGAGGTTTCTGCCGCGAGGCAGGAGTGAATGAGAAGTGGTAACACGGTAAATTCGTCTTCTCTGATTTCCAATGGGAGTCAGAGAAGATTTTTTTATGAAAAAAGGAGAGTAGAGAGTATGGAAAAACAGAAGTATTACATCACAACAGCCATTGCTTACACATCAGGCAAGCCCCACATCGGGAACACCTACGAGATCGTGCTGGCAGACGCCATTGCCAGGTACAAGAGGAGCCAGGGGTATGACGTGTTCTTCCAGACCGGAACCGACGAGCACGGGCAGAAGATCGAGCTGAAGGCCGAGGAAGCCGGCGTGACGCCAAAGGAGTTTGTGGACAATGTGGCAGGGGAGATTAAGAGAATCTGGGATCTGATGAACACCTCCTACGACAAGTTCATCCGCACCACGGATCCGGATCACGAGAAGCAGGTGCAGAAGATTTTCAAAAAGCTGTACGACCAGGGAGATATTTACAAGGGATATTACGAGGGGATGTACTGCACTCCCTGCGAGTCCTTCTTCACAGAGTCCCAGCTTGTGGATGGCAAATGTCCGGACTGCGGCCGGGAGGTGCAGCCTGCAAAGGAAGAGGCCTATTTCTTTAAGATGAGCAAATATGCGGACCGGCTCATCGAGCACATCAACACCCATCCCGAGTTCATCCAGCCGGTGTCAAGGAAAAATGAGATGATGAACAATTTCCTCCTCCCGGGACTGCAGGATCTGTGCGTGTCCAGGACCTCCTTTAAATGGGGAATTCCGGTGGACTTTGACCCGGACCATGTAGTGTACGTGTGGCTGGACGCCCTGACCAACTATATTACCGGAATCGGATATGACTGTGACGGGGAGAGCACAGAGCAGTTCAAGAAAAACTGGCCGGCAGACCTCCATTTGATCGGAAAGGATATTATCCGTTTCCACACCATTTACTGGCCCATCTTCCTCATGGCCCTGGATCTGCCCCTTCCCAAGCAGGTGTTTGGGCACCCATGGCTTCTCCAGGGAGACGGCAAGATGAGCAAGTCCAAGGGAAATGTGCTCTACGCGGATGAGCTGGTGGATTTCTTCGGCGTGGACGCTGTGCGCTACTTTGTGCTCCATGAGATGCCCTTTGACAACGACGGCGTGATCTCCTGGGAGCTGATGGTAGAGAGAATGAACTCTGACCTGGCAAACACCCTTGGAAATCTGGTAAACCGCACGATTTCCATGACAAATAAATACTTTGGCGGCACAGTGACAGACAAGGGCGTGTCCGGGGAAGTGGACGCGGATCTGAAGGCTGTGACAGAGAACATGCCAAAGGCAGTGGAGAGCAAAATGGACGACCTGCGGGTGGCGGATGCCATCACAGAGATCTTTACCCTGTTCAAGCGCTGCAACAAATACATTGATGAGACCATGCCCTGGGCCCTTGCAAAGGACGAGGTAAAGAGGGACCGCCTCGAGACTGTGCTCTTTAATCTGATCGAGAGCATCAAAGCCGGCGCGGCGGCGCTGGAGCCCTTTATGCCTGAGACATCAGAGAAGATCCTGGCACAGCTGGGAGACGGCAAGGTGACAGAGAAGCCGGAGATCCTCTTCCAGAGACTGGATCTTGAGGAGGTCATGAAAAAGGTGGAGGAGCTTCATCCCCATGTGGAAGAGAAGGAAGAAGCGGAAAATGTGATCGATATAGAGGCAAAGCCGGAGATCACATTTGAGGAGTTCGGAAAAATGCAGTTCCAGGTGGGCGAGATCATCGAGTGCGAGGCTGTGAAGAAGTCCAAAAAGCTTCTCTGCTCCAAGGTGCGCGTGGGAAGCCAGATCAAACAGATCGTGTCCGGCATTAAGTCCAACTACACGCCGGAGGAGATGGTAGGCAAGAAGGTCATGGTGCTTGTGAACCTGAAGCCGGCCAAGCTGGCAGGTGTGCTCTCAGAGGGCATGCTGCTCTGCGCTGAGGATGCAGACGGCAATCTGGCCCTCATGACGCCGGAGAAGGATATGCCGGCAGGAGCACAGATCTGCTAAAAGCGGGCGGAAGCAGGAAAGAACTCCGTAATTTGGAAAACAGAAAATATACAGAATGTATCTTTTGAAGGCAAAAAGCTGCGGGGCCAGTGCTCCGCAGCTTTTTTGCAGCCACAGGCATATAACAATTCATATTAAGGATTGCATAAGTGCAAAAATTATGTTATTTTAATAGCATCAGGACAGCACAGGATGCTGCCGGAAACAATTATTTTCACGCCGCAGATGTCAGAGCGGCAAAGATCTGATTTTCGGAGCCTGTATTCCAGGCATTAGCTCCGATTTGTAAACAAAGGAATAATGCAGGAACAGGGCTTACGTCTTTGAAGCTTCTAAGAGATGTGCTAATATGAAAGCAGACCCCTTTCCTGTATGAGACACACAGGAAAGGAGAAGACAAGTGACGAAGAAAAATGACAAGTTTATCATGCTTCCCACCGTGGACGTGTGCTTTAAGGGACTGATGTACAATCCCAAGGTGAGAAAGGGCTTTATCGCCGCCCTGCTGGGAGCGGACCCGGCATCCATCCGGGAGACAGTGCTGCTTCCCACGGCGCTGCGCAGGAATACCCGGACGAGAAGCTGGGCATCCTGGATATCCGGGCCCTGATGGAGGACGGGGCGCAGGTCAACATGGAGATGCAGGCGTACCCCTTCGGGCAGTGGGACGCCAGATCCCTGTTTTATTTGAGTAAAATGTACACAGATCAGATTGGGAGGGGCGATCCCTACACGAAGCTGAAAAAGCGTATCCATGTGAGCATACTGGACTTTATCCGCTTTGCGGATGACAGGAAATGCCACCGGACCATCAGCCTGTGCGATGAGCAGACAGGAGAAAAGTACACAGACCTTCTGGAGCTGCAGATCCTGGAGCTGAAGAAGCTGCCGGGGGATCTGCGGGAGGACGACGAGGTCATCCAGTGGATGCGTTTTCTGGCTGGGAAGGACCGGAAGGAGTTGGAGGATATGGCAAGTACAAGCGAATATATCGAGGAGGCTTACAGGGAGCTGGAGAGGATGAGCGCGGACGAGAGGGCCAGGCTGGAGTACGAGGCCCGGCAGAAGGCCATCCGGGATCACGATGCCATCATGAGCAGCGCCTGGGAGACCGGCATGGAGAAAGGCATAGAGAAAGGAATGGAGAAAGGTCTGCGGAAAGGCAGAGAGCAGGGCGTACGCCAGGAGAGAAAGGATATTGCCCTTCGCATGCTGGAAAAGGGCATGGACATGGAGACGATCGCGGATCTGACCGGTATGGATGTGGAAGAAGTCCGGAAGCTGTCAGAAAAGTTTCGGGCAAAAGAGTGAACCAAATCCTTAACAAAAAATTAATTTTCCCGTTATATGATTTGCTGAGAAATTATGGTATAATTGTTCTACTTACTTTAGATCAACAAGAGAATTGGATGGAAGCGGCATGATTTTTGATACCCACGCGCACTACGATGACGAACAGTTTGATACGGACAGAGACCAGCTTCTTGCCTCTATGGAGGCGGGAGGCGTGGGCACGATCGTCAATGTGGGCGCGTCCCTTGCTTCCAGCCGGACATCCGTTTCCCTGGCGGAGAGGTATCCCTTTATCTATGCTGCCGTGGGTGTCCATCCGGACCACACGGGGGAGCTGGATGAGGACAAGCTTCGGGAACTGCGGGAGCTGTGCGGCCAGGAGAAGGTTGTCGCGGTGGGTGAGATCGGACTGGACTACTATTGGGATGAGGCTCCCAGGGAGGTGCAGAAGAGGTGGTTTGTGCGTCAGCTTGAGCTGGCCCGGGAGCTGGATCTGCCGGTGCTCATACACAGCCGGGAGGCAGCGGCAGATACGCTGGAGATCATGCAGGAGCACGCCCGGGGATTGGAGGGTGTGATCCACTGCTTTTCCTACTCGAAGGAGCTGGCCCGGGAATATGTGAGAATGGGCTTTTTTATAGGCGTTGGCGGCGTCGTAACTTTTAAAAACGGGCGAAAGCTCAAGGAGGTTGTGGAGGATATTCCGCTCACATCTATTGTCCTGGAGACGGACTGCCCCTATCTTGCGCCTGTCCCCAACAGAGGAAAGAGGAACAGTTCTCTCAATCTCCCCTATGTAGTGGAGGAGATTGCGGCGCTGAAGCATATTTCCTGCGAAGAGGTGGTGGCGCAGACGGAAGAAAACGCCAGAAGATTATACGGAATGAGGAACTGACCTCCGTGCGATCCGGCTTTCGGCCGGGAAGCGGAGGTCGGGGACGGCTCCGGGAAGACTAAATGACGGAGGGAGGCGGGGCGATGCCCGTACCAACACTGGGAAATCCCCAGAATACGATTGAGATACTGAAAAAGTATAATTTTTCTTTTCAAAAGAAATTTGGACAGAATTTTCTTATAGATACCCGCGTACTGGATAAGATCATTGCGGCGGCCGATATAACAAGAGACGATTTTGTGCTGGAGATCGGCCCCGGCATCGGCACTATGACGCAGTATCTGGCTGCGGCGGCGGGTAAGGTGACAGCGGTGGAGATCGACAAGGCGCTGATCCCAATTCTAGCGGATACCCTGAAGGACTATGACAATGTAAATATTGTTAATCAGGACATACTGAAGATGGATATTCAGAGGCTGGTCGATGAGGAGAACGGCGGAAAGCCTGTGAAGGTGGTGGCAAATCTGCCTTATTATATTACAACGCCTATTATCATGGGACTCTTTGAGAGCCATGTGCCCATTGAGAGTATCACCGTGATGGTGCAAAAAGAGGTGGCGGACCGGATGCAGGTGGGACCGGGGACAAAGGACTACGGGGCCCTCTCCCTGGCCGTGCAGTATTACGCCTGTCCCTACATTGTGGCCAACGTACCGCCCAACTGCTTTATGCCCAGACCAAAGGTCGGATCAGCGGTCATAAGGCTGACCGTACACGAGGAGCCGCCAGTGCAGGTGGAGGACGAACGACTGATGTTCCGCATCATACGGGCATCCTTCAATCAGCGCAGAAAGACGCTGGCAAATGGACTGAAAAACTCAGCGGAGCTGAATCTTCCCAGGGAAGTGATCGAAGAGAGTATAGCGGAGCTGGGCAAAGGCCCGGGTATCCGGGGAGAAGCCCTGACACTGGAAGAATTCGCCCTGCTTAGTAATATCATTTATCACAGGATAAATGGGCAGCCTGAAAACCATGAACAGAATAGAGAAAGGAGAACATAAAATGGAGAAACGTTATCCAGCAGCGAGAGCACTTTTTGAGATCACACCGGAGATTGAGCATCTGGCAGAGCTCTGCGAAAAGAATACAGCCATTGACAAGGAGCTCTATACAAAGTACGAGGTAAAAAGAGGACTGCGAGACTTAAATGGAAAAGGCGTTCTGGCGGGACTTACCAATATCTCCGACATCATCGCCAAGAAGGTGGTGGACGGGCAGGAGGTTCCCTGCGAAGGTGAGCTCTACTACCGGGGCTACAATATCAAAGAGCTTGTGAAAGGCTTCCTGGACGCGGATCACTATGGCTTTGAGGAGATCACCTATCTTCTCCTCTTCGGCGAGCTTCCGGATGAGAAGGAGCTGAAGAAATTCCACGAGACACTGGTGGAGAGAAGGACACTTCCCCCCAACTTTGTGAGGGATGTCATCATGAAGGCTCCGAGCCGCGATATGATGAACAGCCTGTCTCGCTCAATTCTGAATCTGTATTCCTATGACGCAAAGGCGGACGACACATCTATTCCAAACGTTCTGCGCCAGTGTCTGAATCTGATCAGCCAGTTCCCCATGCTGATGGTATATGGCTATCACGCCTACAACTACCGCATGGGTGAGGATCTGTTTATCTATGCGCCCAAGCCGGAGCTGTCCACGGCCGAAAATATTCTGATGATGCTCCGTGAAGACAGGCAGTACACGAAGCTGGAGGCCAAGATCCTGGATATGGCGCTTGTGCTCCACATGGATCACGGCGGCGGAAATAACTCCACCTTCACCACACACGTTGTTACATCTTCGGGCACAGACACCTACTCTACGATCGCGGCGGCCATGGCTTCCCTGAAGGGACCAAAGCACGGCGGGGCAAATGTGAAGGTGACCCAGATGTTCGATGACATGAAGAAGCATGTCAAGAACTGGGAGGATAAGGACGAGGTACGCCAGTACCTGTGCGATCTGCTGGACAAGAAGGCATTTGACCACAAGGGACTTATTTACGGCATGGGACACGCGGTGTACTCTGTGTCTGATCCCCGTGCTGATATTTTCAAGTCGTTTGTAAAACAGCTCGCCGCTGAAAAAGGATATGAGAAGGAGTATGCGCTCTATGAGACAGTAGAGCACATGGCTCCGGAGGTGATCGGAGAGAAGAGAAGGATCTATAAGGGCGTTAACGCCAATGTGGATTTCTACAGCGGACTTGTGTACAGTATGCTGGGTCTGCCGCCTGCCCTCTACACGCCCATCTTTGCCGCAGCCCGCATTGTGGGCTGGAGCGCCCACCGGCTGGAGGAGCTGAAAAATGTAGACAAGATCATCCGTCCTGCGTACAAAGCGCTGGCAGAGCACAGGCCATATGTTAAGATGGAGGATCGCTAGGAGGAGGAATATGAAGAGAGAATTCTTTTACCCGTCCGCGGATGGAGAGACAGAGATCCATGGGGTGGAATGGCTCCCGGAGGGCGAGGTGAAGGCTGTGCTTCAGATCAGCCATGGCATGGTGGAATACATAGACCGCTATGACAGGTTTGCTTCCTGGCTTGCAGAAAAAGGATGGTATGTTACAGGGAATGATCATCTGGGACATGGGAAGTCCGTTACGTCAGAGGAGAAGTATGGATTTTTTCATGATCCGGATGGCAATGCCTGTGTCATCCGCGATATCCATACACTCAGGGAACGCGCCGGGGATAGATATCCCGGCGTTCCTTATTTTATGCTGGGTCACAGTATGGGTTCCTTTCTCCTGCGCCAGTATCTGCTGAAGCACGGCAGGGGCCTTGCCGGAGCCATCATCATGGGAACGGGATACAAGGGAGCGCCCATCCTCTGCGCGGGCCAGCTCCTCTGCCGCCTGCTGGCGGCTGTAAAGGGATGGGACTACAGAAGCCGACTCATTGACAGCCTGGGACTGGGAGGATACAATCGCAGCTTTGAGCCCTGTGAGAGCAAAAGGGAGTGGGTTACATCTGACATCGGGATGCGGGAAAAATATGAGGCAGATCCCCTCTGTAGCTTTACCTTCACAGTCAACGGCTACTATCAGATGTTTGAAGGCATGAAGCAGATCGCGGGAAAGAAGGGGGCGCTGCGCATCCCCAGGACCCTGCCGGTGCTTTTTGTGTCCGGTCAGAAGGATCCCGTGGGCCGCTTCGGGAAGGATGTGGAAAAGCTTTTCCGGATGTACCAGGATGCCGGGATAAAGGATGTCAGCATGAAGCTGTATGAGAATGATCGCCATGAGGTGCTCAATGAGCAGGACCGGCAGCAGGTGTATGAGGATCTGTATGAGTGGATGGAACAACATTTGGGGCAGCAGGAGGAAAAGAAATGAAACGTTCAGAAATTAACCAGGCACTAAAGGAAATGGAGGCCATGATCCGGGAGTACCGGATCTCCCTTCCTCCCTTCTGTCATTTTACACCGGACGAGTGGAAGACAAAGGGGCATGAGTACGATGAGATCCGGGACAACGGACTGGGATGGGACATCACAGATTACGGCCTTGGAGATTTTGACAAAGTGGGATTTTCCCTCATCACAATCCGCAATGGAAACGTGCACGATGACAAATACCCGAAGCCCTATGCGGAGAAGCTTCTTTATATAAAAGAAGGACAGCACTCTCCCATGCACTTTCACTGGAACAAGATGGAGGACATTATCAACCGGGGCGGCGGCAATGTGCTGATCCGGGTATACAATTCTGATGAAAAGGAAGAGTTTGCAGACACGCCGGTAACAGTCCATTGCGACGGGCATGCATACACCGTTCCGGCGGGCGCGCAGATCAGGCTGTGCCCGGGAGAGTCTATCACCATCACTCCTTACCTGTATCACGATTTTGACGTGGAGCAGGGGAGCGGCCCGGTTCTCCTGGGAGAGGTGTCCATGTGCAATGACGACAACACGGACAACCGGTTCTATGAAAATGTGGGAAGGTTCCCTGAGATCGAGGAGGATGAGCCGCCCTACCGGCTGCTGTGCAATGAGTATCCGGCAGCGCAGGAAAAATAGTAATAACTGAATTTGAAGAACTGCTTAATCTTTCTGTAAGAACTATAAAAACAGCGGGGTGATAAGAGCGGGAATATCCCGTTCCTGCCACCCCGCTGTAAGTGTCAGCTCACTTTTTTATTTGCCAAAGGAGCATGTAAAACTGTCACTGTACAGTGACTCGTAGCTGCCTGCGCCATTTACCTCCACCCAGTGCAGGATTTCCAGAGTGAAAGAGAGCTCTTCCGGAGATTCCCCTTCGGCGAGCCCATATGTCTTCTCGGCATTGGGGAAAAAGACAACATCGCTGAAGATACGTCTTCCTGCCGGAAGATCGTGTATGTAGTCGCCTAAAGTCATGTCTTCGGACGTATAGCCGTTGACAGATACATCTTCCCATGAAGTACTCAGGGGCTCTTCGGATTTGTTTTCCATGTATGTGTGAAGCGTATACATGGAACCATCATCATCCCCCTCCAGACCACGGATGATATAGGTAAAGTTCTCGTTATCCGCAACCACCTGCTCGCCCTCGGCGGGCTCGTAGGAGGGAAAGTCAACGGTGTCGGCGGAAAGGCCTGTGGGATAGATGGTACATTCCTGTTCCGGGTTCATGGCCGAAAGTTGTTCGTAAGGGATCGGATTCGTAGCTGCCTGCTGTCCGGGATCTTCGCTGGAATGTTGAGGTACCAGTTCAGGAACAAAAATAATTTCCTCAGCCACGGAAGTTCCATCGGGCAGAGAAAAGGCATATTTAGCAGTACCGCTCTCACCTGCAGCTGCGCCCAGGCCCAGAACATAACCATCTTCAATGCCGGCCGCTTCATTCATTTTTGCGTAGGAACTGTCTGCATCGGCATAGCAGATATCCCCTTCTTCCTCCCAATCAGCATACGAAGCGGCACATCTGTTGATATAGGTGTTCATAGATGATATATCCAGGGCCATATCGTAGGAGGTCTTGTTGGTGAACTGGAATTCCACTATACATTTATCCGCCTCATCGGCCTCGGCTCCCAGTGCGGTGAGAGTATAGTAGTCGTTATCCGCCACCACCGTTTCCTTCAGGGAATATTCCGCATTCGGAGTAGAACTCTGCTCTACTCCGGTGGGGGATGGGGAGTCGCTGGAGTTGCTGTCAGAAGTGCCGCAGCCTGTCAGAAGTGCGGCGCATATAGTCAATGTAAGAAATGTACGTGTCTTTTTTTTCATATGGTTTTACCTCGTTTCTCTTGAAATTTTTTCATATTTGCCAGGGACAGATGGGAGCTATATGGGAACGGACAGAGGTCCGATGGTCTTCATTCCGCTCCAGTCGCCGGATGCCGGGCCTCCAATGTCCAGTGAAAAGGAGATGGAAGAGCTGCCGGTGATCTCCGGGACTGTATCAGCTGCGTTGAATGATGTAGCGGTGCAGACTGCCTTGCCGTTATTTTCATAATAGTAGCCGCCGATGCTGTACCGGAATGCATCTTCGTCAGGAGAGTAGGAGTATGTGAGGGGTGTACCGTCTACGGTAACATCCTTGATGCGCAGCTGGGCGCCGGCCCCGGTATTGTTGCGGATAACAGCGATAAGACAGCCCTTATCATCCTCTGTTTCTCCTGGCAAATATTTTGCGTGGATCTGGATACCGTTCTGGTCGTAGACAAGCTGCAGATCTTCGGAAAGCTGCGTATCCATCTCACTTTCAAGGGTAGTCCTTACCGTACAGATAGACTGGCTTTCATCCAGGCATTCATTGTAATTGGCATCTGTTGCGCTGAAGGCCAGTTCTATCTCACCAATTTGAGTAATCCCCGCATTGTCGAGAACAGCCTTGCTCAGGGTACAGGTGTCCTCTGCGGTAGACTGGGCAGGAACAGCGATGTAGGCGGAGGAGGAGACCTGGAAACCATTCAGATATGTGTAGGTACCCTCACCTATGGACAGGGAGACATTAGGGCTGCGGAAGCCTATGGTGAGATCCGTGTCGGTGGTGTTATCCACTGTCAGATCCAGACTGTAATCGCCGGTATACTCATTAATGCCAAGACCTGTAGCTGTGATGCGGATGCCGTTTGCATCTATGAGTACCTGTTCTTCTACGTCAAAGTCCAGTCCGTTGTCTGTTTCCTCCGTTTGGGATGGATCTGTCTGTTCCACAGAAATGGAAATACTGTCTTTTTTGTCTTCTTTTTCCCCAGTACTACAGGCGCACAGTGATGTGGTGAGAGCTGTGACCAGAAGAAGGGGCACGATCTTCTTTTTCATCTTTTCCTCCCTTACGGCGTCTCTTGTGGAACGCCTCGTATCATATATAGTAAAAATTTATCACCTTAAAAGAAGCAGGGTCAACACGGTAAAACCTAACATTTTACGGTAAAAAGTAAAAATAGTCTGTCCCCTTTTTGCTCTCTTGTGCGAATACACATTATAGAAGGAATAAAAAGGCGGGAGAGCATCATGGAAAATAAAGAACAGAAAGAGGAAATACTCAGGGAGCTGCTGGAGATGGCCGAAAAGTGCGCGGTCGGGAGTGGAGCGGATCGCCCGGAAGTGAAGTGGCTGCAGAAGAAATTTGCCCGTATGCAGAGAAAATACATGCTAAAGAACAAAAGTCAGGTGGACGGAGTCCTGTATGAGAGGATGGAGGGGCATCAGCCAAAGACAGCAACGGAATGTCTGAAGATACGCTACTGGCGCACGGGCAGATATACACCGATCAACAGAGAACAATGTCTGCGGCTGGGAAAAGCACTGGAGCTGACAGATGAAGAAATGCTATTCCTCATGCAGGGATATTTTGATCATAGTGAGAATGTGTATGACACGCAGGAAAAGTGGAGCAGCGCGTCTTGTGTGGAGAAAGGCAGTCTGCTCAGGCAATTGGAGGAGAGCTATCTGGCAGGTATACCAGAGGAGGAGTTGAAAGCCATGAATATCCGCCCGGGTGAGAGGGAGAAATATTTTCGCCATATCTATTTTACAGATGCTTTCCACTATGTGACCGTTTCGGGTGAGCACAGCATGGAGATGCTGCGGAAACATATTACCAGTACCCGCTATGATTCAGAGCTGAGAAGGCAGATGCGTCTTCAAGGGGAGATCCCGCGTAAAACCATGCTGCGGCATCTTCTGATCCTGAATGCTCCGATGGTGTCCCTTGAAACGGTAAATAGACAGCTTGATTTTCTGGGCTATCTTCCACTCAGTGAGGATCATACCCTGACCGGCGGGGAACGTCTGGACAGTCTGGTGATCCGTCTCCTTGAGGGTTACGGGGAGGTGTATGATCCGCAGCAGCCCCGCCGGTCACTGTGCTGGCTGCAGGAAGCCTGTCGGGAGATGGACAGGCTTTTTGTGCAGATGAAAAGACCGAGAATGCGGTTCATGCACTTTAAGGCTCTGGAATTATAGAGCGTTAATTGACAAACAGAGGTATGTCCAAATCTTTGTCCCAGAGGTAGTTGATCTGGGGGATTGGCGCATTGCTTACAGGTACCAGGCGGAATGTGGAGACGTCATAGTAGGACGTGTCGATGCCAGCGACAGATAAGATTTCTCCTGTATGAAAGTCACCGGCTATAGGAGTTGACATGGCTAGAAGCCCGCAGGGACAGAGATTACAGCTGGCTTCTGGCAGTATATCCTGATCGCCGGTAACATTAAAAGCGCACAGATAGAGGTCGGGTATGTTGCTTTCAAAGCGGAGTGTGAATTTCCAATAGCGAATACGCGGGCATGAGGAGACGGAACGGAGTTCTTCTATCTGACTGTCAGGAGATGGACAGACTTCTTCTACTTGTTCCAGATACAGCCGCCCTCCGTAAATTTCACAGGATGTTTCCGCAGGCAAAGTGCATTCCGACAGATCAACAGGTATGTAGAAATCTTCGGGCATTTTATCGGAAAGACAGATGAAAGGGATATGAAGAGTGATTCCGCCGGGAGGAACCTGGCCAAAATTCCATTCGAAATAATCGATGCCGCTGTTCATGGAATAGTACTCCTGGCATTCCCCGGTGTATACATTTCCGTACGGATCTGTCACTGTAAAAGGATTTTGGCTGTACCCATCACTGAAAAAGGCGGGACAGATAACTTCTGGCATGATGTTCGGACCGTCTCCGCTGCAGAGAGGGTAGATGGACAGGATCAAAGCTCCGCTGTCATCTCGGCGAGGGACAGTGAGGAGACTGTATAGATCGTTAATCTTATATACATTGTCCTGAACCTCCCGGACAGGTGTGCGTTCCATGGAGAAGGTGACATCCACGTTGCAGGAGAAGTCAAAGATCTGTCCCAGGGAAGTTGCGGAAGACAGAGAGAGTGTGAGAACTTCCGGGGAAGCGGGCATTTCTATATTTTCGTAAGTGCAGTAAAGCCACTGAAAACTGTTACCCGAATTGCCTCTGGTGACAGTTCCGGAGCCAAGAAGCACTCCATCCAGGTACAGATCATGAAAGTATGGGATGAAAGAGTCTGAAGGTATGGAGAACAGGGGGAACTCAGGGTTTGAGATATCGGGGAAAGCGTCTCCCCTGGCCTGGACCAGAACCTTTACTTTGAGAGTGCTCTCTGCATATACGGCCGACTTCAGAGTGCCGGTCACGTATTCTGTCTCAAAGGAGACTGGAGTCCCCATATTGTAGGCGGCGGTTTCGGGAGTGGAGACCGGGCCATAGCCGTCCAGCCAGTAAAAAGCAGACTGGATCCCGCTGGTGCTGCCGGGAGAGGATTCCCGGACAGCAGCAAAATTATCCTGGGACTGTACCGGATTGTCCTGTGCATTTGCCTGCGGCTGCATGTTTGCCTTTGTACCGGAATCTTCGGGCTGTTCGTTGTCTTTGTCATTATCTGTTATGATCAAAGGCTCGGGCTTGTTATCCTCTTCGTTTTTCCCAACGATGATTTCCCACAGGTCCGGGATGAGATCGTAGTGCCGCAGTACGCAGTAGGTGCAGGCTGACAGGGCCAGTAGTGCCACAATGATGAGGGTGAGCAGGAAGGAACGACGCAGTTTTCCTATACTGCGCTGATGTCTCTTTTTTACAGTCTCGTAGGGCAGCCCCAGGGAGGCGGCGATTTCTTTTATGGACATGCCGTCATAATATTTCATCCGGATTAGGTCCGCTTCATCGGGGCGAAGTTCTTTCATTGCTCTCTCTACATCGGCCCGGAGTTCTGCCAGGGCAATCTGGCGGTCTGCGGTAGATGTAGCAACGCGGCCACGGCTTTTTTCTTTCCGGTAGCGGGAGACGGCTAGATTTCGGGCGATAGCAGCCAGATAGACGGGCAGGGAGGACTTCTGCGGATCATACTTGTCCCGCTGGAAATAGAAGATGGAGAAGGTTTCGTTTACGCACTCCTTAATATCTTCCGGATTTTGCAAATGCCGGGAGACAATGCTCCAGATAAGACCAGTGTAGCGCTCCATGAGAAGAGTAAGGCCGGTCTGGGGACTGCGGTTGATCCTGTCCAGGATCTGCTGGTCTGTGAAAGGATGTGCGTGCATGAAACTTCTACCTCCTCTGCTCCTGCGGTGCCAGGATGATGCGACAAGGCTCTCCTGAGCAGGTGGATTATTTACAAAAATAGTACCACAAGAAAAAGAAGGATATCAACAAAGTAAAAGTTAACCATTTTGGCACAAAAGACAGACCTGTTATTGTTTCCTTGCTGTCATTTCTGCGCAGTCTGCCGCAGGAGAGACTGAGAAGAAAAACTGTGATGTAAAGAAGAGAAATGGACACTTTTCAGAAATCCTCATGCAGAATGGCCTGCACAGGCTTTTTCGTCCTGGGAAGCCAGAACTGGACGAGAGGTCCGGTTAGAAAGACGGCGGCCACAGTCCCCGCGCCTACAGTGCCTCCGAGCAGGAAGCCAAGCACTACAAAAAAGAGGTCGCAGCCTACGCGCACCCACCGAAACTGGACGGAGGGGAGGCGGTCGGACAGGATCACGGCCACCAGGTCGTTGGGGCCGCCGCAGAAAGCGCAGACAACAGTGCCCGGCTTTACATAGCCTTTCGTGCCAAGCAGCATGAGGATCATGAGGATGCAAAGGACAATGACGTGGACGGTTCCCACCGTGAGGCCGGACAGACGGGACAGTCCCTGGATGAATACGGTGAATGTATCTGTGCCGAGCTCTGACAGGAGAAAGAGCGTTACTCCAAGATGAGCAACGGCGAGTCCTGCCAGCAGGATGGACAGCGCTTTTGCCCAGTCGGCAGCGGTTCTCCCTGAGGTGTCAGATGCAAATGTTTCCTTTTTGTTTTCCATGATCTACGCTCTCCTGATAGAAAATCTTTTTTTCTATAATAAAGCAAAGTGGGGAGATCCCGCAACTGTATTTTGGAGCGGACAGGACCGGGACGCGTTTTGGACAAACTTTAGACAGCGAAAACCCGCTGGCCTTTCGGCCGGCGGGTTTTCGTCGTTGTTATAGTTATCTAAAGGAATGAGAGTAAAGTGCAACACCAAAGGTCTCCGCCCTGGTGCCTTACTTTATGAGGGGGGAGATAGTTGACTGTTGATCAACTATCTGACTGTTATTATAGGGAACAGATATGTCTAAAATATGACCGGTCTCTAAAAAAATCAGAAAGTTTCTTAATAGAACCTTAAGTTTTTATAATCTGTATGTTTAGAATTAAAAAAATGACAAATATCGAAAGTTTTCGCTCTATTCATTACCTTTTATTATAGCACGAAATGCTGTAAAATCAAGGGATTTATGGCAATGAGGATGCAGCACTAAGGGAGTGAACAAAAAAATAATCAGCCACCCGGGTGGGCGCCTGATTACTTTTTCTGCCCGGCTTCGGCAAAGCTGTGAAGCCTCTGATAGATTTTCAAGAGCAGATAACGGGAGTCGAACCCGCCTTTCCAGCTTGGGAAGCTAGCGTCATACCGATAGACTATATCTGCATATTTCCAGTATAACAGCTTTTGTAAAAAAATCAAGCGGGTGATGGGAATCGAACCCACGTATCCAGCTTGGAAGGCTGGTGTTCTACCATTGAACTACACCCGCGAACGAATGTTATCTTATCATAGAAAAGGCCAAAATGCAAGGGAAAATATGAAAATCTGTGCAAAACAGCAAAAAATACAAAGTCCGGAATAGATGCAGGGGATCTGTGTGACGACATCACAGAAAAAAAGCCGGAAATGTGCTAACATTATACTGATATGAGCGAAAAGAGATACGGCAGTGAAATGCTGGCGGAAAGGAGAGATTGACATGAAGGTTGTGATCGTAGGGGGAGTGGCAGGAGGAGCCACGGCGGCGGCCAGGATCCGCAGACTGGACGAGGAGGCGGAGGTGATCGTATTCGAGAGATCCGGATATGTCTCCTATGCGAACTGCGGCCTGCCCTATTATATCGGCGGCGTGATCGGGGAGGCATCGGAGCTGACGTTACAGACTCCGGAGAGCTTCTGGAGCCGCTTCCGCATTGACATGCGTGTGCGCCATGAAGTGACGGCTATTCATCCAAAGCGCAGGACTGTGACTGTCCGCAGCCTGGACAGCGGGGAAAGCTTTGAGGAGAGCTACGACAGACTTCTCCTTTCACCTGGGGCAAAGCCCATTCTGCCCCGGTCGGTGGACGCGGGAGTGCCGGGGCTGTTTACCCTGCGCACTGTGGAGGATACGCTGCGGATCCGGACATTCATAGAGAAAAATCATCCCAGGTCAGCGGTTCTGGCCGGCGGCGGGTTCATCAGTCTGGAGCTGGCAGAAAATCTCCGGGAGCTGGGGATGGACGTCACCATTGTCCAGCGCCCCGGGCAGCTTATGAAGCCCTTTGACCCAGATATGGCCTCCTTTATCCATGCCAGGATGAGAAAGAACGGTGTAAAGCTGCTGCTGGGACACGCAGTGGAGGGAGTGGAGGAAAATGGCGGTAGCCTTCGGGTTCTCCTGAAGGACGGCAAGGCTCTGGCGGCAGACATGACTGTTTTTGCACTGGGAGTCTCGCCTGACACCCATCTGGCAAAGGAGGCCGGATTGAGGCTGGGCCTGAAGGACAGCATTGTCGTAAACGACCGGATGGAGACATCTGTGCCGGACATCTACGCTGTGGGGGATGCGGTGCAGGTCATACAGTCTGTTTCCGGAGAGGATGTGCTCCTCTCCCTGGCAGGCCCGGCTAACAGACAGGGGCGCATTGCGGCGGACAACATCTGCGGCGGCGACAGCCGTTACAGAGGCTCCCAGGGATCCTCCATCATCAAGGTGTTTGATATGACGGCGGCTGTCACTGGGATTAATGAGCAGGCGGCAGAGAGAGCGGGCATCAGAGCTGACAAGGTCTACCTCTCCCCGGCCAGCCATGCGGGCTACTATCCCGGCGCCAGGACGATGATCATGAAAGTAATCTATGAAAAGGAGACCTGCCGTCTGCTGGGAGCCCAGATCGTGGGATATGAGGGGGTAGACAAACAGATCGACGTGCTGGCCACGGCCATAAGCGCGGGGATGACAGCTACCCGGCTCAAGGATCTGGATCTGGCCTACGCGCCACCCTACTCTTCGGCCAAGAGCCCGGTCAATATGGCCGGCTTTATCATCGAGAATATAGCAGACGGAAGGCTGAAGCAGTTTCACTGGCACGAGGCAGACACGCTGCCGAGGGACGGGAGTGTGACTCTGCTGGATGTGCGCACAGAGCAGGAGTACGGGGCCGGACATATAGACGGCTTTTGCAATATTCCTCTGGATGAGCTGCGTGAGCGGATAGGCGAGCTGGAGCAGGGAAAGCCGGTTTACGCCGCATGCCAGAGCGGTCTGCGCAGCTATATTGCGTGCTGTATTCTGTCCCAGAAGGGATTTGACTGCTATAACCTTTCAGGAGGATACAGGCTCTACAGGAGTGTGCGTGAGGATTGTGGCTGTGCGGATGAGACATTTCCGTGCGGTATGGACAGGACAGTATCCCGGTAGAGTGGTGCTCTGTGGCTGGAAGCGCACATATGACAGCGTGCATATGCCGGCGCGCATATGGGGCAGTATACATCTGATGTGATGGGAAAGAAAAGCAGGAAGGGAGGAGGGCCCATTTTGCTTCGGTTATTTTAAATGCCCTGTAAGAATATCGACGAATTCACCAGTCGTAGGTTTGCTGAAAAGAGGGCAGGGAGAAATGGCCTGCAAAAGATTTTTGTTTCCTCTTTCCCAGCATACGGTGATGACAGTGCGCAGGTCACGCTCCACACTTCCGGCGCTTGTGTGGCAGATCTCTGCGATTTTAGGATATAGTAGCTTGCTGATGCCGAGCAGGTAGTCTTCGTCTTCAAGGCAAAGTGAAACCGCAACGATCAAATATCTATATCCCCTATAGGTAGCACCAATTCCAAGAGAACGCACAAGGTATTGAATATCTTTCATTTCAGCGATAACTATAACTCCCTTCCTGCCTGGCAGAACTCCACATGCTATATTATCGGAAAGCAGCCCGCTTCTAATTATAAACGACATTATTCGACATTCTACGATAAAACAAGACGTATTTGTGAACCTTTTGACGGGAATGACATATACTGATCATGAACAGAAAAAAAGGCGGTGGCTCTGTGAGTATTTTTGGAATAGACGTGAGCAGATTTCAGGGGAATATTGACTGGGCGGAGGTAAAGCGGGCGGGCGTGGAGTTCGCTATGCTCCGGGCAGGATTTGGCAGCGGGAGCATTGATGTCCAGTTTCGCAGGAACGCGGAGGGGTGCTGCGCGGAGGGCATCCCTTTCGGCGTTTACTGGTTTTCCTACGCCTATACGCCTGATATGGCGCGTCAGGAGGCGCGCCAGTGCCTGGAGACCATAGAGGATTACAGGGTGGAATACCCGGTGTGCATCGATTTTGAGCAGGATTCAGTCCGGTACGCCCAGACAAAAGGCGTCACAGTGACAAAGGAGCTGGCCACCCGGATCGTAGAGGAGTTTTGCGGGGAGGTGGAGGACAGGGGGTATTTTGCCATGTACTACAGTAATCTGGACTTTCTGGAGCGGATGTTCGATGAAAGACTCCGGGAAAAGTACGCCCTCTGGTTCGCCAGGTACGCCCGCGAGCCGGGCATTGACGGTATTGCCATGTGGCAGTACACGGAGAGCGGGAGCGTCCGTGGGATCGCCGGGGACGTGGATCTCAACCTGGCCTTCTACGACCTGGCGGAGGTGATCCGAAGGAGAGGGCTGAACCATCTGAAATGATTTCATAATTTCTTAAGAATTTCCCCAACTGCCTCTTAAAAAATCCCTGCTATTCTTGTAATATGTAAGGGAGGTGATAGAAGATGGCAAAAATATTAGTATGCGACGACGATAAAGAGATCGTGGAGGCAATTGACATATATCTGACACAGGAGGGCTATGAGGTGCTGAAGGCCTACGACGGGCAGGAGGCGCTGAAGGTGCTGAAGGCCAACGATGTGGACCTTCTTGTGATCGATGTCATGATGCCCCGTCTGGACGGGATCCGGGCGACGCTGAAGATCCGGGAAGAGAACAATATTCCCATTATCATCCTCTCTGCAAAGTCCGAGGACGCGGATAAGATCCTCGGACTCAATGTGGGGGCGGACGACTATGTGACAAAGCCGTTTAATCCGCTGGAGCTGGTGGCCAGGGTGAAATCCCAGCTGCGCAGATACACCCAGCTTGGGAGCACGGCAAAAGAGACAGACGCGGCAGTGTACACGACAGGGGGGCTGTCCATCAACGATGATCTCAAGGAGGTGACCGTGGACGGGGAGCCGGTGAAGCTGACACCCATTGAGTACAATATCCTGCTGCTTCTCGTGAAAAATCAGGGCAAGGTTTTTTCTATCGAACAGATCTATGAAAACATCTGGAACGAGGATGCCATCGGAGCGGACAACACAGTGGCGGTGCACATCCGTCACATCCGCGAGAAGATCGAGATCAACCCGAAGGATCCCAGATACCTGAAGGTGGTCTGGGGCGTGGGCTATAAGGTGGAGAAGCTTTAGGAGGGAGAACGTATGAATAAATGGTATAAATCGGCTCCCATAAAGGGAGTCCTGCTTCTGGTTCAGCATGTGCTTGTGGTCCTGGCGGTCATAAGCCTTGTGTGGCTGGCGGCCTACCCGGGCATGGCCCAGGATATTTTTTCAGGGAAATCGGAGGCCAGCTACGCCCGGTCAGAGGGCTTTGGGCAGCAGGCCTATTATGACTCCCAGAGCATACTGAACGCTCTGGCGGACAAGGGGGATCTGGAGACAGACGGGAAGCTGGATGAAAACAAGCTGGTGGACATCCAGACCCTCTACGACACGGGAAATATTTCAGGTGAGAATGAAAGCGGCCTGGCGTACACGATCCACGACCTGGTGGACTGGAGAGATAAGCTGAACAGCGGGGACCTCTCCTCCGGCGACAACATGTCCTACAACAGCGGGGAGAACTCCATCGTGGTATGCCAGAGGCCGGACGGCACGTACGAGTACTACTATTATGAGGAGCTGAAGAGCCTGATCGACTCCGGGGAGCTGTCTTTTATGACAGACCCGGACACAGGAGTCACATCCGAGGATGTCATGAACTACCTGCGGGACGGCACCCTGTACGAGGGGGACGGCCTGGGAACGGTGGTAGACCAGAACAATCAGGTCATCTACCGCACCATCTGGAACTATGACGGCTTCTGGATCCAGGAGGGGCCCAGCCCGGACGGAGTCCAGTCCATTCTGGATATAGTGAACAGTGACGAGCGTTGGAACGGAAAGCTCTACGAGGCCTACTCGGAAATCTACTCGGCTATCGACCTGGTGTCACAGAAAATGGACAATTACGAGGCGGCAGGCGATGCCTGGGAGGAGGGAAACACAAATCTTACCTATATATATGCGGACACCGCCTCCGGGACAGTGAGCACAAACAGAGCGGCGTTTGCGGACTATGACAGCCTGGAGGACAATATCCAGAAGCTGAAGGAAGAGGGAAGCTACACGGTAGTTCGCCCGGCCCTGGCCGACTTTGACAGCAATATGAGCGGCGTGGAGGGAAACAGCTGGAGACACACCGTGGAGAACATGGGTCCCGCAGGAGATCATTTCGTGTATGCAGTGGGCATCAACACTGACTACCCGGTGCAGGACAGCTACTATGTACAGAACCAGCGGTATGAGAAATACGCGCCGGCCATCCAGGGTGTGATCGCCATGGGCGTCCTCTCGGTGGTGGGAATTCTGGGCATCCTTGTGTGGCTCACTATTGTGGCCGGCCGCACAAACAGGGACGAAGAGCTTCACCTGAATTTCTTTGACCGGATCAAGACCGAGCTGGCGGCAGCGGTGACTGTCATAGCCTGGGTCTGCCTGGTATACCTGGTCACCAATGTCTATGGACCTTTTGTGGGAGTTGTCTACCAGGGAGACGCGTCCTACTATTACACAGAGACCGCATTTGATATCAACGTGCCGGATGTGGTGGTGGTATCCCTGATCGCGGTGCTCAGCTGCGCTGTGTTTATGATCGGCTACCTGAGCCTGGTGCGCAGGATCAAGGCGGGCACCCTCTGGAAGAACAGTATCCTCAGATGGCTGTGCGGCTTTGTGCGGAAGGTGATCCGGCATATGAACGAGGTGTGGCGGATCGTGGTGGCGCTGCTGGCAGTGCTCTTTCTACACTTCCTGGTGCTGGAGTCCGGAGGAAGCGTATTCCTCTTTGCGCTCCTCATGTTCGCGGTGGATGTGCTGGTGGCGGTCTACATGATCCAGCAGGCCATCGGAAGAAACAGGCTGGGAGCCGGGATCGAGAAGATCGCGGCCGGCGAGGTGGACTACAAGATTCCCCTGGACGATCTCAAAGGCGGACAGAGAGACATTGCCGGGAAGATCAATACCATTGGCGAGGGGCTTGACGCGGCTGTGGAGGCCAGCATGAAAAATGAGAGGCTGAAGACAGACCTGATCACCAATGTATCCCATGACATCAAGACGCCTCTCACCTCCATCATCAACTACGTGGACCTTCTGAAGAGGGAGAATTTCACAGATCCGAAGATACGGGGCTATCTGGATGTGCTGGAGGCCAAGGCACAGAGACTGAAGACCCTGACAGAGGACGTGGTGGAGGCGTCCAAGGTGAGCTCCGGAAATATCTCTCTGGAGTACATGAACATCAACCTGGTGGAGATGATCCAACAGACCAGCGGGGAGTTCGAGGAGAAATTCGGCGCCAGGGGTCTGAAGGAGGTGCTGACTCTTCCGGAGGAGGAGGCTATCATCCACGTGGACGGACGTCGCATGTGGAGAGTGCTGGAGAATATTTACAACAACGCCGCCAAATACGCCATGGAGGGAACCAGGATCTACGCGGACCTGACAGTGGATGCGAAGACTGTGACCTTTAATCTGAAAAATGTGTCTGAGCAGCCCCTGAACATTGACGCGGATGAGCTGACCGAGCGCTTTATCCGGGGCGACGTGTCCCGGAGCACCGAAGGAAGCGGGCTGGGACTTTCCATCGCCAAATCCCTGACCGAGATGCAGGGAGGCACATTTACACTGTATCTGGACGGAGACCTCTTCAAGGTGACTATCACCTTCCCAAGGGTGACAAAGGATGGGGCCCCGGAGGGCCAGGGGGCAGCGCCGGAGCAGTAAAAGCAGCATAGTGAGAGATCAATGGGGACTGGTATTTTCTGAAAAAAACCGGTCCCCATTTACTCATTTCCCATCTTGCGCTATAATATGGCTATGGAAAATTTAAGAGTACTATTTGAAGAAAATTTAAATACAGATTTTATCTCCGCCACCCTCAGCAGTCCAAGGACAAAGGGCGGCGCGGTCAAAGTGAAGGTGCGCCCCCTGCTGAAGAAGGGCACACTTTTCTTTCAGTTGGAGGAGTTTAAGGGGAACCAGGCGTTTCACCGGAACCTGCCCGCCGATGAAGCCTGCGCGGCGCTTCTCCTATATATGGAAGAGATGAAGCAACTCCAGATGGAGACGCGGCAGGCGTCCGTCACGGCGCTGGTGAGCAAAAAGGGAAAGGTCACCGTAAAGAAGAAGGCCAGAAAGGAGCCGGCGAAGAAGGCTGACCTGTCTCACAACAGACAGAAGAGATACATCCTCGAGGAGGGGGTGCCTGTTCCCTTTCTGGTGGATCTGGGTGTCATGACCGGGGAAGGGAAGGTGGTTCACGCGAAATTCGACAAGTTTCGCCAGATCAACCGTTTCCTGGAGTTCATTGAAGATATCCTGCCCCGGCTTAAGGACCGGGCCGAAGACGGCAGGGAGCTGACGATCCTCGATTTTGGCTGCGGGAAATCTTACCTCACATTTGCCATATACTACTACCTTCACGAGCTGAAGGGATACGACATACGGATCATCAGCCTGGACCTGAAGAGGGACGTGATCCGCCGATGTAATGAGCTGAGCGGGAAGTACGGCTATGAGAAACTGCGGTTCCTGGAGGGAGATATTGCAGACTACACCGGCGTGGACCGGGTGGACATGGTGGTCACTCTACACGCCTGCGACACGGCCACGGACTTTGCCCTGGCCAAGGCCATCGGCTGGGACGCGAAGGTGATCCTGTCCGTGCCCTGCTGTCAGCATGAGCTGAACCGCCAGATTAAGAGCGATGTCCTGGAGCCGGTGCTTAAGTACGGCCTGATCAAAGAGAGGATGGCCGCTCTGGTGACGGATGCCCTGCGGGCCCAGTACCTGGAGAGAGAGGGCTATGAGACTCAGATCCTGGAATTTATCGACATGGAGCACACGCCGAAAAACATACTGATCCGGGCTGTGAAGACCGGAAGGAAGGGAAGCAATGAAGAGAAGCTGCAGATGTGCGAGGAGGCGCTGCACGTGCGTCCCACGCTTGGAAGGCTGTTAGATACGAAGTCAGAAAAAGAGCAAGGAGCAGACAGATGAAGAGACGCCTGATACACGCGGGCATACTGGCCGCCGTCTTTGTCGTGGCGGTCATCGTGTTCAGCTACGTGACCAACAGAGGAAACAACAATATGACAGCAGACCTGGGGAGCGCCACTTTGCCCTCTGTGTCCTTTGCCTGTCAGGGATATGAGGTGAACTATCTGACCGGTTACACCCAGGAGATGGATGTGACCACCATGCGGGACAGCATCACTCCGGTAATCGACCAGACACTGGAAATGCATATCCAGACCTACGATGCCCGTATCCGGTCTTTGGACTACGAAGTATACACTCTGGACGGCTCCAGTCAGCTGTCCCGGGAGAGTGTGGATGAGCCCCAGGAGACGGTGAGCCTTACCTTTGACGGGGGCCTTCTGACGGAGGAGCGGCTCCTTCTTCTGACTCTCCATGTGGACGATCAGGAGGTTTACTACTATACGAGAATAGCGGACGGGGCAGAGTTCTCCCTTCCGGAGTGTCTGAAATATATTTCCGACTACCATGTAAATGCCATGGGAAAGGTGGAGAATGTGGGTGTGGGAGCAGCCCTTGAGCCGACCGGCGAGGAGGGGACGAACTTTTACCACGTGACCATCCACTCAGACTACGACCACGTGTCCTGGGGAAGCCTGCAGCCGCAGGTGACAGGGACTGAGAGGTGGAAGATCACTGAGTCGAACTCTACATACACCTCGGTCATCCTGGAGTACCAGGTGCAGTGCGCAGGGGAGGAAAATGAGCGGGATCTCTACACAGTAAAAGAATTTTTCCGGGTGAGAAATGCCTCCGGAACCATGTATCTTCTGGACTATGACCGGACTATGGAGCAGATCTTTGACCCCACCCAGACGGTGCTGAGCGAGAAGGGGATTCTTCTGGGGATTACAGATCCCGACGTGCCCTATCTTGTCAGCGAGGAGGGAAACCGGGTGGCCTTTGTCCAGGGAGGAGAGCTCTGGTACTACAATCAGGAGGCGGACGAGATGTCCCTTCTCTTCAGCTTTATGGACTCGGAGAGCAAGGATATCCGAAATCTCACAGATGAGCATGAGATCCGCCTGCTGCGCATGGATGGGGACGGAAATGTCACCTTTGCGGTCTGCGGCTACATGAACAGAGGCTCCCATGAGGGAGAGGTGGGAGCGGCCATCTACTATTATCAGGCAGAGCAGAACAACATCGATGAGAAGGCCTTTATTCCCAGCAGCAAGTCCGCCGCCGTGGCGTCGGAGGAACTGGGAAAGCTGGTCTACTACAGCGTGGACCGGGAGATGCTCTACGTGCTGGCGGGAGGCACGCTCTATGAGATCAATATGGAAAACGAGGAGCAGACAGTCCTTGCGGAGGGGCTGGAGGAGGGACAGTATGTCACCTCCGACGACGGGCAGCTGGCAGCCTATCAGACAAGCGGCACCCTGTACGAGGCTTCGGAGGTCACGGTCATGGATTTGGAGACCGGGAAGAGCTACACGGTGCAGGCTGATCAGGACGCCTCCATCCGGCCTCTGGGATTTGTGAACACAGACTTTGTGTGCGGCATGTCCAGACAGTCTGACGCGGGGCGCACGGTCTCCGGCGAGGAGGTGTACCCCATGTATAAAGTGGAGATACGCAGCAGCGCCAAGAAGGTGCAGAGGACTTACCAGTCGGACAGCGACTATGTGCTGAGCGTGGAGGTGTCCGGCGGCATGATCAACCTGGATCGGGTGGTGAAGAGCGGGGACTCCTACACACAGATCGCGGCCAGCCAGATCACCAGCAATGCGGAGAAAAAGGAGAGCAATATCTCACTTGAGTCCTATGTGACAGACCTGAAGGAGACCCAGATGAGGCTCACCTTTGCGGACGGCATCCCCGACAGAAATCCCAAGGTGCTGAGGCCCAAGCAGGTGCTCTACGAGCAGCCGGCTCAGGTGGCCTTTGAGGAGACCGGTGAGGGGGATGTGTACTATGTGTACGGGACAGGCCGTTTCCAGGGCAGCTATGACAGGGCCGGGGACGCCATCGTGAAAGCGGACGAGGTCAGCGGCGTGGTGGTGTCCGGAGACCAGAAATACGTGTGGGAGAGAGGAAACCGGTATCTGGAGTACCTCATCACGGACAGGGATGACGCGGTGAACGCTCTTCGGGAGAGACTGGCCGGGGGCGCCTCCGCTGTGGACGCCGTACAGGAGGTGCTGGGCGGACAGACCCTGGACCTGACCGGATGCACCACGGAGGAGATGCTGTACATTGTCAACAACAATATGCCTGTGGTGGGCGTCGGGGGTGACGGTAGCTCCGTCATCCTCATCGGCTACGACCAGTCCTATGTGACCTACATAGAGACGGCCACGGGAAACAGGACAGCCATCTCCTATGAGCAGATGGACAGCCTCCTGGCGGGGAGCGGGCGCACATTTATCAGTGCGCTGGAATAAGAAAAAAGAAGAGATAAACGAGGCGCAGGCCATCCGTGTGGATCACAGAACGGCCTGCGCCTCGTTTGTATTTTTCTATCTTTTGAGCATTCTGAGCAGGAAACGGCAGCGCTTCAGTCTACATGGCAGCGGCTCTGGGAAACAATGTGTTCCGGTAGCGGTTCAGCGCATAGTAGACGATCAGTCCCAGAATTGTACAGGAAATCACCTCGCCAACGCCAACTGTCAGCATCAGGAAGGGCAGCGGCAGGTTCACGCCATAGGCGATCCGGAGCACCAGGGGGACGATGACTACATTGGAAATGATGGGAGGCAGTGTGCCGATGACCGGTCTGCGGCTGCGCAGCAGCCAGGTGAACACGGCTCCGATCAGTGTGGCCAGGCTTCCGAAGATAATGTCCGGAAGAAGCGCTCCTCCCACCACATTTCCGAGCAGGCATCCGATGAAAAGTCCCGGGATGGCCGCCGGTGTAAAGAGGGGCAGGATGGTCAGCGCCTCCGCGATCCGCACCTGGATCTCCCCGAAGGAAATCGGTGCGAAAATGTAGGTCAGCACCACGTAGATGGCAGCGATCATGGCTGCCTGAGTCATAAATGCTACATTCTTGTTCTTCATATTCAGTTCTCTCCTTTAGTTTTGTTTTACGTGTGGAAGGTCTCGAACACACGGCACATTTTACGGCGGTGACCGCCGGCAGACCTTGAAAGACCTTGGTTTGATGTGGGTCTGCAACGTCTGCAAGTATAGCATGATCAGAAAGAGAAATCAATGGGTAAGCCAAAATTACGCCAAAATGATATTACGGCAAAATTTTATCCCCCTTTTCCGGTGGCGCGTCGGGCGAGGGGGATTTTGGCTTTATTTGGAAGATGGAATATCCTTTTCGGGGGTGGTTACTTGATAATCAGATATTTTAGATAATAATTCTAACTGTTCAACGGCTTTTTTCTGTCCGTCGTGATTTAAGTTCTCAAAATAATTAAGCAATTGATTATAAAGCTTATCCGCTTCGGTTTCTTTGCCAAATCCCCATTCAAAAACAGTATTTGGATCAATATCTACTGCAGCTACTCCCAGACATCTTGAAATCTTGACCAAAGTATCTAAATTTAGTGAACGCAAGTTGTTTTCAATTCTATAGAGTAGGGATATAGGGAGTTTAGTTTGCGACGACATATCTGTTAAGGTAAACCCTTTTTTTAAGCGAAGCTTTTTTATTGTTTCTCCAGTTGTTTCATATAAATGTTGGCGTTCTGTATCTTTTGTCAATGATTTTAGTTGCTGGCAGAGTATTGCTTCTTGCTGTTTATACCTATTGTATATGGCATTAAATTTGTCTCCAAAAATCTCATCTTGCGTAAATGATTGTAAGGCTTCTTTTTTTTGCTTTCTAAGTTCTTCAAGTGCTTCTTCCAGAGTGGAAATGTCTGCCCTTGGGTCGATTTCAGAGGTTGGCACTCCCAATGCCTTAGCAATTCGTTTTACAGTTTCATATTTGGGCGGAGTTGTATTGTTCTCATACTGCCCTATCATCTGTTGTGATACACCCAACTTTTCGCCCAATTCTCGCTGTGAAAGTTTTTTTTCTTTTCTGATACGTTTAATATTTGCCCCAATAGTCACCATTTTCTACCCCCTTTGTGATTACTATAGCATTTGTGCTACTTTATTACAAGTAAAATATTGTCGTTTGTATTGACAAAAGTATTTTATTGTGATAATTTAAATACAAGAAAAAGATTGTTTGAAGGAGGCGAGAAAATGAGAATAGACAGGATTAAATTTGCTGTGCTGCTTGCAGAAAAGGATTTGACTTTAACAAGATTGTCGGATATCTCCGGAGTATCTAGGCAAACTTTAAGTTGTGTGAAACAGGGGAAAAGATGCACATCGGAAACAGCAGATAAAATAGCTCGTGCGTTTAATGTTGATGTTCAAGAGATTATGGAGGTGAAAAAATGAACGCCGCTATTGTAAATCCAGAAGGGCGTTATTGCCGAGTAGCAGAAGCGTGTTCCCAGACTAATTGGAGCAGGAATACTTTAATGCGTATTGCGGAAGAAGCAAATGCAATAATCAGAGTAGGGAGAACGGTAAGGATTGATATGCCGGTACTCTACAAACATATTGATGAAAATTACAAAGGTTAATTATCACATCTGAAAACTATAATTCTTGTACAAAAGATAAAGCACTCATTCGAGTGAAAATAAAATCCCATACCGAAGGAAGAACACCCGGTCAATAATAAGGAATTGATCGCTAACCTCAAATAATTGGAGAATAAACAGAATGAAGGAAAATTTTGAAATAATTAAATCAGAAGTCAATATTAATGATGTTGCCACTCGTCTACTGGGTGAACCAATTAGAGGAATGTATAGGTTTCCTGGTGAAAGAACACCTTCTATAAAAATTTATAAAGGGACAGGTAGTTTTTTTGATTTTGGAAGGGCAAAAGGCGGCGATGCTGTAGCTTTATGGGCGCACGTTCGGAATTGCAACAACTGGGAGGCAATGAAGGAAATATCCTCTGTATTTGGCGTTTCTACGGCTTTAAATAAAACGGACAGAAAAGTTATTGCTGAACGAATAAAGACGCAGGAACAGGCGCAAAAAGAGCGAGAACATGCTGAAAAATGTAAGCGAAAAAAATGGATAGCACAAGTGGACAGACTACATGAAGAATTAGAGTTATATGACAATCTTCTTAATTCTCCACACATTCCCCCGTTGTCTTGGGTGTGGACTTGGTGCATGAATGGCAAACAGTTAGCAGAATTTAAACTAGATAATCTGTGTGGAATTTTAGAATGAAAGGAGGGGAGGAATGCTTGGACGATTCATTTAAACTAAAATTTCATCTTTTGGACGGAAAAGGGAAACCATGCGGAGTATTCGATGATGCGATTCTTCGATATATCAAAGAAACTCAAAATTTATTTTTTATGGCCGGAACGCCATACCATTATGTACACGGCACATATGTGGCAGACTTTTCCGGCTCACGACTTAAGACGTTAATTAGAGAATTGATACTTCCACGTTTTATTAAAAGTACCACAATCACAAGGATTTATCAATTATTTGCAATGGATTATGAGTTGGAAAAAACATATGATGAAATCAATCAGTACCCAAAATACTGGATACCATTTAAGAATTGTATGTTGGATGCAAAAACCGGGGAGAGACATGAACATAAGCCGGAATACTACTGCGTCAATCAAATACCATGGAATTATGAGCCTGATAAGGAATATAGCGGCATTGAAACAGAGAGATTTTTCAAATCTGCTATGTCAGAAGAAGACAGAAAAACAATACTCCAGTTTCTAGGGCTATGCATGACTCGATGCAATTTTCAGAAATTTATCATTTTGAAAGGTTCCAGAGGTACGGGAAAATCTGTTGTGGTCCGACTATTTGAAAATGTGATCGGTGCAGGCAATTATAGCAATATTACCCTGCAAAAGTTGGAAGAAAAATTTTATTCAATCCAGCTAATGGGAAAGCTAATTAACGTGTGTGCCGATCTGAATGGAAATCCATTAAAAACGGTAAATACAATCAAATTGATTACTGGCGGAGATAGTTTGTCAGACTCATACAAAGGGCGAGATATTATAACTTTCACACCGTATGCACGGTTACTGTTTTCTTGCAATAGTGTTCCGATAAGTCTGGATGAAAAGAGCAATGCATTGTTTGAAAGAATCATCCTGATTGAGATGGACAATCGCCCAGAGAAGCCGGATCGACAACTTGAAGACAAATTAAGAGATGAAATCCCTTACATCATAGAACAGGCACTAAAGGAATTAAAGCAATTGTTTGAGGACAATGCCTTGTATGAAAGTGAACGGAGCAGGGAACTTGTGGCGGAGTTGTATGCCGATAGTGATTCTGTACAGGCGTTTTTACAGGAACGTATGATAAGAGATATTTCAAAATCAATTAAATCAACAAAGCTGCATGAATTATACAAGAAATATTGCGAAGAAACCGAACGAGAGCCATTGAGCAGAACTAGGTTTTATTCCAATCTGAAGAACAAAGGATTTGGGAAAAAGATTGTTCATGGGAATGAATATTTTGTTGGACTAGCAGAGAAAGAAGAAGGTTTTCTGAAGGTGGATGATTCGCAAGAGTTACCTTTTGAATGATAAAGCCTAATAATGGGTGGATTAAGTGGAATGTTATTCTAAATCATTATATGTACGAAAAAAATAATATATGCATAATAAAATGAATTTGAAATAAATCGCACTTTTCCCACCCTATTAGGCGAAAGGAGGCAAGATGGATTTTCGAGATACATATTTCAACATTTGGAAATCTGCATGGGATTTTCACAAACAATTTGCAGATATGGCCGGAACAGATAAGGAATGGGAGACAGTAGTTAATACATCCGGCGAAATAGTGGAAAAATATAAAAATGAACCCGGATATGAGTTCTTGAAAGATTTAATTTTAGCAACATTGAATGAGTTAGAGCGCCGAGACAAGATCAATAGAAAGGAGCACGGGGAACTTGGGTAATATGGAACATTGGAATCATTTTCTGCAATCTGTATTGGCTGATACTAAACAAGATAAGAACCATAATAGCACGAGGAAGTCAGAGGATAAAGAAGCAGGTTCAATGCATTTCGTTGACATCAAAAAAGGGGTGGAAAAAAATGAGCAAAAGTAATTTTCCTAATTCGCAGATTGATAATCTTCCAGCAGAGTTTGTGGCAGATGCGATAGAGAGCATTCAAGAGCTGGCATCGTTAAAGAAGATTACGCGTGATGCAAGCATGGATCAAGAATTTGAAGATAGAGTCAATATGATAATTGAGTTCTGTAAGAGGAAGAAGATGAGGCTGGGGATTGAGACCTTATGTGCAGGACTTGGTATTTCGAGACAAGAACTACATAACTGGGAGAATGGCGTGGGAAATACATCAGAACGCAGGAGGGACGGTGTAAAGCAAATAAAGCAGTTAATATATGCATTCCTTGAACAGTGTGGAATGTCCGGGCGGCTCAATCCCACTACATACGTGTGGTTGAGTAAAAATTGGATGAACTACGTTGATGAAGTGAAGATTGATACAGGGGGAACAGACATTAAAAATACACCAGCACTGAGCTATGAAGATATAAGGCAGATTGCAGATCAAGCACGACAGGAAAGCATACGAGATATTATTGATGAACTACCAGATTGATTTTTGGCTGATAATTTGGCTAAGAACAAAAACAATGTTTAACAAACGCTGTATTTTCGCAGAGTGTGGAAGAAATCCACCTAAATATATTGTAAATGTGATGCGATTTTTGATGATATTAGTAAGAAAAACAAAGACTTGTTGAGATGGAATCATGAAGGGCAGAGGGGGTCTTGCGTATTCGTGCGCAGAGGGGGAGTGACGTGTCTTTTCTGCCGCAAGAATAAAAGGCATTTCCGAAAAATCAGAAAATCATAAAAAGGCGATAGCCGGAAAGGGGAACACATGGCGAGAGATAAGCCAGAACAGAACTACATCATTTATCAGGCAAACATAGAAAGGAGATTAAAAAAATGGCATTAACACAACGGGAACTTGAAGATTGCAGAAATCAGAAACGGCGTTTAGATATGGCGCAGACACCACAGGGCAGAATTGCCATAGAATTGTCAGAGCGCCATAAAAGACAAGAAGAAGCTAAAAGCGCATTACTAAAGCGATGTGGACTTGATACGGGTGCGCAGTTAGTTGAAAACTCAATTTTGAAATATTATAAATAATGATTGGAGAAATAAAGATGAATGATAAAATGACAAAATTTGAAGAAATTAAGAAAATTGTGCTTGATTTCCAGAAACGGGCGGATCGCTATTTTTCTGAATATTGCGCAAAGGCTAGAGGCATGGAAGAGAAGTACCGCCCGGAGGTTTTTAAGAGAGAAATCATGACGCAGGTATGGCCGTATTATTCCGGGAATGTTTCTGCGGAACGAGATCACGCAAAAACAGCAATTTCCGATATTTGTGAGGACATAAGAAATGATCTGAAACGCTGGGCGCTGAAGCCGGTTGATCCGGGAACATTGCAGATTTTACAGTGTATGCATGATTTTGGCATCAAACTTTCACGCAGCGAATTATCAATAATTGAAAGCAGCGTTGAGAACAATCTTTTTGCACAAAAAATTTTCTGCGAAGTAGCAAAAAACAGCGGCTATCTTGCAAAGTTTCCAGATTTTTCTACATATCTTGCAGCATTGCAGGAAGCAGAATCTGATGCAAAATTGGCTGTTTCCGCATATGTCGGAAAATCCGAAAACGGACAGTTCCCAGGCGCTGATTTATTAGGTAAAAATGAAATAAACGGTATTGTTTACGGTGATTTTCAATTTTATCAAAAAATGTTTGCAGCAGAGTATGCAGAAAATCATAGATCGCTTAGTGAAGCGGAAGAACTTTGGAGCAAGGCACGAGTAAAAACAAGCTATACATTGACTGAAAAAGAAAGAACACGCCTTGAGAAAATTGTAGATGAAACTAAAAAAGGAGATGAACAGGAAAGAAAATCCCGAATGAAACAGATTCTTGAAGCAGAGCCGGATATCGCGGATAAGTTTTCTCTTATGGGCGTCGATTATCAAAACATGATTGCAGGATATGTTGACACTGGTAAATTGGATTAATAA
The DNA here is from genome assembly GCF_000765215.1 of Eubacterium sp. ER2. GTDB lineage: Bacteria > Bacillota > Clostridia > Lachnospirales > Lachnospiraceae > Claveliimonas > Claveliimonas intestinigallinarum. The sequence continues at coordinate 63,433 of NZ_JPJE01000021.1, forward strand.
AAAGGAGATTGTAGGAATATGCATCATTTAGAAAGCGCACGTTTTTCAAAGGTGGACAGACGTATGAATGGAATTACAAGTCATAAAGTTTTTGAAGTTGAGGGGAATGACTTAGTTATCGCTGTGCCTTCGGTTTTATCGAAAGATGGTAAAATTTCTTTTCTTATGTCTGATACATCGGGCATTAAGCAAGGGGATTATGTTGATTTTTGTTTTGCTTATACTGTTACTAATGGACGGGCAAACAGCTATCAAGCGCAGTTTCTGGGAATAACACCGCCGGAATTTAAGCCGGAAAATGCAGAGACATATACAATTTAAATAAGATTGTGGGCGTGGCGGTTTCTGCTCCTACCTTTGAAGCCGCCAGTAAGTCCCAAAAGGGGGAACAATATTACATGGATAATGTTTTAGTATTGAAAATTATCGGAACAAGTGAGTACAACGGAATGAGCCGGAATGGAAAACAGTACACGTTGACAACTTTGGAATTGGATTATCAAGGGAGTAAAGTGAAAATAAAGTGCTTTGAGAGCGGGGCAAAAGTTGGAGATTACGCTCAAATTGGGATTGGTACAAGAAAAAATATATACGGGGCAGAGTTTGCTGTTCTTGTGGAGCGGATCATTCCAGCCGGTGAGATTGAAAATAATTGGAAATAATATTGTTCGATACTTGATTTGTGGGAGAACAAAGTCACAAGCATTTTCAGACATAAAATAAATTGCCTGACTTAGCTAGATGTGCTATACTATCTGCACGGAAAGTCAGAGCGCATAAAGGCGGCCTACCCTCCACTTATCGGAGGGGCAAACCCTCCAGACGAAAGAAAGGAGGGCGATGCCGATGAACATTACATACTCGGATTTAATCCAGTTGATGATATTCATTGTCGCTCTTGTTGGTCTTTGTTATGAGATCTTCAAGGGAAAGAAGTAGCCGCCCACTACTGCCAATAGTGAACGGCTGTGTAAAACAGTTATCGTAATTATTTGGGGGTAGGCCGTGTGTTTCTGGCTTTCCCTTTTTCTAGTATCAATATAGCATATCCCGAACCGGCTTTCAAGACTTATCTTCTTTATCAGGCACATATTCCAAAATGTCAGAAATAGTACAGTTAAAGACTTTACATAAATTATTAAGCATATCCTTGTCGAGTCGCTGGATGCTTTCATCATATAAAGCGCCAACAGTGTTAGGACGAATATGGGCGGCTTCAGCAAGTTGTTTTCTATTCATTTTATGTTTTCCGAGTAGATCAGACACCTTAATTTTTATCAATTGTTATACCTCCTGATTAATAAATATTATACGATTTAAGAAAATAAAAGTCAATTAGAAATAAAAAATAGCGTTAAACGATATTGACAAATAACTATAAACGATATAAAATATCTACAAAAGATACAAACGGAGGTGAAAGCATGACAAAAAAAGAATTTGCAGAGTGGCTAGTAGGGATGGTTGAATTGACGAAACAGTTACCAGATGATTATTTATCAGATTGGAAATGTGAAGCAAAGAAGGCGTTCTCGTTAGAAGAGTGGGATAACATAGAAAAACTGATAGATGCAATTTGGAAGTATCGCATTCTCAACGATGAAGCGTTTCTTAGATTAAAGAAAGCCCTTGAAGAAGCTGGCACTTCAACAAAGGCTAAGTAACCCGACAACACATAGGAAAAGCCGGATTGTCTTAATTATAGAGGCAGTCCGATCAGAAATCAAGAAAGGATTTAGATTATGACTAAACAGGAATTGGAATGCAAATTTGTTGAGTTAGAAGATTGCCTCGATAAGGCGGAGCATATGTTGAGTTCATTAGAAGAAAACTATGATTTGCAGAAAGTAACTACAGATATGACGGACGATCTGTTGTTTGCGCAGAATAGAGGATTGATTTTAATGGAAGTCCGTATTGCGTGGGATTATGTGCAGAAGGCAATTCATATTCAAGATAAAATTGAAAAGGAGATGGCATTATGAATTTAGCAACAGAAATTATCAAGGAACAGAGAGAAATGATTGATTCTAAGCGCCTGGATCAAATTATTACAAATGAATATTCAACTGCTGTTGTAGCGGCTATTATCGACAGTGTTACAGATAATTATTCAGCTATGCTTGAGGAATGTGTGCCAGCGGACAAACTGGATGAACTGGACGAGCGTATCAATGAATATATTGATAGAGTGAACCGTGCAGTTTTTGAGCAGGGATTTATCCGAGGAGTGGCAGCAGGCAGAGGCGGTGTTGTGTAATGACAGGTTATTTGATTGAGTATAAAAAGAAAACATCATTCCTCTACCGCGACGAGCCGGGAGATAACTTCACGGAGAAACGCAAGGCATTAGTCAGCCGGGAGATACTGGCGCAGATGCTGAGTACATACCGATTTATTATATTTGTAGCGTATTTGGTGGATGTGGAACAGTACAGGGATAACTGTGAAGATGTAATAGAAGTAATTACGGAGGTATAGTATGGCAGAGAAAAAACTGCCGAAAGGTATTCGGAAGAACGGGAATAGGTATCAAGGGCGGATCATGTTCCATGGAAAAAATTATTCTGTTACAGGTGCCACTATTACCGAGACAAAAAAAGCTATGACTGATTTAAAGTATAGGTTAGAACATGGACTGTTTGTTGAACGTGAAAAAGTGACTTTTGACTCTTGGTTCAAAACATGGATTAAAGAATATAAGCAGAATGACTTGAAAACAGGTACACTTATTTCATATCAGAATTATTATAATTTTTACATCAAAGAGCCTCTAGGGAAAATGCCTGTTTCCTCAATACGTGGTGAACATATCCAAAAGTTATATAACAAGTTATTGGATGATGATATGGCATTATCTTCCTTGAAAATCATATCAGCGGTAATGAACGGATGTTTCCAAAGAGCGTTAAAAAATGGCCTGATAGAACGAAATCCAGTCAAGTTGGCGGAATTGCCACGGAAGAAACAAAAGACAGAACGAAGGGTATTAACTCTTCAGGAGCAGGAGTTATTTTCAAAGTATTCTCAAGAAAGTTATCTTCATAATTTATTTGCTTTAATGCTTAGAACTGGAATGAGAAGTGGCGAAGCCAGGGGATTAAAGTTTTCAGATATTGATAGCAAGAACAACGTTATCCATATCAGGCGCACTTTAAAATATGAAACGGGAAGAGGCTTTTTTGAAGATGCGCCAAAAACATCGTCATCAATGCGGGATATACCAGCTACACCGGAAATCATGTCCATTATTGAAGCGCAGCGTAAAATTAACAGAGAATATTCTAATGTGGTTAGTATTGATGAATATATCTTTCACCTGCCGGAAGGAACACCGATTAGCCGGGAACGTGTACAAGCTGAAATTGATCGGATTTTGAAAAAGATAAACGAAACAGGCAGTCACGTAGAAAGATTTACTTCTCATTGTTTTAGACATACCTTTGCTACAAGGGCGATAGAGGCCGGAATGCAGCCGCAGACGTTAAAGACGATCTTGGGGCATTCCAGTTTATCTATGACAATGGATTTATATTCTCATGTACTTCCAAATACAAAGGCGGAAGAAATGCAAAAAGTAGCAAGCATTTTTTAAATAAGCAGAGGGCGGAAACCGCCCTCTTATTATATCCTTGTTTACGCCAAAAGTTACGCCAAAATGAGATGAAAACAGACGGTATAAGATAACGGATAAAAAGCTGCTTTCCTTATGAAAAACAATAAGACGCAACTTGACGAACAGTAAATTTATTTAGTTTTGTTTTACGAGTGGAAGGTCTCGAACACTCGGCACATTTTACGGCGGTGACCGCCGGCAGACCTTGAAAGACCTTGGTTTTATGCGGGTCTGCAACGTGGGATAGTATAGCATGACGGCAGTGGGAAATCAAGAGAAGTACCAAAAAAGTACCAATAAGAAAGAAAAGCTGCCCCGCCAGTGATGGCATGGGCAGCAGTTTGCTACTTAGATATCTATTGAGCTAAAATCAATGGTTAGATCATCATAGATCCCGGCTTTGACAGCTTCAGAGAAAGTATATTCTGCGGTATCGTCGGACTCAAACGAATAAACCATGATCCTGTTTTTCTCTGGATCAACAATCCAGTATTCACGAACTCCGGCAGTTCGGTATTTGAACAACTTGGTATAGTAGTCCATCCGCCTGCTGCCTGGAGAGACAATTTCGATAATCCAGTCCGGAGCACCTGTGCAGCCTTTGTCTGTGAGCTTGTCAGAGCTGCATATAACGCTTATATCCGGCTCGACATAGTTTTTATCGTCTTCGTTCAAAAACACGGCAAATGGGGCGATATCGACCTCACAGGAGCCTCCTTTTTTGTCGATATAGTCCGCAACCTTACGATAGAGGGCGCCAAGTATCTGCTGATGCTTTCGTGTGGGAGGCGCCATCATATACATCTGGCCGTCAATCAGCTCCGCCCGTTGTCCGTCAGGCAGGGCATAGATATCTTCAATGGTATACTCTTTGTTCTGTTGCAGTAATGGCATAATAACACATCCTTTCATGGTGAGAGTGTTGACGGTTGTGAGAGGGCTATTCTTCATCATCCCAAAAGGTTTCGCCAATCTCGTTTTCATGAAGCGCTAAAATAGCCCGTGGAAAAAGAATAAATAGTAAAAAAGAATATTATTGTTCCCGCTTCATCCGTTCATCAATGGCCTTTTTGATATAACCGTTCACAGACTCCCCGGTTTTATCGGCCGCTGCTTTAATCTCCTCATACTTCTCTTTTTGAACGTCTAAGGGGATGCGCTTAAGTTTGGACTTTTTATAATCGTACAAGTATTCTTTTCTTTCTTCAGATATCGGCACTGTTTCACCTGCTTTCTTCGCTGATGATTTGAAGGTATCTTTAAAATAGAGACACCTCCTTTACCTTACAATAAAAGTATATCATAAAACGAATGATGTGTACACTACAAAAATGTGCAAAATTACATATTTAAATTACAATTTGAATATCAGTAAATTATGACCTCTCAACAGAGGTTACAGTGTTTTAATAAAATCCTCCAAAAGCCTTGAAAATAAAGGATTTATCGCAATGTGTCTGCCTTATCTCTTTATACGGTTACACACAAGTTTACTCTTTCCCTCATTGCTCATAAGGGCAAATACAAGGGCAAGAAAATCTCATAACAAGATATAACAAAGTGTGGCAATCGGAGAACTGTGATGTATGTGCGAATATATTATAACGGAGGATTTTTCAATGGACAAGTACATTTACGATGATAAAAATGGTCTGTGGTATGAACTGCAAGGAGATTATTATATCCCATGTCTTATCTTACCAGCCGAAAAAGAACAGCCTATTGGTTTGTGGGGACAGCGGCACTTGCGGTATCTGAAAGAATACCGCCGAGCCACCTACATAACCTTGTTCACAAGCGGCAGACTGAACAATTACCTTGCTGACATCGACAGGCAGGCGCAGGAACGCATGGAAAGGCTCACAGAGCAGATGAAACGGGTGCAGGGTATTACGGAGCAGTTAAAGGCGGAAAACGCTTTGGAATGGACACAGAGAATGAATAACATACGGGCGTGTGCAAAGGAGATTGTGGAAAAAGAAATCATCTTTGCATAAGAAGACAGCGGTAGGATTTAGTTTTCCTACCGCTGTTTCACTTAAATCAAAAAAATATATTGACATTTTTCTATGTGTTGCATATAATAACACATAGACATTTATCTATAGGAGGTGATTGAGAGAGATGGATGAAAAAAGAATTGCGGCAATTTTCAAAGCGTTTTGTGATGAAAATCGCATTAGGATTATAAAACTGCTGCGTTCAGGTGAAAAATGCGCCTGCAAGCTGTTGGAAGAAATCAATGTCACACAGCCTACGCTTTCCCACCATATGAAAATTCTTTGTGACTCGGAAATAGTTGTCGGGCGCAAAGAGGGAAAATGGACACACTATTCTATTTCAGAAAAAGGTGTGGAACAGGCAAAAGAATGTTTGCGGCAGTTGACAACACTTGATGTTGAAAGCGAAAATAAGTCGTGCTGTGAAAAGTGAGGAAGTTTATTTGAATGCTTTTCCGCACGACTTATATTCGGAATATTAGATCGACATATTTCAATATGACTATATGAAAGGAGCTTTTTATGGAGGCACTAAAAACAATTTGGGACTTTTTTCAAAATGAAGTTGTAGGTATGGCATGGCTTAATCGTCTAATAGGTAATTTAATTAACGCTTGCGGATTAGACGCAACGAGCAAAATCGGTGGTGGTATTCAATTTTTTGTTTACGACACAATCAAAATCATGGTGTTGTTAGGGGTTCTGATTTTAATTATTTCATATATTCAAAGCTATTTCCCGCCGGAACGGGCAAAGAAAATTCTTGGAAGGTTTCATGGTATCGGCGCAAATATAATTTCTGCGCTCCTTGGTACGGTAACACCGTTTTGCTCGTGTTCTTCCATTCCGTTGTTTATCGGGTTTACAAGCGCAGGTTTGCCGCTTGGCGTTACATTCTCCTTTTTGATTTCTTCGCCGATGGTTGACCTCGGAAGCCTTGTCTTACTGATGAGTATTTTCGGCTGGAAAGTTGCTGTTTTATATGTAATATTCGGTTTGGTAATCGCTGTGGCTGGCGGAACGCTAATTGAAAAGTTGCACCTCGATAATCAAGTGGAAGAATATATCCGAAACGGTCACTCGATTGATGTTCCGCAGGAGGAACTGCATTTCAAAGACCGTATGAAATTTGCGTGGGAACAGGTTGTTGAAACCGCTAAAAAGGTTGCTCCTTATGTTCTGATCGGCGTGGGCATTGGTGCTTTCATTCACAACTGGATTCCTGAAGAATTTATTGTCAAAGCACTTGGCGAAAATAATCCGTTTGGCGTAATTCTTGCTACGATAGTCGGTATTCCGATGTATGCGGATATTTTCGGTACAATTCCGATTGCAGAAGCCCTGCTTGCAAAAGGTGCTTTGCTCGGCGTTGTCCTTTCCTTTATGATGGGCGTTACTACGCTTTCGCTCCCTTCAATGATTATGCTTCGCAAGGCGGTCAAACCGAAACTGCTTGGTATTTTCATTGGAATATGTGCTGCTGGTATTATTATTGTAGGCTATCTTTTCAACGCAATACAATATTTAATTGTTTAATTTTAGGAGGTTATTATTATGGCATTATTTAACTTTGGAAAGAAAAAGGAAGAAGAAAAGAAAACACCTGCTTGCGCTTGTAGCTGCGGTTGTGCTGCCAGCGAAGCAGAAAGCATTACAAACGATTGCTGTCCTGATTTGAAAGAGGGAGAAATCTGCTGTATCAAGGTATTAGGTTCAGGGTGTTGTCATGCTCTTTATGAGAACACACAATCCGCCGTTAAAGCAATGGGGATTTCCGTAGAAGTAGAATATATTACGGACTTGAAAAAGGTTATGGAATATGGCGTTATGAGTGTACCTGCTCTTGTTGTCAACGAAAAGGTTGTTGCTATGGGTAAGGTTTTGAAAGCTGCTGATGTGGTTGCTCTGCTGCACAAGCTGGGGTTTTAACGATGGATAAGAAAAAGGTAGCCTTTATTTGTGTGCATAACTCCTGCCGCAGTCAGATTGCAGAAGCACTTGGAAAACATTTGGCGGGAGATAAGTTTGATTTCTATTCTGCCGGAACAGAAACAAAATCACAAATCAATCAGGACGCTGTGCGGCTTATGAAACAGCTTTATGGGATAGATATGGAGCAAAGCCAGTATAGCAAGACGATTGATAAAATCCCTACGCCCGATATTGCGATTTCAATGGGGTGTGATGTCGGTTGTCCCTATATCGGTAGAGCGTTTGATGATAATTGGGGACTTCCCGATCCGACGGGCAAAAGTGATGAATGTTTTATACAGGTCATTGAGAGAATATCTCAAAAAATAAAAGACTTGAAATTAGAAAAGTAACATGAAAGCCACAGAATGGATATATTGCCCTATCTGCGGCAATAAAACTCGCACAATGATACGGGAAGATACAGAATTAAGAAACTTCCCTCTCTACTGTCCGAAGTGCAAAAAGGAAACAAGCATCAATGCTCAGGATATGAAAGTCACGCTTGCAGAACACAAATAAGATTTTTATGTATGCCGCCGCATGGGTGATACCATAGCGGCGGTTTTTCGTGCCTATCGGCTGTCTCTGTCAAAGGATTTCTTTCTCTGTCTCGGCTGGTTTCTCTGCTTACCCTCCGCCTGAAGCTGACGCAGGCGTTTCAGCACGCTCTCTCGTTCAGGCGGCTTTGCCTGCTCTTTTTTGGCGGGTTTCTGTTTTTCCCTGACCTGTTGCTCCCATGCGGCAAGGTCACGATTGAACTGCTCCACAACAGCCTCCGCCTTACGGTAGGTTGCCATGTACGCCTGCACATCGGGATAACCGTCCTCTTTCAGAACATCGGGCAGTTTATCCAGCTTTTCAGCGATTTCCTTTTCTGTCCGCTGTATCTGCTCTGTGAGCGCCTTGCGCTCCTTACCCTTGAAAATCCCTTTTGTATCGGCAAGCTGTTGTTTCAGCTTCGGAAGTACCGTATCCTGCAAATGCCGGATTTCTTTCGCCTTATCCTGCGCCTTTATCATCAGCTTTTGCATGGTACGGAACTCTGCCATATCTATTTCAAGGACAGGCTTCGGCGGCATATCGTGTTCACGGATTAAGTTTTGCAGGAAGTCCTTAGCCTTGTTTACGATACTGCGGAACAGACCCGGCAGCCAGCCCTTGCTTTTGATAGACTGGCTCGCCTTTTCGTGTATCTCTGTCTGCTTGACTTCTAAAATCTTTGCTTCGGAGATACCTGATAATAACGCCATATCCGCTGTCCTGTTCCATTCCTGCCTTGCGGCATTATCGGCTTTGATTTCGTCCTCTTTGGGATTATTTTTGCCGATTTTCTTGGCCGGAAGATAGACGCTGTTTTTATCAAATACCTTTAAGTGCTGCTCAGGATCGGAGATATGGCAGTTAATAAGTTCTGTATACACTTCCTTTATCTCTCGGAGAAAAGGCTCTCCCTTAAAGCGTGTATCTTTGGTAGTAAACAGATGGCTTTCGTATACCTCGCCTTTTTTGATGACGGTACAGCCTTTCCGTATCTGCCCGTCCTCCCCCGTGATTTCCTTTTTGGTGCGGACACGCTTTCCAGTCTCGTCAAAGAACACGCTGCGGGAAGCAACCTTTACATCAGGTTCGGGGAGCAACCTCCTCTCGCTGAAAATCAGATGGATATGATAATTTGTCTTGCGCTTGTTGTGGTGGAGGGCGGACACGCACTCCACACCGTACCGCCTGCGGAACTCCTCTGTAAAGTCCGTGAGTACCTGCTGCGGCTCGTATTGCGTATAGATTTCGGGCAAGGCGATAATCAGTTCCCTTGCTTCGATACATTTGCCCTCTGTGCCGCTGCGCTGAAACTCCTGCTGGCTTTCCCTTGCAAGGTTGCTCCAAAAGGTGCTGTCGGCGGTGCGGTAGGTGGCATAGAGATTTTCCTGCCTTGCATGGCTTGTAATATACGATATTCGCCCTTTGACATTGGGCAGTTTTGACATCTGGATAAAACTGTGTCTCGGCATACATCATCTCCGTTTTCTGTTGTCAAGGTGCGTCCTTTTTTTGCAACCGTTTACGGTTGTGGCTGTCGCTGCGGCAGCGGTGACAGCCCCGTATCATACGCCGCAGGCGGTTGATACGGAAGCCCCCTGCAAGGGCGAAATACCCGGAGTACAAATCGAAGATTTGTGCGAGGGGTGTATTTCGCTCTCAAACGCCGAGGGCTTAGGGTTACTTTCCGAAAAGAGAATGGATGGTCATTCCACTCTGCGGACATCATCGGGCTTCAGAAGATTTCTTCCCTGATTGACCGTCAGAAACCGTTCCAGCGTGTCCCTGCGGATAATGGTCTTGCGCCCCACTTTGAGGACGGGCAGCTTTCCCCATTCCACCAGCTTCCGCATGGTGTTCCTGCCGATACCCGTACATTCTGCGGCTTCCTCTATGGTAAGTCCCATTTTGACTGCGCTCATTCTATCAACCTCCTTTTAGAATACTCATTTTGCAACTACTGTTTTATCATTATACTTATTCTGCCATCTCTTGTCAACCTATTTTGCAACCATTCATAGTTTATTTACAACTTTCATTGAGATAAAGGTTGCAAAATAAGTATCGGCGTGTTATACTGATACCAGTCAGGAGGTGAACACCTTGAAAAAAGAAACCACATTCACCGCAAAACAGGTCGGTAGGAGGATTAAGGAACGCCGCACAGAGTTAAACATTACCATGCCGGAACTTGGCAGGCGTGTAGGCGTGAACAAATCCACCATTCAGCGGTATGAAGCGGACGGAGTTGATCCGAAGCGCACAATGGTTATCAACGGTCTTGCGGAAGCGTTGCTCACAACTCCCGAATGGCTGACAGGTCTTTCCGATGATAAGGAATATGACACCTATACTCTTTGCCAGCGGGATATTGAGGAACACATCAGGAAATATCTGGACACAGTTTCCTATACAGTAAAGGGCGAGCCGCACCAGCAGCTTCTCACGACATTTCTCGGCAAGATGGTTGACCTGTATACGGTTATGACCTGCTACTTTGCTGATGCTATGGAGGAAGTTGACCGTGTGGCGGAGGACAAAGGGCTGAAAGAGTCTCTTGGACGGTACGCCATAGAGTCCGGGGCAATCATGGAACAGGTATACCGCAAGAAGATGGAAGTACCGATTGAGGATATGAAACGGTTTTTAGACGGGATTTTACATATCCACGATGAGGGGCGCACAAGAATGTCGATGGGCGCACTTTTCGGGATAGTGGAGGAAGCCGAAGAAAGGCTTTCCGAAAAAGAAAATTCCGTGGCACCTTGACAAGTAAAGACGCCAGTTGACTTTCACTGGCGGAAGTGACACAATTACTTTACGCACACCATATGTCACAGTCCCGATTGCCACGGATAGAAAGGAGTTTTTTATCTATGGCAAAAGGTTCTGTAAGAAAGAAAGGCAAAAAGTGGTACGGACGCTTTTATATTGAAGATGAAAGCGGCAGAAAAGTGCAGAAAGAGTTTGCAGGCACAGAGAGCAAGGCGGAAACAGAAGCCATGCTCCGCAAAGCGATAGCGGACTATGAGGAAAAGCAGTTTGTCGGGAAAGCGGAAAACATCACGGTAGGCGATATGCTGGATATGTGGGTAGAGGAAGAACTGAAACCCGGCAACTTAAGCAACGGGACGGTCATGTCCTATCAGGGAACGGTCAACCGTATCAAGCAATATCCCATTGGCAAACGCAAGCTGAAAACCGTGACCGCCGACCATTTGCAGGCGTTCATTGATTTTCTGAGCTACGGTGGGACAAACCCGGACGGGACAACTTCAAAGCCCATGAGCAAAGGATATATGCTCCTGTTCTCGGCGGTGTTGCAAAATTCCTTCCGCTTTGCGGTTTTCCCGAAAAAACTGATTACCTTTAACCCTATGCAGTATGTGAAGCTGAGGGGCAGGAAGCAGGAAACGGATATTTTCTCGGACAGTGAGGAAGATACTTCCAGTATTCCTACTATCACCCATGAACAGTTCCAAAAGCTGGAGGAATTTCTCAAGGCAAAAGATAATCCCGCCTTGCTGCCTGTGCAGATAGCGTACTACACGGGGCTTCGTATCGGGGAAGTATGCGGCTTGACTTGGCAGGATATTAACCTTGAGGAACAATATCTCACGGTACGCCGAAGCATGCGCTATAACGGAACAAGGCACACAACCGAAGTGGGAACGACAAAACGGAGCAAAGTCCGCACCGTTGATTTCTGCGACACGCTGGCGGCAATCCTGCGGGCGGCGAGAACAGAACAGCGCAAAAACCGTTTCCGCTACGGGGAGTTTTATCACCTGAACTACTACAAAGAAGTAAAGGAAAAAGGGCGCACCTATTATGAGGTTTACAGCCTGCAAAGGACAGAGGAAGTCCCGGAGGATTACAAGGAAATCTCCTTTGTCTGCCTGAGAGCAGACGGGGCGTATGAAGCGCCGAGTACGGTAGGGATTATGTGCAGGGCGGCAAAGAAGAAAGTGAAAGGGCTTGAAGATTTCCATTTCCACACGCTCCGTCACACCTACACAAGCAATCTGCTTTCCGGCGGCGCAAAGCCGAAAGATGTGCAGGAACTTCTCGGACACTCCGATGTCAGTACCACAATGAACATCTACGCTCACTCTACAAGGGAAGCGAAGCGCACTTCCGCAAGGCTGCTGGATAAGGTGGTCGGCGGGGAATAAAAAGTTGCCCTTGTTTCGGCTCGTAAGGGCAAAAACAAGGGCAAACAGATAAGGTTTGAATGAAAAACAGGCGTGAAGCCTTGAAAAATCAATGGTTTTTGAGGATTAGATAGTTAAATATGAATTTATCCACAATCCACAATGTTCAGATGCGTTTACAGAGCAGCCTGCCCTTCCCCTCTCCAACCTTTCCCCCTGCCAGGAGATATTTTTTCAGATTTCTCTGAAGGGAGGTGCCCTCGGGCAGATCAGGAAGAGGGATGTCCGGGCGCTTGTAGACCCAGGTGAGGAAGGAGTCCGGCTCCGAAAACACATCGGTCACCTCGTATTCATCCTGGAAGGAGCGGATCCGGGATCCCTTTGGCAGACATTCCCTCAGCGCAGGGCTAAGAAGCCAGGAGGTGCAAAGGAAGGGAGCGCCCTTGTATGCGGGGGAAAAGCGGGCGATAAAGTCCCGTGCCATATCATAGGAGCGGTGGCGGGCCTCCGGGGAGAGATCCGCGTCCGATGGGATGTGGACGTGGACCGCTTTCCCTTCTCCGTCCTCTGTCAGTTCAAATTCCAGCGTGCCCAGGCGGAAGAGCCGGGCGGCCAGCTGTCGCATGGTCCAGAAGTCCCGGTCAAATCCGAAGACGCCGTAGCTTTCCTGGTGTTCATTTATAAAGCGGGTAAAGCATTTCAGAGTTTCAATGTATATATCGCCGGAAATGCCAAGGGACTGATAGGAGCGCCAGGTTTCCCCGCAGCAGATGAGCATAAGGGTGAGGATTTTTATGCCAAGAGGGTCCTCGCCGATCAGCGCTTTCAGCCGCACCAGGGCGCTGTCCCAGGTAGCGGGGGTGAGAAGCTCCTCAAGCAGGGGACGGGCCTGGGGGAGGAGGTCTGTGAACTCCTTTGAGGACTGTATAGAAAGGACAGCGTCTGTGATCTCCGGGGGAAGGCTGATGGAGTGACAGAGTTCGGTAAGCTGAGTTGGTGATAAGATTTTCATAAAGGTACCTGCTTTCTTGTTTCCTGCTTTTGCAGTCTAACACATACTTCTGCAAAAAGAAAGGAGGCAGGGACTTCTGCCAATCCTTCCTTTTAAAACTGCTATCGGTGTGCTATAATGTTTGAAAGTGCTGAAAAAAAGATATAGATATCAGAAGGAGTAAATGATCATGAAGCTTACAACAGTCAGAGAATTATATAAGAACACGGAGGCCTTCCTGGACAAGGAAGTGACCGTGGGCGGCTGGGTGCGCAGCATCCGGGACTCCAAGACTTTCGGGTTCATCGTGGTAAATGACGGGTCCTTCTTTGAGACCCTGCAGGTGGTGTACCATGACACCATGGACAATTTCGCGGAGATCTCCAGACTGAACGTGGGAGCTGCCATCATTGTGAAGGGAACCCTGGTGGCCACACCCCAGGCAAAGCAGCCCTTTGAGATCCAGGCGGAGACGGTGGAGGTGGAGGGCGCTTCCGCGCCGGACTACCCGCTCCAGAAGAAGCGTCACAGCTTTGAATACCTGCGGACCATTGCCCATCTTCGCCCCAGGACGAACACCTTCCAGGCGGTGTTCCGGGTGCGGTCCCTGACAGCCTACGCCATCCACAAATTCTTTCAGGAGAGGGGCTTTGTGTATGTGCACACCCCACTGATCACGGGAAGCGATTGCGAGGGAGCAGGGGAGATGTTCCAGGTGACCACCCTGGACCTGAACAATGTGCCCAGGAAGGAAGACGGCACGGTGGACTATTCCAAGGACTTCTTTAACAAGGAGACGAACCTGACAGTCAGCGGCCAGCTCAACGGCGAGACCTTTGCCCAGGCTTTCCGGAATATCTATACCTTCGGCCCCACATTCCGGGCAGAGAACTCCAACACCACAAGGCATGCGGCGGAGTTCTGGATGATCGAGCCGGAGATGGCTTTTGCGGACCTTGATGACAACATGGATCTGGCGGAGGCCATGCTGAAATATGTCATTAACTATGTGCTGGAGAACGCGCCGGAGGAGATGAACTTCTTTAACTCCTTTGTGGACAAGGGACTCCTGGACAGGCTCCACAATGTGGTGTCCTCCGAGTTCGCAAAGGTGACCTACACAGAGGCAGTGGAGCTCCTGGAGAAAAACAACGACAAGTTCGAGTACAAGGTTTCCTGGGGGACAGACCTGCAGACAGAGCATGAGCGCTACCTGACTGAGGAGGTCTTCAAGCGCCCTGTGTTTGTCACAGACTATCCAAAGGAAATCAAGGCATTTTATATGAAGCTGAACGATGACGGAAAGACCGTGGCGGCTGTGGACTGCCTGGTGCCCGGCATCGGCGAGATCATCGGCGGCAGCCAGAGGGAGGACAATTACGAAAAGCTGGCGCAGCGCATGAAGGAGATGGGCCTGAAGGAGGAGGACTACGGCTTTTACATGGACCTGAGAAAATACGGCTCCACCCGCCATTCCGGCTTTGGGCTTGGATTTGAGAGGTGCATCATGTACCTGACAGGAATGGGTAACATCCGCGATGTGATCCCCTTCCCCAGGACAGTGAACAACTGCGACCTGTAAGAGGGAGGCGGGACAGGCAGAGCGGATTGACAGGATAAAGGAAAGACAGCAGAGAAGGAATGACGAGGGGAACATCACACATTCACCGGAGATGGGGGAGCGCCGGGAGGGCGTCTCTCCTGCCGAAGGAGAGAATAAGGAGGTTCACGAAAGTATGAATATCGTAGTAGTGGATGACGAGCGGGAGATCGCCGATGTCATCGAGCTGTATCTGCAGAACGATCAGTATACGGTCTACAAGTTCTATACAGGGCAGGAGGCCCTGGACTGTATCTTTGAGAAGAAGATCGACCTGGCCATTCTGGATGTGATGCTGCCGGACATTGACGGGTTCCAGATTTTGAAGAAGATCCGGGAGAAATACACCTTCCCTGTGATCATGCTGACAGCTAAGACCGAGTACATGGACAAGATCACAGGGCTCACCATGGGAGCTGACGACTACATACCCAAGCCCTTCAACCCGCTGGAGCTGGTGGCAAGGGTGAAGGCCCAGATCCGCCGCTACACCCAGTACAATGACGGCGGGAAGGAGCCGGGGGAGATCATTGATTTCGGCGGGCTTCTCCTGAACCGGACGTCCCATGAGTGCATTTACAACGAGGTCCCTCTCACACTCACCCCCATAGAGTTTGACATTCTCTGGCTCCTGTGCGAGAACAGGGGCAAGGTGATCAGCTCCGAGGAGCTGTTCGAGAAGGTGTGGCACGAAAAATATTACAAAAACAGCAACAACACGGTCATGGTGCACATCCGGCATCTGCGGGAAAAAATGAGTGCGCCTACCGGAACTTCAGACTTTATCAAGACAGTATGGGGAGTAGGTTATAAAGTTGAAGAGTAATTACAGAAAATTAAAATTCAGTATTCTGCTGCAGACAGTGCT
The DNA here is from genome assembly GCF_000765215.1 of Eubacterium sp. ER2. Classification (GTDB taxonomy): domain Bacteria; phylum Bacillota; class Clostridia; order Lachnospirales; family Lachnospiraceae; genus Claveliimonas; species Claveliimonas intestinigallinarum. The sequence continues at coordinate 79,173 of NZ_JPJE01000021.1, forward strand.
GGTGACAGCACTGACTGTACTTGTTGGCGGCTTTCTTCTGAATTACGTGATTGACGGGGTATACAACGACAGCTTTGCGACTACATTTGTGGATATCCTGACAGCCTTTCATGTGGAAGAACAGACCGCCATTGATTTATATTGGAGCCTGATCGGGGACAACAAAGTGTTTTTCATGATCGTTGGGTTCCTCCTTTTGTTTGCCCTGTTTTTCTATGTGGCCCTGTCCAAGATGACTAAATATCTGGACCAGGTGGGGGACGGTATCGAGAATATTATCTCCGAGTCCACAGAGCCCATCCACCTGATCACGGAGCTGAAGCCCATTGAAATCCGGCTCAACGAGATCAAGGCTACGCTGAAGAGGCAGGATCTGGAGGCCATAGAGAGCGAGAAGAAGAAAAATGACCTGGTGCTCTTCCTGGCCCATGACCTGAAGACGCCTCTCACCTCCGTGGTTGCCTACCTGGCCATGCTGGACGCCCACCCGGACATGCCGGAGGCGGAGCGGGCAAAGTATATCCACATCTCCCTTGAGAAGGCTATAAGACTGGGAGAGCTGATCAATGAGTTTTTTGACATTACCAAATTCAATCTCCAGGACATCGAGCTGGAGCCGGTGGAGCTGAACCTGTCCATGATGCTGGAGCAGATTGCGGACGAGCTCTACGGCGTTCTCCAGGAGAAGCAGCTCACCTGCGAGGTGGAGACGGAGGACGGACTGGTGGTGTACGGGGATCCGGACAAGCTGGCCAGGGTCTTTGACAACATTCTCCGGAACGCCATAGCCTACTGCTATGCTGGGACGACCATACAGATCAGCGCCTGCAGAAAGAATAAGGATGTGGAGATTATATTTTCCAACAGGGGAAAGAAAATTCCGGGCACAAAGCTGCAGACTATCTTTGAGAAATTTTACCGCCTGGACGACTCCAGATCCAGCGAGACCGGCGGGGCAGGGCTTGGCCTGGCCATAGCAAAGGAGATCGTGGAGCTTCACGGGGGCAGGATCATGGCCAGGAGCGACGACGAGAAGACACAGTTTATCGTGACGCTGCCGTCTGAAAAAGAGCAGGAGGAAAAGGAAGAAAATGAAGTTCATACACATCGCGGACGTGCATTTAGGGGTGTCGCCCGAGGCAGGAAAAGCGTACAGCGGGGAGCGAAGCGGAGAAATCTGGGAAAGCTTTCGAAGACTGATAAGAGTGTGCAAAAATGAGGCGCCGGATCTTCTCCTGGTGGCCGGTGATCTGTTTCACAGGCAGCCCCTCCTGCGGGAGCTGAAGGAGGTGGACGGCCTGTTCGCCTCCCTGGAGAGGACGCAGGTGGTTCTCATCGCGGGAAATCACGACTATATGCGCAGGGACTCCTACTACCGGACTTTTCAGTGGAGTGCCAACGTGCATTTCCTGGGCTCGGCGAGTGTGGAGGCTGTGGAGCTTCCCGCCCTTGAGACGGCAGTGTACGGGTGCAGCTACCACGAGAGACAGATCCGGCAGCCCCTCTACGACAGCGCACCAGCGGCCGGGAGACAGAGAAGAGAGATCCTTCTGGCCCACGGTGGGGACACAGACCACATTCCGGTAAGCAGGGAGGCGCTGGCCGGCCTGGGCTACGACTATGTGGCTCTGGGGCACATCCATATGCCTCAGGTGGTCATTCCGGGTCTTGCAGCCTACGCGGGGGCGCTGGAGCCAACGGACAGGAATGACACCGGGCATCACGGCTACATACAGGGGGAGATCACGGAGGATGGCTGCCGCTTTTCCTTTGTCCCCTTTGCATCCCGGGAGTATATCCACTGTGAGGTGGAGGTGGATCGCCGGACAACAGGCGCGGGTCTGGCGGATCTGATCTGGAGGAAGATTGAGGAAAACGGAATACAGAACATGTATAAGTTTCTTTTGAAAGGGTATCGTGACCCTGATATCCTCTTTGATCTGGACGCCCTGGACAGGCGGGGGAATATCATCGACATCGTGGATGAGACAAAGCCGGCCTGGGATCTGGAGAAGCTGTACAGAAACAATAAGAACAATCTGATCGGCAGATATATAGAAAGCTTTTCCGGAGCGGAAAAGGACAGCGTGGAATACAGAGCGCTCTTTGAGGGGATCAGCGCTCTCATGGAGACAAGAAGGGGAACAGAATGAAAATTCAGAAGCTGGAACTGAGACATTTCGGAAAATTCAGAGACAGGACCATCCTGCTGGGGGACGGCATACAGCTCCTTGGCGGGGAGAACGAAGCCGGGAAGACCACCGTCCACACTTTCATAAAGAGCATGCTCTTCGGCATGGAGAGAGGCCGGGGCCGGGCGGCGGCGGGCGACACCTTCAGCCGGTACGAGCCCTGGGACGGGGACGGTTTCTACGGGGGAGCCATAGAGTTCACCTGCGGGGGAAAGACCTTTCGGCTGGAGCGAAGATTTGACCGGCAGGCCAGGAGGGCGGAGCTTGTCTGCCTGGATGACGGAGAGCGTCTGTCTCTGGAGGACGGGGATCTGGAGATGATCCTGCCAGGGCTGGAGGCTGACAGCTATGAGGACACGCTGTACATTAGGCAGTCCGGCGCCCGGACAGGGCAGAAGCTGGCAGCGGAGCTGAAAAATTTCGCCGCAAATTATTCTGTTTCCGGAGATACGAGGATTGACCTTGCCTCTGCCCAGGAAGTGCTTCGGGACCATGAAAAAGCGCTGGACCGGCAGGCCAGGGATTACACCCGGGAGCGCCAGCGCCGCCGGGAGAAGATCGAGCAGGAGGCCTCCTATGTGTGGCGGGATATCCACCGGCTGGAGGAGGAGCTGGACCGGGTGCAGGAAGGACTGGAGCTGAAGAGGATCAAGGAAGAGAATGAGAAGAAGGAGAGCGAGAAGCGGATGATCGACGAGCTGCGCCCGGCGAGATGGCGGATCCATCCCCTTGAGGTGGCAGGTATCATCCTGGCGGTGATCATTCTCTTTGTCCTCATCCCCCGGCCCTGGAATTATGCCACATCGGTTGTGGTGGCCCTGGCAGGCGGGATCTATATCTGGAACCGCATGAAAGTGGAGAAGAAGCGGCAGAAGACAGTCCCCGAGCTGATGCTGGAGGAGATCACCCCGGAGGAGGAGCTGGCCTCAGCGGAGAAGCTGCTCTGGGAGCAGCAGCATCTGGAGGAGGAGAAGAAGGAGAAGCAGATCCAGTATGAGAACCTTCAGGAGGAGCTGACGGAGATGGGCGAGCTGGACAGCATCTACAAGGAGCAGGAGAAGAAGAGGGCTGCCCTGTCCCTGGCCCATGAACGGCTCTCCCAGGTGGCCCGGGACATGCAGACCCAGGTGCGCCGGGACCTGAACGGGGCTGTCTCCGGGATTATTCAGGGCATCACAGGAGGGAAGTACACCAGGCTGCTGGTGGAGGAGGGGGCTCAGCTTATCCTCTTCCAGGACGGCCGCAGGATTTCCATGGGACAGGTGAGCCGGGGGACTGTGGAGCAGGCCTACCTGGCCCTCCGGCTGGCGGCGGCAGATCTTCTCTACGAGGAGGAGTATCCCCTGATCCTGGATGACGTCTTTGCCAGCTATGATGACCGGCGGCTCGCCAACACTCTTCGATGGCTGTCGAAGAACAGGGAGCAGGTGCTCCTCTTTACCTGCCACAGCCGGGAGGAGGAGATCCTCCGCCGGGAGTCCATCCCCTTTGACCGGATCGATCTTCCCTGATATCCCGCGGGGATCATCCCGTGACGGACAGAAGGGAAGTCATAGGAATGTAATGTATGGAAAAAGACAGGTTCTGTTTCCCGATGCCGAATTGTCCCTGCAATCCGGCTCCGGCGGAAACGGAACCTGTCCTTTTTTGTGTATTCTATTCTGTTTTGGATCAGAGCTGTCCTTAGATTTCCTCGCCCCTGCGGTATTTCTCCACCACGTTCTGAATTCTCGCACTGGGGTTCAGGATGCTGCTGATGGAGCCGTCGTGGTTCAGTGTGTCGATCATGAGGGCGATGTACTTGCTCATGTCGCAGTTGATGTAGTAGGGACGTGAGAGCAGCTCCGGCGTCTGGTAGATCAGGTTGGTGGTCAGGATGCCGTTTATGATGCCCTCCTCGTAGGCCCTGTCGAATTTCTCCATACCGTTTGTGAAAAGCCCGAAGGTGGCGGCAGCGTAGATCCTCTTCGCGTTCCGCTGCTTCAGCTGGCGGGCTACATCCAGAATGCTGTCTCCGGAGGAGATCATGTCGTCCAGGATGATCACGTCCTTGCCCTCCACGGAGGAGCCCAGGAACTCGTGAGCCACGATGGGGTTGCGGCCGTTTACGATCCTTGTGTAGTCACGGCGCTTGTAGAACATGCCCATGTCCAGGTTCAGCACGTTAGCCAGGTACACGGCACGCTCTGTGGCGCCCTCGTCGGGGCTGATGGCCATCATGTGGTCGCTGTCGATCTGAAGATCCTTGACTGTGCGCAGAAGTCCCTTTACAAACTGGTAGGTGGGGCGCACGGTCTCAAAGCCGCTTAAGGGAATGGCGTTCTGCACTCTCGGATCGTGGGCGTCAAAGGTGATGATGTTGTCCACGCCCAGGTGAACCAGCTCCTGCAGGGCCAGGGCGCAGTCCAGAGACTCCCGGCTGCTCCGCTTGTGCTGGCGGCTCTCATAGAGGAAGGGCATGATCACGTTGAGACGGCGTCCCTTTCCCCCGATGGCGGCGATGATGCGCTTCAGGTTCTGGAAGTGGTCGTCGGGAGACATGTGGTTTGTGTGGCCGGACAGAGAATAGGTCAGGCTGTAGTTGCACACGTCAACCATGATATAAATGTCCTTTCCGCGGACGGACTCTCCGATGATCCCCTTTGCTTCACCGGAGCCGAACCGGGGCACTCTTGCGTCGATCAGATAGTTGTCTCGCTCATATCCGCTGAAGACGACATCGTTCTTGTGCTCATGTCCGTCTTCCTTTCTCCATTTTACGAGATAGTCGTTGACACGTTTTCCCATGTCCTGGCAGCCGTCCAGGGCGATGATCCCAAGGGCTCCAACGGGAATATTGTCTAAAATACGTTCATTTCGGCGCAGCATCTTATAAGGTACCTCCTGTTATTTGAAATATTTTCTTACGCTCTGTTCATCAGTTTTTTCTGTATCCGGATATCGTCACCTGTCAGCCTCAGCACGGTGTAGGCGCTGGTGATCCTCGAAAAGACTCTCTCCGAGTAAATGTTTTTCAGGTCTTCCAGTGAGAGATTGGTTGAGATCAGGGTGGATTTTTTTCGCAGGATCCGCTCGTTCAGACAGATAAAAAGCTGGGAGTTGGTGAAGGTGTTGCTCATCTCCGTTCCCAGATCGTCAATGATGAGAAGATCACAGCTGTAGATATGCTCGCAGTCGGCCCCTGCCTCCTCCTCCCGCCGGAAGGTGCTCTTCGCAAATATGTCAAAAAGCTGGGCGGCCGTGAAATAGATTACGGAGAAGGACTGCTCCAGCAGCTCCTTTGCGATGCAGTGGGACAGAAAGGTTTTTCCCACCCCTGTATCTCCGTAGAGGAGCAGATTGCGGAAATCCGTCCCGAATGTGTCCGTGAACTCGTGGCAGGTTTTCAGGGCGATCTCTATGGCCTCCCTGGAGGACCGGCCGGTGAGGCGGTCGATGTGGCCCTCGGAATAGTATTCCATAGAAAAGGTGTCAAAATTCTCCCTGTCCAGCACCTCCTGCAGATTGGACTGGGTGTAGAGCAGGTCGATGACAGCCTTCTTAAAGCAGTGACATTTCCTGTCTCCGATATACCCTGTGTCCTGGCAGTCCGGGCATGTGTAGTGAAGCTCCAGATAATCCGAAGGATAACCGTTTTCCCGCAGAAGTGCAAGCTTTTTTTGGGAAAGCGAGTGAATTTTTTCTTTTAAGGTGTCCAGAGCGGACTCATCCCCCTCCAGAAGGCGGCGGGCCTGCTGCAGAGAAAGGCTGGAGATCTCATCGTCCAGCTCCTTTATCTGAGGAATCTTTTTTTCTATATCCGCATAGCGCCTGCGCCTCCTGTACTCATTTTCCAGGCGGTGCTGCTCGTAGGTGCGCATGATCTGGTCGTATTGGGAATTGGTAAGAGCCACAAGTCTTCTCCCTTCTCAAGTGTTGGAGGACAGTCCTGTCCTACTGGTTCTGTATGAGCCTGCGGGTCAGATCCTCCATGTCCTCGTAGGTCCTGCCCTCAAAGTTGTTGAAACGGTTCCGGGCTGCCCTGGGTGTCTCCGGGGAAGCGGCTGCGGACCGCGCCTGGCACTTTTCCTTCCGCTCCTGCTTCTCCTTCTGGTAGGCCAGGTCCAGAGCCTCCACATCTTTCCTGGTCTTGACGCCTCCCTCCAGCCAGCTCTTCAGGATGGACTCCGCGTAGTCGAAGCTGGGCTGGTGGATGCTGTTCATGGTTCTGTTGCAGGCCTCCAGGATCAGCTCGTCCGAGAAGCCGTACTCTCCGCTCCAGCGCTGGATGTAGGCCAGCTCGGAGGACGCGGGGGAGCGCCCGGTGATGCCGAAGGCCTTCAGGACACCATAACAGCTTTTGCTGTAAAGGGCCGCGCTCTGCTTAGCCTCCTCCGGAGTCCGGATCTTCCGGTCTGTCCAGGAGAGAGCCACCTTCTGTATGTAGTGCATGCTCTTGTGCCCGTTCTCCACGCAGTACTCGATGAGGTACTCGATCAGGTCCGTAGACATGCCCAGCTCGTCATAGAAATAGGTAATAGTCTTCATATCCGTGACAGAGAGGGTCTTTCCCAGGTACTGCTCCGCCACAAAGAGCAGCTCCTTTAACTCCTTGCGGTTTCGGAAGCGGGTCACGTTCTCCGGGGAGGATGCCGCCGGGGAAACCGTCACCGAGGAATCCGATGCCGGGGAAACCACCGTCGGGGAAGCTTCCGTCGGGGAAACACCCGGGGAAGAAACTGCCGCGGAAACCGATGCCGCAGAAGAGAATGCCGGTGAAGAGGCCGCTGCGGAGGACGTCTCATGGCTGGAAGAGGACATGCCGCTGCCAGGGTACTCCGTGATCTCATAGTCCAGAAGACCCTGTTTTTTCCAGTATTTCAACGCGCGGATCACATCCTTCTCCGTGTCGTCCAGGATGTCCGCGATGCCGGAGACGGTCAGCTCCCTGTCCGGGCTGGCCTGGCAGCGCAGCAGCAGAAGGTAGACCTTCACGTACTCTCCGTTAGCCTCCGGCATATAGTTGTCAATGAATTCGTAATCCAGCAAAAGCGCGCTCTCCTGCCGGCAGTTTTTCAGTGTCAGTTTCTTCATGCTTCTCCCATCCTCGCTTGTCGTTATCTGTCGTATACGTCTTATCGCAGACCTATTATAGCACCGGAGAGGGAGGGGCAAAAAGAACTTTTTGAGCCAAAATCCATCTTTTTTGTGGATAAAATCCTGTGGAAAATGTGGATAACTAGCCTTTCAGCAGATCCTCTCCAATGTTTACAACGTTTCCGGCCCCCATAGTTATCAACATGTCCCCCTTCTGGCAGTGCTTGCCGAGAAATTCCTCGATGGCCTCAAAGGAGGGAAGGTAGAAGGCGTCGCAGCCCTTCTCCTTCAGAGCCTTTGCCAGCAGCTCTGAGGACACGCCCAGCGTGTCCGTCTCCCGGGCGGCGTAAATATCCGCCAGCACTACGTGATCCGCGTGAGTGAGTGCGTCGGAGAAATCGTCAAAGAGGGCCTTGGTGCGGGTGTAGGTGTGGGGCTGGAACACGCACCAGATCTCCCGGTGGGGGTAGGCTGCAGCCGCCTTCAGAGTGGCCTTTATCTCTGTGGGATGATGGGCGTAGTCATCGATGACGGTGACTCCGTTCCAGTCGCCCTTGTGCTCAAAGCGGCGGTCTGTCCCCCGGAAGGAGGAGAGACCTTTTTGCACGTCCTCCAGGGACACGCCCAGCAGGTCTGCGGCCGCGATGACGGAGAGAGCGTTGCAGATATTGTGATCCCCTGTCACGGAGAGGCGGATCCGCCCTGCGTTCTGGCCGTTCCGGATGAGGTCAAAGGAAGCGTCGCCGAACTCGTCGTGGGAGACGGAGCCGGCAGAGTAATCCGCATCCGGCTCCAGGCCAAAGGTGATGATCCGGCATTTCAGCCCTTCCGTAATCTCCTCCAGTCTGTCAATGCCTTTGTTGATGATGAGGACGCCGTCCTCAGGCAGGAGCTGGGCGAATTTCCGGAAGGAGTGGCGGATATCCTCCAGATCCTTAAAGAAGTCCAGGTGGTCCGCGTCAATGTTGAGGATCACGGAGATCTTCGGGAAGAAGTGGAGGAAGCTGTTGGTGTACTCGCAGGCCTCCGTCACAAAGATGTCGGAGCCACCCACCCGGATATTTCCCCCGATGGCCTTCAGGATGCCGCCCACGGAGATGGTGGGATCCTTCTCCCCCGCCAGAAGGATGTGGGAGAGCATGGAGGTCGTGGTGGTCTTTCCGTGGGTGCCGGAGATGGCCACAGGAACCCGGTAGTTCCGCATGAGCTGGCCCAAGAGCTCCGCCCGGCTGAGCATGGGAAGACCCTGCCTTACAGCCTCGGCGTACTCCTCATTGTCCTCGTGGATGGCCGCTGTGTACACGACCACGTCGATCCCGGGGATGATGTTGGAGGCCTTCTGCCCGTAGAAGACCTGCGCGCCCAGGGAGGAGAGATGGTCTGTCAGGGCAGACTGCCTGGCGTCAGAGCCGGAGATGGTGAAGCCCTCCTTGAGGAGGATCTCAGCCAGGCCGCTCATGCTGATGCCGCCGATGCCGATAAAGTGCACGTGAACAGGTTCATGAAAATTGATTTTATACATGATCAACATACCTTTCTGTAAAATAATATCCGTCAATAGCAATACATATAAGAATGGCGAAGCGCCGAAAAAGGCGATCTGTGCCTCATTTATATTATTATAAACATATATAATAGAAAAGCCAAGAAACTTTTTTTGTGATATATCGATAAAAAAATAGTAGAATAATCACTTTTTTTGTAAAATATGTTCACTTAAATACGGAAGTATGGTATAATAAGAGTCATTATAAAATTGCTGAGAAGGGGTGATGGCATGATTAAAAAAGAAATGATAGCAATGCTGCTGGCAGGAGGACAGGGCAGCAGACTTGGAGTCCTCACGGCGAAGGTTGCCAAGCCGGCCGTTGCTTTTGGGGGGAAATACAGAATTATAGATTTTCCGCTCAGTAACTGTATCAACTCGGGGATCGACACTGTGGGCGTTCTGACCCAGTACCAGCCGCTGCGGCTCAATACACATATCGGGATTGGCATTCCGTGGGATCTGGACCGCAACATCGGAGGAGTGTCCATTCTCCCGCCATATGAGAAGAGCTCAAACAGTGAGTGGTACACAGGTACAGCCAACGCGATCTATCAGAATCTGGATTACATGAGCACGTTTAATCCGGACTATGTGCTGATCCTGTCGGGAGACCACATTTATAAAATGGACTATGAGGTGATGCTGGACTACCACAAGGCGCACGACGCGGATGTGACCATAGCCGCCATGCCGGTTCCTATGGAGGAGGCCAGCCGTTTCGGTATCGTGGTGGCGGACTCTGACGGCCGCATCACGGAGTTCCAGGAGAAGCCGCCGGAGCCAAAGAGCAATCTGGCGTCCATGGGCATCTACATCTTCAGCTGGCCGGTGCTGAAAAAGGCGCTGATGGATCTGAAGGACGTGCCCGGCTGTGATTTTGGAAAGCACATCATCCCCTATTGCCACGAGAAAGACAAGCGTCTCTTCGCCTACGAGTACAATGGCTACTGGAAGGATGTGGGAACGCTGGGATCCTACTGGGAGGCCAACATGGAGCTCATCGACATCATACCGGAGTTCAACCTGTATGAGGAGTTCTGGAAGATCTACACGAACAGTGATATCATCCCGCCCCAGTACATTGCGGACACTGCCATCATCGACAGGAGTATCATAGGAGACGGCGCAGAGATCTATGGGGAGGTCCACAACTGCGTTATCGGCTCCGGCGTGACCATCGGACCCGGCAGCGTGGTCCGGGATTCCATTATCATGAAGGATGTGGAGATCGGCGCGGGCTGTATCATTGACAAGGCCATTATCGCGGAGAGCGTGCAGATCAGTGACAACGCCACTCTGGGCACGGGCGCGGATGTGCCGAACAAGCTCAAGCCGAACATTTACTCCTTCGGCCTTGTGACCATCGGGGAAAATTCCGTCATACCCGAGGGCGTGCAGATCGGAAAGAATACTGCCATCAGCGGCGTGACAGTGAAGGAGGATTACCCCGGCGGCGTGCTGGAGAGCGGAGAGACATTGATAAAGGCGGGTGAGAGAATATGAGAGCAGTAGGAATTATATTAGCAGGCGGGAACAGCAACAAGATGAGAGAACTGACCCAGAAGAGGGCCGTTGCGGCCATGCCCATCGCGGGGAGCTACCGGGCCATCGACTTTGCCCTGAGCAATATGACCAACTCTCATATCCAGAAGGTGGCTGTGCTGACACAGTACAATGCCCGCTCCTTAAATGAACATCTGAATTCCTCCAAGTGGTGGGATTTCGGAAGAAAGCAGGGAGGACTCTTTGTGTTCACTCCCACCATCACCGCGGACAATGGCTACTGGTACAGGGGGACGGCGGACGCCATCTACCAGAACCTGGATTTCCTGAAGAAATGCCATGAGCCCTACGTGATCATTACTTCCGGAGACGCGGTGTACAAGATGGATTACAACAAGGTTCTGGAATATCATATAGCAAAGAAGGCGGACATCACCATCGTGTGCAGGGATCTGCAGCCGGGGGAGGATGCCACACGTTTCGGCACCCTGAAGATGGACGAGACCATGCGGGTGGAGGAGTTTGAGGAGAAGCCCATGATGGCTGCCTACAACACCATCTCCACAGGCATTTACATCATAAGAAGGCGCCAGCTCATCGACCTGATTGAGCACTGCGCCGAGGAGGAGAGGCATGACTTCGTGACGGATATCCTCATCAGATACAAAAATCTGAAGAAGATATACGGCTATAAGATCAAAGACTACTGGAGCAATATTGCTACAGTTGACGCGTATTATAAGACCAACATGGATTTCCTGAAGACGGAAGTGAGAAATTACTTCTTCAAGGAATATCCGGGCATTTATTCCAAGGTCAGCGACCTGCCACCGGCAAAATACAATCCGGGGGCTGTTGTAAAGAACAGCCTTGTGGCCAGCGGGTCCATTATCAACGGCACAGTGGAGAACTCCGTGCTGTTCAAGAAGACCTTTGTGGGGAATAACTGCGTGATCAAGAACTCGATCATTCTCAATGACGTGTATCTGGGCGATAACACCTATATTGAGAACTGTATCGTGGAGAGCCGGGACACGATCCGGGCCAATACGCGCCACGTAGGCGAGAACGGCGTAAAGATAGTAGTCGAAAAAAATGAGAGATATGCACTGTAAGAGAAAAGGAAAAAGATGCAGTGACTGACAAGAAAGGGGCTAGAAGATATGCAGATCACAGATGTACGCGTGCGGAAAGTTGCGAAGGAAGGGAAATTAAAGGCAGTGGTGTCCATCACAATGGATGAAGAATTTGTTGTGCATGACATTAAAGTCATTGAAGGAGAGAAAGGGCTTTTCATCGCGATGCCGAGCAAGAAAGCGCTGGACGGAGAGTACAGGGATATCGCCCATCCCATCAATTCCGCCACAAGAGAGCGGATCCAGAGCATTATCCTGGAGAAGTACGAGGAGGCGCTGAGCCAGGAGGCGGAAGCCGAGCCGGAGATGGCCTGATCCATAGATTGGAAGTAAAAGAAAACAAAGGCTGGTGTGAGTGACCAGCGGACAGCAAAGGCGCTGCGGAAATCCGGAGAGGGATTTCCCGGCGCCTTTTTGGCAGCCCAAGGGAGACACCCCGGCGTAGGCGGCCGGGGCAGCCATAGGGCAGCAGGTGGAATGGCAGATGAAAAGATGGAGATAGCCAGATGTGGGAAGGCAGGGACAGAATATGAGTGCGTTTGACAGGATTTTAAGCGGTTTTCCGGACGTAGACCGGCTTCTGGACAACATTCGGCTTGGGGACAATGTTGTGTGGAGGGTAAAGAGCCTGGACCAGTTCCGGTATTTTGCGGAGCCCTTTGCGGAGCGGGCCATCGCCGACGGCCGGACTACTGTCTATATGAAGTTCGCCGGGCATGAGCCCCTGCTGGCACCCCGGCCGGGACTTAAGATCCGGGAGTTTGACCCGGATAAAGGTTTTGAGGCTTTTACGGTTGACATCTATAACTGTATCACAGAAAATGGAAGGGAGGCTTTCTATGTCTTCGACAGCCTCTCCGCTCTCCAGTCCGTGTGGTATACGGATCTGATGATGGGGAATTTTTTTCGCGTTACCTGTCCTTACCTGTTCCGGCTGGACACAGTGGCCTATTTTCCGCTGCTGCGGGGACGCCATTCCTTTGACGCCGTGGCCAGGATACGGGACACGACGCAGGTTTTCCTGGATGTGTACAGGGGAGATGGCTTCTACTATCTCCATCCCCTGAAGGTGTGGAACCGGTATTCGGCCAAAATGTTCCTCCCTCACGCCTGCGATCCCGGGAAGGGGACTTTGAAGACTGTGGAGGACGGCGTGGCCCTGAGCCGCTACTACCGCATCCTGGAGGAGGAAGAGCTCCAGGAGATGCTGCTGGCCCGAAAGATTGTCCGGAAGGAGCTGCCCGGGTGCGGGGCGTACCTGGAGCCCCATGACTCTTTCTACATTGGGTCGGATGTGTTTTACACCTATATTGTGTCCAACAGCTGCTGGGAGCTGCGGATTGCCCAGAGGACCCAGGAGGGCTATTTCAGCCGGTCGAAGGAGCTCAGAGAGGCCCTGCTGGCAGGCGAATTTCCCCCGAATATCCGGGAGAAGTTCCGCTCCATACTGGAGTATTTCGGGCAGAGCCCTATTATCGTGCGGTCCTCCAGCTTTCTGGAGGACGGATTTGGAGATGCCTGTGCGGATACAGGACTGATGAGGGAGACAGAAAGGAGAGATAGATATGGCAACGACTATGGAAATGCTGGAGGAGCTGCAGCACAGGGCCCATCAGGACCCGGAGCTCAAGGAGGCTCTGCTGGCCACCAGGGAGGAGGACGATCCCCTGGGGGCCTTCTGCCGGAAGTGCCGGGAGCTGGGATATGAGATATACGAGATGGAGCTGGTGAACGCGGGGGAGGAATTCTACGCCGAGATCAAGAGGAGCACCAACGGCGGCGGAGAAAATTCTCCTCTCCTGGATGGGCAGAACGACGCCTACGAGCTCTTTTTCGCGGCCCTGGAGCAGGAGCCCATCGACGGGTAAGGGGGCTTACACGTCCCGCTCCAGGCAGAACTGCATTTTCTTTCCGGTGACCGGGTGGAGAAATTCCAGCCGGAAGGCGCACAGCTTCAGCACCTGCCAGGAGCCCGGGGAGAGGGCTGACGGGTTGTACTTGGTGTCCCCTGCCAAGGGACATCCCAGGTGGGCCAGCTGTACCCGGATCTGATGGTGGCGGCCGGTCAGGAGGTGGATCTCCAGCTCTGTCTGCCCCTCTTTGGCGTCCGGAAAAAAGGAGGACTCCCCTGAGACGGTGCGGTACTCAAGGACTGCCTTTTTTGCGCCGGGGGTGTCCGGAGAGCAGACCCGGGAGGTGTTGGAGCGCCCGTCCTTTACAAGATAGTCCTGGAGCGTGCCGGAGGGGGTGGGCGGACAGCGGTCCACAAGCGCCCGGTAATGCTTCCCGAAGGAACCGCCTGTGAGCTGGGCATTCAGCGAGGAAGCGCTTTTTTTCGTCTTCCCGAAGACAAGAAGGCCGGAGACCGGCTGGTCCAGCCGGTGGATGACAGCCAGGTAGGGCTTCTGTCCCTGGCGGACCAGATGGGTCTTCAGCAGGCTCTCCAGGTCCGGCGAGCCCGCCCGGCGGCTCTGGACGGGCAGGCCGTGGGGCTTGGCGCAGACCAGGATGTCCCCGTCCTCGTAGAGGATACTCCAGGAGCTTTGGGGGCTCTGGCCCGGGTGTGAGTGTATGGTGTGGGTCTGAGACATTTTCAGTCCCTCCTTCCTTTTGTAATAAAACAATTTGGAGTTATTATAGCATTTCGGCCGCAGGGGCTCAAGGCAGATGGGCCGGCGGAAAATTCACCCCTTGACAAATAAAACTGTATTCGCTAAAATTCTGTTTAACTGATATATTCAGACAAAAGCATACCTGCCGGCAGTGATGGCTGCGGAAGGCAGGACTGGCAGTGAAGAGGAATAGTAATGGTAAGACCGGTGCACACAGAGAAGGGATCCTGCGGCTGAGAGTTCCCTGTATACGGGTATCATGAACCTACCTTGGAGCCTCTGTATGAAAATACAGCGTCATGTCAGCGTTAATGACAGCCAGAGAGAACTGCAGAAGGGCTGCAGTTAATTAGGGTGGTACCGCCGAACTTTTCGGTCCCTTTTTCGGGGAGACGAGAGGTCCGGCGATTTTTTATTTCCCAGGATCAGAAGTCCTCCGCAGAAAAATCGAGAAAAAAGGAGAAAAAAGTCATGGCAAATGAAAAGAAACTGGTAAAAAATATCACTTCCCGCGATGAGAACTTTGCGCAGTGGTACACAGATGTGGTTCGGGAGGCTGAGCTGTGCGACTACTCAAGCGTAAAGGGATGTCTGAACTACCTTCCCAACGGCTACGCCATCTGGGAGCTGATCCAGGCGGATCTGGACAGACGTTTCAAGGAGACAGGTGTGGAGAATGTATGCCTGCCCATGCTCATTCCGGAGAGTCTTCTGGAGAAGGAGGCAGATCACATCGAGGGATTTGCGCCTGAGGTAGCCTGGGTGACACACGGAGGCATGGAGAGACTGCAGGAGCGCCTCTGCATCCGTCCTACGTCTGAGACACTGTTCTGCGACCTCTGGGCAAAGACTGTCAAATCCTACAGAGACCTTCCCAAGGTGTGGAACCAGTGGAACTCCGTGCTTCGCTGGGAGAAGACAACAAGGCCCTTCCTTCGCTCAAGAGAGTTCCTGTGGCAGGAGGGACACACGATCCACGCCACATACGAGGAGGCAGAGGCCCGCACCATCCAGATGTTCCACGTATATGAGGACTGCTACAGAGAGACGCTGGCGATCCCCTTCGTGTCCGGAAGAAAGGCAGAGCATGAGAAGTTCGCCGGCGCTCAGGACACCTACACAATCGAGGCTCTGATGCACGACGGAAAGGCGCTCCAGTCAGCCACCAGCCATTTCTTCGGAAGCGGCTTCCCGGACGCCTTCGGCATCAAGTACCTGGATAAGAACAACCAGCTCCAGAGCGTGTACGAGACATCCTGGGGATGGTCCACAAGAAGTATCGGCGCCATCATTATGGTTCACGGCGATGACAGCGGACTGGTTCTGCCGCCTCACGTGGCTCCTGTAGAGTGCCGCATCATCCCCATCGCACAGCACAAGGAGGGAGTGCTGGACCGCGCCTTCTCACTGCTGGATGAGTTGAAGAAAGCCGGATACAGGGTAAAGATCGACGACTCCGACAAGAGCACAGGCTGGAAGTTCTCCGAGCAGGAGATGCTGGGTATCCCCACACGTATCGAGATCGGACCGAAGGATATCGAGAAGAACCAGGTAGTGGTAGTCCGCAGGGATACAAGAGAGAAGATCGTTGTGTCTCTCGACGAGATCGCAGGAAAGCTGCGTGAGATCCTGGAGACCATCCAGCAGGATATGTACAAGAAGGCCGAGAAGTTCCTGAACGACCACATCGACAGAGCCACAACCATGGATGAGATGGTGGAGAAGTTCAAGGCCAACAGAGGCTTTGTAAAGGCCTGCTGGTGCGGAGATCCGGAGTGCGAGGGCGAAGTGAAGTACGCCACAGGCGGCGCTGCCACAAGATGCCTTATCGAGGACGAGGAGTTCATCTCCGACAAGTGTATCTGGTGCGGCAAGCCGGCCAAGCACATGGCATACTGGGGCAAATCCTACTAATCCCCGCCTTTTGCTTTCCCGGGCAGAGCCCGGAAAAAGCGGGAGAAACCATACAGAAAAGACAGGATACAGGGGCGGAAGGACAAAAACTTCCGCCCCTTGTCTTGCGCCTAAAACGGGAAATGGGCTATGATAGAGACATGATAACAGAGGGTAAAGGACTGATAGATATGAATGGCGCCAGAAAGATATACATTTCCATGCCGGACAAGGTAAAAGAGATCATCCGCACGCTGCGGGGCGCGGGCTTTGAGGCCTGGGCCGTGGGCGGATGCGTCCGGGACTCCATCCTGGGGAGGGAGCCCGGGGACTGGGACATCACCACCTCCGCTCTGCCGGAGCAGACAAAGGAGCTGTTTTCCAGAACCTTTGACACCGGGATCCAGCACGGGACCGTGACCGTGCTCCTGGAGGGGGAGGGCTTTGAGGTGACCACCTACCGGATCGACGGAGCCTACGAGGACAGCCGCCATCCCACGGAGGTGACCTTTACGAGAAATCTTCGGGAGGATCTGCTGCGCCGGGACTTCACCATCAACGCCATGGCCTACAGCGACGAGGAGGGGCTGGTGGACATCTTTGGCGGCCTGGAGGATCTGGAGCGGGGCGTGATCCGCTGCGTGGGTAACGCCAGGGAGCGGTTTCAGGAGGACGCCCTGCGGATCCTGCGGGGCGTTCGCTTTGCGGCCCAGCTGGGCTTTGAACTGGAGGAGGAGACACGGGAGGGGATGCGCGCGCTGGCCCCCACGCTGCAGAAGATCAGCGCGGAGCGGATCCAGACGGAGCTTCTGAAGATCCTCCTGTCCGGCAGGCCGGATATGCTTCGAACCGCCTGGGAGCTGGGGATTACCGCCTGGTTCCTGCCGGAGTTCGACAGGATCATGGCCACCACCCAGGAGACGCCTCACCACATGTACACGGTAGGTGAGCACACTCTCCACGCTCTTCTGAACGTGCGGCCGGACAAGGTGCTGCGGCTCACCATGCTGTTTCACGACATGGGGAAGCCGGATCTGAAGACTGTGGATGAGGAGGGGACTGCCCACTTTAAAAAGCACGCCCTGCGCAGCGAGGAGATCACGAGGGAGGTCATGCGCCGTCTGAAGTTTGACAATGAGACGCTGAAAAACGTGGCGACCCTTGTGAAGTACCATGATTACCGGATGCCGGTCCAGGGGAAATACGTGAGGAGGGCTATGAACCGGATCGGCCTGGATCTTTTCCCCCTGTACCTGGAGGTGCGCCGGGCGGACGTGCTGGCCCAGAGCCCGTACCGCCGGGAGGAGAAGCTGGCGGACATAGAGGGGGTGGAGAGACTCTACAGGGAGGCTCTTGAACGCCGCGACTGCGTTACGCTGAAGGATTTGGCGGTCAACGGCAGGGATCTCATAGAGGCCGGCTTCCGGCCGGGAAAGGAGCTGGGGGAGATCCTTCAGGGGCTCCTGGAGGACGTGATCCGGGAGCCGGAGCTCAACGGGAAGGAGAGGCTGCTGGCTCTGGCGAAAGAGAAAAAGAAGTAAAAGAGGAACAGGCATATTACCGTCTCCGCTGTCATACATTAAACAGAACATGATATTGGAAGAGTGCAGGGGACGGTAATATGCAGGATTACGAATTGAGTATATTGGAGCAATATCCAATCAATGTAAAGAGCACCCGCAAAACAAGGGGTGCGTTTTTTTGTGATACAGACCAGGGACTTTTTCTGCTCCGGGAGGCGGGGGTGTCCAGGCGTCATGCCCTCCTGATGCGGCATGTGGGACTCCATCTGTACCGGGAGGGGAGTATGCGGACAGACCTGCCTGTGGCCAACTGCGAGGGCGACCTTCTCTCCACCTCCCCCGAGGGGCGGACCTATATACTGAAGCAGTGGTTCAGAGGGCGGGAGTGCGATATCCGGAAAAGCCGGGAGCTCCTGGAGGGGACTGCTAATCTGGCCCACCTGCACCGGTTTATGCGGCAGGTACCGCCCTGCCCGGAGGCGGAGGAGGACGGCTCTCCCGGGGAGCCGGAGGGGCTGAAAAAGGAGTATGACAGACACAACCGGGAGCTGAAAAAGATCCGCCGCTTTATGAGAGCGCAGTCGCCAAAAGGGGAGTTTGAGCTGGAATTCCTGCGGTGCTTTGAGGGGATGTTCGAGTGGGCCCTGGGGGCCTCGGGGGAGCTGGAGCGCCTGGATTTTGGGAAAATATGGAAGGACTCTGTGCAGAATAATACCATGATCCACGGGGATTATAATTATCACAATATCCTTGTCATGGCGGGCGGATATGCCACCACCAATTTTGACAGGTGCAGGGTGGGCATCCAGATGGAGGATCTCTACTATTTCCTGCGGAAAGCCATGGAGAAGCACGGGTGGAACGTAAAGACGGGAAACCACATGCTGGACGCCTACAGCGCCATACGACCCCTTGCGGAGGCGGAGGTGGAGTACCTGAAGGTGCGCCTCATTTACCCGGAAAAATTCTGGAAGCTGGCGGACTCCTACTACTGTTCCAATAAGGCCTGGATCCCGGCGAAAAATGTGGAGAAGCTGAAGACGGTGGTGGCGCAGACGGAGGAGAAGCGCAGGTTCCTTAAGCAGCTGTTTTCGTTTTCTCTGTAAAAGCCCCGGAAACCTTGAAAATACCGGGTTTTTCGGGGATTTTCCCTTGACAAACAAAGGGAAAACCTGTATAACTTTATTGAAAGACGTCCCGCCGGCCCTGCGGGATACGAGCAGGACGCATAATATGCTGAATAGAATAAGATAAGGGTTCTATCATAAGTCGAAGGAGGAGTTTTCCATGAACAAAACAGAATTAGTAGCAGCTATTGCTGAAAATGCAGAGATATCCAAGAAGGATGCTGAGAAGGCTTTAAAGGCTTTTGTCGATGTGGTGACAGAGGAGTTAAAGAAAGAGGAGAAGGTACAGCTTGTAGGCTTCGGTACATTTGAAGTGAGCAAGAGATCTGCAAGAGAGGGAAGAAATCCTCAGACAGGCCAGACAATGAAGATCGAGGCGTGCAAGGCTCCGAAGTTCAAAGCCGGAAAGGCTTTAAAGGATGCTGTAAACGCATAGGGCTTGTTGCGATTTATGTAGAATATCTGACAGGATGTGCGCAGACTCATTCTGACGGATACTTCGGAATAGAAGACGGCACTGCGGCGGGAGAAGGCTGCAGTGCCGTTTTGCGATAGCGGGGAGCGCGAGGCAGCAGGCCCCCGGAGATCAGGGGGAGAGGGAGGTGAAGTATGAGACTTGACAAATTTCTGAAGGTTTCCAGGCTGATCAAGAGGCGCACTGTGGCCAACGAGGCCTGCGACGCGGGCAGGGTTCTGGTAAACGGGGCCACGGCCAAGGCGTCCACGAAGGTAAAGCCGGGAGATGTCATCGAGATTCAGTTCGGCACAAAGGCCGTAAAAGTGGAGGTTCTCGACATAAAGGACACGTCCAAAAAGGAGGAGGCCAAGGATCTGTTCAAATATCTGTAATAATCTCAGACAGCCTTTCATATGATTATCAAGAAAGGTTGTGATGGCAATGGAAGAAAAACAGGCGCGGGGAGCGCACAAGCTTGTTGTGAATAACCGGAAGACCAGCCTGGTAACAGGCGTCCTGGACGTCCTTTCCTTTGACTTAAACGAGATCCTCCTGGAGACCGAGCAGGGGATGCTCATGGTCAAGGGCTCTGACCTGCATGTGAACAGGCTGAGCCTGGAGAAGGGGGAGGTGGATCTGTCCGGAACCATAGACAGCGTGGCCTACTCGGAGGTGCACCCGGCAGCCAAGACCGGAGAAAATATACTGAGCAGGCTGTTCAGGTGACGCATGTACGGGATAGAGGTGGAAGGCCTTTCATTCCTGGAGGCAGTGCTGACGGGAATGACCGTGTGCAGCGTCTACACGTGCCTGCGCGCGCTGCGGAGGATCATCCGCCACACCCCGGCGGCCATTGCTGCGGAGGACCTTTTTTTCTGGCTGGGGACGGCGCTCTACATGTTTGTGCAAATTCACCATACCACTAGTGGTAGCATCAGGTGGTATTTTATACTAGGTGTTGTGCTGGGAAGCTTTTTTTTCTCCCGCATGTCGAAAATTCCGGGAAAATTGCGAAAAAAATTGTATGCGAAAAGAATGGGAAAATTCGGTGAAAATGGTTGAATAAACGGGAGAAAAAAGATAAGATTAAAGATAATAACCAGTGACACAGCTGGCAAGATGGGTGAGTAATTAATATGGGAAGTATCAAACAAAAGAACAGGGCAAGACGCCGGAAAAAACAGGTGCATCAGCACAGGAGAAGCATGCTGGGCATCAGCGCGGTGATCCTGCTCCTGGCGGTCATTGTCTCGGTGAGCAGCATTGAGCTGCGGGCCAAGAACAGCGCCTACATAGAGCAGGAGCAGGAGCTGGAGAAGGACATCCAGGCAGAGAAGGACCGCGCGGAGGAGATCGAGAAGCTGGAAGAGTACGTAGGTACAGACGAGTACGTGGAGCAGACAGCGAAGGATAAGCTGGGGCTGGTCCATGAGAACGAGATCATTTTCAAATCAAAATAAGAACAAAAATAAGTATGCAAAAGAAAAGCTTTGGGAAAGAGTCCCAAAGCTTTTTTGTTTCCCGGGAGGCCCTGTCGGGCTCCCTGGGGCGCGGGGGAGTATCGAGATGAGCGAGGTTAAGGAGAGGGAGCTTTTTGTCAATCCCTATGTGATACAGATGGACAAATTTGCCGGGTCCCTGAAGCACCTGTCGGAGACGTTTCTGGGACTGGAAAAGGGACGCCGGACGCTGACGGGCGAGGAGATCGACGAGATGCTTTGCGCTGTCTCGGAGAAGGTCTGCCAGGGCTGCGAGAGGAAGAGTATTTGCCTGGGAGAGGGCAGGGAGAGGACAAGGCAGATGGTCTACGAGATCATGGCCGCCGCCGAGGAGTACGGGGCGGAGCTGAATGTGGAGCTGAAGAGAAAGATCCAGAAACAGTGCGTGAAGGCGCCCCGTTTCCTGCGGGAGACCCTGGAGGTATTTCAGGCGGAGAAGCAGAAAATGGTGTGGAACCGGAAGCTGGTGCTGAACCGGGAGGGATGCGCCGCGTCCATGAACGCCTTCGCGGATCTTGTACAGCACGCGGCCCGGGAGCTGGACGCGGGGATCTGCGTGGATGATCATCTGCAGAGAAAGGTGAAGGCCCAGCTGAAGAAGAGAGGGCTGAAGCTTCTGTCCAGCGTGTTTTTCGTGACAAAGCAGGGCAGGTACGAGGTTCATCTCACGGTTCGGGCGCCCAAGGGACAGTGTGTGGCCTCCAGGGAGGCGGCGGAGGCGCTGTCCCATAGCCTGGGGCGGCAGATGCTGCTGGTGAAGGGGGAGTGCCCGGTGGTCACGGAGAACTATGGCACCCTCGTGTTTATGGAGGGGCCTGCCTTTCAGACGATCCAGGGGGTGGCCAAGATCGGGAAGGGCTGTCAGAAGATCTCCGGGGACACCTTTGCCATGACCCAGCTGCCCGGCGGGAAAGAGGGGGTGGTCCTCTCCGACGGCATGGGCTCCGGGGAGCACGCCTTCCAGGAGAGCGCCATGGTGGTGGAAATGCTGGAGGAGCTGCTGGAGGCAGGGTTTCCGCCCCAGACCGCCGTCCAGATGATGAACACAGCCCTGGTGGCAGGCAGAGAGGAGCTGTGCTTTTCCACGGTGGACATGTGCGTCTTCGACCTGTATCAGGGAACCTGTGAGCTCATGAAGGCGGGGGCATCCACCACCTTTATACGGACCGGAGGCGGGGTGGAGAAGATCAGCTCCACGACCCTCCCCATAGGAGTCCTCCAGGAGCTGGAGATCCAGAGAACCTGCCGGCAGCTTGCGGACGGGGATTTTGTCATCATGGTGACGGACGGGGTGCTGGACGCTCTGCCGGTGGGGAACCAGGAGGCTATGCTGTCGGCCCTCATCGGGGGCACCAGCATCAGCAATCCCGGAGAGCTGGCCCACTATCTGCTGGAGCAGGTGCTGGAGATGTCCGGGGAGGTGCCGGCGGATGATATGACCATTCTGGCAGTGGGGCTGTGGAAGGTATGAGGCGGCAGGAAAGCATAGAAAGGCAGGAAAGCGCGGAAAGGCTGGAAAGTGCGGGAGAGCTTGCATTTTTTCTCCGGATTATTTATAGTATTATATATTTGATGCCAGGGTCAAAAGTCAAAAGGTCTAAGCCCACATGAGCTTGCTCATAAGTGGGTGAAAGACCTTGGGACCCGCCCCGATATGAGCATAAAAGTGGGATGTATATCCCACGATATGCGAATATTGGGTGGGATTGTGAGAGTGCGCAGCACGGAACAATCTGTAGGCATCGTAGTTGGGGGCTTTTGACCCCAACATCATATATTTGATAGACGGCGAAGAGGCCTGCCCTGGGGCAGAGGGAAAAGGACATGTATGAAAAGATAAGGGACTATGCGCGGGCGCATGGGATGCTGGATAAAGGAGATGTGGTCATAGCAGGCATATCGGGAGGAGCGGACTCCGTATGCCTGCTTTGTGTGCTTCTGGAGCTGAAAAAGGAGTATGACCTGGAGATACGGGCCGTCCACGTGAACCACGGCATCCGGGGGGAGGCCGCCGCGGCGGACGAGGCCTACGTAGAGGAGCTGTGCCAAAGCTGGGAGGTCCCCCTGGAGACCGTGCACGTGGATGTGTGCCGGATGGCCCGGGAGGAAGGGATGACCCAGGAGGAGGCGGGGCGCGCTGCCCGCCGCCGGGCCTTTGAGGAGGCTGCGGGGAGGTGGCGCGCCGACAGAATCGCCCTGGCGCACCACAAAAACGACAATGCCGAGACTGTGCTCCTCAATCTGGCCCGGGGCACCGGCCTGCGAGGGATGGGGGGGATCCGACCCTGTTCCGGGAAATACATCCGTCCCCTCCTGGAGGTGTCCAGGGAGGAGATCGAGGAGTTCCTGGCTGAAAAAAATATTTCTTATTGTATGGATGCCACAAATTATGAGGATACTTATACACGGAACCGTATCCGCAATCATATAATTCCATATATGGAGGAGCAGGTCAATCCCAGGTTCGTGGATCACGTGTGCGGGACTGCGGAGCAGATGGCGCAGCTCTGGGAGTACGTGGAGAGGCAGACCGGTGAGGCGGCTGCCCGCCTGACCACCCTTCGGACAGGAGCGGATGGCCGGGGGAGAGAAGTGGTCATAGACGGCCCGGGATTTGCCGGGACAGACAGGGCGCTGCGGCCCTACCTTTTAAAGCGGGTGCTGGGGCAGGTCAGCGGCAGGGAAAAGGATCTGGAGACCGTCCACTTCAAGGATCTGGAGGAACTATTTGACAGGCAGGTGGGCAGAAGGCTCAGCCTCCCCTATGGGATGAAGGCGTTTCGGTGCTACGAGGGGGTGCGGGTGGTCAGTGCGGACTGGCAGGCCCCTGGGGAGGACAAAAGAGAAGGGGTGAGCGGGAAGATAAAGATGCGCATCCTGGACCCGGCGGACATAGAAGGCCCGATAGAGGAGGCAATTCCCAAAACACCCTACACGAAATGGTTTGATTATGATATAATAAAAAATAGTGTTATTATCAGGACCCGCCGCCCCGGCGACTATCTTGTGATAGACAGGGATGGGGCCAGGCAGAAGCTCAACCGGTATTTTATCAATGAGAAGATCCCGTCACAGGAGAGGGACAGCATCCTTCTGGCGGCGGACGGCAGCCGCATCCTGTGGGTGATCGGATATCGGGGAGGGCTGGGGTACGAGGTGACCGGACAGACGAGGAAGATACTTGAAATAAGGATAGATGAAGTCACGACAGACAAGGGAGGAAAATACGATGGCAGAGACAATCAGAGAGCTTGTGTCAGAAGAAGAAGTTGAGAAGAGAGTGTGTGAGCTGGGAAAACAGATCAGCGAGGACTATGCGGGAAAGCATGTGCATTTGATCTGCGTCCTCAAGGGCGGCGTGTTTTTTATGTGTGAGCTGGCCAAGAGGATCACAGTCCCGGTTTCCATGGATTTCATGAGTGTCAGCAGCTATGGCGATGGAACGGCGTCCAGCGGCGTGGTGAAGATTGCCAAGGATCTGGATGAGCCGCTGGAGGGCAAGGATGTGCTCATTGTGGAGGATATCATTGACTCCGGGCGGACGCTGTCCTACCTGATCCAGATTCTGGAGAAGAGAGGGCCCAGGAGCATGAAACTCTGCACGCTTCTTGACAAGCCGGAGCGGAGAGTGAAGCCGGTGACAGTGGACTATGTGGGCTTTAACATCCCGGATGAATTTGTCGTGGGATACGGCCTTGACTATGCACAGAAATACAGAAACCTTCCCTACATCGGAGTTGTGGAAGGTGTGGAGTAGAAAGGAGCAGCAGAGATTTGAACGATAAAAGAGGCAGGGGCCTGAGCGGCGCCACACTGCTTGTGTGCGTGATATTGCTGTTTGCAGCGCTCTGGTTCACCAATCAGATCGATCAGCGGGATAAGCAGATCACATACCAGGATTTTGAGAGCCTGGTGGAAAATGAAGAGATTTCAGAGGTGACCATCATCCAGAACCGGAATGTGCCGACAGGACGGCTGGAGGTGACGGTAAATGACGCCCAGGAGGGGGACGAGGCGAAGCTGGTCTACGTCTCTGACGTCAACAAGGCACAGGATTATCTGGCTGAGCACGGCGTGGACTACACGCTCAGAGATGTGCCCCAGGAAAACTGGTTTATGACAAACATCTTCCCGGTGCTCCTCATACTGGCGGCATTTTTCCTGTTCTTCTTCATGATGAACAGACAGAACGGCGGGGCTAACGCGAAGGCTATGAGCTTTGGCAAGAGCCGGGCCAGGATGAGTACGGAGCAGGATAAGAAGATCACTTTCGCCCAGGTGGCAGGCCTGCAGGAGGAGAAGGAGGAGTTGGAGGAGATCGTGGATTTCCTGAAGGCGCCGAAGAAATATATCCAGGTGGGAGCCAGAATTCCCAAGGGCGTGCTCCTGGTGGGCCCTCCGGGGACAGGAAAGACTCTGCTGGCAAAGGCCGTGGCGGGGGAGGCGGGGGTTCCCTTCTTCAGTATTTCCGGCTCCGACTTTGTGGAAATGTTCGTGGGCGTGGGAGCGTCCCGTGTCCGCGACCTGTTTGAGGACGCCAAGAAAAATGCGCCCTGCATCATTTTCATTGATGAGATCGATGCGGTTGCCCGCAGAAGGGGAACCGGCATGGGCGGCGGCCACGATGAGAGAGAGCAGACGCTGAACCAGCTCCTTGTGGAGATGGACGGCTTTGGCGTCAACGAAGGCATCATCGTCATGGCTGCAACCAACCGTGTAGATATCCTGGATCCGGCTATCCTGAGGCCAGGCCGCTTTGACAGGAAGGTGGTCGTGGGGCGGCCGGACGTGCAGGGAAGGGAGGAGATCCTGAAGGTGCACGCCAAGGGCAAGCCCCTGGGAGACGATGTGGACCTGAAGCAGATCGCCCAGACCACAGCCGGATTTACAGGTGCGGACCTGGAAAACCTGCTCAACGAGGCGGCTATCCTGGCGGCCAAGGAGAACAGAGTCTACCTGCAGCAGTCAGATATCAGGAAGGCCTTTGTGAAGGTGGGCATCGGAGCGGAGAAGAAGAGCCGCGTCATCTCAGACAAGGAGAAGAAGATCACAGCCTACCACGAGGCGGGCCACGCCATCCTCTTCCACGTCCTGCCGGATGTGGGGCCTGTGTACAGTGTGTCCATCATCCCCACAGGGACGGGGGCAGCCGGCTACACCATGCCTTTGCCAGAGAAGGATGAGATGTTCAACACAAAGGGCAAGATGCTCCAGGATATCACAGTGGCTCTGGGAGGCCGGGTGGCAGAGGAGGAGATCTTCGACGACATCACCACCGGAGCGTCCCAGGATATCAAGCAGGCAACCAGCCTTGCCAAATCCATGGTCACAAAGTTCGGTATGTCCGAGAAGCTGGGACTTGTCAACTACGACAACGACAGCGACGAGGTGTTTATCGGCCGGGATCTGGCCCACACCTCCAGAGGCTACGGCGAGCAGGTGGCGAGCACCATAGACCAGGAGGTCAAGGACATCATCGACGCGTGCTACCGGCGCGCGAAATATATCATCCGGAAGTACCAGGGCGTGCTGGAGAAATGCGCGCAGCTTCTGCTTGAGAAGGAAAAGATAACGAGAGAGGAATTCGAGTCCTTATTTGACGGGATTGAAGTTTCAGAAATATAAAGTCAGGCGGCGATAGAATGAACATACATGCATTATTTTGCGACGGAACAGGAAATTACGTTTTCCCGCCGGAACCACTGCCAGGACAGCAGGTCACACTGCAGTTCCGCACCGGAGCAGGCGATGCGGACAGTGTCTGCCTGCTGACGGGCGGCAGAGAGTACGAGATGGAGAAGCGGAGCACATCCGGGGTGTTTGACTACTATGCAGTGTCCCTGGAGTTGGGTGAGGAGAATCTGTACTACAGCTTCAGGGTGCGCGCCGGGGAGGAAGTCTGGTATTATAACCAGTTTGGCGCCACCAGGGAGAAGATCGAGGAGTATGAGTTCCAGATCGCTCCTGGATTTAGTACTCCCGACTGGGCCAAGGGCGCGGTCATGTACCAGATCTTTGTGGACCGTTTCTGCAATGGAGATCCATCCAACGATGTGGAAGACGGAGAGTACATCTATATCGGAGAACCTGTGGAACATGTGAAGGACTGGAATGAATACCCGGCGGCCATGGACGTGCGGCGCTTCTACGGAGGTGACCTGAAGGGCGTCATGGAGAAGCTGGACTATCTCCAGGATCTGGGAGTGGAGGTCATTTACTTCAATCCCCTGTTTGTCTCGCCCTCCAACCACAAATATGACATTCAGGACTACGACTATATCGATCCCCATTTTGGCGTCATCGAGGAGGACGGCGGCGAGCCTCTCCCGGAGGGCGTGAAGGAAAATGTATATGCGACGAAATATCAGAAGAGGGTGACGGACAGGAAGAACCTGGAAGCCAGCAACCGGCTTTTTATCGAGCTTGTAGAGGAGCTTCACAGGAGAGGAATGAAAGTCATCCTCGACGGCGTTTTCAACCATTGCGGATCTTTTAACAAATGGATGGACCGGGAGCGGATCTACGAGAACCAGGAGGGCTACGAGAAGGGAGCCTACGTCTCCGCGGACAGCCCCTACCGGGATTTCTTTGAATTTTTCCAGAACGGCGATGAGAACTGGCCCTACAATGGAAGCTACGACGGCTGGTGGGGGCACGACACCCTGCCCAAGCTGAACTACGAGGGCTCGAAGGAGCTGGAGGACTATATACTGGAGATCGGACGCAAATGGGTGTCTCCCCCCTACAATGTGGACGGCTGGAGACTGGACGTGGCGGCGGATCTGGGGCACAGCATAGAGTACAATCACGAGTTCTGGAAGAAATTCCGGCGTGAGGTCAAGAAGGCCAAACCGGATGCGCTGATCCTGGCGGAACACTATGGGGACCCGAAAGAGTGGATTGCGGGGGATGAGTGGGACTCTGTTATGAACTATGACGCCTTCATGGAGCCTGTTACCTGGTTCCTGACCGGGATGGAGAAGCACAGCGATGAGGACAGGGAGGAGCTCCACGGTAACGCGGACAGCTTTGTGCGCTCTATTTTTCACCATATGTCCCACATGCTCACTCCCTCTCAGCAGGTGGCCATGAATGAGCTGTCCAACCACGACCACTCCCGGTTCCTGACAAGAACCAATCATATGGTGGGAAGAATCGGCAGCCTGGGGCCGGAGAAGGCGGAGGAGTATGTGAGCCTGCCTGTGATGCGGGAGGCGGTGGCCATCCAGATGACCTGGGTGGGAGCGCCCACCATCTACTATGGCGACGAGGCGGGGCTGTGTGGGTTTACAGATCCGGACAGCAGAAGGACCTACCCCTGGGGAAAGGAAGATCAGGAACTCATTGACTACCACAGGGAGCTGATCCGCATACACAAGAATTACGAGGTGTTCCGCACAGGTTCCCTCCAGTGGCTGGTGAAGCAGGACAATGTCCTGGCCTACGGGAGGTTTAACGACACGGATCAGTTTGTCGTTGTTATCAACCACAGCAGTGAGCTGCGGGAAGTGCGGGTGCCGGTGTGGGTGATCGGCGTGCCCATGAAGAGCAGCATGAGGAGGGTGATTTACTCCTATGAGGAGGGGTACACCATGGAGTTCGACGAGATTCACGTGATCGATGGAGAGATCGTGGTGAACATGGGAAGCCAGTCTGTGCTGATTGCGAAGAATAAGGAATTTTGATAGAAGAGAAGGCCGGTAAGGCCGAAAAGAAAGCCGGATGTTCCGTTTGGGTCTTGTGGAGCATCCGGCTTTTGGTATATGCCTTCGGATATTTGTTTTTAGGTGATTGCATTTGCCATCTACTGCGGGACCATCTGGATATTCAGGTCCGCGTTTCCTGTGATGCCCCTGCTGATCGCGATTTTAGTAACAATGGTCTCTGGTTTTCAAATCAAAGCAAGAATCATAAAAATGTAAGCAACATGCAAATTGACGGATATCCTCTTTTCGCCTATGCTTGTTTTAAGTAAAATGTACAAACTATGTGCAGGGAAAAGAAACTTAAAAACAGCATTATGCAAAAAGAAAGGAGAAAAAAGTGAAGGAGCAGACAAAAGGAAGAGTTACCATACCTACAGACGTTGACGTTGTGCCGGAGACACTGGAGCTGGTAGAGCGCTGGGGAGCCGATGCTATCCGTGACTGTGACGGGACGGATTATCCGGAAGAGCTGAAGAACGTGGACGCGAAGGTTTACTCCACATATTACACAACAAGAAAGGACAATGCGTGGGCCAAGGCCAATCCGGATGAGATCCAGCAGATGTATATCATGACACCGTTCTACACAGCGGTGGAGAGCGAGCTTTCCATCCACCTGATGAACCATCTCTACCCGGATATGCTGAAAGTGAACGACCATGATGATATCACCAGATGGTGGGAAGTCATCGACCGCACCACAGGGGAAGTCGTGCCGGTGGAAAAATGGAGCTATGACGGGGAGACCGGGGATGTGACCATCCATGACGCAGCGGCCTTCCACGACTACACAGTCAGCTTCCTTGCCTACATTATGTGGGATCCGGTCCATATGTACAATGCAGTGACAAACGGCTGGACCAATTTTGAGAAGCAGATCACTTTTGACGTGCGCCAGCCAAAGACAAAGGCTTACTCCATGGAGCGTCTGCTCAGGTTCATCGCGGAGAACCCTCACGTGGATGTGATCCGCTACACCACTTTCTTCCACCAGTTCACATTGATCTTTGATGAGCTGGCCAGGGAGAAATATGTAGACTGGTACGGATATTCCGCATCTGTGAGCCCCTACATCCTGGAGCAGTTTGAGAAGGAAGTGGGCTACAAGTTCCGTCCCGAGTACATCATCGACCAGGGCTACATGAACAACACCTACCGCATCCCCTCCAGGGAATTCCGGGATTTCCAGGATTTCCAGAGAAGAGAAGTGACAAAGCTGGCAAAAGAGATGGTGGACATCACCCACGAGTGCGGCAAGGAAGCCATGATGTTCCTGGGTGACCACTGGATCGGCATGGAGCCTTTCATGGACGAGTTCAAGAATGTTGGGATTGACGCAGTTGTAGGAAGCGTTGGAAACGGATCTACCCTGCGCCTGATCAGCGACATCAAGGGCGTGAAGTACACAGAGGGACGTCTTCTTCCCTACTTCTTCCCGGATACATTCCACGAGGGAGGAGACCCGGTGAAGGAGGCGAAGATCAACTGGGTGACAGCAAGGCGTGCCATCCTGAGAAGCCCTATCGACCGGATCGGCTACGGCGGATACCTGAAGCTGGCTATGCAGTTCCCGGATTTTATCGACTATGTGGAGAGCGTGTGCCAGGAGTTCCGCACACTGTACGACAACATTAAGGGAACCACTCCCTACTGCGTGAAGAAAGTGGCGGTCCTGAACTGCTGGGGTAAAATGAGAGCATGGGGCAACCACATGGTGCACCACGCCATCTACTATAAGCAGAACTACTCCTACGCAGGCATCATCGAGGCCCTCAGCGGAGCACCGTTCGATGTGAAGTGGATCAGCTTTGACGATATCCGCAGCAACCCGGAGATACTGGATGACATTGACGTGATCCTGAACGTGGGCGATGCAGATACAGCCTACACCGGAGGAGAGAACTGGACAGACGAGAAGGTCATCACTGCTGTAAAGAAATTTATTTACAACGGCGGCGGTTTCATCGGTGTCGGCGAGCCGGCAGCGCACCAGCATGAAGGACATTTCTTCCAGCTGGCCACAGTCATGGGCGTGGAGGAAGAGAACGGCTTTACTCTGAATGTGGACAAATATAACTGGGATGAGCACGAGCATTTCATCACAGAGGACTGCAAAGGCGACATCGATTTCGGTGAAGGAAAGAAAAATATTTACGCTTACGAGGGAACTACGATCCTGAAGCAGAATGACAAAGAAGTACAGCTGGCTGTCAATGACTTTGGCAAGGGACGCAGCGTCTACATCAGCGGACTTCCCTACAGCTTTGAGAACAGCCGTCTCCTGTACCGCTCCATCCTGTGGGCTTCCCACGATGAGGGCGAGCTGCACAAATGGTTCAGCACCAACTACAATGTGGAGGTGCATGCCTATGTGAAGAACGGCAAGTACTGCGTTGTAAACAATACCTACGAGCCCCAGAGCACGACTGTGTACAAGGGAGACGGCACAAGCTTTGACCTTGACCTGGAGGCAAACGGTATCTACTGGTACGAGATTTAAAAAGAAAAAGATGAAAAAGATATAAAGGAGAAACAAAGATGAGAGAGCTTCAGCTTCTCATCAAGCCAGTCTCCTCTGCCTGTGACCTGGACTGCACCTACTGCTTTTACAAGGATGAGGCAGCAAACCGCGCTGTGGGCGATCATGGGAAAATGAGCCGGGAGACCATGCGCGCGGTTGTGGACAAGGCACTGGCGGCATCGCAGACCTGCGTGTTCGGCTTTCAGGGGGGAGAGCCGACACTCGCAGGTCTGTCCTTTTTTGAAGACTTTACAGCATATGTAGAGGAGAGAAAAAGGCCGGATCAGGAGGCGGTGTACACCATACAGACAAACGGGAACAGGCTGGATGAGAGATGGTTTGAGTTTTTGAAAGAAAAAAATTTCCTTGTGGGACTTTCCCTGGACGGTGTCCGGAAGACCCATGACGAGAACAGGAAGGACCGGGCGGGAGAGGGAACCTTTTCCAGGGTTTT
Organism: Eubacterium sp. ER2; assembly: GCF_000765215.1. Classification (GTDB taxonomy): domain Bacteria; phylum Bacillota; class Clostridia; order Lachnospirales; family Lachnospiraceae; genus Claveliimonas; species Claveliimonas intestinigallinarum. The sequence goes on from NZ_JPJE01000021.1 coordinate 110,421, forward strand.
TGCCTGCGCGGAGCGTATGCGTGAACTGGGGATCCCCTTCCATGTGCTCTGCGTGCTGAATGCCCAGACAGCCCCCCGGATCGGAGCCATCTACCGGTTTTTCATGCGGAAGGGCTTTGACCATCAGCAGTACATCCCCTGCCTGGATCCCCTGGGCACAGTGCGGGGTGAGGCGTCCTTCTCCCTGACCCCCACAATGTACGGGGAGGCTCTGGGGACCCTCTTTGACCTATGGTGTCAGGACAGGATGGCGGGGCGTCCGGTGTACATCCGGCAGTTTGAAAACTATGTGGCCATGCTCCGGGGCGGACAGCCGGAGGCCTGCAGCATGTACGGCAGATGCAGCATGCAGAACGTGGTGGAGAGCGACGGGACCGTCTATCCCTGTGACTTTTACGCGCTGGACGCGTGGCAGATGGGAAATCTGAAAGATCCGGATACGGACTTTGTGAAACTGCAGAAGATAGCGGCGGAAGAGGCCGGGAGTAAGAGACATCCTTTTTTCAAGGAGGCGGACAGGCGGGACGACAGATGCCGGACCTGCAGATGGTATCCTCTGTGCCGGGGCGGCTGCCGCAGGGACTGCTTCCCGGAAGAGGGCAAGATGAGAAATTATTACTGTGAGACGTACCAGAAGTTCTTTGCGGAATCCATAGGACGGCTGGAGTACATGGCGGGGCATCTTGTTTAGATGCCCCCTCCTGCGTTTGAACGACTGCCGTCGGCGTGCTGCTGCCGGTACTTGATGGGCGTCATGCCGTACTTTTTGCGGAAAGCCTGGGTAAAGTAGGACTGAGAAGAAAAGCCCACCGTAGACGATATGGAAGAGATGGAGTGGTCCGTGTCCTTCAGCAGTGTGCAGGCAGCTTCCATCCGCCGCTGGTTCAGGTACTGGATGGGTGACTGGCCGGTGTACTTGGCGAAAGAGTGAGCCATGTAGTACTTGTTCATGTGGGTCAGCTCTGTCAGCGTGTCCAGCGTGATGGGATCTGAGTAGTTGATGTCCAGATACTCTTTGATCCGGGCGCACTCCTTTGTCATGTAGGTGGAGGTGATGGGCACCGGGATCACGTGCTGATAGCGGACGATGCGCAGGATCAGGATCTCCAGCAGATCCTGGCAGATCTTGTCAGAACCGTAGGAGGGATTCCTCACCTCGTAGAGCATCTGCGCAAAGAGGTCTGCGATCAGAGACTTATTGCTGAAATTACAGAAGACCTGTACGCAGGTTTTTTTGTTTGCCGGCTGGAAGGAGATGCCCTCCACTCCGATGACATAGTACTCCAGTGGAGTGCCCTTGATAGACTGTTCCGTGTGTTCCATGTATGGGGGGATGATGACCAGGTCCCCCGTTCGGATATGATACTTTTCGTCGTGGAAGAGGAAGTTCCCCTCCCCGTTTACCACGAAGAAAAGCTCGGTGAAATGATGTGTGTGGAAAACGCTCTGCCAGTCCTTTTCGTCCTTGGACAGAGAAACGGACAGAAGACGGGCATTCAGCTTGTCAATGTTTGTGGGCTTGATAGCGTATTATCTGTGACTCATAGGTCCTCTCCTCTGCTCAGATGTTTCGGGTGTGCTCCATTGTCTCCGGATAGGGCCTGCCGGGAATCAGGACTTTTCCGTCTGTAAATCCTTCAGGCCGGTCTTTCAGGGACTCGATCAGGCAGGACCGGAGAAAGGAAATCCTTTCTTTTGCTGTGCTTTCGTTTATCAGATCCGTCAGTTCATGGGGATCTTCCCTCAGGTTAAAATACTGTTCCCGGCCTGTGGCGGAGTGCCAGATGTACTTGTCAGTCTCCGTGACGATCCAGTGGTTGGAAAAGTCGCCGTAGGAGTGCTCTCCGTGAAGCCATGGCCGTACGGACCCGGAGGGATCGGACAGGAGGGGCAGAAGATCTTTGCCGTCCACGGAGTCCGGGATATCGGCTCCTGCCGCAGAAAGGAGGGTGGGCATCACGTCCCTGAGTTCCACCACGCCGTGGCACACGCTGGAAGGCTTAAGATCCAGATGGACATTTTTGCCGGCCCAGACAAAGAAGGGAACACGGCAGCTTCCCTCGTAGGGGCGGGATTTCCGGAACATGTGGTGGTCGCAGAGCTCTTCCCCGTGGTCTGAGGTGAAGAGGATGATGGTGTCATCATACACTTCCTGCTCCACAAGAGCCATGATGAGCCTGCCGATCTGGTGGTCCAGGTGGGTGATGCAGGCGTAGTAGCCGATCTGTGCCTGGCGGATCAGCTCTTTGTCAGCCGGGCCAGTCTTGGAGTCAAAGATACGCCCTTCCCGGCGGAGATACTCATCGCTCTCCCAGGTGCCCACAAAAGGCGGACGCAGATCCTTGTCCCGGTACAGGTCGAAATAGTACTGGGGGGCATCAAAAGGCGGGTGGGGCCGCAGGTAGGAGGCCATCAGGAAGAAGGGCTGGTCCGGATCTCTCCTGCGGAGAAAATCCAGACACCGGTCTGTCACCCAGTTGGTGGGGTGGTACTTTTCCTCGTGGGTCCAGGGGCGCGCCACCCAGCTGTTGCAGTCAATGCCTGTGTCCGTCACATCGGCATCGGCGCCCAGCTCCTTTTTCAGCCAGTAGAAATAGTCGTCCGCCACAAGCTGTGACTCCCGGTATGGCACGTTTCCGTACCTGGCCGCATGGAGGTAGCCGTCGTGGAGATCGACATTGTTGAAGCCCAGATAGTTGCGCAGGGGATGGACATGCATCTTTCCCACACACTGGGTGTAGTAGCCGGCCTTTGTGAGCTCGCCTGCCAGGGTGTGCTCATACCGCCAGGGGATGCTGTCCTCGTATCCCACACGGCCGTGGTGGCTCTGTTCCATGCCGGTGTGGAGGGCGGCGCGGGCGGCGATGCAGCTTGGGCAGGCGCTGTAGGCCCGGTCAAAGGCAACGCCCCGGGAGGCCAGGGTGTCCAGGTAGGGAGTCTTTACGTCCGGGTGTCCCGCATAGCCCAGAGCATCGCCGCGGAGCTGGTCTGTCATAAGTAAAATAATATTTGGTTGTCTCATAATCTCTCCTTCATCTCGCAAATACAAATCTTATGGGAAATTATATCTACCATAATACATTCCCGGGGGAAAAGCAAGCGGGTGGGGCGAATGCAGGAGAGATTTTCTGTGGCTGAAAAGAGAAAAACAGAGTATAATGTAGGGACAATGTGCGGCGTACGCCGCATTCTGAGGAGATTATCAAAAGACAGAATAGTAGAAGGGAGAAAAGAAAATGGGTATGGTATTTATATTTTTTGCAGTCAGCATCCTGTCCTGCACGGCAGGGTCCATCTGCGGGATCGGAGGGGGCGTTATTATTAAGCCGGTGCTGGATGCCACAGGGATCATGGGGGTGAGCAGCATCAGCTTTCTGTCGGGGTGCACAGTGCTTGCCATGTCCCTTGTGTCTGTCTGGAAAAATCTGCGGGCCGGGACGGCGAAGATGGATGTGGGGATCTCTACGGCCCTGGCTGTGGGAGCGGCGGCCGGCGGTGTGGCCGGGAAGGCTATGTTCCAGAGCCTGAAAAACGCAGTGGGGGATGAAAACCTTGTGGGCATGACCCAGGCGCTGGTCCTCATCGTGATCACGCTGGGCACGCTGGTCTACACGATCTGCAAGGAGAAGATCCGCACAAAACACTGCCGCCAGATCTGGCTCTGTGTGCTGATCGGCCTTGTGCTGGGGATCATGTCCAGCTTCCTGGGGATCGGGGGAGGTCCCATCAATCTGGTGGTGCTCGGGTACTTCTTTTCTATGTCCACCAAGGAGGCGGCTCTTTCTTCCCTCTACATCATCCTGTTCTCACAGATTACCAGCTTTGTGCAGACCTGTGTGACAGGGACGATCCCGGATGTGGAGCTGGTCTACCTGGTCTTCATGATCATAGGAGGCGTCCTGGGAGGAACCATCGGGAGCAGGATCAACAAGAAGATCAGCGAGAAAGGTGTGGACAGGCTCTTTATCTTTCTCATGGCGGTGATCGTTGTAATCAATATCTACAATGCGATAAAATTTGGAGTGGCTGCCTTCTAGGCAGCCACTCCTTTTATAAATTCTGCTCTATTTTTTGGACAGATCTGTGTATTCCTGGAAGGGGATGGTCAGCAGACCGTCCTGGATCTGAATGGGGAGGATACTGTAGCCGGATTCCTTCAGGTTCTCGGGTTTCCAGTGATCCAGCATAAGATAGTGCACACCGTCTTTCTCGAAAATGTAGGTGCTCTGTCCGAAGAAAGTCTGGCGGGCATGCTCGCCCACGCAGGGATTGTCGATCAGTTTCCAGCCGGACAGGACCGTGGGGGATGTGGCGAAGAGGGCGTTGTTTGGATCCCAGCCTGTACAGCCGGAGGTGATCATGTAGTATACGCCGTCTTTCTCAAAAAGGGCCGGAGCCTCCCGCTCCTGCTCGACAAAAGCTTTTCCGTACACGCCGTCCACATCCAGATAGTCCTCTGTGAGCCTGGAGATGCGCAGGGTCTTGTTCCAGTCGGAACTGTGGATCAGGTAGGCCTTCCCGTCCCGGTCGCAGAAGAGAGTCATATCCCGGCAGTCTGAGCGGTTGGGGCGGATCCCGCGGACATAGCGGAAGGGCCCGGTGGGAGTGTCAGAGACGGCGATGCCGGCTCTGGCGTCTGTGTAGTCGGCAGAGTCCAGATGGAACCACATGACAAATTTGCCGGTCTTTTTATTGTACAGAACTTTGGGGCGCTCCCCCACTCTGTCCTTGTAGAGGTCGTGTCCCGGTTCGCCGGAGGCTTCCAGGGCCAGCCCCTCGTATGTCCAGTTCATGCAGTCCGGCGAGGAGTAGCAGGAAATGCCGATAAAATCCACCCGGATATCGCCTGAGGGGGCGATGGATGTGGCGCCGTTCTTGTTTTCGCCGTACCAGTAGTACATCCCTTCGTGCTCCAGGATCATGCCCCCGTGGGCCTGGATCAGTTCTCCGTTTGTGTCGTACCATGTAGAGCCGTTTTTGTTCATTGCAGATCTCCTTTACTTTTTGGTGTTGAATTCGTATATAAACCGTGATAAAACATTAGTCACAGGGCAAGGCCCTTTGCCCCATCATCTTAATATACTTGCACTGCAAAAGCAAGTGAAAAGAAAAGGAGAAGACTATGAGAATTAAGATCAGAGGAACCGAGGACCGCACAGGAGGTCTGCAGATACAGCCGATCCGCGACATACTGGAGGAGAGAGGACACGAGACGGCAAAAGACGGGATGGAGGGGGACCTCTGCATCCATTTTACAAGAGCTGACGAGAAGGGATACAGCGTCGCAAAGTCGGGGAGAGACGTGTACATTTCCTGGCATACGCGCCCCGAGGCTTTCCGGGCGCTGGGAAAGGCCCTGGAACATGCGGGGAAAGAGAAGTGGAGAGATGAGAACAAAGGAACGCAGGGGAACACAGGACTTATGTTTGACTGCTCAAGAAACGGCGTCCTCAAGGTGGAGGCGGTCAAGGAGATGATCCGCCAGGCGGCTCTCATGGGACTGGACTGGCTGCTCCTCTACACGGAGGACACCTACGAGGTGGAGGGGTATCCCTGCTTCGGCGCCCTCAGGGGCAGGTATACGAAGGAGGAGATACGGGAGTGCGATGCCTACGCGGCGCAGTTCGGCATTGAGATGATCCCCTGCATCCAGACACTGGCTCACCTGCGTACAGCCCTGCGTTGGCCGGCCATGGAAAAATACAGGGACGATGCGGACATCCTGCTGGCTGAGGAGGAGAGGACCTACCGGCTGATCGATGCCATGCTGGCCTCTGTCAAGGATATGTACCGATCAAAGAGGATCCACCTGGGCATGGACGAGGCGTTCTACCTGGGCTACGGAAACTACCGGAGGATCCACGGGGAAGTGAAGCAGGGAGAGCTGATCCGCAGGCATCTGGACAGGGTGATGGAGATCTGTGAAAAATACGGCCTGGAGCCCATGATCTGGAGCGATATGTTCTTTGTGACGCCGGGAGGCGGAGACTATTACAATGTGCCCGCAGACTATGAGTGGCCGGACAGCGAGAAGCCGGACCGGAGAGTTACTCTTGTATACTGGGACTATGAGGGACATGATGAGGACAGATACACAAGGATGGCTACGCTCCACAAAAAACTGACAGATCAGGTGTGCTTTGCCGGGGGAGCCTGGATCTGGAACGGGCTTGCGCCCAACTATGCCCAGGCCATGGACGCCACGAAGAAGGCTTTTCTCGGCCTGGAGGACACGGGCGTGACAGACAGCTTCTGCACCCTCTGGCTGGACAACGGGGCTGAGACGCCCATGCGGGCCGGGCTTCCTATGGCAGCTTTCTACAGCAGATGTGCCTACGGCGAGTCCACAGATCCGGAGGAGATGGAAAGCTGGTTTAAGATGCTCTGCGGCGAGTCCTACCAGGATATGCTCCTCTTTGACAGGTTGGACCATATACCGGGAACTGGCGTGTACAATGAGGGATTCGCCAACCCCTCCAAGCAGATCTTCTATCAGGATCCCCTGACCGGCGTCTTCGACGGGCAGTATGCGGGAACGGGGCTGGATGTGTATTACGCGGAGACGGCAAAGCTGTTGAAAAAGGCACAGAAGCGTGCGGGTAAACTGGAAAAGCTGTTCCGCTACTACAGGCTGCTGGCCAGCGTCGACGCCGGGAAGTGTGAGCTGGGTGAGAAGATCCGTGGCGCCTACCTGTCCGGAGACAGGGCTGCTCTGGCCCGGATCGCAGAAAAGGAGATGCCGGATCTCAGGAAGAAGGTGCAGAAAATGCATGCACTGAGAGAGCAGATGTGGCAGGAGGAGTTCAAGCCCAACGGCTATGAGGTGATGGATGTGCGCATGGCCGGCGTGGAGATCAGGCTGAAGTCCGCCCGCAGGCGTATCCTGGATTATCTGGACGGAAAGATCCCATCCCTGCCGGAGCTTGAGGAGGAGAGACTCCCTTATTTCACCAATGAAGAGGGAAAAAATGCGTCCGGAAAGTGCAATTTGTGGGAAAATATCGTAAGTGCGGCGAACATCTGCGGCGTGTAATTGTGTAAAATGTAGTGAATGTTGACGAAAAACATTTATTTTTGTAAATAGAATGCACAAAAAAAGCAAGAACTATAAAAAAAGGAGCAAAAGAAAGATAGAAACGGCTAAAGGGGATAGCTATAATACAGATATAAGCTGACAGACGGCTTAGAGGTTCATAGGCAGTAAATTGCGGACAGGAGGAGACATGGACGGAAGGAAGATTTATTACGTCAGCACCCTGCGGGGGGATGACAACAACGATGGCTTGTCAGAGGAGACACCTTTTCGGAGCCTGAGAAAAGTAGCCGGACAGAAAAGAGAGACGGGTGATATGATCCTTCTGGAGCGGGGCTCCGTCTTCCAGGAAGAGTACCTCCACATATACGAGGGAGGCACCAGGGAGCATCCTGTTGTAGTAGACGCGTATGGACAGGGAGAGATGCCGGTGATAGCGGCAGAGGGAAGCGGCCTTTGGTATCAGAACTACGGAGCGCCTCTCGACAGCCCGGCCCACGTGTGGAAAGGGTATGTATCATCTGCAGTGCTTCTCTACGATGCGGAGTACATCACGGTGCGGAACATTGAGATCACCAACAGCACCCTCCGGGAGGGAGAGGTGTACAACCAGGGGGATCTGATGAACCGGACAGGCGTCAGCATTGTGGCAAAGGACAGAGGAACCCTTCACGGGATTGAGCTGGATAACCTGTATGTCCACGATGTAGACGGGAATGTATATGACAAGCATCTGAATAACGGCGGCATTTATGCCAGTGCCCTGGCGCCGGCCGACGAGAGCCGGACGGGAGTTGCCAGATACGATGGCCTTCACATCCACCACTGCCGGGTAGAGCGGTGCAGAAGATGGGGGATCGCAGCCGGATATACCTACCAGCATGGCAGGTTTACCACGCTGGAGCTGCCGGACGAAGTGGTCAGAACATACGGTTCTGTCAATGTAGTCATTGAGCACAACCGCATCCGGGAGATCGGAGGAGACGCCATCACTCCCATGTACTGCTTCAGGCCACTGGTACAGTACAATGTATCAGAACATGTGGCCCTCGATATGAACGAGGATGTGTACACCGAGGCAGGAGAGCGGGGAGGCATGGTCGCGGCGGCCATATGGCCCTGGAAATGCAAAACAGCGCTCTTTCAGTACAACGAAGCGTCGCACACACACTTCAACCAGGACGGGGAAGCCTGGGACGCGGACTCGGGAGACGGCACCATCTACCAGTATAACTACAGCCACGACAACGAGGGCGGATGTGTCATGTTCTGCGAGGGAGAGAGTGTCAACAACATTTTCCGCTATAACATCAGCGTCAATGACGGCATAGAGAGATCGGGAGTCGTCACTCCGGTGCGGAACATAGACGCGCACATTCACAACAACATATTCATTATACAGGAAAGCGTTCCCTTTATCCGGACCAACATGTCCGAGGGCGGAATGCTGGTAGAGAATAATCTTATTATAAATGCAGGGGATGAGGCCAGGACAGAGGACTGGCATCACCAGACTGAGAAAGCGCAGTACTGCGGAAATCTGTACGGCAACTACGCCAACATCCCGGAAGATGACCGGGAGGCAAAGGATGCGCAGAGTGCAGATGTTGAAAAATGGATAAAAGGGGAAGCCGGGCTGGACTTCTATGAAGAGCATACCGGTGTCCGTCCTTATATCGGGGCCTGCTTTGCCCGAACCAAAAAGCAGAACTAAAAACCCTATATTTTAAGGAAGGTGAGGTAACATTATGAAAAAGAAAATTGTGAGTGTATTACTTACAACAGCCATGGTTGCAACACTGGCAGCAGGATGCGGATCTTCCGACAGCGGAAGCTCTGATTCGGGCTCCAGCGACAGCGGCAAGGAGATGACCTACTGGTCCATGTGGAACTCCACAGAGCCCCAGGCAAAAGTCATCCAGGAAGCAGCAGATGCTTACGAGGAGGAGACAGGCATCCACATCAATATCGAGTGGAAGGGCCGTGATATGAAGACTCTCATCGGTACAGCTCTTGAGGCCGGCGAGGACATCGACCTCTTCGACGACGACTATATGCGTACTATAAGAAACACACAGGAGTATCTGACAGACCTTTCCACACTGGAGGGAGAGGAAGAGTTTGAGAGCCATGTAATGCCTGTTATCCTTGACAAGGCTAAATCATGGGGAGATGGAAAGCTCTACGCAGTACCTTATCAGGTATACACAACAGGTGTATGGTATGACAAGGCTATGTTCGAGGAAGCTGGCGTGACAGATGTTCCGACAACATGGGATGAGTTCCTGGATGTATGCCAGAAGGTTAAAGATGCAGGATACAACCCGATCACATGTAACTCCGACTCTGCAACACTGATCTATGGCTTCCAGCTGGCAAGATACATCGGACAGGACGCAGTTCTTGAGTGCTTCAACAACGGCGCATGGACAACTGTTCCGGAGGCTAAGAAGGCTGCAGAGGATATCGCTACATTAGTAGAAAAAGGATTCTTCTCACCCAACGCTCCGGCACAGTATCCGGATGGACAGAACGAGATCGGCTTCGGCGAGAGCTGCATGGTCCTGAACGCATCCTGGATTCCGAACGAGATCGTTCAGAACACAGGTACAGAGGTAGACTTTGGCTTCTTCCCGTGGCCGTCAGTTGAGGGCGGTGTAGACGGAGCTGAGGCATCCATGGTTGGTGCACAGGGCTTTGGTATCGTTAAAGAGAGCGATATGCAGCAGGAAGCTTTTGACTTCGCAACAATGATCGCTACAGGCGACTATGACCTTGAGATGGCTTCTTCCGTAAACTCTATCCCTGCTGATACAGAGAACACAGAGTGGCCGGATGCAATCTCCGCGGCAGAGCCTTACTTCAAGGAAATGACAAAGGCTTACGACTGGGCAGTTGGTCTTGAGTCAAACGCTGACTTTACACCTGTTATTACTGAGAACGTAGTAAAACTGATCCAGGGCAACACCACTCCGGATGATTTCGTTCAGGCATTAGCTGATGCTCAGTAATTAATCTGGAATTACACCGGTATGGCAGGCAGATGCTGTCTGCCATACCGCTTTTTGTTAGCACTACAGAAAACAATCTGAGAGAAAGGGGGACATCTTCTTGAAACAGAATAAGAAAATGATTGTCTGCTTTCTGACTCCGGCGCTGCTCTTCTTCATCATCATGTTCCTGTATCCTATTATCCGTACAGTCATCATGAGCTTCTTTAATGTGGAAGGCGTCAGCGACCCGATGAGCGAGTGGACCTTTAACGGTCTGGGGAATTATGAGAAGCTGTTGGGGACAAAGCTTTTCCAGACATCCATGGTCAACATGATCAAGATTTACGTCATTGGCGGCATCGCTGTCATGGTCATCGCACTTCTCTTCGCTGTCATCCTGACAAGCGGTGTGCGGGCGAAAGCATTCTGGCGTGCGGTCATCTATGTACCCAACATTATCAACGCGGTTGCTATCTCCACTATGTGGATCCAGTACGTGTTCAACAAACGATTCGGTCTTCTTCACAGCTTCTTTGAGGCTCTGGGACTGGAAGAACTGGCAAAGATCGACTACATGAACGGATCGTGGAAGTTCTGGTCGTTGCTGATTGCCTTCTGCTTCGGCTCGGTGGGCTATTTCATGCTGATATTCATCAGTGGTATTGAGAGGATCCCGGCGGACTACTACGAGGCTGCCACTATCGACGGAGCGAACAAGCTGAAACAGTTCGGCTTCATCACTATGCCGCTGATCAAGGGCGTGTTCAAGACATGTATGACATTCTGGACCATCAGCATTGTCGGCTTCTTCGTGTGGTCACAGATGTGGGCATCACCGATGCCGTCCGACAACGCGACTATCACTCCGGTTGTGTACATGTACAACGCTGTGTTCGGCACAACAGGAAGTACAGCCCGTGATGCCGGCGTGGGCGCTGCGGTAGGTATCCTGATGGCGCTGATCGTGCTTGTCGTATTCGGACTTGTCAACGTGCTTGTCAAAGACGACGACCTGGAATTCTAAGAGAGGAGGATGGCTTTTATGTTTGGAAAAAAGAAAGAAAAAGAAAAAAAGGTCAGAGAGCCGTTTAATCCTCGCAAAGAAGTGAAACTGATTCCCGGTTATCTTATTGTAGGCATCTGGGTGTTCTTCACGATCTTCCTTCTGGTGTGGATCCTGGCAGCCAGCTTTTCCACAGCTCCGGAGATCATGCAGGGCAAGGTCTTCAAGTTTGAGAGCGGCTTTCATTTTGAAAACTATATCAATGCATGGAATGCAAACAGTATTTCCACGTTCTTCATGAACTCACTGCTGTATGCTGTTGCAACCATGGTAGGCGCGGTTGTTATCAGTGCGCCGGCAGCCTATGTACTTTCAAGATTCACATTCCTCGGAAATAAGCCGATCCGGTCCGGTTTCCTCATTGCCATGAGTATCCCGAACATCATGATCGTACTTCCGCTGATGTCCATCTCCATTCAGCTTGGCATCAACGGCTCCAGAGGACTGCTTATCTTCCTGTACATAGGAATGCAGATCCCGTACACAACCACATTCCTGATGACCTTCTTCCAGAACCTGTCCAGGACATACGAGGAGGCGGCAGCCATCGACGGATGTACGCCCATGATGACATTCTGGAGGATCATGTTCCCGCTGGCTCAGCCGGGTATTGTTACGGTCAGCATTTTCATCTTCATGAATATCTGGAATGAGTACTTTATCTCACTGATCTTTGCATCGTCCTCGGATATCATGCCTGTAGGACCCGGACTTAAGAGTGTACTTTCGTCCATGCAGTACACAGGAGACTGGGGCGGCCTGTTCGCAGCCGTTGTCATCGTCTTCCTGCCCACGCTGCTGCTGTATGTCTTCCTGTCAGAGAAGATCATCTCCGGTGTTACCGGCGGCGGTATCAAAGGTTAAGAGTGTATCCGGCCTGAGGCCAGATAAAAAAACAGGAGCGCTGCCTCGTTATCGTTATCCGATAGGGGGCAGCGCCTCTTTTTTCTCAACACTTAAGCTGTGACAATAATGTTGTGGACCATCAGGTGGTAAACATGAATATGACGGACGGATCGACTGTCAGCTTTACAATGTGCGGATTTACGGCAGACTGCTCCAGATATGCAAAGCTTATGGGCACAAAAGGGCAGATCGTTGCCGACATGGGGGCTAACACGATAGAAGTGACTCCGTTTGGGAAGGACGCGGAGCTGATCGATGTCTCCAGGATGGCAGAGGACTTCTCAGGACATGGAGGAGGAGACAGGGGCCTGGTGAGCGCGTTCCTGGATTTTGTCACCGGCGAGCAGTCAGAGGATGACACGATTTCTTCTGTAGAGCGCTCTCTGGAGAGCCACTACATTGCGCTGGCGGCGGAGGAGTCCAGACGGAACGGGGGCGCTGTGATCCGGATGGAGCAGGTGCGGAAATAAAAAACAGAAAAGCAGGCAGAACAAAAGAGGGGGTACCTCTGTGGCGACAGCGTCACGGAGGTACCCCCTGTTTTATTCATTTTTTACAGGTCTGGGCATTGGCCCGTATTTCTCCAGGAGATGGGCCCGGCTTCCGGCCCGACAGTACTGTCCGGTGCCGGTGACACCCTCTTTTCTGGCATCCAGGTCCGGGTCTGAATAGCGAAGGAACCACTCTTCCATCTGGCGGCGCATGGCTACAATGCGATCTTCCTGGGCCGGATCATGGAACAGGTTCTCAGTCTCATCCGGGTCCTCGGTCAGGTGGTAGAACTCATTGGGGCCGTAGGGGTAACGAAGAACCAGCTTCCACTCTTTGTCCCGGATCATCCGGACAGGGCCGTATTCGTCAAATACGACTACAGGGCGGCTGCTTTCCAGCTCTGGATCCTCCAGCCATCGGGCAAAACTGTGGCCCGGGATTTCCTGTTTTGTGTTCACAGGGCAGCCGGCCAGATGGCACAGAGTGGGCAGGATGTCGTAGTGGCTGAACAGCTCACTGCACACAGCCCCTTTCGCGAAATGCCCCGGCCAGGAGGCGATGAAAGGCACCTTTACAGAACTGTCGTACATATTTTGCGGGAAAGTCCCGTTTCCCTTGCCCCAGATGCCGTGCTGTCCCAGGTTCATGCCGTTGTCGGAGGTGAAGATAACGATGGTGTCGTCTGCAATCCCCAGCTCATCCAGGCGGTCCATCAGACGCCCGATCTGGTGATCCATGGCTGTGATGGCGGCGTAGTAGCCCCGCAGTAATTCCTTGCGGCGCTCACCCTGGCCGTGGGGGCAGGTGAAGACCTGCCAGGGGTGGTAGGGAAGGTCAGGAGTGGCATTGAAATCACAGTCCCTGTACAGATCCAGATATTCCTTCTTGTGATCCGTCTCCTCCCACGGGCTGTGGGGAGCAGTGAAGTGGACGCTCAGATAAAAAGGCGCGTCTTCCTTTGAGAACCTGTCCAGGCACTCCAGCGCGTTTTCGCCGATGAGGTCTGTGATGTATCCTTCCTTTTCGGAGAGAACCCCGTCCTCGATGGTCTCAGGGTTGAAGTATCTGACGCCGCCCCCGCCGATGGTGTACCAGTGGGAAAAACTGTGCTGGGGCGTCATGCTGTCTCCCATATGCCATTTGCCTGAGAGGGCGCAGCGGTAGCCGCCTGACGCCAGGATGTCTGTGTAGGCGGTGAGGTGGTCTGTGTACTGGATGGGAATAGTCTCGTGGGGCATATATTCTAAACTTTCCCTGGATAGGGAGGCTCTGTCCATGCTGCCGCCGTCCAGCCAGTCAAGAATGCCGTGGCAGGAGGGCATAGTTCCGGTAAGGATGGAAGCGCGGGCCGGTGAGCAGACCGGTGAGGCACAGAAAAAGTTGTCAAATTTTACACCCCTCTGGGCAAGTCTGTCCAGATTGGGGGTGTGGATGTCTGTGTTCCCGGCGTTCCTCATGGCCCAGTGCCCCATGTCATCGGCCAGCAGGAACAGAATGTTTGGCTGTTTCATAGTATGTTATGTCCTTTCTTAAAATGTATTAATAGGCTATGCATGTTATTATACTCTCTGGAATGCGGAATGGCAAAAATTTTCTGTATATTTTTGAGGGCTATCCGCTTTTTTTATACTATGTGGTAACAGGAGCTTCCTGTATAATACAAATATAGGGAATTCCACGAAAGGTGGTTGAGAAAAAAAGATACCTCAGAGTAAAATAAGATTTGCTGAC
>NZ_JPJE01000022.1 GCF_000765215.1 Eubacterium sp. ER2
TGACGCCCTTGCCATTAGCTGCACCCTTCCCACTGCCGGGCGGGTCAGGGACTTTCACCCGTTAGAACGTGTGCCCGCCGGGCACACAAAACGGCAGGAGGTCTTTCAAAAGACCGCCTGCACAAGAAACATATAGAGCACTGTGCCGGCTCCGATGCTGAGAAGGTTATTCCTCTTCCACACATGGAGCCCGGCCGTGACCAGCACCGCCGCTGCTTCCGGTATCCCATGAGGAGCCGAGAGCACCGGCGTTGTTTTTAGGCAGTAGACAACCAGCATGCCGATGACAGCCGGCGTCAGCACCCTTCCCAGGTACTGGACCACATCCGGTATCTCCTTCCCTTTTGGAAAGATGAGGAAGGGGACCACCCTGGTGGCAAAGGTGGTCAGAGCCACCGCAAGGATAATAAGCAGCGACATTCCCACACTTAACGGCATACTCTCGCCCCCTCTCTCTCAAGGCGGGTCCGCCCCACAAAGAGGACAAGGACAATGAGCAGCATGGAGGGCAGGACAAAGCTGTCCGCCCCGAAGATCTGCAGACAGATAAACGCCGCCGCCACGCCGATCACCTCCGGCGCCCTGTTCTTCGCGTCCATCCACTGCTCCACAAAGATCACCACAAAGAGGGCTGTCATGGCAAAGTCAATGCCCTCCGAGTTGAAGGGGATCAGCGTCCCCGCAAGGGAACCGATGACTGAGCCGATAACCCAGTAGGACTGATCCATGATGGAGATGGCAAAGAGAAATTTCTCCTCGTCCACATCCGGCGGCACCTTTGTGGTACACAAAAGCGAGTAGGTCTCATCTGTCAGTCCGAAAATCATATACCATCTCTTTTTTCCCATGGAGTGAAATCTGTCCAGCAGGGATATCCCATAGAAAATATGTCTTATATTCACCATCAGCGTCATAAAAACGACCTGGACAAAAGAAATACCCGGCACGAAAAAATTCACCGCCAGATATTGTCCCGAGCCCGCGTACACCAGAAGGCTCATCAGCATAGCCCACAAAAAATTATACCCTTTTTCCGCGTACATCACGCCGAAGGCGATCCCGATAAACAGATACCCTGTCAGAACCGGTATCGTGTACGGGAACGCCTTCCGAAATGCATGTCTGTATCCTCTCATACTTCCTGCGTCCTTTTTATCCTTCTCGTATATTCAATCTACTGCTGCCCCGTCGAGGCCGCCTCCAGATCGGCCAGAGCCTCCGCCAGGATAGCGTCCGACGCCACAGCCTGGTCGTAGGCCGCCTGGACCTGGTCCATCAGCCGGGCCGCATCCTCCTGGGATGCCAAAAGCTGCGCCGCATCCTTCGTGTCCTCATCCGGCAGCTCCTCCTCCACACAGGGCTTCCCTGTCTCCTTGTCCTCCCCGATATAGAGAGTCTCAAGGCCGGGAACCATAGTGTAGATATCCTTTATCTTCATATCATAGCGGACGAACGCCAGATATGTGTCCCTGTATTTTCCCCGCTTCGTGTAGATCCTCAGATTTTCGTATCCTTCCGCGAAGGGGCTCTGCGCAGTCCTCTCCTCATAGTACCTTCGGACTGCCTCTGTAATTTGGGAGTCTGTCTCCTCCGTCAGCGGATTGCTCTCCGCCTCCTGCCATCCTTTGTTCTCTGTCTGCACGTCTTCACTCTGGACGGATACGGCCTGGGCCTTCCTGTCCCTGGCACTGTCCTGTGCAGCTTTGTCCCCTCCGTAAACAGCTCCGGCAGCTGCTGCGGCCACGGCCAGCAGCGCACAGACAGCGATCACTGTCATGCGACTTCTGCTTCCCGCGTCCTGGCTGCCCTTTTTTCTGTTTTCTTTCATGATAACCTCCATTACATCTGTGATCATCAGGCGCCGGCAGACAAGGGGCACTACAAATGATACTCGCAAACATTTAAAAAGTCAAGGCAGGTCCATCAGGCAGTTTTTTTCAAATTTCCCCTTGTTTTTTCCAGTTGGTTGTGCTATTATACTATTTGTCTCTGTAGCTCAGTGGATAGAGCACTGCCCTCCGGAGGCAGGTGCGCCAGTTCGACTCTGGTCAGAGACGTAAAGAGGAACAGCTTCAACGGCTGTTCCTCTTTTTTTGTGGGATACGCCCCGAGGACGTCTCCTTCAGCTCTCCGGCCTGTCCATCGCCCAGAGGGGCAGGCTCAGCCTGTCTTCCTTCCGCTTGTAGTGGTAGGGAATGTCTGACAAAACCTCCTCCTCCCTCACCTGGGTCTCATTGATCTCCTTTACGATCATGGCCGTCTCCCGCCAGGAGGGGGCGCTGCTGTCAGGCACGATGATCACCTCGTGGATACTGCTTGGAAGCACGTAGAAGTCCTCCTTCAGATAGCTTCCGATATGCTTCAGGACATCCTTATATAGGACTGCCGCTGCCCCGAAGTTCCGAATGCGGTTTGTGAGGATGTACATGCTGTATCCCCGCCGCTCATCCGGATCCTCCTCCGGGGCGGCCGGCCCCTCCTCCTCCGTCAGGAGGGCGTACAGCGTTGTAAACTCCTCCGGGAGGAGCCTTTCTGTGTTGGCGCGGGCCTCCTCGTAGATCTCCTCTTTGGTGACCTTCCACCACTCCAGATGCTCGTTCCTCACAAGCATGGTGGCGATCCTGTCATCCTCCTTCATGTCCACCAGCACGTGGAAGACGATGGCCAGATCCAGATAGGGGACGTAGGGCACCTGCCGGAGCAGCTCCCGGTTCTTCTCCCTGTTGATGAGCTGATAAATCAGCCTGGGCCGCACATTGACGTACTTTGTCACAAACTCCCCCTCCCAGGAATGCCGCGTCCGCACATGGGCGTAGAGGCTCAGGATCTGGTCCGCCACCTGTTCAAAGGGACAGCCCTGCCTGTACCGCTCATAGTACTCCTCCAGATAGATGGTGGGGGACACATTGACGCCTGGCTCGCAGAACACGATCCCCTTCCTCTTCATCCCGTTGTTTTTTGTCACCTGTCTGACGTAGAGAGATCTTCCCCCGTCAAGACTGCCTCTTAACTTCTCTTCCATCCGCTCTATAAACTGTTCATACGACATAGTTCTCCTTTCCCTGCATGTCAACTTGTGAAGTGCTGCCTGAAACAGGCTGATCTGAAAAAAGATATTCAGAGCTCCCATGACCCGGGCTCCCGGAACGAATATTATGGTGACTTATATTATAAAAAAGCCCTGCAAAAAATGCAAGGCTTTTCAGACATTCTTTTTAATTTTCAGAGCAGATTATACTCTGGACAGATACTCGCCTGTACGTGTGTCGATCTTCAGCACATCGTCCTGGTTCACAAAGAGGGGAACCATGATCTGCGCGCCTGTCTCCACGATAGCCGGCTTTGTAGCGCCTGTGGCTGTATCGCCCTTCACGCCCGGCTCTGTCTCTGTCACGCGGAGCTCAACTGTGATAGGCGGCTCGATAGCAAACACATTTCCCTCGTGGGAGATCACCTTTACTGTGTCGTTCTCTTTTACGAACTTGAGGGAGTCGCCCACAACGTCCGCGTTGACAGCCAGCTGGTCAAAGGTCTCCATGTCCATGAAGTTGTAGAGATCTCCGTCTGAGTACAGATACTGCATATCCTTTCTGTCGATATGAGCTGTCTCAAATTTCTCTGTGGGGCGGAATGTCTTCTCAACAACGCCGCCGTTGATAATGTTCTTTAACTTTGTACGAACAAAAGCCGCGCCTTTACCCGGCTTTACGTGCTGGAAATCAAGAATCTGATAAATGTTTCCCTCAATCTCCACAGTTAATCCGTTTTTAAAATCTCCTGCTGAAACCATTATAATCCTCCTTAAACTGTACCTTCAGATAGCACATGTCGTTCTTTTTCACTTGTTCCATTTTATAATACTCTGGTACTTTTTTCAACCTTTTTTTCCATTCAGGCTCTTTCTGTAAAAATGGAGCACGATTTTTTCCAGATAGCGCTTCAGGACGATCTGGATCTCCTCCCTGGGGTGGATGGGCTTTACGAGGATGCTCGGGATCCCCGCCCGCTTTGCTCCCCACACGTCGGTAAAGAGCTGATCCCCTATGAACACCGTGCTCTCCCTGTCCGTGCCCATAATCTCCATAGCCCTGAGATAATTTTTCACAGAGGGCTTATGGGCATTGTAGACATAGTCCACCTGGATGGGCTCATTGAAGGTCTTCACCCGCTTCTCCTGGTTGTTGGAGATCAGGCAGCACCGAAAGCCAATATCCTTGAGTCTTGCAAAGAGACGCACCGCCCGCTCGTCGGCAGGCGCCCCGTGGGGGACAAGGGTGTTATCGATGTCAAAGATCAGGCCCCGCACACCCTCCTCGTACAGCTTCTCAAAATCTATCACGTATGTGGAAGCCACATACCTGTCGGGAAAAAATCGATCAAACATTATTTATCTTCCATCTCCGTCAGCTTCTGGATCATTTCCTCGCACACCTGGAGCACAGTCTTTCCGTCTGTGTTCACCACAATGTCCGCGGCCGCCTCATATTTCTCCCGGCGCTGCTCCATCAGCTCTGAAATCCCCTGCACATTCTTCCGCCCGTTGAGCACTGGGCGGTTGTTGCTGTCCTTCACTCTCTCATAGATGGTCTCCGGACTTGCGGTCAGAAGAACGACCCGGCCGTTCTTCTTCATCTCAGCCACATTTCTCTCCCGCATGGCTACGCCGCCTCCGCAGGAGATAACCGTGTTCTTCCTGGACTGCATCTCGATCAGCAGGTTCGTCTCCAGCTCGCGGAAATACTCCTCACCGTATGTGGCGAAGATATCCTGGATACTCATCTCTTCCCGCTCCTCGATCACCTGGTCCATCTCCACGATATTCATGGCGAACATGGTGCTCAGATAATCGGAGATGGTTGTCTTTCCGGCCCCCATAAATCCGATGAGGATAATATTGTAGTCAAACAGCTTTCTCGCCTGGATACGCTTGCTGTTGCGGTTGATCCGGCGGAAGACATCGTAGATCTCTTCTCTGTATTTATTGTCACCAAGCTTCTCCTTCAGACGCGCCGCCTGCTTTGCCTCCTGCTGGGGCTGGAGAATGGGCATGCCGTACTCTTCCTTGTAGGCCATGATCTTCTCCACTATGGCGTTTCTCTCTACCAGCGCATCAATAATCTTGTCGTCGCACAGCGCAAGCTGTTCACGGTACATCTCCAAATCGTTCATCGCTTTTCTCTCCTGTTATATTATCCCAAAATACATTTTCATATTATAGCAAAACACATGCAGATTTTCAATGAGTATAGGCGAAAAAGCGGGCTTTCCTTCCTTACGTTTAATCTTTTGGCAGAAACCATAGATATATTCTATCATCCGCCACAAAAACATGAATTTGTTTTATCTTTAACAATATTTTATAATAGTATCATAGCAAGTTCAGATTATCTGAAAAACCAAAATAACGGAGGTATATTAAATGAAGAACAACTTCAAACACATCTTCAGCCCCCTCACGATCAACGGCATGACACTGCCGAACCGCGTTGTCATGATGCCCATGGGAAGCGACTTTGCCGGACACACTGGAGAGCTGAGCGATGAGCACATCAAATACTACGAGCTGCGCGCCAGAGGCGGCACAGGACTCATCATCGTGGAAAATGTATGTGTGAAATATCCGGAGGGCTCCAACGGGACAACCCAGCTGCGCATTGACAAGGACTGCTACATTCCCCGTCTTTTCAATCTGACAGAGGCCTGTCACAAATACGGCGCCTGCATGGGTGTACAGCTGAACCACGCCGGCGCTTCCGCCATGTCCTCAAGGATCGGCATGCAGCCCGTCTCCGCCTCCACTCTTCCCTCCAAGGAAGGCGGAGAGAGACCCCGCCCGCTGACAAGGGAGGAGCTCGAGAGTATCGCAAAGGATTACGGCGCTGCCGCACGCCGCGCGGTAAACGCAGGCTTTGACATGGTGGAGATCCACGCCGGACACTCCTACCTGATCAGCCAGTTTCTCTCACCGACTATGAACGACCGTACAGACGAGTTCGGAGGCTGCGCCGAGAACCGCGCCCGCTTCTGCCGCATGGTCATCGATGAAGTGCGCGCGGCCGTCGGACCGCGAGTGCCGATTTCCCTCCGTCTGAGCGTGGACGAGCTTGTAGAAGGCGGAAACACAGTGGAAGACTGCCTGGAATACCTGGAGTTCTTAAATGACGGTGTGGACATGTTCGACACCTCCTCCGCCCTGAACCCCTCCATCCAGTACCAGATCGACGCCAACTATCTGGAGGACGGATGGCGCTCCTACATGGCAAAGGCTGTCCGTGACAAATTCCACAAACCGACCATCGCTATCGGAAACATCCGCAATCCCCAGGTGGCTGAGGACATCCTGGATCGGGGCGACGCGGATCTGATCGGTATGGGCCGCGGACTGATCGCAGACCCCGACTGGTGCAACAAGGCAAGATACGGACATGTGGAAGACATCCGCAAGTGTATCTCCTGCAACATCGGCTGCGTGGGCAACCGTATCGGAGGCAACAAGCCTCTGCGCTGCACCGTGAACCCGGACCTCATAAACGGAGAAGCCTACAAGAAACAGAAGGTAAACAAGCCCTGCAATGTAGTTGTAGTGGGCGCCGGCACCGCCGGACTTGAGGCTGCCTGCACAGCCGCTGAGGTGGGCTGCAATGTTACACTTCTGGAAAAGCAGGACCACATCGGCGGACTTTCCGTGGAGATTTCCAGAATTCCGGCCAAGAAGCGTCTGGCGGACTTCCCCACCTACCTGAAGCACCGGGCAGAGGGACTTTCGAACCTGACCATCAAGACAGGCGTGGACGTAACTGTGGACATGATCAAATCCTATGAGCCGGATCTGGTTGTAAACTCCACCGGTTCCGTACCGCTCCTTCCGCCTATCGAGGGACTCCATGAGAACCTGGGCAAGGAGGGCACAGGAGTGTACGGCATCAAGGATCTGATGGGCGACATCCCGGCCTTTGACAAGGACATGACTGGCAAGAAGGTCATCGTCATCGGCGGCGGCGCTGTGGGACTTGACGTGGTAGAGTTCTTCGCTCCCCGCGGAGCCGAGACGACCATCATCGAGATGATGCCTGTGATCGGAAAGGGTCTGGACGCTTCCACTACCTCCAGCATGAACGAGTGCATGGGAAAGCACAATGTAACGCAGCTCGTAAACACAGCCCTGCAGAAGGTAAATCCCCACTCCTTCACCGTAAAACGCGACGGCAAGGAGGAGGAGCTCCCCTTCGACTACGGCTTTGTCTGCCTCGGCATGAAGGCCTACGCTCCTCTCTGGAATGAGATCGCAGAGGGCTTTGACGGCGAGGACACAGAGATCCTCAACATCGGCGACTCCGTTCGCGCCCGCCGTATCATAGACGGAACAGACGCAGGGCGCCACATGGTGCTTGCCACATTAGACAGACTGGGATACCTGTAGAGCGCACCCCGAAAAATGCTCCGGGTACAGTCAAAAACATCCTTATCCTATGAATAATGAATAAATGAACACATTCGTGTTCGCAGAGAAATGATCCCGCGGGATCCGGACCTCTTTCAGTCTCCGGAACTTCGCGGGATCATTTCTTTTTCCTCGGCTGAAGGCGATGCATAAATAAACGTTTTTAAATAATATTTATAAATAATATGAATTTTTAAAACAGTTTAACCTGTGGTACAATCGAATAGTTTTAGGTAGGACGGCCGATTTACCAGAACATTGTAACTCCTCGTATGTAATGATTTACAGAAAGGAATGTGAGAGAAAATGAAAAAACTCTTAAAGACACCTCTGTGGGCACAAATTCTCGCTGGTATCATAATCGGTATCATAATCGGTATTGTGTCCCCGAAAGCAGCAGATTTTATTTCTCCGCTGGGCGACATCTTTCTCAACCTGCTGAAAATGCTGATCGTACCGCTTGTGCTCTTCAGTATTACAAACGGCATTTGCTCCATGAAGGATGCCAAACAGCTCCGCTCTGTCGGCGGAAGGATTGTCATTTACTACACGCTTTCAACTGTGGCGGCATCCATCTTCGGCGTGATCGGCGGAATGATCACCCAGCCGGGCAAAAACGTATCTGATTTCGTTTTATCAGGAGAGGCCGCGGAGGCTTCTGACTTTGATATGGTGGAGAACATCATCTCCTGGTTCCCGGACAACATCGTCAAGGCCATGGTGGACGCCAACATGATCCAGATCATCGTGTTCTGTCTGTTCTTAGGTGTGGCCCTGCTGGCGTTGGGCGACCAGGCATCCACCTTTGTAAAGATCATCAAGGAAGGCAACGATATCATGCTGAAGATCACATCCTACGTGATTGGCTTTTCCCCCATCGGTATCCTGTCCTTGATGGCCTCCATGGTTTCAACCTTATCCGGAGCAATGGTAAAGGAAGTAATCGTATTTATCCTCACGATAGATATCACCATCCTTGTGTTCATGGTTGTATTCTATCCCACGGTGCTGAAGCTTCTGGCCAGGGTAAATGTGGGCAAATTCTTCAAAAAGATATCCACATCCATGCTGGTTGCCTTTACCACAACCTCATCAGCGGCCACACTTCCGGTATCCATCAAGATTGCGGAGGAAAGGCTGGGATGTTCAGAGAAGGTTTACGGCTTTACCCTTCCTCTGGGAAATACATGCAACATGGATGGAGCCGCCATCCAGTACAGTGTCATCGCAATCTTTGCCTGCAACCTGTTTGGGCTTGACATCACGCCGGAAAGGATCTTCCAGTTTATTTTCTTAAGCCTGATCCTCTCCATCGGCGCAGCCGGCGTAAAGGGCTCCGGCATTGTCATGTCCACTATCATCATCCAGACCATCATCGGAGATGCAGGCCTGACGCTCATCCCGATCCTGGCCGCAGTATGGCCGATCCTCGATCCATTCGCCACCATGGCCAACAACGTGGGAGACCTGACCGGCACCACGCTTGTGTCGAAGAGCCTGAAGATGCTGGACGAGGATGTATATAACAGCTAGGGCAGACAGCTACAATCTCCCTCTGGACATTTCCACCCTTTTCTTTTAAAATAGAAACTACATTTCAGGCAAAAGAGAGGATAAACCAATGGCAGAAAAGACACTGGAACAGGTCACAAGGGAGATAGAGCAGGTTCTGAAGTTTAACGACGCAGGCCAGACCATAAAGCAGATCAGCCAGGCGCTGGAGCTGGAGGAGGACTACATCAGCAGCATCCTCGTCTGCCGCCAGAGCCACTCTGACGATGCGGCCTCCATCGCCCACATGGTCATGATGGAGTAGCAAAAGACAGGAATAACAGAAAACAGCCCAAAAAAAGGCGGCAGCGCCGGGTCATGCACATGGCATGTTCACCCGGGCGCTGCCGCCTTTTTCTATCTTATATTTCAGTCCCATGCTTTACTGCGGTCCTGAAGCGTCCTACTGATCCTCCAGCACAAGCTTTGCGAACTCGTCCACACTCATGCTGCCGATATCTCCCTCGTCTCTTCTGCGGACGGAAACGCACTCTCCCTCCACTTCCTTCTCGCCGACGATGAGCATATAGGGAACCTTCTCCATCTGGGCGCTGCGGATCTTGTAGCCCAGCTTCTCGCTCCTTAAGTCTGTCTCCACGCGGACGCCTGCTGCCTTCAGCTCGTCAGATACCTTCTTCGCGTAGTCGGCAAACTTCTCGGACACAGGAAGGATCTTCACCTGCACAGGTGAGAGCCATACCGGGAATTTTCCGGCGTAATGCTCGATGAGGATACCGATGAAGCGCTCGATGGAGCCAAATGCCACCCTGTGGATCATGATGGGACGGTGCTTCTCTCCGTCTGCCCCCGTGTACTCCAGGTCAAATCTCTGGGGCATCTGGAAGTCAAGCTGGATGGTTCCGCACTGCCAGGTCCTTCCGATGGAGTCCTCCAGATGGAAGTCGATCTTCGGGCCGTAGAAGGCGCCGTCTCCCTCGTTCACTACATAGTCCAGTCCAAGAGACTCCAGAGCGCCTCTGAGGGCGTTTGTAGCCATCTCCCACTCCTCGTCCGTACCCATACTGTCCTCGGGCCTTGTGGAGAGCTCTACGTGGTATTTAAAGCCGAATTTGGAGTACACCTCGTCGATCAGCTTTGCCACGCCCTTGATCTCGTCCTGCACCTGATCCTCTGTCATGAAGATGTGGGCATCGTCCTGTGTGAAGCAGCGCACCCGCATCAGACCGTGGAGCTGTCCGGATTTCTCATGGCGGTGTACCAGTCCCAGCTCGCCCACCCGCATAGGCAGGTCCTTGTAGGAGCGGGGCTCCACCTTGTAGACCAGCATGCCGCCGGGGCAGTTCATGGGCTTCACCGCATAGTCCTCGCCGTCAATGACTGTGGTGTACATATTGTCCTTATAGTGATCCCAGTGTCCGGAATTCTCCCAGAGATGGCGGCTCAGGATGATAGGTGTGGAGATCTCCACATAGCCTTCTCTTGTGTGCAGCTTTCTCCAGTAGTCGATGAGCAGGTTCTTGAGCACCATTCCCTTGGGAAGGAAGAACGGAAATCCCGGGCCTTCCTCCATGATAGCAAAGAGTCCCAGCTCCTTTCCAAGCTTTCTGTGGTCCCTCTTCTTGGCCTCCTCGATCTTGGCCAGATACTCGTCCAGCTCCGCCGCCTTGGGGAAGGAGGTGCCGTAAATCCTTGTCAGCATCTGGTTGTGCTCATCGCCGTGCCAGTAGGCGCCTGCCACGCTCTGAAGCTTCAGGGCCTTGATCACGCTTGTGTTGGACACGTGTGGGCCTGCGCACAGATCCACGAACTCGCCCTGCCTGTAGAGGCTGATCTCCTCTCCCTCAGGGAGATCCTGGATGAGCTCCACCTTGTAGGGCTCTCCTCTGTCCTCCATGAGCTTTAAGGCCTCCTCCCTGCTGACCGCGCTCCTCTCCAGAGGAAGGGCCTCCTTCACGATCTTCTTCATCTCTTTTTCCACTTCAGCCAGGTGCTCCGTGGTAAACGGAAAGCTGAATTCAAAGTCATAGTAAAAGCCGTCCTTGATAGCCGGTCCGATGGCGCACTTTGTGTCCGGCCAGAGGCGCTTCACTGCCTGCGCAAGGATGTGGGATGTGGTGTGGCGGAACGCCTCCTGTCCCACTTCGTCCGCGAATGTCAGATCCTGAACAGACCCGTCTTTCATGCTTACTTTCATAGTCTTTTTCTCCTTTCTCTGCTTTCATCCAGACAGCCGCCGGAGGACTTTTCTCCAAATTAAAAAGCGCCCCTGCCGGGACTGCCTCTTCGTCCTCCGCAAGGGTGCATCTTTTCTCTGCACGGTTCCACCTTTATTTTTCACTCAAAAGGATTTCCTGAAAACAAAATCCTGTCCCTTAACGCGGGCTGCGTCACCACTTACTGAGCCATTGGGCTGTTCCGCAGTGCGGCTCGGGAATGGTTTTCATCGTCCATCTGCTATAAGGGACTTCCAGCATCACGCCCCTCTCTCTGGATAGCTCCGGAGGACTACTCGTTTCCGTCTGTGCCTTTCCTGTCTGAGATTGTGTTTTTGTTCCTCGCCGGCCTTTCTGTCCGTGCTTTGGACCTGCCAGCTATTTTTATTATATCCATCTGACGGAAAAAGTCAATCCTTTTATCCCGGAAACAGACAGCTCCTCTAGGTCCGGTCAATGGCCGCTCCCACATCCACCCGGAACTGATCCCAGGCGTCCTCATGCTCCACAAAGTATTTGGGACAGATCTTTCCCGTCACATCGTAGTGACGGATCACATCGTTTTCATCCAGCCCGAACTTCAGACAGAGCCAGGCGGTGAGCTGCACCATGGAGCGGTAGGTGGCGTCGTTAAACTTCCCCGTCTCGTCCGGATGGCAGCACTCGATAGACACAGTGTCGATGTTCCTGGAGTTGGAGGCGTAGGCCACCTCCCAGGTGGGCACACACTGGACGATCTCCCCGTCCAGGCCCACGATAAAGTTGCTGCTGGCCTGGGTCTCGTGGCTGTCCTTGAGCCCCTCAAAGTAGTTCCGGTTGTCCATGGCCGTAGAGCCGGGATTAGCCGTGTAGTGGATCACGATACCGGTGATGCGCTGTGTGGCGTCCCCCGGCCTGGAGTAGGGGTTGACGGTCAGAAGCTCCACGTCTATATCCGGCCTGGTGGCGTCCACCTGGGCGTTGTCGTACTCTATGTAGCCGCCGCCCAGCCACTGGGGACGGGCCACCCGGATGACCGCCAACACGGCAAGCAGGGCTGCCAGAATGATCAGCCCTGCCTTCCAATATGTTTTCATCTGTCTCTGATGCTGTACCTTTGTCTTTCTCTTCTTTATTCTTCCTGTTCGCCTGCTCATCATAGGATCTCCATCTTCCTTACCTGTTCATTCTATCATATTCAGAGTAAGAAAATATGAAGACTTACTTATGATTTTATAAATTTTATCTGCCGAATGTAAATTTATAGCTGGTGACTGTGTCGTAGGTCTCTCCCGCCCGCACCACAGGGCCGGCAAAATTCTCCTTGTGCACAGCATCCGGAAAATACTGGGTCTCAAAGCAGACGCCGCTCCTCTTTCCGTAGGCGTATCCGCCCTTCCCGATGTCTCCCTCCAGGAAATTGCCGCAGTAAAGCTGCATGCCCGGAAGATCTGTGTACACCTCCATGGAGATGCCGCTCTTCTCACAGCTCAGGCTGGCCACCTTCCGGAAGCCGGAGCCATTCAGGGCCCAGTTGTGGTCGTAGCCGCCGCCGAACTTCAGCGCCTGGTAGTCTTCTTCGATATCCCTGCCAATCTCTTTGCTCTCCCGGAAATCCATGGGAGTTCCCTCCACTGGTGTGATCTCTCCTGTGGGGATGGACTGGGCGTCCGCCTCTGTGTAGGCGTCCGCATCGATCCACACCTCCTGGTCCAGGATAGTGCCCGAGCTCTGCCCTGCAAGGTTGAAGTAGCTGTGGTTGGTCATGTTGAGAAGGGTATCCTCCTTTGGCACAGCGTGATAGTGGATCTTCACCTCATTGTCCCCTGTCAGAGTGTAGGTGACTGTGATATCCACTTCTCCCGGGTATCCCTGATCTCCGTCCGGGCTGTGAAGACTCAGCACGATGTGATCCTTCCCGTACTCTTCCACTCTCCACATCCGCTTGCTGTAGAAGTCCATGCCGCTGTGGAGATTGTTTCCATTGTCATTTTTGTCCAGCTGATACGTCCTTCCATTCAGCTCAAAGGAGGCGCCTCCGATGCGGTTGGCCACTCTTCCCACGATAGCTCCGAAAAATTTGTCTCCGGCCTCATATCCAGCCGCATCATCATAGCCAAGAACTACATCGACCAGCTTTCCTTCCCGGTCCGGCACAAGCACCTTCACCAGAGTGGCGCCGTAATCTGATACTGCGATCTGCATGCCGTTTTTATTATCCAGTGTGTACAGAGTGGTCTCCCACCCTGCGGATGTCTTTCCAAATGTCTCTGTCATATGCTTTACCCCCTGTCTGTCAGAAGCCCGCCCAAAAAGGGCAGGCTTCGTCCTGAAATCTCTTTCTATTCGTCCACGCTGTAGTTGGGAGCTTCCTTCGTGATATGGATATCATGGGGATGGCTCTCCTTTAAGGATGCTGCTGAAATCTTGATGAAGCGGGCATTTGTCTTCAGCTCCTCAATGGTAGATGTTCCGCAGTATCCCATACCGGACCGGAGTCCGCCCATGAGCTGGAATACCGTATCTTCCACGGTTCCCTTGTATGCCACACGGCCCTCTACGCCCTCGGGAACAAGCTTCTTGGCGTTCTCCTGGAAGTAGCGGTCCTTGCTTCCGTTCTCCATGGCTGCAATGGATCCCATGCCCCTGTATACCTTGTACTTTCTTCCCTGGAACAGCTCGAAAGTTCCCGGGCTCTCGTCACATCCCGCAAAGATGCTTCCCATCATACATACATTGGCGCCTGCGGCAATGGCTTTTGTCATGTCGCCGGAGTACTTGATCCCTCCATCGGCAATGATCGGGATACCGTACTTGTCCGCCACCTCATAGCAGTCCATGACCGCCGTGATCTGGGGCACGCCGATACCGGCCACGATACGTGTCGTGCAGATGGACCCCGGACCGATGCCGACTTTGACCGCGTCAGCGCCGGCCTTGATGAGGGCCTCAGCAGCCGCGCCTGTTGCCACATTACCTGCAATGACCTGCAGATCCGGGAATTTGCTCTTGACCATGTCAATGGTGTGCAGCACATTGGCAGAGTGTCCGTGGGCAGAGTCAAGCACCACAACGTCCACCTTGGCATTCACCAGCTCCTGGGCTCTCTCCAGGCAGTTGGCTGTGATCCCAAGGGCAGCGCCGCACAGGAGACGTCCCTGCTCATCCTTGGCAGACAGCGGATATTTGATCTGCTTCTCTATATCTTTGATGGTGATCAGGCCTTTCAGGTTAAAATCATCATCAACGATGGGTAATTTCTCTTTTCTCGCCTTGGCCAGGATTTTCTTGGCCTCCTCCAGGGTGATGCCCTCCTTTGCGGTGATCAGTCCCTCAGATGTCATGGACTCCTTGATCTTCTTTGTAAAGTCCTCCTCAAACTTCAGGTCACGGTTGGTAATGATACCCACCAGCTTTCTGCCCTCGGTGATGGGGACACCGGAAATCCGGAATTTGCCCATCAGCTCATTGGCGTCTGCCAGTGTGTTTTCCGGGGAAAGATAGAATGGATCCGTGATAACGCCGTTCTCTGAACGCTTTACCTTGTCTACCTCTTCCGCCTGCTGTTCAATAGACATATTTTTATGGATGATACCAATGCCGCCCTGGCGCGCCATGGCGATAGCCATGCGGTGCTCTGTGACCGTGTCCATTCCGGCACTCATCATGGGAATATTCAGTCTGATCTTCTTTGTAAGATATGTGGACAAGTCTACCTGATTTGGGATTACCTCTGAGTATCCTGGCACTAAAAGCACATCGTCAAATGTGATTCCCTCTCCGATAATTTTACCCATCGTTTATTCCTCTCTTTCTTTTGTCATGTTTAACTGCTATCATACCCAAAGACTGCTGTCTTTGTCAATAACTTTTCCTTTATTGCACCAATTTTGTCGTGCCTGCTATTTCCGGATAACTTTTCTTGGCGCCATGAGGAAAAAGCCCTCCACCAGGTCGCTGTTTGGCTCAATAAGTATCTTTGCCGTCTCCCCTGCCCTTGTAAATACGAGGACATAGCGGTTCGGGGCAGATGTGATGCCGCTGCTGTAATCATAGATCTTTCCTGTTTTGTAGGACTGCAGCTGGAAGGCTCCCTCCGGGGCAAGCAGCTCCATATCCTTCACATTTACAGAGAGCATGTGCTTCCTGCGCTCCTTGTGCATCACCTTGTCAATGTCCAGGTCTCCGTTAATGTAAATGTATTCGTACTCCACATCCATCCTCCTGAACAGAAATACGTCAGCCACAACAAACAGTATAGGCACAAGAATTAAAAGGGGCACTAAAAAAGCGATAAAAAAGCTGATTACTGTCAGCACGATCAGCAGGATTTTCATCGCTATATCCTTCCCGTCTGTCTTCTTCTTGACCAATTGCTCTGTATAGAAGTCACCCATCTTTCTTCCTCCAATGTCAGTTTCTCAGGCAGGATTTGCCTGTGGACATTATAGCACATCCAAATATAAAAAGAAAACTCCCCGGGGGGAGTTTTCTAAATTTTCATCTTTATAAAGAAGCGTGATTACATCATGCCCATTCCGCCGCCTGCCGGTGCTGCCGGAGTCTCTTCTTTGATGTTCGCAACAACGGACTCTGTTGTCAGCAGAGTGGAGGCAACGCTTGTGGCGTTCTGAAGAGCGCTTCTTGTAACCTTTGCAGGATCAAGGATACCGGACTTCACCATATCCACATACTCTTCCTTGTAAGCGTCAAAGCCCTGTCCCGGCTCGGACTCTCTTACCTTGTTGATGATGACAGCGCCCTCCAGTCCGGCGTTGGCAACGATGTGGAACAGAGGAGCCTCCAGAGCTTTCAGCACTACGTTTGCACCTGTCTTCTCGTCACCTTCCAGCGTGTCAGCAAGTTTTGCCACTTCCTTGGAAGCGTGGATGTATGCGGAACCGCCGCCTGCGATGATGCCTTCCTCAACAGCTGCTCTTGTAGCTGCCAGGGCATCCTCCATCCGGAGTTTGGCCTCTTTCATCTCAGTCTCTGTGGCAGCGCCTACACGGATAACAGCAACGCCGCCTGCCAGCTTGGCAAGTCTCTCCTGTAATTTCTCTCTGTCAAAGTCAGATGTCGTCTCCTCGATCTGTGCCTTGATCTGAGCGATACGCGCCTGGATAGCGTCCTTCTCTCCAAGTCCGTCTACAATGACTGTGTTCTCCTTCTGAACCTTTACAGATTTCGCGCGTCCGAGCTGATCCATTGTAGTCTCCTTCAGATCCAGGCCCAGCTCGTCGGAGATCACCTGTCCGCCTGTCAGGATAGCGATATCCTCCAGCATGGCTTTTCTTCTGTCGCCGTAGCCCGGAGCCTTGACAGCCACTACGTTGAAGGTTCCTCTCAGCTTGTTGACGATCAGAGTTGTCAGAGCCTCGCCCTCTACATCCTCAGCGATGATGAGAAGTCTTGCGCCGGCCTGCACAACCTGCTCCAGCAGAGGCAGGATCTCCTGAATGTTGGAAATCTTCTTGTCTGTGATGAGGATGTAAGGATCCTCCAGGTTGGCCTCCATCTTATCCATATCTGTGCACATGTAAGCGGATACATAACCGCGGTCGAACTGCATACCTTCTACAAGATCCAGCTCGGTCTTCATGGTCTTGGACTCCTCGATGGTGATGACACCGTCGTTGGAAACCTTCTCCATGGCCTCTGCTACCATCTCGCCCACTTCGTCATCGCTGGCTGAGATTGCCGCAACTCTGGCGATCTGGTCTCTTCCTGTCACCTTGCTGCTCATACCCTGGATGGCCTCAACAGCTTTATCTGTAGCTTTCTTCATACCTTTTCTCAGCACGATGGGGTTAGCGCCTGCTGCCAGGTTCTTCATTCCCTCGTGAACCATTGCCTGTGCAAGAACTGTAGCTGTTGTAGTACCGTCACCAGCTACATCGTTTGTCTTGGAAGCAACCTCGCGGATGAGCTGTGCGCCCATGTTCTCAAACGGATCCTCAAGCTCGATCTCCTTTGCG
Organism: Eubacterium sp. ER2; assembly: GCF_000765215.1. Lineage (GTDB taxonomy): Bacteria > Bacillota > Clostridia > Lachnospirales > Lachnospiraceae > Claveliimonas > Claveliimonas intestinigallinarum. The sequence continues at coordinate 17,124 of NZ_JPJE01000022.1, forward strand.
ATAGTCACACCGTCGTTTGTGATGAGGGGTGCTCCGAATGATTTGTCAAGGACAACATTTCTTCCCTTCGGTCCAAGTGTCACCCTTACTGTATCTGCCAGCTGATTTACACCTGACTCCAGTGCTGCTCTGGCATCTGCTCCGTATTTGATTTCCTTTGCCATGATAATCAATCCTCCTGTTTTCTGATTTAAGTTTTATTCTCAGATTTGATGTTAAAATTCTGATGCACTAAGCTGATCCTACTCGATCACTGCAAGGATATCACTCTGTCTTACGATGATGTAGGACTCCTCGTCCAGCTCCACTTCTGTTCCCGCATATTTGGAATAGATAACCTGCTGGCCTTCCTTCACATGCATCTCCACTTCTTTGCCGTCCACTACTCCGCCCGGGCCAACTGCGATCACTTCAGCCTGCTGGGGTTTCTCTTTGGACTGTCCCGGCAGGACGATACCGGACTTTGTAGTCTCTTCAGCAACTAACTGTTTCAATACAACTCTGTCTCCCAATGGTACTAATTTCATGAATGGTTCCTCCTTTAAGCTATCTATATAAATTTTATATTTGTCAGCACTCTTAAATGGAGAGTGCTAATAAACTCTAGTAATAAAATAGCACTCTCCATTTGTTTTGTCAACACACTTTATTTCAGTTTATATTATTTTTATAAAATCCATTTTCCACAGAGAAAACGAGCCGGCTCCCCTCTCTGTCGAAATACCGCTCCTTCACCGAGCCCTGACAGCTCACCTCCTCCGGCCTTATGCTGCAGTCGTACTCTGCATCCAGGGAGAGGTCCGTCAGCTCCCCCTCCTCCACTGTCATATACATATACTCTCTGTCCGGGTCATATGCAGTGATCCTGCAGACATATTCTCTTTCATCCATCAGCTCCCCCTCCAGGTAGACGTGGAGCATCCTGAGCACTGCAGTGCTTCCCTCGTACATAGTCGTCCTCCTTCCCAAAAGAAGGGCATCAGTTTCCCGATACCCTTTCTCTTCATCATTCGTCTTATTTTTATAAAAGATTATTTGTTTCTCTCAGCCTTGATCTTTTCCAGCTCTGTGAAGACATAGTCGTTGACTACCTTGATATATGTCCCCTTCATGCCGGATGACCTGGACTCGATGACGCCGGCGCTCTCAAACTTGCGCAGCGCGTTTACGATGACGGACCTTGTGATGCCCACGCGGTCAGCGATCTTGCTGGCGACCAGGATGCCCTCTGTGCCCTCCAGCTCGTCAAAAATATGGATGATGGCCTCCAGCTCAGAAAAGGAGAGTGTACTGATAGCTGACTGGACGATATGTTCTTTGCGTGTCTCCTCTGCGTTTTCTTCATTGACGGACCGGAGCATCTCAAGCCCCACGATCATCGTTCCATATTCACTTAAAATAATGTCGTCAATCTCGTAGTCCTCGCCCTGCTTGTAGATAAACAGAGTTCCAAGCCTCTCTCCCGCGATCTCGATGGGCGTGACAATAGCCTGGTAGCCCTTCGCTGTCTCCTGGGAAAAGCCCAGGGTCTCCAGATTGACATTTTCCTTTGTGGAGAGGATGTTCAGCAGACGCTCATTGAGCATCTCGTCTATATGGCATCCGACCTCTCCCTTGATGAGTTCCGTGATCACACCTACACCACTGCACCTGCTGACACCTAAGACCTTTCCCTTCTTGCTGATGACCAGCACGTTGGAATTCAGGATTTCCGTCAACACCTCACAGATATCATTAAAGACAACCTTGCTGGAGTTGTTGCTGTGCAGTAATTTATTGATTTTTCTTGTTTTATCTAATAATTGTACACTCATACGCAACCTCCATCCTTTGTTGAATATATTATCATACAATTCTGGAAATATCAACAATCTTCTGTTAATTTTTGCGCATTTTTTATAAATAATTTCTATGAATTTTCTCTATTGTTTTCATTATACCCACATTCTGCGTTCATGCAGACAAGCTTGCTGCCTTTTTCCACCATGTAGCCGCCGCATTTCGGGCACTTCTTCTCAGAGGGCTTCTGCCAGGACATGAAATCGCACTCCGGATTGTCCTCGCATCCGTAGTACCTTCTTCCCTTCTTCGTCTTGCGAATCACAATGTCCTTGCCGCACTTGGGACACTTGACGCCGATCTTCTCCAGATAGGGCTTTGTGTTGCGGCACTCCGGGAAGCCGGGACAGGCCAGGAACTTGCCGTGGGGGCCGTACTTGATGACCATGTTGCGGCCGCACTCCTCGCAGATCACGTCTGTGACCTCGTCCTCGATCTTCACGGTCTCCAGCTCCTTCTCCGCTGTCTTCACCGCCTGGTCAAGGTCAGGGTAGAAGTTTTCGATCACTGACTTCCACTCCACTTTTCCCTCTGCCACCTTATCCAGGAGCCCCTCCATGTTGGCGGTAAAGTTCACATCCACAATGGCCGGGAAGGACTGCTTCATAATGTTGTTCACCACTTCCCCCAGCTCTGTCAGATACAGGTTCTTGTTCTCCTTTGCCACGTACCTTCTGGCAATGATGGTGGAGATGGTGGGGGCGTAGGTACTTGGCCGCCCGATGCCCAGCTCCTCCAGCGTCTTTACAAGGGCCGCCTCTGTGTAGTGTGCCGGAGGCTGTGTGAAATGCTGTTTTGTGTCAAACTCCTTCTTCGTGAGGACAGAATTTTCATCCAGTCCCTTCAGCAGTACGTTGGACTCCTCCTTCTCCTCGTCGGACTCAGTGTACACCGTGCGGAAGCCCTCAAATACAATCTTGGAGGCAGCCACGGTAAACCGGTAATCTCCGGCATCGATCTTCACGGAGGTAGTCTCGTATTTGGCGGGCTGCATGCGGCTTGCCACGAACCGTTTCCAGATAAGCTGATACAGGCGGAACTGATCTCTTGTGAGGGAATCCTTCATGGCCGCGGGGGTTCTGGTCACATCTGTGGGACGGATAGCCTCGTGGGCGTCCTGGATCTTCCTGTTGTCAGCCTGCTTTGCCGTTCCGGTGGCCACAAACTGCTCCCCGTAGCTCTTTCCGATAAAGTCCCGGACACTGCTCTCCGCCTCCTCGGACACGCGGGTGGAGTCTGTACGCAGGTAAGTGATCAGACCCACTGTTCCGTTGCCCTTAATGTCAATTCCCTCGTAGAGCTGCTGAGCGATCCGCATGGTCTTCTGGGTGGCAAAGTTCAGAACCTTGGACGCCTCCTGCTGCATGGTACTGGTGGTGAAGGGCACGGGAGCCTTCTTGAAGCGCTCCCCCTTCTTCACTTCCTCCACACTATAGTCGGCCCCCTCCAGATCCTTCAGGATCTTATCAAGCTCCTCCCTGGAGTGGATGGTCATTTTTTCTTTTTCCGTGCCGTAGAATTTGGCCCGGAGGGGCTTTTTCTCCCCCTTTACGTTCAGGATGGCATCCAGCGTCCAGTACTCCTCCGGTATGAACGCATTGATCTCATCCTCCCTGTCCGCGATGATGCGCAGTGCCACGGACTGCACGCGGCCGGCGCTAAGGCCTCTCTTGACCTTGGCCCACAGAAGAGGGCTGATCTCGTACCCCACGATCCTGTCCAGGGCGCGGCGGGCCTGCTGGGCGTCCACCAGATCCATGTCGATCTCCCTGGCGTTCTTGATGGACGCCTTTACCGCGTTCTTTGTGATCTCGTTAAAGCTGATGCGGTAGGTCTTCTTGTCCTCCAGCTTCAGAGCCTTGCACAGATGCCAGGAAATAGCCTCCCCCTCCCGGTCCGGGTCGGTTGCCAGATAGACCTTGTCAGCCTTCTTGACTTCCTTCCTGAGGGCCGCGAGGATCTCTCCCTTTCCGCGTATGGTGATATATTTGGGCTCAAAGTCATGCTCCACGTCAATTCCGAGCTGGCTTTTGGGCAGGTCCCTCACATGTCCGTTGGAAGCCATGACTGTGTAGTTGCTTCCAAGGAATTTTTTGATCGTCTTCACCTTTGCCGGAGACTCCACGATTACAAGATAATGAGCCATTTTAACTTTCTTCCTCCAATACTTCCTGGTGCCATTCCCCCCGCCCGATTTTCCATCTGCTTTCCCCGTCCGGTCATTCGGCGCGGATGTAATAGCCTTTTGAAATTTCCTTTACGTATCCCTTGATCTGGAGAGCTACCAGCGTCTCCATGAGGACCGCCGGCGCAAGAGCTGTCTCCTCCAGCAGCGAGCTGATATCCCTGGGATACAGACCAAGGCAACTATACACTATATTTTCGGCACTTTCAAGCACTTTTTTATTTTTGTCTGATTTTTCACATTCTCCTTTTCCCCTCATACGGCCCGGCAGAAGAGCCGCCAAGGCGGGCTCACTGACCAGCTCCTCCAGCAGTTCCTCCGGCCCGATAAGGAGTCCTGCCCCCTGCCTGATCAGCTGGTTGCAGCCCCGGCTCAGGGGACTGTCCACGGGCCCTGGAAGGGCGTACACGTCCCTCCCCTGCTCCAGCGCCATGTCCGCTGTGATGAGGGAGCCGCTGCGCTCCCTTGCCTCCAGCACAAGAACCGCGTCTGCCAGACCGCTGATGATCCTGTTCCTGGCGGGGAAGTTCTCTCTCCTTGGGGCTGCTCCCGGAAGCTGCTCCGACAGGATGCCGCCCTTTTTCAGAATATCGCCGTAGAGTCCCCTGTTCTGAGCAGGGTAGCACACATCCACTCCGGATCCCAGTACAGCATATGTGTCTCCTCCCCCATTTATGGCTCCTCTTCCCGCCGCCCCGTCGACGCCCCTGGCCATACCGCTGATGACCTGGACGCCCCGGCCCGCCAGATACTCCGCAAACGCAAGGGCCTGTCTCTCCCCGTAGGCGCTGCACTGCCTGGCGCCCACAATGGCCACCGAGAGTCTGTCATCGGCAGGCAGGCGGCCCTTCACAAACAGGGCGTAGGGGTGCCCGGCGCACTCTCTCAGCCGCCTGGGGTAGGCCGGATCATGGCAGGGCACAAGCCGGATTTCTTTTTCCAGAAGCCTGCCGTATTCTGTCGACAGGTCTTTCTTTTTCTGGAAGCTCAGGATCACCTGCCTGTCCTTTTCTGTCAGAAATTCCATCTCCTGCAGCCTTTTCTCTTCTATATAATATACCGCCTCCCCGCTGCCCGCGCGGCTTCTCAGCTTCTCCTTTTTCCCTCCCGCCAGCGGGCGGACACAGGCAAGCCAGTACTCGTACTTCATCCCCATCCCCTCCTCTTTTCACACTCTCTGTCACTCTCTGTCCTACTATGTCTTATTTCTCTGGCCTGATCCCGGGCGCTGTCAGCGCAGATTTCCCCAATATTTCGCGTCCGGCAGACGGTAGCCGATGGCCTCCGCCAGATGACTGGTCTGAATCTTCTCTTTTCCGTCAAGGTCCGCGATGGTCCTGGCCACCTTCAGCACCTTGTGGCAGGTCCTGGCAGTCAGCCCCATCTGCTCAAAGGCGCTCTCCATGATCCTCTCCTCCTTTGTTCCCAGGGAGCAGTATTTGGGTATCAGCCTGGCCGGGAGGGAGGCGTTCGTCTTTCCCTTCTCCCCTCTGTACCGCCCGAGCTGTCTCTCTCTTGCCATACAGACCCGCTCCCGTATCTTCTCCGATGTCTCCTCCTGCCCGCTGCTCTGCAGGCTTCTGTAATCCACAGCAGGGGTGTCCATGCAGATGTCGATGCGGCCAAGGAAGGGCTGGCTGACCTTTCCCAGATACTGGCTGATACCGGCAGGGGTGCAGGTGCACCTGTCCAGGTCCGGATAGTAGCCGCAGGGGCAGGGGTTCATGGCTGCCGCCAGCATGAAATCTGCCGGGAACTCGTAGACGCCCTGCTTCCTTGTCAGGCGGATTTTCTTCTCCTCCAGGGGCTGGCGCAGCACCTCCAGGACAGACCGTGGAAACTCCGTCAGCTCGTCCAGGAAAAGGACACCCTTGTGGGCCAGGGAAATCTCCCCCGGGGCCGGGATTAGCCCTCCTCCGATTAGGGCCGCCTTTGTGGCCGTGTGGTGCACTTCCCGGAAGGGCCGCCGCCGAATGAGGGGCGTCTCCTTCTCCAGCATTCCCTGGACACTGTAGATCTTTGTGATCTCCAAAGCCTCCTCCATCGCAAGCGGCGGCAGGATGGTGGGAATTCTCCTGGCGATCATGGACTTTCCGCTTCCTGGTGGGCCGATCATAAGGAAATTGTGGCCTCCCGCCACGGCAATCTCCGCCGCACGCTTCACGGCTCCCTGCCCTTTCACCTCCTGGAAATCGCCCTCGAAGGCTGGCTCCACGCTGTCGGCCTTTTGAGAGTTCACAGACCTGGGCTGGGGCAGCTCTTTTCCTGACAGCAGATCCAGAAGATGGGCAAGGCTGCCTGCTGCCAGAACAGGGATCCCCTCCAAGAGGGCCGCCTCCGCCTCGTTGCCTGCCGGCACAATACACAGCCTGTATCCCTGCTTCCTTGCCTCCCACACAATGGGCAGCACACCTGGCACGTCCCGGATGCTGCCGTCCAGTCCCAGCTCACCCACCGCCAGCACCTGCTCCAGCGCCTCCTGCCCGATGAGTCCCTGGGATGCCAGGATGGACAGGGCAATGGGCAGGTCAAAGGAGGCCCCTCTCTTTCGCACGCTGCCTGGCGACAGGTTGATCACCGTCTTTTTGACCGGAACCTCCAGACCGCTGTTGCGGATAGCCGTGCGCACCCGCTCCCCCGCCTCCTTCACCTCTGAGGACAGATAGCCCACCATGTGGAACATGGGCAGGCCGTTGCTCAGATCCGCCTCCACGCGGATGAATTTCACCTCCATGCCGTGAAGGGCCGCGGAATATACCATGCCAAGACTCATAGGCATTCCTCCTTTACCGCTCAGAACGCACTGACACTGCGCTCCTATCGCGCTTTTGCTCTTTTGTCTGCTTCCTTCTGAAATCCTCCGGGCGAACTGCCCTGGAATACATAAATGAAATCTCCTGAATATAGATCGATTGTTTTTAGAATGTTTTCATGATACACCCGTTACGTTAACTTGTCAACCGGTATTTCCTCAGATATAGATATTTTTCTCGAATGTCGATATTTTCTCTGATATTGTTATGTTTTTCTTGGCACTGACATTTCTCCGAACACAAAACAACAGGGCCACTATAACAGCAGGCCCTGTTGCTCCTTTTATCCGTTGTCCTATTTACCGTTTGCTTCCCCTCTGTCACATATTTACATTTCTCTTCTGCCGTCTGGCTCTCTCTGACACCGCGGACACCTGCCGCAGGCCGGAGCTGAGCAGCACAAGGACAATAATCACCGCCACAGCGCAGAGCACCCACTGCACAAGGTGGACAGAGCGTCCCAGCGTGATGGGCATGTCCCAGACAGCGTGGAGCACGATCACAAGGAGCAGGAATTTCAGGAATTTCGGATCCAGATACATTTTCCTGTCAAAGGGCCTCTCCCCCTTGGCAATGACAAGGCCCGCCGTGGAGATAGCCGCCCACAGCGTATGTCCGCCTACAGCTAGAGCTCCCCGCAGGACCAGCACGTCAATCATGCCCTGGACGCCTCCGTACATCAGGGAGGAAAAGGCGTAGCCGGCGGTCTCAAACACCGCAAAGCCGGCGCCCACGCAGGCCCCCAGGAGCAGTCCGTTCAGAATGTAGGAGGTATTCCGCTTCTTCACGTAGTGTCCTGCCACAACGATCTTGCCGATTTCCTCCACGATCCCCACCAGGATGGCACCGGTGTAGTTCAGCTCCCCTACATAGATGTAGCCGTACAGTATAAGCGTAAAGATCAAAGACATAACCCCGCCTATAAAGAAAATGCTCACCACGTCAAAAATGCTGATGTTCCTCGGGATATTGGTCTCCCAGAAGAAGATCACCAGGGAGAAGGGGACGATGAGGGCCCCTATAAACATAGCGCCGGGGATGGCATTGGTGTTGGTAAACTCCAATATCATCACAAGAAGCCCGATGAACACCACCAGGAACATGAGGAAGATCCTGGCGAAGAGCCATGGATGGGGCCAGTCTGCCGTCATATTCTCCGGCGCCGGAGTAGTCTTTTTTGTCCCGCTGATGAAGAGCTCCTCCCGCTCCTCTACTGTGTGGTGCCTGAACACCTCGCTCACCAGCTCCCGCAGGCGGATGTCCGTCTTTCCCTCCTGGCCTGTCATGTCGTTGATGGCGTCCACGAATTTTCCCATCCCGCTCTTGGACATGGATATAAACTCATCCTTCGTAAATCCGCCGGCCTGGCCTGCGTTCTGCTGGCTCGCGCTCTGCTGGCCTGTATTTTGCTGGCCTTTATTTTGCTGGCCTGTGTTCTGCTGCGCTGTGCTCTGCCGGGGCCCGCCCTGGCTCAGGCTTCTGCCGCACTCAGGGCAGAACCTGTCGCCGCTCTCCACCTTTGCCCCGCACCAGAGACAGAAAAGCTGTCTCTCTTCAAATCTGTACCCGCACTGGTTGCAAAATTTTGCTGTGTCACTCATTTCCTTTCCGCATTTCGGACATATCCTGCTCATTCTCATCCCTCCGCTATCTTTTGGCTGTCACTGGTTTCATCTTTGTCTCTTTCATTCTCTCTACCATTATAGTCTCCCCCGGCGCTACAGTCCAACAATAATTTCTTCTTCCTTTTGGAAAAGCACAAAACTCCTCATTTTGACATAGACTGTAATTAACCACGCCAGAGAGGTGCTTCATTTGAAATCCTTTCCACAACCACTGACAGCGGCCGAGGAGCAGTATTATCTGCAGAAATATACGGAAGGTGACCAGGAAGCGAAGCACATTCTGATCGAGCGGAACATGCGCCTTGTGGCGCATATTGTCCGAAAATATCAGTCCATGGACGAGGAGACAGAGGACCTTCTCTCCATCGGAACCATCGGTCTGATCAAGGGAGTTGTGACCTTTAACCCTGACAAGGCTGTACGGCTTGGAACCTACGCCGCAAGGTGTATTGAAAACGAAATCCTCATGTACCTGCGCACCCGGAAGAAGTCTGCCCGGGACGTGTCCCTCTACGAGCCCATCGGCACAGACCGGGAGGGCAACGAGATCCAGCTCTTTGACATCATCGAGTCGGACACAGCTGACGCGCATGAAAAGGTCGCCCTTGGCGACGATATCCGGCTCCTCTATTCCAGGATAGAAACCGTTCTCTCTCCCCGGGAACGGCTTGTTCTGAAAATGCGGTACGGTCTCTATAACGGAGATGAATTCACACAGCGGGAGATTGCCAAGAAGCTTGGGATCTCCCGTTCTTATGTCTCCAGGATCGAGAAGAGCGCAATAGAAAAGCTGCGGGACTATTTTTAAACCCGCAGCTTCCTCTGTCTATTTTCTTTACTCTTCTTTTCTTCTCAGAATGTCGCAAAGATCCGCCTCCGCCCCCAGGTCCACATAGATGGTCTGCTTTGCGTGGGGCGCGCTCTCCTGCTCCTGTCCGTCCTCATTCACGATGCGGTGGACAGTCACCTCCACATTTCTCCCGTCCGGCTTCATAATCTCGATCTGCTCACCCACGGAAAACTTATTTCTCTGCTCGATCTGGTAGAGCCCGTCCTTCTCCCCGCCGATGATGCCCAGATAAGTGTAGTCCTTTGCGTAGGTATTGTTGTCGTAGATCTGGGCGCTCTCATCCGGCTTTCCAAAGTAAAATCCGGTGGTGAACTGCCGGTAGGTGCAGTTTGAAATCTGGTCCAGATACCAGGGCATATTTTTCTCGTAGAGAGCCGGATCCTCCAGATAATCGTCTATGGCCTTCCGGTAGGTCCGGGCCACTGTGGCCACGTAGAGGGCTGTCTTCATCCTTCCCTCGATCTTGAAGCTGTCGATGCCCGCGTCGATGAGCTCCGGTATATGCTCGATCATGCACAGATCCTTGGAGTTAAAGATAAATGTGCCTCTCTCATTTTCATAGACAGGCATATACTCCCCGGGCCTTGTCTCCTCCACGATGGAGTATTTCCAGCGGCAGGGGTGGGTGCAGGCTCCCCTGTTGGCGTCCCTTCCGGTAAAATAGCTGCTCAGAAGGCATCTGCCTGAGTAGGAAATGCACATGGCCCCGTGGATAAAGCTCTCAATCTCCATCTCCTCCGGTATGTTCCGGCGGATTTCCTTTATCTCCTTCAGGGAGAGTTCCCGGGCTGTGACAACTCTTTTGGCTCCCTGCTTCCACCAGAAATTAAAGGTCCCGTAATTGGTGTTGTTGGCCTGGGTGCTGATGTGCCGCTCGATTTCCGGGCACACCTCTTTCGCGATCTCAAAGACCGCCGGATCGGCGATGATGAGGGCGTCCGGCTGCATTTCCCGCAGCTCCTCAAAATATTTCCGCACGCCGGGGAGATCACCGTTGTGGGCCAGGATATTGGCCGTCACATGGACCCGCACGCCGTGGTCGTGGGCAAAGCGGATCCCCTCCGCCATGTCCTCCCGGGAGAAATTTTTCGCCTTGGCCCGGAGGCCGAAGGCCTCGCCGCCTATATACACTGCGTCCGCGCCGAAGATCACAGCTGTCTTCAGCACTTCCAGGCTGCTGGCCGGGATGAGCAGTTCAGGATATCTGTTCATAGTGTCTTTCCTTTCTTTACGCTGACTGCCAGCCCGTCCCCCAGGGGGAGGATACTGGTCAGGAGCCGTTCATCGTGCTTCAGCTGGTAGAGGTACTCCCTCATTCTCTTGTGGATGGTCCGGTTGCGCCTCTCCACCGCAAAGCGGGACTCCATGATGTCCCCGTCCTGGAGCACATTGTCCGTCACAAGGACGCCGCCCTCCTCCAGAAGCCGCAGCGCCTCCGGCAGATAGTGGATGTACTGTGCCTTGGCCGCGTCCATGAAGATGAGGTCAAAGGGCCCCTCCAGCCCCCGCATTACCTCCAGGGCATCCCCCTCCAGGAGGGTGATGTCCTTTTCTTTTCCGGCCCGGCGGAAATTCTCTCTGGCAATGGGGATCCTCTTCTCATAGTTCTCTATGGTAGTGATCCGGCACCCCTCCGGGGCGTAGGCGCTCATCAGAAGAGCGGAGAAGCCCACCGCCGTGCCAAGCTCCAGTATGCTGCCAGGCCTTTCGATCTGCAGCAGCACCTTCAGAAAGCTCTGGGTCTCCTTGCGGATGATTGGCACCCGGTCCGCCAGCGCCTTATCCTCGATCTCCTCCAAAAGCGGGCTTTCCGGCGTCTCCAGGGAATGGATAAATGTCGTAATTCTCTCATCAATAAACATATTTACACACCAGTTTATACACAATTACACACCAGTTACGTTAATTTGGGACGTAATACTTTTAAAAAGTATTACGTCCCTCTTTACACTTTTTTAAATTATCTGTCTACATCCATAATTATCGGTAAAATCATGGGTCTTCTCTTTGTTCTCTTCCAGATGAACTCGTTCATCGTGTCGCGGACAACCAGCTTGATCTTGCTCCAGTCTGCGCCTCTCTGGCGATGGAGACAGTTATCTACCGCGTCCACGAGGACTTTTCTGGCGTCCTCCATCAGCCCTTCTGACTCGCGCACATAGACAAAGCCGCGGGATACGATATCCGGGCCGGCCAGGAGACGGTTGGTTCTCTTCTCCAGGGTCATGACCACGATGAGGATACCGTCCTCCGCCAGGTGCTGGCGGTCGCGAAGAACGATATTTCCCACATCGCCAACGCCAAGTCCGTCTACCAGCACTTCGCCGGTGTGGACCTTGTCCACCACCTTGGCCTCCTTGCTATCAAGCTCCAGCACGTCGCCGGACTGCAGCATAAAGACGTTCTCCTTGGGGATTCCAAGGGACAGTGCCAGGCCCGCGTTAGCCTTCCTGTGGCGGAACTCGCCGTGGATGGGGATGGCGTACTTTGGTTTCACAAGGGAGTAGATCAGCTTCAGCTCCTCCTGACAGGCATGTCCGGATACGTGGGCATCCTGGAAGATCACGTTGGCCCCCTTCTCGGAGAGCTCGTTGATGACCTTGGAGACGGATTTCTCATTTCCCGGAATGGGATTGGAGCTAAAAATAACCGTGTCTCCCGGCATAATGGTCACTTTCTTGTGGATGTCCGCCGCCATTCTGGACAGGGCCGCCATGGACTCTCCCTGGCTACCTGTGGTGATGAGCACCGTCTTCTCCGGCGGATAGTTCTTCAGCTGGTCGATCTCGATAAGGGTCTTGTCCGGCACGTTCAGGTAACCCAGCTCCTGGGCCGTGGAGATGATGTTCACCATGCTCCGGCCCTCCACAACCACCTTCCTGTCATACTTGTAGGCAGAATTGATGATCTGCTGCACACGGTCCACATTGGACGCGAAGGTGGCAATGATGATCCTTGTATTCTTGTACTCGGCGAAGAGGTGGTCAAATGTGCGTCCCACAGTCCGCTCGGACTGGGTAAATCCGGGACGCTCCGCGTTGGTACTGTCCGACATGAGGGCCAGCACGCCCTTTTTCCCGATCTCACCAAATCTCTGAAGGTCGATGGCGTCGCCAAAGACCGGTGTGTAGTCCACCTTAAAGTCTCCTGTGTGCACCACAATGCCCGCCGGCGAGTAGATGGCAAGGGCTGAGGCGTCCTGGATACTGTGGTTTGTCTTGATAAACTCGATTCGGAACTGTCCCAGATTGATGGACTGACCGAACCGGACCACCTTTCTCCTTGTGCTCCTCAAAAGATTATGCTCTGTCAGCTTCTTCTCAATGATACCCATTGTCAGCTTTGTAGCGTAAATAGGAAGATTCATTTCCCTGAGCACGTAGGAGAGGGCTCCGATGTGGTCCTCATGTCCGTGGGTGATGACAAAGCCCTTGACCTTCTGGATATTGTCCTTCAGATAGGTAATATCCGGGATGACCAGGTCAATTCCCAGCATATCGTCCTCCGGGAAGGCCAGACCGCAATCCACCACAATAATACTGTCTCCGTACTCAAAGGCAGTAATGTTCATTCCGATCTTTTCCAGGCCTCCGAGCGGAATGATGCGCAGTTTTCCATTGTTTTCTTTTTTCAAGCTTACACCTCCATAGGTTTATTTTTCCGTTATTTTTCTTTTTCACGGCATTTTCTGCACACGCCGTAAAATTTCAGTTCATGGTCAGTCACCTGAAAGCCCGTCTTCTTTTCAATGTAGGCCTCCAGATCCTCGAGAAGATCGTCTCTGAACGCAGAGACACTTCCGCACTCCGTACAGATCAGGTGATGGTGATGATGACGGTGTCCCTCCTGCTCATCCAGGAAATCACCGATCTCATACCGCACGCATCCGTCGTCCAGCATGATCCGATCCACAAGCTGCATGTCCAGGAGAAGCTGGACTGTCCGGTAAATGGTGGCAAGACCGATCTCCGGGTAGTCCTCCTTGACCAGCTCAAAGATATCCTCCGCGGTCATATGCTCGTCCCCGTGCTCCGCAAGCACCTGCAGAACAAGAAGCCTCTGATTGGTCACCTTCAGACCCTTTTCCTTCAGCATCTCTTTGAATTTTTCCTGGCTTATAGACATAGTATATTACCTTTCTATCTCGATATCCTCAAGCAGCTCTTCGAACACCTTCGACACAGCGGAAAGCTCTGTGTCATCTTCTACGATCTCGTAAATGCTTTCTGTATCTTCTGCCTCTGATCTGTCCTTGAGGATGAGACACTCCGCGTCTCCCTCCTCCGAGTCCGTGACCAGAATGTAGGACGTTCCATTGATAGTCGTCTGCTCCAGGACAAAAAACTCCGCCGTCTCCGCCCCGTCAGACTGAAATTTGATCTTTTCCATTACAATACACCTCAAAAAATCCAGTAGTTTAACGACAGTACTTAAGACAGTACTTAAAGACGGTCCTCTCTAATGGCCGCCTCATGGTATTTCGAGTCCAGATATCCCTGCAATATAAAAACAGCCGCAATCTTATCAATGTATTTCTTGCGGTCTTCCCTTCTCACGTTGCTCTCAATTAAAGTCCGCTCTGCTTCTACCGTGGTCAGACGCTCGTCCCACATAATGACCTCAAGGCCGGTACGCTGGCGCAGCATCTCACCGAATTCCAAAGATTTTTCCGCCCGATCTCCCACGTCGCTGTTCATGTGGCGCGGCAGTCCGAGTACAATGCTCTCGACCTCATACTCCCGTATCAGCTCCTCGATGCGGGCACACGTCTTTCTAAGCTTGTTCTCATCCTTGCGCCAGATGGTCTCAATCCCCTGTGCTGTAAGACCAAGGGGGTCGCTCACCGCCACTCCCACTGTCTTAGAGCCGTAGTCCAGTCCCATCACTCTCATACAAAATTATTCCCATCCGTGATACTTGATATACGCTTTCAGCATCTCTTCTACCAGTTCGTCTCTCTCCACCTTCATGATCAGGCTCCTGGCGCCGTTGTGGCTTGTAATATAAGTAGGATCCCCTGACATGATGTAGCCGACGATCTGGTTGACCGGATTGTAGCCTTTCTCGCTCAGTGCCTTGTACACAATTTCAAGTATATCTTTTGCCTGAATTTGTGGGCCGCTTTCTACCTGGAAAAACTGGGTGTTGGTTAATTCTTTCATATACTCACGTCCTCCAAAAATACTTCATATTTATTCTACTCTATTCCATTCTGAAATTCAATGAATTATTTGTAAACGGTTCTCAATTTCTACATTTATCAACTGATTTGCCAAATTCTCTGTCGTTTTTTGTCCGACTTTCACATATTCCTTCGTGTGCCCCACCTGGTAAATGCCGTCCTCTCTCTCCACAGCCTCCTCCATCAGGACCTCCACGCATTTCCCTATGAGCCGGTCCTCATAGGCCTGCTGTTTGCGTCTTCCCAGGGCAATGAGCTGAGCGCTCCTTGCGTTCTTCACCTGCTCCGGCACCTGCCCCTCCATGTCGGCTGCCTTTGTCCCCTCCCGGCGGGAGTACTTGAAAATGTGGGTCTCGTAGAAGTCCACCTTATCCACAAAGGCCATGGATTGTTCAAACTCCTCCTCGCTCTCCTGGGGGAAGCCCACGATCACGTCCGTGGTCAGAGCCGGGTGGTCAAAATACTTCCGGAGGAGCTGGCATTTCTCATAATACTCCTCTGTCGTGTACCGCCGGTTCATGCGCCGCAGCGTCTCGTCGCAGCCGCTCTGCAAAGAGAGGTGGAAATGGGGGCAGATCTTGGGGAGGGAGGCAAGCGTCCGCGCAAATTCCTCCGTGATGATCCGGGGCTCCAGGGAGCCCAGGCGGATCCGGCAGATACCCTCCACCTCGTGGACAGCGCAGATGAGGGAGAGAAGGTCCTCCCCCCGGTCCAGATCCAGCCCGTAGGAGCTTAGGTGGATGCCCGTCAGCACCACCTCCTTGTAGCCCTTGTCAGCCAGCGTGCGCACCTGGTCCACCACGTCCTCCATGCGCCTGCTGCGGACCCGTCCCCTGGCGTAGGGGATGATACAGTAGGAGCAGAACTGGTTGCAGCCGTCCTGCACCTTGATGTAGGCCCGGGTGTGCTCCCCGGTCCGGGTCAGGCGCAGTTCCTCGTACTCCGGCGTACGGCTGATGTCGATGATGTCTTTTCTGCCCGGGCCTGTCTTCTCAGCCTCCGCCCCGTCTGTACCGGCCGCCTGTCTCTCCCGGAAAAACTCCTCCAGGATCCGGGCCAGCTCATGCTTTTTGTTGTTCCCGATGACAATGTCCACGCAGTCGTCCACTTCCCCTGCCTTGGCCTGGACATAGCAGCCCGCCGCCACCACCACAGCGTCCGGATTCAGCTTCTTGGCCCGGTGGAGCATCTGGCGGGACTTCCGGTCCGCCATGTTGGTGACCGTGCACGTGTTGATGACGTAGACGTCCGCCCTTTCATTAAAGGACACGATTTCATAGCCGCTCTGCTCCAGTATTTCCTGCATGGCCTCCGTCTCGTAGGCGTTTACCTTGCATCCCAGATTGTGAAGTGCTGCCTTTTTCATTTCCAACCTCTCTTTTCTTCTGCTCTCTTGTTGCTCTCGTGTAAATTGTTGTATGCTTTAACGAAATTTATCCCAATTCTTTGGCAAATTGTTCCTTGACTTTTACACTTTCAGCTCTTAAGATGATTATAGAAACTGATATAAGAAATCAAGGAGGTTATTCCAATGAAAACAGTACAAATTTCTTTAAACTCAATCGACAAAGTAAAATCTTTCGTAAACGACATCACAAAGTTTGACTATGACTTTGATCTTGTATCCGGAAGATATGTGATCGATGCAAAATCCATCATGGGTATCTTCAGCCTGGATCTGTCCAAGCCTATCGACCTGAACATCCACGCTGACGCAGGCATCGATGAGGTACTTGAGACTCTGAAGCCCTACCTTGTATAATCGGACAGGTTTAAAGCGAACATATGAATACGCCGAAATGCGCTGACATTCCGGCGTATTTTTTATTTAACAGGAAACTTTCCGTTCCCTGTTAAACAAAAACGCTCCGGGGGATCCCCTCCGGGCTCCCCTGCAGAGCAATGCTAGCCCTGCACGTCTATGATCTCCACCGTGTCGATGGCTGTCTGTACCAGCTCGTCGATCTTCTCCGCCAGATTTTCCTCTGACCTGTGAATGATGTTGATGTTCGGCTTTGTCACCGGATGCTTTGCCACAAAGATGGTGCAGCAGTCCTCAAAGGGCTGTATGGATGTCTCGTAGGAGCCGATCTTCTCGGACACCTCCACGATCTCCTTCTTGTCAAATCCGATCAGGGGACGGTACACCGGCAGAGTGCACACCTCGTTGGTAGCCGCCAGGCTCTGCATGGTCTGGCTTGCCACCTGACCGATGCTCTCCCCTGTGATGAGACCCAGGCAGCCGTCCTCCTTCGCAAAATGCTCCGCGATCTTCATCATGTACCTTCTCATGATGATGGTCAGCTCATCGTGGGGGCACTGGTCGTAGATGTAGAGCTGGATGTCTGTAAAATTCACCACGTGGAGACGGATGGGACCTGCGTAGGCTGCGATGATCCTGGCCAGATCCACCACCTTCTCCTTGGCCCGCTCGCTTGTGTAGGGCGGCGCGTGGAAGTAGGTTGCCTCCAGGGCAACGCCCCTCTTGGCGATCATGTAGCCAGCCACCGGGCTGTCGATTCCGCCGGACAGAAGGAGCATGGCTTTCCCGTTTGTCCCCACAGGCATGCCTCCCGGCCCGGGAATGATCCTGGAGTAGACGTAGATATCCTCCCTGACCTCGATGTTCAGCATCACATCCGGATGGTGTACATCCACACGGATCCCGGGAAACGCGTCCAGAATAGCCTCCCCGATGTCGCAGTTGATCTCCATGGAATTCTTCGGATAATTCTTCCGGCTTCTCCTGGCCTCCACCTTGAAGGTAATGTTTTTGTCCGGGTACAGCTCATCCATGTAGGCCACCACGTCTTTTTTCAGCTGCTCAAAGCCCTGGTCCTCAAGCCGCACCACAGGGCAGATGCCCACAATGCCGAAGACTCTCTGGAGAGCCTCTGTCACCTCGTCATAGTCGTAGGGGCCGTCACAGTCCACATAGATACGGCCTCGCGTCTTATGCACCTTAAAGCTGCCGTCCGCCTCCCGCAGGGCGTAGCGGATCTGACGCACCAGGGCGTCCTCGAACATATAGCGGTTCTTTCCCTTGATCCCGATCTCACCGTACTTGATCAAAAATGTGTGAAATGTCATGGTTCTTTCCTCTTTTCTTCCTGGTGTGCAGACGAACTGTCCCGGCTGCGGCCCAGGCGCTCCCTATGCGCCTCTGGCATTACCGTCTCGTATATCTGCGCAATACTGGTACTAAATTATATAGGGTTTCCAGCGTATAGTCAATCTCTTCTTCTGTTGTAAATTCTGACATGCTGAAGCGCAGCGTGGCGTCCAGATACTCCTTCTGTGCCCCGATCCCCTTCAGCACCCCGCTGATGGCCGGGTGGTTGGAGGCGCAGGCTGAGCCGGAGGACACGTAGATGCCCTTCTCCTCCAGAGCGTGGAGCAGGACCTCGCTCCTCACCCCGGCAAATCCCACGCTGATGATGTGGGGCGCGCTGGTCTCGTCGTAGAGGCCGTGGATGGTGATGTCATCCAGCTTCTGCACACCGTCTATGAACCGGGCCTTCAGCGCCCGCATCCGGTCCACCTTCTCCTCCAGCCCGTCGTAGATAGTCTTTGCCGCCAGGCCAAGGCCTGCGATCCCGGGCACGTTCTCCGTCCCGGAGCGGATGTTCTTCTGCTGCTCACCGCCGAAGACGATGGGCTTTATCTTCACCTGCTCGCCGAAGTAGAGGGCTCCCGTCCCCTTGGGCCCGTGTATCTTGTGGCCGCTTAGGGTGAGCATGTCGATCTTCTCCTTCTTCGGGTAAATCCTGTATTTTCCAAAGCCCTGGACCGCGTCCACATGGAACAGGATATCCTTATTATAGGCCTTCACCATATCCGCCGCCTGCCGGATGGGCTGCACGGATCCCACCTCGTTGTTCACGTACATAATGGACACAAGGATCGTCTCCGGACAGAGGGCCTCCTGCAAAGCCTCCAGCTTCACTCTCCCGTACCGGTCCACCGGCAGGAAGGTGACGCGGAAATCCTCTTCCTCCTCCAGGTAGCGCATGGTGTTCAGGATCGCCGGGTGCTCGATGGAGGAGGTGATCAGGTGATTCCCCCTGCGCCTGTTGGCCCTGGCCGCTCCGATAAGGGCCAGGTTGTCGCTCTCCGTGCCGCCGGACGTGAAGACGATCTCCTTGTCCTTCACCTTCAACAGCTTTGCCAGTATTTCCTTTGTCTCTTTTATATAATGCTCTGCCTGCACTCCCTTGGCGTGCATGGAGGAGGGGTTGCCGTAGTCCTGGCACATGACCTTGCGCACAAGGTCCCCCACGCAGTCGTAGGCCCGGGTGGTGGCAGAATTGTCAAGATAAACTTCCATCAAAGATCACTCCTGTACTTTTTACTATTAATTTATGCGCCTCAGGGCTCCAGGTGATAGCCCAGGATGGCCAGCACCATGAGGGGCGCTGTCTCGGTGCGCAAAATCCGCCTGCCCAGGGTGATGACCCTGGCGCCGGCGGCCAGCGCCTTCTCCTCTTCCTCTCTCTCAAATCCGCCCTCGGGCCCGATAAAGATGCCCACAGACTGGCCCGGCCGTATCTCCTCAATGACCTTTCGCGTGTAGTCCATGCCCTCTGCCAGCTCGTAGGGAAAGAGGATCACATCCAGACTGCCCGCCGCCTGCAGGGCCTCGTCAAAGCTGCACACGCTCTTCACCTCCGGGATGATGCCCCGGCCCGCCTGCTTGGCCGCGCTTTTGGCGATCTCGTTCCACCGCTTTACCTTTTTCTCCGCCTTGGGTCCGTCCAGCTTCACCACGGAGCGCTTCGCCGCCACAGGGACCACGCCCCGGGCTCCCAGCTCCACTGCCTTCTGCACCACCAGCTCCATCTTGTCGCTCTTGGGAAGTCCCTGGAAGAGCCAGATGGGGGAGGGAAGCTCTGTGTCCAGCTCCCTCTCCTCCTCTATCTCAAGCCGGGCCCGGCCCTCCTCGTAGCCTGTGACCTGGCAGATATATTTGCGGTTGTTGCCGTCGCTGACCTCCAGCCTCTCGCCCTTTTTCATGCGGAGCACATTTTTCATGTGGTTCACATCAGAACCTTCTATATAAATGTATGGCTTTTCCACCTGATCCGGCGTCACAAAAAAATGCTGCATCTATCGTTTCCTCGCTGTGACGGAGACCCACTCTCCCTGGTGATGTACCTCCAGAAGCTCCATGCCGGCTTCCTTCACTGCCTCCACCACGGTCTCCTCCTTGTCCTCTATGATCCCGCTTGTGATGTAAATACCGCCGCTTTTCAGCTGGGCCTGGATCACCGGCGTCAGGGGTACCAGCACATCCGCCAGGATGTTGGCGGCCACAATGTCGTACTTTTCATAGCCAGCCCTGTCCTGAACCTCTCTGTCGTCAATGATGTTTCCGATCATGACCTCGTACTGATCCTTCTCAATGCCGTTGACAGCCATATTTTCGTGGGTGGCGTCAATGGCGCAGGGATCCAGGTCCGTGCCCACGGAGTAGCCCGCGCCGAACTTCAGGGCCAGCATACCAAGGATGCCGCTGCCGCAGCCAACATCCAGGATCCTCATGCCCGGCTCCACGTATTTCTTCAGCTGGCGGATACACAGCTGGGTTGTCTCGTGCATACCTGTGCCAAAGGCCGTCCCCGGATCAATGTGGATGATCAGCTTGTCCTCATCCTCCGGCTTTACATCCTCCCAGGAGGGGATGATGAGCACGTTGTCCACGGTAAACTGGTGGAAATACTGCTTCCAGTTGTTCACCCAGTCCACGTCCTCTGTCTGGGACTCCTCGATGGAGGCCTCCCCGATATCCACAAAGGCAGAGATGTCCTCAAGCTCTGCGCGCACCTTCCCCAGCATCTCCTCCTTGTCGTCTTCCTCCTCCATATAGAAGGTAATGTAGGCCACGCCGTCGTCCTCCTCAGTCTGGGGAAGGATATCCACAAACATCTGCTCCTTGTCCGCCTGGGTGAGAGGAATTTTATCCTCGATCTCCACCCCCTGGATACCCAGCTCCATGAGGGAACTGCTGACGATCTCCTCCGCCGCGGTTGTTGTCTTCAAACGAAATTTATTCCATTTCATACCGTCTCACCTCTGTCCCGCCTCTTCCCGGCGGAACATTCCTTTCCACATCAGTTTATCATATGAGCCCCAAATGCTCAACGAGGATTTTCACCCCGAGACAGACGAGGATCACGCCCCCTGCGATCTGGGCTCCCTTCTGCCAGCGGGAGCCAAACACGTTGCCGATCCTTACGCCCGCCGCGGAGATGACAAAGGTGGTCACGCCGATGAAGGATACCGCAGGCACGATCTCCACCTTCAGAAAGGCGAAGGTGATACCCACCGCCAGGGCGTCGATACTGGTAGCCACCGCCAGGGGCAGCATGGTCCGCACATCCAGGGAGTCGTCCGCCTCGCAGTCCTCCCCTCCAAAGGCCTCCTTTATCATGCCGGCGCCGATAAGTCCCAACAGGATGAAGGCGATCCAGTGGTCTATGGAGGTGATGATCTCCTTGAACTGGCTCCCCAGGAGATACCCGATGACCGGCATCCCCGCCTGGAATACCCCAAAATAAAGTCCCACGATCCCCGCCTTGGCCCAGGTGCATTTCTTCATGGCGAGGCCCTTACAGACTGACACGGCAAAGGCGTCCATGGACAGCCCCACCGCCATCAGAAAAAGTTCGATCAGTCCCATTTTTCTTCTCCTTTTGTCTTCTTTTGTGTCCCTCCCGGGGCCGAAAGCCCCTCTCCCCTGTCAGCGGCCGGGCGGATGCAGCGCGGGCAGCGCGTAAAAAAAGACCCATCCGCGGCAGATACTCTCTGCGCGGATAAGTCTCATTATTTCAAGTAATGCCAGATGCCAGGACAGCATCAGTATGTTGACAGTACTGCGCCCCAGGCGCCAACTACTCCCTTATCGCTTCTGTTCATTATAAGGAGAAGAACGAGGCTTGTCAATCATTTTTTATCAACTTTCCTCTTCGCATAGCCCGAACCCTCTCCTTCATCTCCCGGTCTGCCCTCCTGGACTCGCAGATTTTCTGCAGCGTCTTATTATAAGTGAAGTCATCCAGACGGCAGGCCTCAAGAAAAGCCTCCGTCTCCTTGGGGAACTCCAGGTAAAACATGGAAAGGGCCCAGGCCACGGCCATCTTCACATAGTAGGAGTCCTGGTCCACCTGCTCCAGCTCTGCCAGGGCCTCCCCAAGGTACTCCCTGTCCACATAGTAGTCCAGCAGCATGACCGCCCCGAAGCGGGCCGTGTACTCCTCCCCGCTCCGGAGGCAGCCCGTGACAAAGGGCCAGAGCTGCGCCCGGTGCCTGCCGGCGATCTTCAGGGTGCTGCAGAAGCTGTCGCAGACAGACCAGTTGTCAATCCTTGGCAGGAACCAGCAGATCAGCCGCCGGGCCTCCCCCAGGAGTTCCTCCTGTCCGCGCTCCTCCCGGCCATGCTCCTCCTGGCCTCGCAGCCTGCGCGCTCCGCCTGCCCGCCGTTCCATGTTATCCAGCCCGTAGCCGATGACCATCCCCTGGAGCATCACCTCCTCGAAGCTGTCCTGCCCGGCCCGGGAAAGCCACTCCTCCCACCGGTCCGCGGCAATGCGTCGGGCGATTTTTCGCAGCAGGGGAAGACGGATCCCCAGGAACCGCTCCACAGGCAGCTCCGGGATCAGGGAGCTGGCGAACCGCAGATAGGAGGGCTCCCCCAGGCTCTCCAGATACTTCCTCATTTTCTCCCGGCTCTCCAGACAGCCGGGCGGCAGGCTGACAGATGCTTTTTCGGCAGATGCTTTTGTTTTGCTTTTCGGCATACAGGTTCTCCTTTCCAGAGCTGAAATCCCTTTTAAACTCTATTTTCACATCTGTTTCAGGAAAAATCAAGCATATCCGCCTCTGTCTTTCTCCCGGGACTGTGCTATAATGAGAGCAGTCTGATTTTTACAGAAACAGAAATTTTACACGAAACGGGGGATTATCTTGCAGGACCTGAAACGCGTTTTCACACACCTTGGGCCATTTAAGAAGGAATTTATCCTCAGCATCCTGTTCATCATTGCTGAGACAGGCTTTGAGCTGACCATACCGCTGATCATGGCGGACATCATCGACGTGGGCGTCCAGACAAGGGACATTCACTACATCTGCATGAAGGGCGTGCAGATGGGCTTTTGCGCCCTCTTCTCCCTCATCACAGGGCTCCTCTACGCCAGATACGCCGCCAGGGCCGCCCTGGGCTTTGGCTCCGGCGTGCGGGAGGCTGAGTTTTCCAGGATCCAGTCCTACTCCTTTGCCAACCTGGACCACTTCAGCACCTCCTCCCTGATCACCCGCATGACCACGGACATCACCGTCATGCAGAACGCCATCACAGGGGGCATACGGCCCATGGTCCGGGGACCGGTGATGCTCATCATGGGGCTCTTCCTGGCTTTCTGGATGAACGCCGCCCTGGCCCTCGTGTTTGTAATCTGCACCCCTGTCCTGGCCTGCATCCTGTTTTTCATCGTGCGCAAGGTGGCGCCCCTGTACGGGAAGCTGCAGGTCTGCATGGACAGGGTCAACGCGGCCATCCAGGAAAACCTCACCGCCATCCGGGCTGTCAAGGCCTTTGTGCGGGAGGAGTACGAGGAGGAGGTCTTTGAAAAGGCCAACCGGGATCTGGCGGACACAAGCCGCACCACCTTCCACTTCGCGGTGCTGAACCTGCCCGCCTTCCAGCTCACCATGTACACCTCCATCGTGCTCATCCTCTGGTTCGGCGGCGGCTTTATCCAGGCCGGCAGCATGCAGGTGGGAGAGCTGACCGGCTTCTTAAGCTATGTGCTCCAGATCGTCAACTCCCTCATGATGATATCCAACGTGTTCCTCATGCTGACCCGGTCCCTGGCCAGCGCCCGGCGCATCAACCAGGTCTTCGACGAGACAAGCACCCTGTCCGACCCGGAAAATCCCTGCCAGGTGATCCCGGACGGACAGATCGACTTTGACCACGTGTCCTTCAAGTATAAAAAAGAGGCAAAGGAGTACACCCTCTCCGACATCGACCTCCACATAGAGGCCGGGGAGACGGTGGGCATCATCGGCGGCACAGGCTCCTCCAAGAGCACCCTTGTGCAGCTCATCCCCAGGCTCTACGACGCCACCTCGGGTTCTGTCCGCGTGGGAGGACGGGACGTGCGCTCCTACAGCCTGGAGGCTCTCCGGGACGGGGTAGGCATTGTGCTCCAGAAAAACGTCCTCTTCTCCGGCACCATCCGGGAAAATCTCCTGTGGGGCAACCCCAGAGCCACGGAAGCTGAGCTGCAGGCGGCCTGCCGCGCCGCCTGCGCCGACGAGTTCATCCGCACCCTCCCGGAGGGGCTGGACACCCGGCTGGACCAGGGAGGGGTCAACCTGTCGGGAGGGCAGAGGCAGCGCCTGTGCATTGCCCGGGCTCTCTTAAAACGGCCGAAGATCCTCATCTTTGACGACTCCACCAGCGCCGTGGACACGGCCACAGAGAGCCGGATACGGGAGGCTCTGGAGGCCATCCCCTCCATGACAAAGCTGGTCATCGCCCAGCGCATCCTGTCCGTCATGCACGCGGACAAGATCGTGATACTGGACGACGGACGGATACACGCGGTGGGGACCCACCAGTCTCTCCTTGCAGAGAGCCCCATTTACCGGGAAATCTACGAGTCACAGAAAGGAGGCAGATAGGCCATGGCAACAGCGAACAGAAAGCGCCCCAAAAACCTGCGGCGCACATTTGGGAAGCTCCTCTCCTACATGGGCATGCATAAATTCCTGCTGGCGGCGGTGGCCCTTCTTGTCACCGTCAGCGCGGGAGCCAACCTGCTTGGCACCTACATGGTAAAGCCCATCATCAACCAGTATATCGTGCCGGGGGACCTGAAGGGGCTCATCTTCGGCGTGGCGGTCACCGCCGCCATCTACCTGACCGGGGCGGCCGCAGCCTTCGGCTACAGCCAGACCATGGTAAAAGCCGCCCAGAAGATCATCTATGACATCCGCCGGGACCTCTTCCACACCATGGAAAAGCTGCCTCTCGGGTACTTTGACTCCCACCCGGACGGGGACACCATGAGCCGCTTCACCAACGACGTGGACACCATCTCCGACGCCCTCAACAACAGCTTTGCTATGATCATCCAGAGCTTTATCCAGGTTGTGGGGACGCTGACCATCCTCTTCATCCTGAACTGGCAGCTCAGTTTCCTGGTTGTCCTCGGGTACGCCTCCATGTTCCTCTACATCCGCTACAGCGGGAAAAAGAGCACCTACTATTTCAATCACCAGCAGCAGTACCTGGGCGAGCTGAACGGCTACATCGAGGAGATGATCCGGGGCCAGAAGGTGGTCAAGGTCTTCAACCACGAGGCGGACAGTCTGAGGGCCTTCCACGAGAAAAACGCTCTCCTGCGGGAGGCGGGGACAAAGGCCACCGCCTACTCCAGCACCATGATCCCCATGGTGGTCAGCATTTCCTACATCAACTACGCGGTGGTGGCTGTCCTGGGCGGCCTGATGGCCATCTGGGGCCGCATCGACATTGGCACCCTGGCAAGCTATCTCATCTTTGTGCGCCAGTCCACCCTGCCGGTAAACCAGTTCACCCAGCAGTCTAACTTCATGCTGGCCGCCCTGGCCGGCGCGGAGCGGATCTTCGACATGATGGACGAGACGCCGGAGGAGGACGCAGGCCACGTAGTCCTTGCAAACGTCACGGCGGACAGTCAGGGAAACCTGGAAAAAAGCGCGCAGCGGACAGGGAAATGGGCCTGGGAGGATACCCGCACCCACGCCCTCACGCCCCTTCGCGGGGACGTCCGCTTTCACGATGTGTCCTTCGGGTACAGGGAGGACAAAAAGATACTGGACAAGGTCAGCCTCTACGCCAAGCCGGGCCAGAAGATTGCCTTCGTGGGCTCCACCGGCGCCGGGAAGACCACCATCATCAACCTGATCAGCCGCTTTTACGACATCAGCGGAGGCGCCATCACCTACGACGGCATCGATATAAGAGACATAAAAAAAGAGGCCCTGCGAAGCTCCATGGCCGTGGTGCTCCAGGACACTCATCTCTTTACCGGCACCATTGCCGACAATATCCGCTTCGGGAAGCTGGACGCCACAGATCAGGAGGTGGAAAATGCCGCCCGTCTGGCCGGCGCCGACTCCTTCATCCGCAGGCTCCCCGACGGCTACGATACCATGATCACCGGAGACGGGCAGCGCCTCTCACAGGGGCAGCGCCAGCTCCTTGCCATCGCCAGGGCCGCTGTGGCCGACCCGCCGGTGCTGATTCTGGACGAGGCCACCAGCAGCATCGACACGAGGACAGAGAGCCTCATCGAGAAGGGGATGGACCGGCTCATGGAGGGCCGCACAGTGTTTGTCATCGCCCACCGCCTCAGCACGGTCCGCAACGCCAACGCCATCATGGTGCTGGATCACGGCCGCATCATCGAGCGGGGCGACCACCAGGAGCTGCTGGACCAGAAGGGCATGTACTACCAGCTCTACCACGGCATGTTCGAGCTCTCCTGACAGTCCCGGCCTGAAGCGCCATCCCGGCGCCGTCTCAGCGCAACCCGGTGCCATCTCAGCGCCGTCTCAATACTGCCTCAGGGACGCCCATGCAGGTCATAGTAAAAAATATACTGCTGCAGCACCCCCTGGAAGCCTGCATATCGCTCAAAGGGGAAACCCTCCGGGTACTGCTCATCCAGCACCTTTTTGATGTGGGTGTCCACCGGGAAGGCCTCCAGGTGGTGGAGGGCAAAGAGGCAGATACAGTCCGCCACCTTGCCGCCCACGCCGCTAAGCCTCATAAGCTCCGCCCTGGCAGCGGGATAGTCCATCCCCTCCAGGGCCTTCAGATCCACCTCACCCCCAAGGACCATTTCCACGGTCTTTCGGATATACCGGCTCCGGTAGCCCAGGTTACAGGCCCGCAGGTCTGCCTCCGTGGCCCGGGCCAGCTCCCCCGGGCCGGGGAACGAATCGTAGACCTTCCCCTCACCGGAAACACATTTCTTACCATATGTTTCTGATAAGAGCTGCACGATCCTTCTGATCCGCCGGATATTGTTCTGCTGGGAAATGATAAAGGTGACGATCATCTCCCACAGATCCTGCTTAAGGATGCGGATCCCCCGTCCAAAGTCCGCCGCCCGGACAAGGTAGGCGTCCGCCGGGTCTATCCGCTTCTTATACGCCCCGTAATCCCCCTCCAGGTCAAAGTAGGGGGCCCAGAAATCCCGCAGCTCCTCTTCCCCGCAGTGAAACCGGAAAACGTGCTCCTCCTCTGTCTCTTCTATCTTCAGGTACCTGTCCCCGGCCACAAGCTCCCAGATCCCTTCTTTCACTTCCTCCATGCGGAAGCACTGGCCGGAAGCCAGGATCTGCCCCGGGGAAAAATGCTCTTTTGTAACGGTTACCATAGTCTTCCTCTCTTATCGCTCTTTTGTCTTTTTATGATTTTACAGGTAAAGTGAGGCTTTTGCAATCCAAAATCAACATGTGCAGGCACGCCTGGACATAAAAAAGGCGCCTGAAAACTCAGACGCCTTCTATCTATTTCAAAATGGCTTATGCCGCACTTTTTCTTCCATGGGTGCCTGTGCTGTGGCCGCCGCTTCCCCGGCTTCCAGAGCCGCCTGCTGCCCGCTCATATTCTCTCAGCTTTTGCCTGGCCTCCTGGCTTAAGTTCCTTGGAACCTGGATCTGGACCGTCACATAGTGGTCGCCGTGCACAGCCGGATCCTTCATGGAGACAATTCCCTTGCCCCGCAGCCGGATCTTTGTGCCGGACTGGGTGCCCTCATGGATCTTGCACATGACATTTCCGTAGAGCGTGTTTACAAGGGCCTCGCCGCCGAATACCGCCGTCGTGAAGGGGATCTGCACGGTAGTGTACACATCCATTCCCTTCCGCTCAAAGCCTGGCTTTGTCCCCACCTGTACCTTCAGGAGAAGGTCTCCCGGTTCACCGCCGCCGGTTCCCGGCATGCCCTTGCCCTTCAGGCGAATGCTCTTGCCGCTGTCAATGCCGGCCGGAATATGGACCTGCAAAGTCTGGGGATTCCCCGACCCGGACGGATCCTGGAAGGTAATGATCTTGTCACAGCCAAAGGCCGCCTCGTCAAAGGACACCTCGGTCTGCGCCCGCAGGTCTGAGCCCTTCTGGCGGAAGGAGCCGCCTCCGAAGCCGCCACGTCCAAAGCCGCCGGTTCCTCCGTAGTAGGACTGGTGGAAGCCGCCTCCGTCTCCTGTGTGGAAGCTGCCGGAAAATCCTCCTTTGTTTTTCCCGTGGAAAATATCTCCGAACAGGTCATCAAATATATCGTCCATATTTCCGTTTTCGAAATGGAATTCTCTGTAGCCGCCGTTGCCGGTGCTGTAGGCTCCTCCGGTGTAGCCGCCTGCGCCTGCTCCGCCACCGGTCCCGTCAAAGGCCGCATGCCCGAACTGGTCATACATCTTCTTCTTTTCCGGGTCGCTGAGCACCGTGTAGGCCTCTGTTACCTCTTTAAACTTCTGTTCAGCCTGTGGATTTCCCGCATTTGTATCCGGGTGATATTTCTTTGCAAGCTTCCGGTACGCTTTCTTTATCGCATTTTGATCTGCGTTTCTGTCAACACCAAGCACTTCATAGTAGTCTCTCTTTGCTTCCATCTCTATCACCTCCCGATCGTCCACATCTGTAAACTGTCAAAATCTATATAAATTTCTAATTCATATATTTAATAGAATATACCTGTCATATCTGAAATCTATATGAACGGCCCTTCAGCCGGAATATTTTCTATACTCCAAATATCATATAAAACCTCCCCGGGACAGGCTGCCCGGGGAGAAATCTCATTATCCTTCGATGGTCACGTAGCGGTTCTCCTCCACCTGCTTCTGATCCTTCTTCGGGATATCCAGGGTGAGGATACCATTTTCAAACTTCGCGTGGATATCTTCCTGCGTCAGGTTCTTGCCCACATAGAAGCTTCTGCTCACATTTCCTGTGAAGCGCTCCTGCCTGATGTACTTGCCATCCTTCTTCTCATCCTTGTTCACATTCTTGGCCGCGCTGATGGTCAGGTAGCCTTCCTTCAGCTCTGCCTTGATCTCGTCTTTCTTAAATCCCGGCAGGTCAATCTCTACTTCGTAAGCGTCGTCCTTCTCTTTCACATCTGTCCGCATCACCTGATCTGCTGAGCGTCTTCCGTAATACTTTCTGTCAACATCCGGGAAGGAAAAATCAAACCAGTCATTAAATAAATCTTCTCCAAAAATACTAGGCATCATCATAAGTCATCTCTCCTTTGATCATTCATTTATATTGGCACTCCGTGCGACCGGAGTGTTGGTTTTGAACTACTGGAAGGGGATCTTTTTATTTCCTTTCCTTTGTTCTAGATGTAATATAACACTTATTGTTAGCACTGTCAAGAGGTGAGTGCTAATTTTTTTAAAAAATTTTTGACCCGGTTAAATGAAAAACTTATTTCTACCTTTTTAGTCGAGTAAAGTATTTTATGTAATTATGGGTAGACGTTAGTCTTACATTTTCCCTGATCTGGGGGTAGCTTTTTCTCTTTCATTATTGTACGGTTAAATGAGAAAGTAAATGCAGGTCACGGATAACATAAAAATGTCCCCCTGAATTTGTACCTACAGTAAGCCCTGCAAAAATGGGGTGGCATTTACTCCTGCAATGCTTTATGATACTCCCATCTGGACTGAAGCCCGATAGAGAGATGTCCCCTCCTTGCTGGACAAAACCAGAAAGGAGGGGACATCTCTCTAAAGACAATTACATATTATTCAAAAAGCCCATTTAATTTCTATACAACACTTCCAAACAGAATCATATGACCTATCTTATATTAAGCATCTGCTCGAACGAGTGCTTCCTGTAATTCAGGGTCGCACGCATAAATATAAATTCCTTCGACACCTCGTGTCATCAATATACGAACTTCATGCCGAAGGAGTATCTCTCCGAATTTTTGTCTACTGCCATCTGATAATGTTCGATTTTGCACTGCTTTTCTATTACAGCTTTCTGCTGGATCAAAAACTATTTTCCCTTTACGATATTTGACTGACGGTCCCAAAATGACACCTGCATAGTTTAAATCAAATCCCTGTATCGTAAAAGTTGACCCAATCTCGTCTATCGTCTGAGGCTGTTCGGCCCAAGCCAGACTTTTATTCTTCCTTTTTGTATTTTTATCCAAATCTTTTTCTAATTCGTAATTCCATGGTTTATGCCATTTTCCAATAATTACTTCCCAGTATTTTAACAGTCTTTTTTTCGCTACGGGCTTAGGATTATAGCTCCAATCATATGTTGCAATCATTCTGGATAATTTGTGATCATCATTCTTGGTCTTTTCTTTTATCGCCTTTTCCAATTGAAAGGGATCATCAAATATTTTAATTTCGTATCCCCCCTTTTCTTTAGGGATTGGATGGATTTCCTGCTTCTTAGTCAAACAATCAATCCAGTCTATGATTTCTTCAGACGCCTTGATACGAAGTTGCTTCGTTAATACAAAATAATTCCCTTGTTTTTTTGATAAAGCCCGGAAATATTCTAATTTTTCAAATTCCCAGTATTGTTCCGTAGTTAATATTTGATTTTCATCAAACATCACAACCGTCACCTTTGCTCGACACATAATGTCCTGCAGCTGATTCCGTCCCTTATAAGCCTGCTTACCCTGAGTCAATAACAGATGGGCCTCGTCAATAAAAGCAACATCTATCGGTGCCTCCGAAGTGTGATGATTGATAAACCGCGTTGGTTTCCAAATAATCTCCCCATATTTGTCTTCTAAACCTAGCTTTAACGCAATCTGCTTATAAACTCTTATTTGCTCATCATGATTGACAATCAAACAACATTGGAGTGATTTGTCTCCTTTTTCTTCCGCATAAGAATAGATGTCATAAAAAGTGCTGCTGTTAAGAACTGTTTTACCTGTTCCCGCTTCCCCCTCAATAAATATCAGCTGATTTTCCATCTCAGTATCCAATGCATTGAATACCCTGTCAATTATTTTATCTTTAATCTGCTCCTGTTCTCCTGTCAATCTATGAAGTGGTGAGGCTTTAAAAACAGCAGAATCTTTTATAACACTCTCCTGGGGAAACAGCTCTTTATTGTCTCTTCTGAGTTTTTTCCAAATCCTTTGAAAAATACTATCCATTTCAAAATCAGGATAATATTTTCTTTGTGGATTCCCACGCAAATTATGTATCTTGCGAACATGTTCCGAACTCATGAGATACAGCATTAATCGGTTCTCAATATCTAATGTTAATGACTTATTAAAGTGCTCATGACCAATAATATAGAGATTGGCATTATTTTTACTCAATGAATCGTTCCATTTTTCCTTCATACCAGTTGATCCAAAATGTTGTCTTGTTCTTTGAATAATATTATTGGTCTCACCTATATAAACGTCATAATCATCTGTATCTTTCCAGCTATGAATATAAACCGTAGGAAACTCTAAAAGAATTTCCTTGACTTTCTGCAAATCTTTAACATCCAGTTTTCTCTCTAACTCTTCTAATCCTTGTATACTGTCATTGATTTTTTCTACTATAGGATATTTCATCAGATTACTTTACACACCTCTTTTACCGCTCGAAAAACAACCCATATACCGAACGTCTAATACTGTTACTTGCATATCCTCACAGCTCCGTATACTTTTCTTTATGTCCGTACGCTTTTTCTACCGGATACTTCTCCGCATTCTTCTTTATCTTTTCCTGTATAATCTCATCCATATCCAGCCCACAGGTATCCGCCATCAGAATGCAGTAATTCAACACATCCGCAAGCTCTTCCCTGATCTTATCTTTTTTCTCCTCACACCTGACATCTTCTGCGCTCCACTGAAAAACCTCTAACAGCTCTGCCGCCTCCAGACTAATGGAGATTGCCAGATCCTTCGGATTGTGAAATTGCTTCCAGTTACGCTCGTCTCTGAATTTTAATACCTGCTCAATTGTTTCCTTTGTCATCTTTAACCCTCGCTTTTTGCATGCCCAGACATTTTTTCAGATAAGCAGACAAACGTTGATCTGTACAATATACATAACAACCTTTCATACCCCGTGTCATCAGTGTCCGATAAGTATTTTTTATGATTTCATCTGCTTCTTTCTCTGCCAGATACGGATTTTCTTTATATAATTTTTTAATTCCCTTCAACGACTGATCTGTTCTGGCTCGTCTTGTAAAGTCTGTAACAATCCTTCCATTTTCATATCGCATATCATCTCCAATAATGACTCCGACATAATCAAATTCCAACCCTTGAGACGTATGTATACATCCCGCCTCATGGACGGAATCTTCATCTATAGCATAAGTAGTTGTATTTTTCAAATTCCAGCTAATTTCAAAATCTCCGATTTTTATATCGTATACAGATGAATCGTTCACTCCTTCTTTCTTCCAATCCCAACAGTATCCCGCCAAAATCCTTGCCCTGTTATGCGATGACCGATTTCTTTCAATGATCATCTTCTGCATTTCCACAGGTGAATCAAGTATTCTAATATCAAAATCAATATCAACCATATCAAAATTGGCAGTATCACGAATTTCCAATATATGATCCAGCCATGCCAGATATCCGTCAGACCCGTTACACCTAAATTGAGATATTAATTCCATTTCCGTAATCTGAGCATTTTCTTGGTCAGCCCATTTTCTTATCTCTCCTACACTTCCTATATCCTGCAGCGTGACTCTTTGTCTTTCATCAATAAAAAATACACTACATTTCGCTGCATGAATAATCTCTTTAATCTGGTTTTCACCCATGTTATGAAACATCCCGGATTTTTTATTCAAACGATGGGCTTCATCAACAAGAACTGTGTCAACCATATTATTTTCTGCTTCTGTATAAATTCCCGAGCCCTTGAACATATTATCAACGCTGCTTTTCCTTATACTGCCCTTTAGCTTTTTTCGATACACATTTCTTGGTGCGGAATTTTTAGATACATATTGACAGAACTGATCCTCTTTCGTCAATTCAGCAA
This sequence comes from Eubacterium sp. ER2, assembly GCF_000765215.1. GTDB lineage: Bacteria > Bacillota > Clostridia > Lachnospirales > Lachnospiraceae > Claveliimonas > Claveliimonas intestinigallinarum. The sequence continues at coordinate 49,681 of NZ_JPJE01000022.1, forward strand.
GAAGATTCACTGCTACTACGCTCTTTCCTGTTCCAGGACCACCTTTTACGATCACGACCCGCTTATTGTCATCTTTGGCAGAAAGCCTTGCTTCATCCAAAATCTCCTCATAAACAACCTTCTGTTCATCCAGCATAATAAATTCACGATTGCCTTTCAGCATTTTGGCAATAGAGTCCTGCAAACTTTTTGATGGCTTAATACGTCCCGAATCAATCTTATAGATCAATTCTTTCTTATCACCAAGCCGAATACTCTTCTTAATGAAATCTCTCAGTTTTGTAACTTCACCGCGTGTAAATGCCGGGGCATTTTCCAGATATATTTCATACTGTTTGGCGTCAATTGGATCCTGCTCATGCCGTCTGTAATTGTGTAAATAGGCACATGGGAAGATGGAAATCATGCCCTCTTGCACAGAAGCATTGTAATCGCTGATCAGCATAGCATATGACCATGCCTGGTATGAAGGATGAACAACTTGCCTCACAGCATTTCCGGTATAAGTCTGTACCAGGCCATCCCGCCCCGGAACCGCTTCCAGTTCATCCCACTGTTTCAGTTCAATCAAGACAACATTGGCATCTCCTTTTTTTCCATAACCAGATATGGCTATGTCACAACAAACAGTTGATAAATAGCCATTTTTATAGGGGAGTATCAGAACTCCCCTACAAACTGTTATTTGCAGTTATCTATACTCATTTGGAATTTCGATATGAAGTGTCTCACACAATAACTTCACATCATGTGCATCATTTTCATCAAACTCGTATCCCAGATGGAACATTACTTGACTATATGGTTCAATACAGGAAACCTCTATTTCCTCAATTCTTCCTTTACCCGAAAAAGTTTCTACCGGAAAACAATCCCCATCATAAAGAATTTCACCTTCGTCCGTATATTCAAAACAATGCAAATCAATAATTCTGTTTTTCAAATCTTCCCATACAGTATGGTTCAATGTTGTATATTCCATCTTAATCTCATAAAAGCCATTAGCTTTCATTATTTCTATAAAGTTCTGATAATCGTTCTTTTCTACAAAAATGTCAATATCATTATGGGCTCTTGACTGATATCCAAGAAGAGCATCTACACCCCAGCCACCATCAAGAAAGACTTTAATCTCCGCATCTATTGCAAATTGAAGAATCTGTTTTACATCTGTTATATTGACCATCTTATCATCTCCACAAATTCTGATTAGGCGACCAGAGGAACTGCTGGTCTGTTTGATAAATCTCTGCATTTAGCAGTTTTCAATGTTGCCAAAACGAAAGTTAAGAAGATGTTCCTTTTCTCCATGTCGCTTTCTTTGGCGTAATTTACAAGGTTATTCCACACAAGATAGTTGTTCAGATACTTGGTAGAAACACCGTTAAAGCCACGCATAAACCTCTTTAGCTGGCTATGGTAGCTATTGATATGTTGGATATTATAAATGCCTTTCTTGGCTTTGCCAGTCTTTAACTGCACAAGGTCAATGCCATTGGCATTTGTAAATCTCACATAGGAGTTCATCTTGTCCGTAACAAGAGTGGAATTGGTCTTAATCCTACCATCATAAATATGATGTAAATCTCTTGTAGAAACTCTACCAGTATTCGTAATCTTGGAGATAGACAAGCCATTCCTATTAACCGCACAAGGAACACATACCTTTTCTTGGGACAAGCCTCTGATATGTGTAGAATGACCACGCTTATGAGCCTTGCGTGGCATAGCAAATGTCTTACTCTTGCTATGATTGCCCTTGTACGAGATGGCGAAAAAAGTTTCGTCAGCCTCAATAATGCCGTCAAGGGTAACATCGTCTGCCATATTCTGAAGTGCATCCAAAATCTTGTGTCTCCAAAGGAATGCGGTGTTTCTGTGAATCCCACAAGCAACAGCAGTCTTACGAATGGATAAGCCATTCATCATACAATCAATGTACTGCTCCCACACGGACAAGTCTTTTCTTGTACCAGACACAATGGAGTTCGTAGCAATCACGAAGGACTTGCCACAATCCTTACATACATATCGCTGTGTGCCATCTTTACGATGACCATTGCGAACCACATGGATACAGCCACAAAGAGGGCATACACGACCATTTGCAAAGCGTTCCTTTGCTACGAAATCTTCAATATTCAAAGACTTTACAAAGGCAGGACTTAAAAGCATTGTTTTAAGGCTTTCCTGCTCTGCGACAGTCAACTTACCGATAATATCTAATGCGTCTTTGATAGTAGGCATATCCAATTACCTCCTTCGGTGGTACTGTTTCTTACTATTATTATACGCTATTTCTCGTCAAAAATCAACCATTTGTTGTGACAGAGCCCCAGATATTAAAAAATCAACACGTTTCGATGTCTGGGGAATATTATATTCAATAGCAATCCCTGCATCCGACGGAATATCTTGATCATTCAGAACCTTATACATATATTCCATGGAATTTTCCCATGCACGAAATTCATTTTTTGCCGTGTGGCGATGCATTCTTTCATAAATATTGTTTTCAATTTCCACAGCAATTGTATCCTGCTCTACGCTTGTTAAGAAATTGTCTTTTGTTCCTTCATAAATCAGCATATGGTCACCCCTGCCATAGATTGTTTAATATATGTTCTATTCTATCATATTTACATTTTGTTGTCGCCTGCACAACCCTCTTACTATTGCTCATTTTTAAATTTTTCTAATTCTAACAGATATTTACCAAAATCCGACCTGCCGTTCCCGCCACACTGAGACTACTGCAGCCGCTTTCTCTCTGCGGCCGCATCAATCAGCTCCTTTGATTCCTGAAAAGCGTCCGGCAGATAGGCCTCTGTCCATTCTTTGCCAGCCTTTTCCTGCTTTTTGATCTCATCCCATCTGGTCAGCGCCTCGCCCGAATCGGAAACTATCTCTTCTCCGAATACATGGGGATGGCGCCGCAGCATTTTGTCCGTAATCCCCTGTATCACGTCATTCATCGTAAAGTAGCCTTCCTCTTCCGCTATCTGCGCGTGCATTACCACCTGCATAAGCAGATCGCCCAGCTCTTCTTTCAGATTTTCCGGATCCCCTGTCTCCTCCAGTATATTGATCGCACCGATCACCTCCGCCGCTTCTTCTATACACGTCTTCTTCAGGCTTACATGAGTCTGCTCCCTGTCCCACGGACATCCGTCCGGTCCCCGAAGCTTTGCAATAACCTGCTGGAATTCTTCAAACTTTGTCATGGTGTTTTTACTCCTTTGTCTTGCTGAGATTATTGTACCGCAAAATTGAGGAAAATGGGAATGGTGTGGGGTAATTTCATTGTGAAAATACTATTGAAGTAATCACTGCTCTCTTTACCCTGCCCCTTGTTCCGCCAACTGATTTTTCTATCCAAGGCGGCGCGCCAACTTGCGGCGGTGCGGCGCTTGCGACCTAGCCCTTGCCCCAACCACTCCCCAAAGCAAAGATCATTATGGAACATTTATCCCCTACCTAACCTCCACCCTCCTGCACACCCCATAAATCACAGGCTGCAGGGCGAAAACAGCTATGGCGTAGACCAAAATCAAAACTGGCGGGAGGCCCACCACTTTTCCACCGATCTCCAGCAGGCTGAAATCCTGGACTGCATTGTAGATATCCATGAGCCGGTCTGGGAAGAAGGAGCAGATTGCCGGCAGGGTAATGATCCGACTCAGGAAGGGAAGCACGCACAGCACCACAAATGGGGCCATGATGGCGATCACAGTGGAGCGGGTGATGGCTGACACGAGCATGGCGGCGGAGACGGCGAACATCGTTCCCACATAGCCTCCCAGCACGATGAGCAGGTAGGTCTCCAGGAACGTGGCATTGTAAAAATCTCTCCACATCTCAAGCTGAATGGGACTGCCCGCCCCGCCGGCGCCGAGTACGAAGAGCACGATGAAGGTGTACGCAAAGATAAAGGCAGCGAACAGTGCGGTGGCCATCAATAGACCTGCCGCAATTTTGGCCAGAACCGCCCTGCTCCTTCCCAGCTTTGCCGACAGGAACACAGCGTCCGCTCTGAGCTGGAATTCGTCCGAAAAGATGCCTGACACGAAAAAGCCGATAAAAAGCGCCAGGATCATCATAAATGTGGAGATGTTTTTCAGGAGCGCTCCCCAGCCGTCAAAGTATTCATAGTAGAAGGGAGTGTCCAGACTTTTGTACTGGTCGAGAAGAAAGGCCTGCTGAGCCTCCGGGAAATCTTCCTCCCCGGAGGCAAACCATTCCTCCAGTCCGGAAATGCGTTTTTCATAGACCTTTGCGGCCTCGTCCTCCGTGATATTGTCAATGGCGTAGTAATCATACTCCCTCCAGGGGCTGTTGGCCAGATTGATCACATCGGCAATGGACGAGATCCCCTGCTTCTCCTGAAACATCCGGTTTTCAGCCTCTGTGGATCCCTCCGCGGAGCCGGACGAATACTCCCCGTTGATCCTGCTGTTCTCCTGGTAAACACTCCGAAAGACATCCCCCGTCAGATATCCGGCCCAGACATTTTTCTCCTCTCTGAGCTTTCCAGCCGCCCCCATTCCGGTCCTGTGGTTTCCGCTCTCGTCCACGTACTCCACTCTGCTGATAGTCAGCATGGACACGGCCAAAAGCACGATGACAAGGAGCAGGGCCGCTGTTTTGCTCCTTGTCCTGGAAAATACTTTTTTAATCTCAAATCTTATCATAGTCTTCACTCCCCGCTTTTTCTCCGAAATAATATAAAAATACATCCTCCAGCGTCGGCTTTACCGGAACCGCCCCCTGCAGCGGCCTCTCAGACGAGATGACCCTGAGCTTCACCTTCTCTCCCTCAGTCTTCATGTTTGAAATCCTGTACCTGTCGACCAGGGGCGGAACTCTCCTTTTCTCCACGCGGCAGCTCCACACCCTTTCCGGCATGGATCGGATGACCTGATCCACGGCGCCCTGCCGGATGATCCTGCCATCCTTCATGAGCCATATTTCGTTCGCTATATACTCTATGTCAGAGACAATGTGGGTGGACAGAAGCACGAGCCGCTCCCCGGACAGCTCGCTGATCAGGTTGCGGAAGCGTATCCTCTCGTTGGGATCCAGCCCGGCCGTGGGCTCGTCCAGGACTAATATTTTCGGGTTGTTCAGCATTGCCTGAGCGATCCCGGCGCGGCGCTTCATGCCCCCGGACAAAGTCTTCATCTTTTTGTTTGCCGCCTTTCCAAGTCCCACCTTCTGGATCAGCATTTTCGTCCTCTTCCTGGCAACAGCAGGGCGAATTCCCTTGATGGAGGCGATGTAGAGCAGATAGTCCTGTACTGTAAACTCAGGGTAAAACCCGAACTCCTGGGGAAGGTAGCCAAGCAGCTTCCTGTATTCCCCGTCCATGTCAAAAATATCCCTTCCCCTGTAGGTGATAGTTCCCTCTGTAGGACGGATGAGGGTGCAAAGCATCCGCATTAGCGTAGTCTTCCCCGCGCCGTTGACTCCCAGCAGTCCATAGACTCCGTTTGTCATGGCAAGGTCCACATGGTCCACAGCCGTGAAATCCCCAAAGGTCTTTGTCAGATCATTTAATCTCAGCTCCATCAGCTATTCCCTCCCAATCATACATATTCGTTTTCAGCATCCGGTACAGGACAAGGCCAAAATACGCCCCGGCCGCCGCCAGAAGAGACAGCCACACAGGAACCGTGAGCAGCGTGTACACCCTGTCATTGAGCACAAGAAACAGCCACAGGGCGCTCCACAGCATGCACAGCGCCGCCGCTGTCACCTCATTTACCCGGCTGCTGCACAGTGTGCGCAGGCAGATGCAGGCAGTGACCGTCATGGGTAAGAGGAATTCCACCAACAATTCCGTCACAGGGACATGCAGCCGGGACACAGCCACGCCGAAAAACAGGGTGAGAAGCAGGGTATCCGCCAGTCCAAAGAGGAGCATCCTGGCTGCGTAAATCTGTCTCAGTGTATAGTAGGAGGCCAGCTCGACCTCCATGCTCTGGCAGGCCCTGTTCTTCCAGATCTCCGGAATGACAAGGATGACAAACAGTGTGGCCGCCACCCCCATGCTTCTCTGCACATAGGCGTCATCCTCCACAGACACAAGGGCTATCCACAGCAAAATGAGCAGAGCGAGCTGACACAACCACCACCTCTTGCGTATCAGCGCCAGCTGTCCCCAGACAAATTCATGGAAGGTCAGCAGCCTGTCCTGCTCGGACAGAAGGAACGCCTCCTTTGACCTCCTGACCGTCTCCTGCAGTCTCTCCTCCTCTGCGTCTTTTTGCAGCATACTTCTGTACTTTTCCAGCTTGTTTTCAAATTCCATCTTCCTCTTCACCTCCTGGCTGCAGCAGCTGTCTTAGCACATTCTTCGCCTGTCTCAGGCGGTATTTGACCAGCGGCGTCTTAATTCCCAGAGTCTCGGCGATCTCCCGGAGCTTCAGGCCGCTGAAATAGTAGAGGATCACCGCCTCCCTCTGCTCCTCCGGAAGCTTTTTCAGGGCGGACTCTATGGCGATCCTGTCCAGATGGAATTCCCTGTCCGGAGAGCTCTCCCTGTTCAGATCTGTCTGTTCCAGCTTTTCTGTCAGCTCCCGATCCGGAGTCGGCATTTCCTTCCTTTTTTTCAGATAGTCAAGGCACAGATGCCTTGCTATGGTATACAGGTAATTTTTTGCCTTCTCCCTGTGACAGTAGGCAGACAGCCGGGCGAAAAAGCGGATAAAGGTCTCCTGGGTCAGGTCCTGGGCCTCCTCTCTGTTCCCACAGCGGCAGATGCAGTAAACCAGGATATCCCTATAATATTTTCGCACAAACAGATCAAAGGCCTCTTCGTCCCCCTGCTTCATCCTTCTGATCAGGACAAAATCCAAGTCCACACACCCCCTTTTCGCCTTTTATCCTTCCCTCTATTATATATAACGGCTCAACCGGCCAAAAGGATAGTCCATCCTCGCAAAAAATGCAGCCTCCCTGCGCCTTCTCAGGTACATATTTTGCATCAAAAAACACCAGGCCCGCAACCCCGGACCTGGTGTCAAAAACCTCTGCCATACTCTCCTTTTTTCTGGCCATACACTTCCTACCTTTCCCCGCCGTCCCTGCGCTTTCTAATCCTTCTCTCCCTGACAAAAACGACAAGTCCCACTACAAGTAAAATCGTAAAATCCATACCGTATGTCACCTCTCTGACAACACGCCCTCGCGGGCGCTGACAGCAGCGCCTACTCCTCCAGGCTCCTCCTCGCCTCCCGGGTAATCTCCTCCGGGAACCCGAACACCTCCAGCAGGCGCACTGCGTTGGTCTGGCGGCAGATGCCGGGATGGATCCTGTAGTCAAAGGCGAGGCCCTGCTCGTAGGCCTCCTCGCAGAAATAGAAGCCTTCATACCCTGCCGGCCCGCTGACCAGATTTTCCGCGATCTCCAGGTCGTGGGTGGCGGCGATCACAAGGCAGCCCTTCTCCCGGAGATACTGAAGGACGGCCGTGGAGGCGGCGATCCGCTCCTTTGTGTTGGTTCCCCGCAGGATCTCATCTATGACAGCCAGCACGGGCCGGCCCTCATCCACCTTCCGGATGATCCGCTCCATGGACCTTATCTCCTTGATGAAATAGCTCTCCCCCGCCAGCAGGTTGTCCCGTATGGCGATGGAGGTGTACACGTCAAAGGGATACAGGCGGGCCCTGGAGGCGGCGCAGGTGTGGACGGACGCGGCCAGCACCGCGCTGATGGCCGCCGCCTTTATAAAGGTGGATTTCCCCGAGGCGTTGGAGCCGGTGATGATGCACCCGGTCTTCAGGGACAGGTCATTGTACACCGGCTCGTCGATGAGGGGATTATAGAGATCCCGCAGCTCCAGCTCCCTCTGGCTGGAGTACTCCGGCACGCAGAAGAGGGGGAGGCTCCTGCGGAAGGAGGCCGCGCACACCGCCACGTCCAGCTCTCCTGTGATAAGAAGGATGCGAAGGACCTCCTCCCTGTGGGCGCTGATCTCCTTCATGGCCCTGTTGTAGTGGACAAAATCCACCAGGAAGGCTCCCTTCACATACACCCTGACCAGCTCCGACAGATCTGTGCTGTACTGGCTCTGCTGCCTTTTGCGGAGAACCCGGAGCACCTTGTTCAGCTTTGCGGCCGCCTCCTTTGTCCCCTGGAACTTTTCCCGGAAATGTCCGCCGCAGATCCTGTCACTCTCTGCAAGATTTCCTGCAAGTGAGGTGAGAGCCTGAACCGCGCTGATGATTTCCAGATTGATCTCATAGCTGCTCCTTTTCAGCGCGTACACGCACATGTTGACGAGAAAAAGGAACAGGAAGGGCGACAGCATCTCCATATTTCTGAAGAAAATGGCGGCCCCAAGGCCGCCCAGAAGGCTGGCAATGAGGAGGATCTGCAGCACCCGGTAGACCCAGGGGTGCTCCAGCTCAAAAATCTCCGGCTCTGTGATGAGCTCAGGCACATAGCAGCTGTTTTCCCTTTTGCCCAGGTCAAACAGGCGAAGCTGTAGCTCCTGCCTTTCCTTTTCGTTCCGGTCCAGCCAGGTGATGTCCTCCTCCAGTGCCGCCAGCCTGTCCGGCTCTGTGTCCATATCCCTCATTCTCTTGTAGAGAACCTGCTCCCCCATCCAGGAGCAGCAGGTGTTGACCCTGGCAAAGACGTCGTCCATGTCCAGATCGCTCCAGGTGATGTCGTCCAGCCCGTTTTCTGCCTTTGTCTTCTCCCAGAGTATCCTGGTCTGCTCAGAGGGGCGCTCCCCCTCCTCCGGCTTCTGTCCGAAGGAGGAGAGAAGCCTTGCTCTCTTCCATTTTCTTCCTGTACGGTGGTTCCAGGCGGAAACCAGGACTGTAAAAACAACCAGGCCCGCCACTATGATCATACCTGTCATAATCGCTCCTTATCTGAAAATTATCTGCCTTTGAAATCTGATTTCTTCTATACATGTCTTCTTAAGACTTGCATGTGTCTGTTTCCTGTCCCACGGATATCCGTCCGGCTCCCGAAGCCGCGCGATGACCTGCCGGAATTCTTCAAACTTCGTCATAGTGTTTTACTCCTTTGTTGTATTGAAGAATTGTAACATTTTTTCCATGTACTTTCTACTTTTTCTTCTTCCATTTCTCCATTTCTGCTATAATGAGATAAGTTCTAATAGGAAAAGCGGCAAAGGAGGAGCGCCATGCACTATGTGATCAGTGATATTCACGGATGCTACGATGAATACAGGGAAGCTCTGGAGAAAATAAATTTTCAGGACTGTGACCTTCTGTACGTTCTGGGTGACTGCATTGACCGGGGTTACGCCTCTGTCAAAGTCCTCAAAGACATGATGTACCGGCCTAATGTCATCCCGATCGTAGGAAATCACGAATATATGGCCCTGGATGTATTAAAGGACCTGTGTGTGGAGATCACGGCTAAAAATGCTGAAACACTGCTGGACGCGGAAATGCTTTTGAAGTATGCTGACTGGATGAAAAACGGGGGAGACCGGACAATCCAGGAGTTCCGCGCTCTCCCTATGGACGAAAAACTGGAAATCCTGGACTATCTTGGTGATTTTTCTCTGTATGAGGAAGTGTCTCTCAGCGGAAGGAATTACCTTCTTGTACACGGTGGTCTGGAGCCGTTCCGCGAGGGCATGGATGTGGAGGATTTCTCCGTGGCACAGCCTCTCTTCTCAAAGGCCGACTACGACAGGATGTATTTTTCTGACAGGTTCACTGTTACCGGGCACACGCCTACCATCTCACAGCCGGGAAATAAGGGGACTGTCATCAAACGGAACAACCACATTGCCATTGACTGCGGCTGTGTATTCGGCTATAATCTGGCAGTGTACTGTATGGAGACAGACCATGAAATCTACATTCCTTATAAACATAAAAAAGACTGCGGACCGGAGCCGTAGACAGAAGAAACTCCCCGCTCTCCTAAAACTCTTTCTTCTCCAGTATCCTCGCGCTGATAAATATGGAGACCGCCATCACGGCCGCCGCTGCGGCTATGCACACCGCAGCCACGCCGGCCAGTCCCATGCGCCCCATAGTCCTCACAGCCGCCTGCAGGGCTTCATTGTCCAGATCCGTCAGCTTTACGATGCCAAAGACGAGAGCCATGACGCCCAGCAGGACGATGAGCATGGCGATCCGTCCCTTTTCCGGCCCGAATTTGAGCTGGAAGGGGATCATGACAGCCAGGAAGAGGAGCAGAAGGGCCGCGCTCACTCCGGCAGTGAACAGGGTCTCTCCCATTTGCCCGGCGTCGGCCGTCCGGCCGGTGTACACAAGGATAAAGGCCAGGATGAGGAGGAGCCCCGCTCCGCCTGTCACGACACCGAAGATATATTTCTCCGCCGCGTATACTTTTCTCTCAAAGGGCAGCGTAAAGAGGAAGGCGTTACCGTTGTCGTACTCGTCGTAGCTGATGGTGCTCAGCACGAAAAAGGAGCTGACAAATCCCACATAGGGGAGCACAAAGGTGGCAGGCGACGACCCGGCCCCGTTTGTGATCGTGAGAAATGCCGCCATGACAAACACTAATATAAAGAAGTTTTTCTGATTTTTCAGCAGTTTGAAATCCTTGATCAATAATCCTTTCATACTCGTTCACCCCTTATCATCATTGTGATCATATCGTCGATGCCGCTGTTTTCTATCACGACCTTCGGATAGTTTTCCAGGTAAAACTGCTTCTGGTCCGTGAGGGCGCTGTAGCCGTAGGGCTCCTTTTTCACCCGCAGGAGATACTGCCGGTCCACAGAGGCGTACTGCTCCGGATCCAGCTTCAGAAGGCCGTAGCTTCCAAGCAGCACATCCGTCTCCTCGTGGAGGATGATGCGCCCCTCATGGATCATGTAGAGGTCGTCACAGATCCCCTCCAGGTCTGTGGAAATGTGGGAGCTGATCAGGATCGACCTGTTCTCGTCCTCCTCCATATACTCCCGCAGGATGCCAAGAAGGCTGTCTCTTGCCACCACGTCAAGCCCTGCCGTGGGCTCATCCAGCAGAAGGAAATCCGCCCTGTGGCTGATGGCGATGAGAAGCTTCAGCTTCGCCTTCATGCCGGTGGAAAATTCTTTGATCTTCCTGTCCACGGGGATCTGGTATCTGCGGCACTTCTCCAGAAAGTCCGCCCGGTCAAAGGTGTGGTAAAAGCCTCTCAGCATGGCCGCCGTGTCCCGGACTGTCAGATATTCGCTGACACCGGAATTGGACAGCACCACGCCCAGCCTCTCCTTATCGGCTGTTGTCAGAGCTTTCGTCTCCTTTCCCATCAGGGTGATCCGGCCGCCGTCCGTGTGGATCAGTCCCAGGATTGCCTTAAATGTCGTGCTCTTTCCCGCGCCGTTCTGTCCCACAAGGCCGGTGATACAGCCGGGCTGCACCTCCAGAGAGCACTCCAGAGTGAAGCGGTCGTAGTTTTTTCTGACATTTTCTAACTTTAACATAGCCTAGTCCTCCAAAATGAGTGAAAATAATTCTTTTATCTCTTCATCCTGCATCCCATATCTTCTGCCTTTCTGAATGGCCAGTTCAAGATCGGCTTCCACTTCCTTTCGCTTCTCTTCCTTCATCAGTTCCGTGTTGGAGGCTGCAATGTAGGTGCCTTTCCCGTGTACAGTAACTGTGAAGCCCTCCTGCTCCAGGTTGTCATACGCTTTTTTTACAGTCAGGGCGCTGATCTTCAGCTCCTTTGAAAGCGACCTCACAGAAGGAAGCGGGTCGTTTTCCTTCAGTTCACCTTTCAGGATCAGGGCCTTCACCTGCTCGATGATCTGCTCGTAAATCGGGATCATGGATGAATGGTTGATGATGATCTGCATATTCATCCTCCTTCTGATAAACAGTATATAACAGTATATCACTGTTGTCAACTGTTATATACTGTTTGTTCCAAACATTTTTTCCGGATTTTTATCATTGACTCTCCCATCATTTTAGTATAGTATATAAGTAACCAGTTACTTATATACTATACTAAGAAAGGAATGATTGAGACGTGCAGCTATCGGATCTGATTGAAAAATTCAGGCACACAAGAGACGGGCAGGCGCGGGCCGTCTTCAGCACCATCTTCATTGCGGGGAACCGGCTCCAGACCTCCTTTGACAGGGCGGACGGCCAGGTCACTATGAAACAGTTCATGCTGCTGACCATGTTGCGCCAGTCCGGGAAGGACATGACCTTCACCCAGCTGGGAGAGCTTCTTGGCTGCTCCCGGCAGAACATCAAAAATCTGGCCGCCTCCCTGGAGAAGAAGGGGCTGGTCACCATCTCCCGAAATCCCCGCGATGGCAGGGCCTGCGTCATCAGTCCCACAGAGCAGCTGCCACGATATTTTCAGCAGGCAGCTCAGCTCCACACAAGGAAGCTGAGGGATCTTTTTTCCGTCTACTCAGACAAGGAGATAGAGCAGCTGTTCCGGCTTCTCATGAAGCTGTACAGCGGGATAGACCGGCTGGAGCAGCCGGAACAGCAGTCGGAACAGCAGCCGGAACAAAAAGAGCAAAATGAGGGATGAAAGCAGGAGGGATACTATGAGTGAGACGATGGTGCTTTACAGCTCCAGATACGGAGCAGCCAGGCAGTATGCCCACATAGCAGCGGAGGAGCTGGGCCTGGGCGTACGGGATGTTAAGGATGTCAGGAGCGCTGCCAGCGGGGATATCATGAAAGCTGACCGTATCATCCTGTGCGGCGGCATCTACGCCGGGGGCCTCTCCGGCGTCTCCTGGCTGAGAAAGAACAGCGCAGCGCTTGCAGGTAAGAAGGTGGTCCTCTTCGCCGTGGGGGCCTCCCCCTGGGATGAGAGGACTGTGGGGCAGCTCAAGGAACGGAACTTAAAAGGACTGCCCGGGAACGTAGTCCTCTTCTACGGCCGGGGCGCCTGGGATGAGTCCGCCATGAGCTTTAAGGACAGAACCCTCTGCCGGATGCTGCAAAAATCAGTGGCCAAAAAGGACCCGGCCGCCTGGGAGCCCTGGGAGAGAGCCCTTCTTGAGGCCGCCGGCCGCTCCTGCAGCTGGATCGACAGAAAATATCTGGAGCCGGTATATGAATACCTGGCCGCGCCCTGAGAGGGACATCTGCCGGGATCTGCGTTTCCCGGGATTTACAAAAGAGGGATGAGCCTACTGCTCATCCCTCTCTATCACATGGGTATCCATATTTCCGAAATCACTGCTCAGTGTAAACTGATCTTCAATCCCCTCTGTGAGATAAATCTGACCGTCCTGGGTAACCAGGATCATCTCAAAATCCTGGTGGTCCTGCCAGTACCGGGAAGCCTCATCCAGCCCCTTTACGAACATGGACGTAGAGAGGGCGTCCCCTCTTTTTCCCTCCTCCGTGATGATGGTAACGGAGGCCAGGCCGTTGTCCACAGGGTATCCCGTGTCCGGGTCAATGATGTGCCCGTATTCTTTTCCGTCTTCCCCCACAAAATACCGCTCGTAGTTGCCGGAGGTGACGACCGCGCAGTCGGAGGCAAGGAGCATGCCCAGGACTCCCTCACCCCCGTCAAAGGGGCTGCGGATCCCCAGCCGCCAGTCTCCCCCGCCGGGCCTTTCGCCCACAGCCTGGATGTTGCCTCCCAGGTCGAGAAGGGCCGATGTGACGCCTTCGTCTTCAAGGAGCTGAGCCAGTATGTCCCCTGTGTATCCCTTTCCCACAGCGCCCAGATCAAACTCCATGCCGGCGGGAAGCTGGACTGTGGTGCCGTCCAGCTGCACCCTCTCATATCCCACATTGGCCAGGAGGGCGTCCAGCTCCTCCTGGGAGGGTATCCGGTTCTCGTCTGTGGTAAATCCCCAGGCCTCCAGCACCGGGTAGATGGTGGGGTCCAGGTCTCCCCCCGTCTCCTCTGCCATCTCCAGGGCAAAGCCCACAATATCCGCCGTGTCCTCGCTCAGGATCACCGGATTTCCCCCGCTGTGATTGAGCTGGTAGATCTCACTGTTCTCATTTGTCACGGACCACTCGTCCTCCAGCTTCTCCACCTCGTCCTGGGCCTTTTCCAGGGCCGCCTGGGCCCCGTCGCCGTAGGCTGTGAGGGTCATGTAGGTGTCCATGGCAAAAAATTCCACCTGGGCCTGGTCTGCGCCCTGCCTTCCTCCCCCGGAGGACGAAGCCTGCCCGGAGCAGCCCGCCAGAGCCGCCGTGCTTCCCATGAAAGCTGCCGCGCACGCCAGGGCGGTCAGGCCGGTCCATCTCTTTTTATACTTCATCTGTATTCTCCTCGTATAATAAGCCTGTACCCCAGATATACAGGGGTGGGATTATTCACTTTTAATGGTATAGAGGAGTCATCCCTCCGGAGGTTCT
>NZ_JPJE01000023.1 GCF_000765215.1 Eubacterium sp. ER2
AGAACCTCCGGAGGGATGACTCCTCTATACCATTAAAAGTGAATAATCCCACCCCTGTATATCTGGGGTACAGGCTTATTATACGAGGAGAAAAGATATGAGTTTAGCATTGGCAGTACTGAAAAAAGGAGAAGGGCGCACGCTGAAGGCGGGGGGCGCCTGGATTTTTGACAATGAGATAGACAGCGTGACAGGAGCCTTTGAAAACGGAGATGTTGTGATGGTCCACGACTTTGACGGCTATCCCATGGGACGGGGCTTTATCAATATGCACTCCAAAATACGCATCCGTATGCTGACAAGAAACCCGGACCAGGAGATCGATGAGGACTTTTTCCGGGGACGCCTGCGGGATGCCTGGGAGTACCGGAAAAGGACTGTGGACACAGGGAGCTGCCGGATCGTCTTCGGGGAGGCGGATTTCCTGCCGGGCCTGGTGGTGGACAAGTTCTCGGACGTGCTCGTCTTCCAGTGCCTGGCCCTCGGAATGGACAGGTACAAGGAGAGGCTGCTTTGCATGCTGAAGGAACTCCTGGCAGAGGACGGCGTCGAGATCCGGGGCATCTACGAGAGGAGCGACGCCAAGGAGAGAGAAAAAGAGGGCATGAGAAAGACAAAGGGCTTTCTCGGGGAGCCCTTTGACACCTTTGTCCATATAGAGGAGAATGGAGTCAAATACATTGTGGATGTCAAGGACGGACAGAAGACCGGATTTTTCCTGGATCAGAAATACAACCGGCTGGCTATCCAGAAGCTGTGCCGGGGAGCCCGGGTACTGGACTGCTTTACCCACACAGGCTCCTTTGCCCTGAACGCGGGGGTTGCCGGGGCCAAGAGCGTCCTCGGTGTGGACGCCTCCGGCCTTGCGGTGGCCCAGGCCCGGGAGAACGCAGAGCTAAACGGACTGTCAGATCGGGTGGAATTTCTTGAGGCGGACGTGTTTGATCTGCTTCCCTCCCTGGTGGAGAAGGGAGAGAAGTACGATGTGGTAGTGCTGGACCCGCCGGCCTTCACAAAGTCCAGAAGTTCCATCAAAAACGCGGTGAAGGGCTACCGGGAGATCAATCTGCGGGGCATGAAGCTGGTGAAGGACGGCGGCTTTCTCGCCACCTGCTCCTGCTCCCACTTTATGGATTTTGAGCTCTTTACAAAGACCATCCGGGAGGCGGCCAGGAACGCCCACGTGCGCCTGCGGCAGGTAGAGTTCCGGACCCAGGCGCCGGATCATCCGATCCTGTGGGCGGCGGATGAGAGCTATTATCTGAAGTTTTATGTTTTTCAGGTGGTGCATGAAAAATAGACTTCAGAAATCTCTGAAAATGTTTGAGTTACAGGGATTTGGAGTGATTTTTAGAATGGCAAAGCAGGGAAAATCTATATCAGCTTGTCAGGGGATGATTGTAAAAATGGAAACGTTCTGAAAAAGTCTTTGCAGAAAATCCTGAATTACAAGTTCTCTAATAAATAGATATATAGGAGGTTAAATATTATGAATAATGAGTCTGAGAAAGATTTGCAAGTTATGATGAATGTCGAGGTGCTTCCGATAAGGTCAAAACTTGATTTTGAAATGACTCATACTACAAAAATTCCCTTGTCAGATCTCTGTGCGCTTGGCGTTGCGTTCCGGCCTTTGACAACGGCAATTCAGACGGCTATTAGCGGTAGTGGTGGATCAGGTATCTATTTTGTGAACACGATGGGAAAACAGATGTTCAACGCCAGCGGAAGCACGGAGTTTGTTGGTAGTTTGAAATCTTCTACCGGAGGTGTTGGCGGAGGACAAGCACGGATGACAACGCTCGCCTGTGACCCGACCATGTTGTTTATGGCTGCTGCCCTAATGAATATCGAAAAGAAATTAGATACAATACAGGAAACCCAGGAAGAAATTTTGCAATTTCTAGAAGAAAAAGAACGCGCAACGCTTCAGGGAAATTTAAATGTTCTTGAGGATATAATAAATAATTTTAAGTATAATTGGGAGAACGAGAAGTATAAGACAAATAAACATATTCTCGTTCAAGAGATTAAAAAGGAAGCAGATGCAAGCATTGTTCTTTGTCGAGAGCAGATTGCTAAAGGACTGAAAAAACGTTCTTCTATTCACAGTGATTTGGAAGTCAAAAGTATATTGAAAAAAATGCAGACACAATTTAAAGATTATCAACTGGCATTGTATTTATATGCATATTCTACTTTTCTGGAAGTGATGTTGTTAGGGAATTTTAACGAAGATTATTTGAACAATGTTGAACACTGTATCGCAGAATACTCTTATCAGTATCGGATACTTTATACAGAGTGCTATAATTTGATGGAGTCTTATTCAAAATCATCCGTTCAGTCTGGAATGATAACCGGACTAGCAACTGCGAGTAAGTTTATGGGGAACATTGTTGCCAAGGTTCCCATTATTAGTAAATCTCAATTGGACGAAAACCTGATTAAAGCAGGAGACAAGTTGGGAGAATATAAGGAAGACCGAACTATAGATGCTTTAAATGGTCTGATACAAAAACATATGAACGTCACAGTCCCATTTGTTAAAAATATTCAAATGGTGAACAAACTGTATAATAAGCCGGTCAAATGCCTAATGGATGAAAATGATATCTATATTCAGCAGGTTGCAGGGGAAGATTAAAAGGATTGCATAAAAACATTTTTAAAAGTAGAAATACTCTTATGGAAAGTTGGAATTTGACAAGCAGATAATCCTTTGATAGAATGAGACTAGAAAAAGACACTGCCGATAAGCGGCTGGTCCAAAGAATTTAAGGTATCAAAAAAGTAACCGAAAACCTTTGCCGAGGGCGGTTACTTTTTTGTATGATTGATATACGCTATCAAGATCGTAACAATGATGCTCAGTATCATTAGTACGAGGGAGAGCATTTCGAAATCACTCATAAGTCAGCCCTCCTTTCCGCAGATTTCCCTTTTCAGAGATTTCTATGTAATCAGAGGGTTCAGTCCCTCTGTTGAAGGACTAACCGCCTACCGTTTTCCTGACAGTGCCTGTTTTTATTCGACCAAAACAGTATTTCTCTGACAAGATGTGGAGACATAAAAAATTTTACATGTGCAATAAAAATCCATTGAAAACACAGGAGAGAATTTGCTTATGACACACCTGTACTACAAAGAAAAAGGCAAGGGCAAGCCCCTGATCCTCCTCCACGGAAACGGGGAGGACAGCAGCTATTTTGAGAGCCAGATGGACTATTTTTCACAGACGCGGCGGGTCATCGCGGTGGACACGAGGGGACACGGCAGATCGCCCCGGGGCACCGCGCCCTTTACCATCCGCCAGTTCGCCGAGGATCTCCGGGAATTTATGGAGGAGATGGGGATCGAGAGGGCGGACCTTCTGGGATTTTCAGACGGGGGAAATATCGCGCTCATCTTTGCCCTGCGGTATCCGGAAAGGGTGGATCGTCTCATCCTGAACGGGGCCAACCTGTGGTCCCGGGGAGTGAAGCCGTCGGTCCAGATCCCCATTATCCTGGGGTATTACGCGGCTTACTTTTTCGGCCATTTCAGCGGGAAGGCCAGGGCCAACGCGGAGCTGCTGCGGCTCATGGTAAAGGACCCCAATATAGAACAGGAAGAGCTCCGGAACATCCAGAGCCCTACGCTTGTGATCGCAGGGGAGAGGGATATGATACGGGAGGAGCACACCAGGCTGATCGCGGCGGAGATACCGGGGGCAAAGCTTCGCATCATCCCGGGAGACCACTTTATCGCGGCCGGGAACCCGGAGGCCTTCAACCGGGAGGTGGATCGGTTCCTCCGGGAGACAGTTTCATAGGAGAGCCTGTCTGCTTTTACAGCCCCTCCAGGTCAAAGGGAGGGGTGTACTCTTCCCTGGCGCTGGATCGCTCCTGCATGTAGCCTGTGTCCAGACCAAGCTCCAGGGCCGCGCCCAGCACTTTCCCGTATTCGTAGGAGGTGAGGCGGCGGTTGATCTGAGGGTGCTCTGCTGCCTTGAAGAAGGGAGTGTACTGGCTCAGGAGACTTAGGAGGAAGCCGCCCTTTGGAAGATTTTCCGCCATCCAGCCAAGCAGGCGGATGGAGTCCTCCTTCTGGCCAGGGAGGACCATGTGACGTATGAGGGTTCCCCGGACCAACATCTTGTTTTTATCGAATACGGGCGTCCCGGTCTGCCGGATCATTTCCGACAGGGCAGCGGAGGCGTGGAGAAAATAGTCCGGTGCGCCGGAGAGGGCTCCCGACAGCTGTGAGGAAAAATATTTGAGATCCGGCAGGTACACGTCCACATACCCCTCCAGCATCCGCAGCGTCTCCACTCTCTCGTAGCCGCCGCAGTTGTAGACGATAGGGATATGCAGCTTCGGGCGTACCTTCTCAAGGACCGGCAGGATGGAGGGGAGAAACTGGGTGGCGGTGATCAGGTCGATGTTTCGGGCGCCCTGGTCCTGCAGCTCAAGAAAGATCTCTTCCAGCCGCTCCTGTGAGATGGCCTTTCCCACTTCCCCCCGGCTGATGGGATAGTTCTGGCAGTAGCAGCACTTCAGCGTACAGCCGGAGAAGAAGACAGCGCCGCTGCCATCCTGACCGCTGATGCAGGGCTCCTCCCAGAAGTGGAGGGCCGCCCGGGCCGCCCTGATTTCGGGGCCGCAGCCGCAGATGCCGGTCCGGACATACCGGTTGGCATGGCACATGCGGGGACAGAGAGTGCAGTCCCGGTAAAGGTCACATGGGTCGAAATTGGGAGCTGTGTCAGAGGGGGGCAGGGGACTATGCATGGCTGCACGCCTCCTCCCGGAAGGTGATGCTGGCCTGGACTGCCAAAGTCCCGTCCTCCTTTACACCCGTCAGGAGAAAATCATGCGCTCTCTTTGCGCGCCAGATGGAAATGCGTTCTTTTTCAAAGCACTGCCGCAGGTAGTGGATCTCAAAGTCTGTGATCTGCTTTCCTATCTGGAAATCCAGATCAAAGGCGTTGAGAAAGAGAGGAATGTACTTCTGGTTGTTCATGTGGCGGCTCTTGTCTAGGTCCGTGTAGCGGACAGTGTGGGTATAGCAGAGCTCCATGCCTTCCGCGGTCTTGGGAAAACGCTGGAAGGGAGGAAGCTCAAGGGCAGTGCCCTCGTCGGTGTCTGTGGGATAGTCGATGTCCTGCGGGGTGCAGATTTTCCCGACATTCAGGTCGCACAGGCAACTCTCCATCCGCCCCTTGGCCAGGAGCTCCTGCCCCCGGGAGACGGTGAAGGCCTGGTGGAACCGAACTGAGGGGCGGGGATTTTCCACCCAGGAGGCAAGCTCCAGGGGGGAGTCATAGCCCGTCCGCTTTTCGATGTGGAGTTTATATTTGGTGAAGACCCAGCAGATGCCATAGTCCTCTGGCAGGGTGTCGTTGCCCTTGCCTAGAGTGTGCATGTAGGCGGTCACCGCGTCCTGAAAATATTCAAAATAGCCGCCGGCTCCCACAAGCCCGGTGTGGTCGGACTCGCGGAACTGGGGAAAATACTCTTTTCTGTAGATCATGGAATAAATCCTCCTTCTATTCACTCCTCTCTATTATAGCCCTTTGCGGGGCGCGGCAAAAGTCATTTTTATAATCCCTGAAGAAGCATCTTGCGCAGAATGAGCGGCAGGACCTATAATGAGTACAGTACACAGCGCGAAAGAAAAGGAGGCAGGGGAATATGGAAGGAGAAAACGGCAGGATCTATTTTGACAACGGGAGCACCTCCTGGCCCAAGGCACCGGGAGTGGCGGAGGCGGTGGGGCACCTCCTGACAGAGGGGGCCTTCAACATTAACCGGGGAAATTACGAGGGAGCCTACGAGGTGGAGGCGGCGGTGCTGGATACAAGGGATCAGCTGGCCCGGCTTTTCCACGCGGAAAATTCCCGTCGGGTCATTTTTACGCCGGGGATCACCCACTCCCTGAACTATTTTATCCGGGGATTTCTGAAGAGAGGGGATCATGTGCTTGTCACCGGGATGGAGCACAACGCGGTCATGCGGCCCCTCCGGTGCATGGAGAGGGAGGGCGTGGCCTGGGAGTGCATCCCCACGGATCGGGAGGGGAATGTGCGGGCCTCTGACGTGGCGGGGATGATCCGAAAGGATACGAAGGCTGTCATCGCCCTTCACGCCTCCAACGTGTGCGGTACCATCGTGCCTGTGGAGGAGATTGGCCGGATCTGCCGGGAGAGGGGCGTCTTCTTTGTGGTGGACACAGCCCAGAGCGCGGGGACTATCCCCCTTCACATGGAGGAGGCCTGCGTGGATTTCCTGGCTTTCACAGGCCACAAGGGGCTTTTGGGCCCCCAGGGGGTGGGCGGATTTCTCATCTCCGACAGGCTGGACGGGCAGATGGAGCCCCTCATCGCGGGGGGCACGGGCAGCAGCTCTGACAGCCTGGACATGCCCCGCACCCTGCCCGACAAGTACGAGAGCGGCACTATGAACCTGCCCGGCATCATCGGCCTCCACGCGGCCCTCTCCTACCTGGAGAGGACAGGGCTGGAGACGATCCGCAGGAGGAAGCTGGAGCTGACCGGCTATTTCCTGGAGGAGGTGAAGAAGCTTCCTTCCGTCCGCATCGCGGGAAGGCAGGGGACAGAGGGGAGAGTGGCCGTTGTGTCTCTGGATTTTGAGGGAAGGGACAATGCGGTGACTGCCTTCCGGCTGGAGCAGGAGTACGGCATCATGACCCGGGTCGGGCTCCACTGCGCGCCCATGGCCCACAGGGCTCTTGGCACCTTCCCCCAGGGGACGGTCCGGTTTGCCTTCAGCGCCGCCAACACAGAGGATGAGATTGACCGCTGCGTCCGGGCTCTCCACAGCATACTGGACTGAGCGTCTCTTCCCAGGACAGAAAAACGCATATTATAATAGAGAAAACCTATATATAAAAGTATACATTATAAAAATCAATAGCAAACCTCGCTCTTGTCATTGTCCCATAATTGTAAAAGTGTTACGGTTATAAAAGGACTATTCTGAAAATATTCAGATACGCAAGAGGAGGTTTTTTTATGGCTGATTACAGAAAAATGTGGGAAGATCTTGGTATGGATGTTGAGACGCACGACCAGCTTTGCGAGGTGCTGCCCCAGGCCTTTGGGGATGTCTATCTCTCCCAGGAAAACAGGCCGGAGTCTATGGACTATTATAATTTTGTGGTGGCGGAGATCCACGGTGTGAGGCCGGCGGAGCTCATCGAGCACCAGAAAAAGGGCGGAAAGGTCTTCGGCACCTTCTGTGTGTACGTGCCCGATGAGATCGTGTTCGCAGCAGATGCCATCGCCACAGGGCTGTGCGGAGGCTCCCAGTTCTGGGTGCCGGGAGGAGAGAAGGTCCTTCCCACCAACACATGCCCCCTTATCAAGGCGTCTGTGGGCGCAAGGCTGGATCGGACCTGCCCCTTCTTCCGCATCGCGGATATGTATGTGGGTGAGACAACCTGCGACGGCAAAAAGAAGGCCTGGGAGATCCTGGCCGAGGATGTGCCGGTGCATGTGATGGATCTGCCTCAGATGAAGAGAGAGAAGGATGTCTGTTCCTGGGCCGATGAGATCCGCACCTTCAAGAAAGTAGTGGAGGACTTTACCGGAAACGAGATTACGGCGGAGAAGCTGGCGGCCAGCATACATATGATCAACAACAAGAGAAAGGCCCTGGAGAGGCTCTATGCTTTCCGAAAGAACGACAAGCTCCCCATCAGCGGAAAGGATGTGCTCCTCATCTCTCAGATCGCCTTCTACGACGATCCTACAAGATTTACTGAGATGACTAACAAGCTCTGCGATGAGCTGGAGAAGAGGGTGGCAGACGGCGTCAGCGTGTTCCCGGAGGGAACAAAGAGGATCATGCTGACAGGTACGCCTATGGCCATCCCTAACTGGAAGATCCACAACCTGGTGGAGACAAGCGGCGGCGCCGTAGTCTGCGAGGAGATGTGCACGGGAACCCGCTACTTTGAGCGTCTTGTAGACGAGACAAAGACCACAGTGGACGAGCAGATTGACGCCCTGGCGGAGAGATACATGGGCATTAACTGTGCATGCTTCACTCCCAACCACGCAAGGATTGACGATATTATCCGCCTGGCTAAGGAGTACAAGGTGGATGGCGTTATTGACGTGAACCTGAAGTTCTGCAGCCTCTACGATGTGGAGGGATACACAGTGGAGAGAGAGCTCCAGAAGGCCGGCATCCCTGTTCTTGGCATTGAGACAGACTACGTGGACAGCGACGCGCAGCAGCTCCGCACAAGGATCAGCGCTTTCATCGAGATGCTGGGAGAGTAGAATGAAAGAGATACAGTATTATGTGCTTTTCCCAAACCATGACAATGGGATGAGGCTCTATAAGAAGCTGAAAGAAGAGGGGGTGGGTGCGGTCATCGCGCCCACCCCGAGAAGTGCCAGCAAATGCTGCGGCATCTCCCTTCTGGTGAAGGAGAAGGATATAGAGAGGATTCGCGGCTGCGTGCAGGAGAACGGCATTGAGATACTGGATATCGCGGCGGTGGAGAAGGATGTGAACCCGGGCCGTGACAGATACTGCTGATAAACTGCTGAGAAAAAAGGACAAGCCTTTGACAGAAGGTGGAAAGGATAACAGGAAAATGGATTACATAGGCATTGATATAGGCTCCACAGCTGCCAAGGTGGTGGCCAGGGGAGACCATGAGATGGCTTTCACGCTCCCTACAGGGTGGAGCAGTAAGGAGACGGCCCGGATCATCAGGGATCGGCTTGGGCAGGAGGGCGTTGACGTGTCGGATGAGTCGGCTAAAGTGGTGGCTACCGGCTACGGGCGCGTGGCGGTGGAGTACGCCGACTACGTCATCACAGAGATTACCTGCCACGCCAGGGGAGGCCGTGAGATGGGAAGCGACGACTGCGCGGTCATCGACGTGGGAGGACAGGACACCAAGGTGATCCTCATCAGCCACGGCGCGGTCCAGGACTTCCTCATGAACGACAAGTGCTCCGCGGGAACCGGGAAGTTCCTGGAGATCATGGCCAACCGGCTGGGAGTGGATCTGGGCGAGCTGTTCGACATGGCGGAGGCGGGACAGACCCTGTCCATCAGCTCCCTGTGCACGGTGTTCGCCGAGTCCGAGGTCATCAACTATATCGGTGAAGGCCGCAGGCGGGAGGACATTGCCGCCGGGGTGGTGGACTCTGTGGCGGCCAAGGTGGCCCAGCTGGCTATGAGAAAGAATCTGCCGGACCAGATCATCCTGACGGGCGGGCTCTCGGACAGCCGGTATTTTACAAAGATCCTGTCCGAAAAGATTGGAAAGACCGTGTCCCCCACAGACAGAGGCAGATATGCGGGCGCCCTGGGGGCGGCCCTGCTGGCGGAGGAGAAGACAAAGAGACGGAAGGAGAAATAAAACAAAATGGAACTGATCAAAGATTTACCAGAAGTATTTGAAGAATTTGCAGAACAGAGGAAAAACTCTTTCCTCGGGGTGAAAAAGCTGAAGGAGCAGGGAGTCCCCGTTGTGGGATCTTACTGTACTTATTTCCCCCAGGAGATTGCCATGGCCTTGGGGGCCGCCACAGTGTCTCTGTGCTCCACCTCCGATGAGACCATAGCGGACGCGGAGAGGGATCTGCCCAAGAACCTGTGCCCTCTTATCAAGTCCAGCTACGGGTTTGCCAAGACAGACAAATGTCCCTTCTTCTATTTCTCTGACGTGGTTGTGGGTGAGACGACCTGCGACGGAAAGAAGAAGATGTATGAATATATGTCCCAGTTTAAGGATGTATTTATCATGGAGCTGCCCAACACCCAGAGACCGGAGGCTCTGCAGCTTTGGAAAGGGGAGATCATCCGCTTTAAGGAATACCTGGAGAAGAAATTCGACGTTACCATCACAGAGGACGACATCCGGGAGGCCATCCGGGTCAA
The DNA here is from genome assembly GCF_000765215.1 of Eubacterium sp. ER2. Classification (GTDB taxonomy): domain Bacteria; phylum Bacillota; class Clostridia; order Lachnospirales; family Lachnospiraceae; genus Claveliimonas; species Claveliimonas intestinigallinarum. The sequence continues at coordinate 9,909 of NZ_JPJE01000023.1, forward strand.
CAACCAGGTCAGGACATCCCTGAAGCACCTCTACGAAGTGATGCGCAATGACCCGGCTCCCATCACAGGCCACGATCTCTTCAAGGTCCTGTACGGAAGCACCTTCAAATTTGACAGGAAGGCCATCCCGGGAGAGGTAGACGCCCTGGTTGAGAAGATCAATAAGGAGTACGCGGAGGGGAAAATGCTGGAGAAGAAGCCCCGCATCCTCATCACCGGTTGCCCGGTGGGCGGCGCCACGGAGAAGATCATCGACGCGGTGGAGAACAACGGCGGAGTTGTAGTCACCTTTGAGAACTGCAGCGGAGCCAAATCCATCGACAAGCTGGTGGACGAGGAGGAGCCGGATGTATACCAGGCTCTGGCGGAGAGGTATCTTAATATCGGATGCTCCGTCATGACACCGGACAAGAACCGCTTTGAGCTCCTGGGAAGGCTGATCGACGAGTACAAGGTGGACGGCGTGGTGGAGATGACTCTCCAGGCGTGCCACACCTACAATGTGGAATCCTTTGCCATCCGCAAATTTGTCAATGAGGAGAAGGGCATCCCCTATATCAATGTGGAGACGGATTACTCCCAGGCAGATATCGGACAGCTGAACACCCGTATTGCAGCCTTTATCGAGATGCTGTAAGGCGCGCGGATGGATATAGATATTATCTATAAATTTGTTTATATATACTTCTTATCGATTGGACGGGCCAGGTATGAATGGCTATAATAATGGAGGACATACTACAGTCATAAGGAGGTATATAGTATTATGAAGAAGAGAGTGTTAGCGGCACTTTTATGTATGGCCATGACAACAGCTATGCTGGCCGGATGCGGCTCAGAGTCATCCACGAAGGAGGATACCACTCAGGAGTCCACAGACGAGACGACAGATGAGTCAGCAGAGAATGTGGAAGCAGAGCCGGTGGAGACGAGAACCGTGTATGTAACTCCCCAGTGGGTACAGAGCGCACTGAACGGTGACCAGGAGGGATATGAGGATATCCTGATCGCGGAGGTAGGCTACGGCGACGTGGCAGACTGCGCGTCCTACAATGAGGGACATGTCCCGGGAGCTATCTATGTAGATAACTGCGAGGTGGAGGACGCCACAGGAAGCGAGGAGGGTGCATACAACCTTCTGGCAGCGGACGAGGTAGTGGACAACATGCTCAGCCACGGCATCACAAAGGACACAAAGGTAGTTCTCTACGGAGCGGACGTCAGCGGTACAGCCAGACAGGCATTTGCCTACCTCTGGGCAGGTGTTGAGGATGTCAAGGTTATCAACGGCGGAATTGACGCCTGGAAGGCTGCGGGCTATGATACAGAGACAGATGTGAACGAGGGCGAGGCCGCAGATGACTTCGGCGTAGAGGCCCCCGCGCATCCGGAGTACCGTCTGGATATAGTAGATGCGAAAGAGAAGCTGGAGACAGATGACAACTTTAAGCTTGTCAGCATCCGCAGCGAGGAAGAGTGGCTTGGCGAGACAAGCGGATACAACTACATTGACAGGGCAGGTGAGCCGGAGGGCGCCGTGTGGGGCAAGGGCTCAGACTCCTCCTCCGATGTAAACCAGTTCCTTAACGATGACGGAACAGTAAAGGATCTGGCAGGCTTTGAGGAAGTGTGGGCAGACTGTGACTTCACACTGGACAATGAGCTTTCCTTCTACTGCGGCACAGGCTGGAGAGCAAGCGTTCCCTTCCTTGTCCTGTACGAGAATGGATACGACAACATTTCCGTATATGACGGCGGATGGTACGAGTGGCAGATGCATGACGATTATCCGGTACAGGTAGGCGACCCTGCAAGCGATGACTGTGTGCACACGACAGTAGGCGAGCTGCCGACAGATAAAGCTGCTAAATAAGGAGCTGACGGATTATAATCTGCCGAATGATAAGCAGGATGCAAAAAGCGCTGCCGTTTAACCTGACGGCAGCGCTTTTTCTCTCGAAAAGCATCCTGACAAAAGCTGGAGGAGACAATGAAAAAGATAGCATATATCCTGGCGCTGATCCTGGAGATCGGGGCCTATGCAGGCGCCTGGATCATACATTATTTCGCAAGGCGGAAGCTGGGGATGGTCAGGTATCTGAATTACAAGAACATGTCCTGGGAGAGGGACTACCCGGTGGAGGCGCTGAAGCTGGCCTGCGTGGCAGCGGCGGCCCTGCTGACAGTCCTGATCCTTCTCTTCTTCCTGAAAAAGCGCAGGGAGACCACCCTGCTGGCAGGGGCTATGACGGCCCTCATGATCGCATTGACGGCGCTGTATGGGGGTTACACACTGGGATGCTCCACGGACGTCATGACAGACTACTATTTTATCAGCATCCTGTTCCTTGTGGCGGCGATGATCCAGATCCTCAAGACAGGCATTGCCGTGCTGATATCAAAGAGGAGAGCAGAGGGAGAGCAAGGTGAAAAATAAAAAGCTTTGGATTTTTGTGGGGCTGGTGGTTCTGGTTCTGATCCTCAACCACATATTCGGGTGGTCCTCCTACCTGGGGGACACGGACAACCTGGCCTTTTTGGAGACCATGATACAGGACAATCTGGCGGGGGCCATCGCCATTTACATGGCGGTGACGGTGATTGGCAGCGTGGTCCTGGCCCTCCCCGGCGTTACCTTTGCCATACTGGCAGGTCTTTTGTTCGGACCGGCGCTTGGCACGGTGCTGTGCGCCCTGTCCGCCACAGCCGGGGCAGTGCTTGCCTTTCTGGCGGGAAGATTTTTCTTGCGGGACAGCATAAGGCCCGCGGCTATGAAGAACAGGTATCTGAAAAAATGGCTCTTTGACGAGTCCGGGAAGAACCAGATCTTTATCCTCATGATCACCAGGCTTGTGCCGGTCTTTCCCTACAATCTCCAGAACTTTGCCTACGGTGTGACAGACATCAGCTTTGCCACCTACACGGTGGGATCCTTTGTGTTCATGATCCCCGGGACGGCTATGTACACCATCGGGACAGCCGGCCTGGCGGACGCCGAGAACCGTCTGCTCTACATAGGCATCGCGGTGGCCATTGCGGTGGTGGTGATCCTTGTGGGAATGGTTTTGAAGAAAAAATATATACAGGAGAAGACAGATGAGTCAGAATAAGAAGACCGCGGATCCCTCTGCCTGCGTGCACTGCCATCTTTGTCAGAAAAGCTGTCGGTTTTTGGAAAAGTATCAGATGGACATTGGGGATATCCATAAGATAGAACCATTGGCATACCATTGTTTCCTCTGTGGAAAATGTACACAGGTATGTCCAAAAGGGATAGACGGCAGAGAGATCATATTAAATCTCAGACGCAGTCAGGTAAGGGAAAATAAGGGAAGAGTAAAAGAAAAAGGCTATGCGATGCTCATAAAAGAGAAAAAGGATTATATGTTTCAGAATTACCGGAATGGGAGATATAAAAGAGTTCTTTTTCCAGGGTGCAATTTTCCGTCCTTTTATCCTGAAACGACAAGATTGCTTGCGGATCTTTTGTGGGAAAAGGATGAGATTGGGATAGTCTTTGACTGTTGCGGGAAACCAGTGGCAGAATTGGGGATGGAAGAAGATGCGCAGAAGATTGTAAACCGAATAGATCGAAAACTGCAGGCTATGCATGTGGATGAGCTTATTATGGTCTGCCCAAACTGTTATGCCTATTTGAATGGGAGACTAAATATAAAAGTTGTTATGATCTATGACAAGCTGAGGGAACTAGGGATCGGAGAAAAGATCAAGGAAAAAATCAGGATCTTTCCGCCGTGTCCGGATCGGGGCACGGAGAAAATCCTAGGTACGATCCGCCCGTTTTTAGAAGAAGAGCCGGAAATTATCACAGAGAGTCAGTGCTGCGGACTGGGGGGATGTGCCGGACAGAAGGAGGCGGATCTGGCGATGGAAATGGTAAAAGCGGCAGCAACGGGAGGAAATGTATGTACATACTGCGCTTCCTGCTCGGGAAGCTTTGCAAGAAAAGGCTTCGATCAGGCTGATCACATTCTCCTGAAAATCCTGGGAATTACTGAGAAACCAGATACTGCAAAATCAATGATAAATCGAATGAAGACAAAGTACTGGCAGGGAGGAGCGTATGGAAAAAAAGAAAAATAGCTGGATGAAAAAAGTTATCTTACTGTTATGCGCAGCGGCTGCTGTTGCATGCTATTATCTGATACCGGCAGTCAATGAGAATATGAATAAAGTCTTTAAGATGTTTGCGAGTGGCGATTTTGGAGTTGTAAAGGATTTTGTGGCATCATATGGTGCATATGCTGCGCTCATTTCCTTTCTTCTGATGATATTTCAGTCCGTGGCAGCGCCTCTGCCGGCCTTTTTGTTGACTTTTGCCAATGCCAATCTGTTCGGTTGGTGGCAGGGCGCTATTTTATCCTGGACCAGTGCTATGGCAGGAGCAGCTGTATGCTTTTGTATTGCAAAGATACTTGGGAGAGATGTGGTGGAACGGCTGACAAGTAAAGCCGGATTGAAACAAATAGATGAGTTTTTTGAGAAATATGGGAAAAATACAGTCCTTGTATGCCGTTTACTTCCATTTGTATCATTTGATATCGTAAGCTATGCGGCGGGGCTTACATCCATGTCTTTTGGATCTTTTTTTATCGCGACAGGTATTGGACAGTTGCCTGCAACGATTGTTTATTCCTATGTGGGAGGAATGTTGACAGGCGGTGCACAAATGTTTGTGACAGCTTTAATGATATTGTTTGCTCTATCAGCTCTGATTGTTATGATCAGAAAAATATATATGGATAGACAAAAGAAAAAAGGAGGAAATGAGTAATGGAAACTTATTACAACCCGGAGGATCTTGCAAAATTTGGTACGATTGGCGAGGAGGCTCCCCAGTTGGCAGAGAAATTTTTTGACTATTATGGAGCTGTGTTTGCAGAGGGAGCTCTGACCGCAAGAGAGAAAGCTTTGATCGCACTGGCTGTAGCACATGCGGTGCAGTGCCCTTACTGTATAGACTCTTATACAAACGACTGCCTGAATAAGGGAGTCAGCGAAGAGCAGATGATAGAAGCTGTTCATGTAGCGGCTGCGATCAGAGGGGGAGCTACACTGGTGCATGGTGTGCAAATGAAAAATATTGTAAAGAAACTGGAGCTGTAAAAATATGAGTCAGGCATTGGAAGATTTAAGAGGATTAAAGTGTATTCCTGATTTTGAGGACAGGATTACATCGGAGGAATATAAATATACAACAGATAAGTTGGATGTTATGCAGATTAATGTGGGCAGACTGTGTAACCTTGCCTGTAAACACTGTCACGTAGAGGCGGGACCGGGCAGAACAGAAATCATGCCCCGAAAAGTCATGGAGGCCTGCCTTGCAGTCTGCAGGGAGCAGCAGGTGTCCACTATCGACATAACCGGAGGAGCACCTGAGATGAACCCGGACTTTGAATGGCTTGTGGAGGAGTCCTGTAAAATATGCAGTCATGTGATTGTCCGTACTAACCTTGTTATTTTAAAAGAAGAGAAGTATAGACATCTGCCGAAATTTTATGCAGATCATAAAGTGGAGGTAGTCTGCTCCCTCCCCTATTACAGGGCCAAGGAGATGAACAGGGTCAGAGGAGACGGCACATTTGAGACTGCTATAGAGGTGATCCGGGAACTCAACAAGCTGGGCTATGGAAAAGAAGAGGATCTGGTGCTGAACATGGTGTATAATCCTGCCGGAGCATTTTTCCCGCCGGCACAGGATGCTATGGAAAAAGAGTATAAAATGAAATTGTGGAAGGACTACGGTATTGTGTTCAATAGTCTCTTTACGATCACCAATAATCCTATGGGACGTTTTGAGACCTTTTTGAAGAGAAGCGGAAATTTGGAAAGTTATATGAAAAAGCTTTCTGATGCGTTTAATACAGCTACTCTTCCGGGGCTTATGTGCCGGTTCCAGATTTCAGTGAGATATGACGGAAAAGTGTACGACTGTGATTTTAATCAGGCCGCAGACCTGCCTGTCCTGACAGGAGAAACGATTTTTGACATGGTGGGTAAACCCTATAAAAAGCGGAAGATATGTCTTGCAAATCACTGCTACGGATGTACAGCAGGGCAGGGATCCAGCTGTGGCGGAGCAACAGAGTAAGGGAGGATACAATGAAACAAGAAGAGATCAGGGAGTTGTTTATAAAGGGAATAGACTGTTCACAGGTGGTCGCCGGGGCATTTGCAGAAGAAATGGGAATGACAGAAGAAGAGGCAAGAAAAGTATCTGCCTGCTTCGGAGGTGGGATGATGTGCGGGGAAACCTGCGGGGCAGTTACGGGAGCTTTGATGGTTCTTGGAATGAAATATGGTCATTGCAAGGAAGACGACATGGATCAGAAGAACATTATGATGCAGAAAACAGCAGAATTTAAGGCTTATTTTCAGCAGAAATATCCCTCCTGCATGTGCCGGGAACTTTTGGGGTATGATCTGGGAAAACCAGGGGAACTCGAGAAGGTGATGGAGGAAGGGCTCCTGCTTGACTTCTGTCCGGGGGTTGTGGAAGCTGCTATAGAGGCGCTGGAGAAGGTTCTGTAAATGGATAGAGCGATTATTGTGTTCACACGTGTGCCCCTGCCGGGAAAGACAAAGACGCGTATGATGCCGGCATTGTCCGGGAAAGAGTGTGCCAGGTTGCACACTTACTTTCTGCAGGATATATGTGAAGCCTGTCAGGCGTGCAGAGAGGATGTGTATGTGAATTATACACCAGAGGATGAACAGAAAACAGGGATACTGCGGGATATTTTCGGCAGAGATGCAGAATACTTTCCACAGCAGGGGGATACATTGGGGCAGAGAATGTACCACGCTATAGAAAAAGTGCTTGAGAAGGGATACAAAAGCTGTATCTTGATCGGTACCGATGTCCCGGAGCTCAGAGCTGAGCACATGATCCGGGCGTTTGATCTGCTTGTAGAACATGATATTGTATTTGGGAAAACAAAAGATGGCGGCTATTACCTGATCGGCATGAAAAAGCCGTGGAAAGAAGCTTTTGGATTGGAACAATATGGTGTCAGTACAGTATTTGAGGAAACCCTTTGCAGACTTCGAAGTCTCGGGGTTTCTATCGGCTATACGGCTGAATTGCAGGATATGGACACACCGGCTGACCTTCAGGGGTATAGGGATCGTATGCGTGCAGATGATTTCCTGAAAGGATCAAAGACAGGGAAATATCTTGCGTCTAACAGCCGCATTTCCATTATCGTGCCTGTGTATAATGAAGAGAAGACGATAGGATACCTGCAGGATCAGCTCAGGGAACTGAAGGGCAAGTGTGAGATTATTCTGGTAGACGGAGGCAGTACTGACCATACTCTGGATAAGATCTCAAATGATTTCACATTATTACATGCTCCAAAAAGCCGTGCGGCTCAAATGAATGCCGGTGCGAAAGCAAGTCACGGTGATGTCCTTTTTTTCCTTCACTGTGACAGCGAGCTCCCGGCGCATCCTCTGGCCCAGATACGGGAGGTCATGAGAGATCACCGGGCAGGATGCTTTGGGATTGCTTTTCATTCCCGGAATTTTTTCATGTTTACGTGCCGGATCATATCCAATCACCGGGTAAAGGACAGAAAAGTCATGTTCGGGGATCAGGGTATATTTGTTGACAGAAAGCTGTTCTTTGATATTGGAATGTTTCCTGAAATGCCGATCATGGAGGATTATCAGTTCTCTCTGACACTGAAAGAGAAAGGGATACGTCTTGGGATGACAAGAAAAAGGATCTACACATCTGACCGGAGATTTCCAAAGGGAACTATTCCTAAACTGAAACTGATGTGGAAAATGAACCGGATGCGAAAAATGTACCGTGACAAGATCCCTGTACAGACAATTGCCAAGATGTACAAGGATATCAGATAAGTGACCTGCAGAAAGAGGAATATGTTATGAATGAAATGGAACAGTTAATAGCCTATGCCGGGCTTCCCACATACAGACAGGCGCTGGGTCTTCCGGCAGATATAACAGAGGAATACACCATGCTGGCACAGGGAGAATACAACAGAAACTATCTGTTTACCCATCCTCTGACAGGCAAGAAACTTTTATTTCGGGTCAATTTTGGCAGCCAGATGCATTTGGATGATCAGATAGAGTACGAGTACCGAGCACTGAAACTGCTTGAAAGATCCGGACGTACGCCAAAGCCATTGTATGTAGATGGATCTTTGAAGCATATACCGTACGGTGTGATGGTGATGGAATATCTCCCGGGACATGTCCTGGATTACCGCACAGAAAATGTCTTCGCCGCACAGTGCCTTGCAGATATCCACAGTGTATCCGTGCCGGAAGATACGCATCTGATCGCACCGCTGAACCAGCTCCGCGCCATACTGGAAGAATGTGAGGAAATGTTTGCAAAATATGAGGGCTCCTTGCTGGCAGACCGGCAGAAAGCTGCAAAGATCCGTGAAATGCTGGACAAGGTATGGGAAAAGGCAGACAGCCTGGATAAGCCGGCATATCGCTGCTGTATCAACACAGAACTGAATTCAACAAACTTTCTTATTAACGGAGAGGAAAAGGACAACTATCTGATCGACTGGGAAAAGCCGTTATACGGTGAACCGGCCCAGGATCTTGGACATTTTCTGGCTCCCACGACCACATTCTGGAAGACGGATGTGATCCTCACTGTGCAGGAAATGAAGGACTTTATCGGTGAATATATAAAATATGTAGATGGCAGATTTAACACGGAGGGTCTGAAAGAAAGAACAATGGTATATGTCCCTGTCACATGCCTGAGAGGGATAACCTGGTGTGCCATGGCATGGATAGAATACCAGCAGCCGGATAAAGAAATCTTTAACCGGTCTACGTATGAAAAACTAGAACAGTACTTAAGTTGGGAGTTTCTAAACAGGATTGAGAAATTTATAGACCATCAAGTATAGTCTGTATGAAAAGTATTGTCATAGAAGGAGTGCGTTGCAAATATGCAGACAGGGTGTTGAGGGAGAGAGGAATAATAGTGAGTTTTAGAAAAAAAGTTTTGGTATTATGTTTGACGGCGGTATTGGCTGTGATAACGGGCTGTAGTGGGAACGATGCAGACGATCCTGTTCCGGCTGTGACTGACAAAATAGATGATGATGTGCAGTATAAACAGAAAGAGGATAAGGTGGAAGAGGAAGAAACCATACCTGACGACGGACATTTTCATGGAGAATATGTGGTTACCGGTGATTATGCTAAAGATCGAATAGGTGCAGAAGACGCCCTCTTTATCGATGCGAGAGGGTGGCAGAAGGCAGTCCTTGGCACACTGAAAGGTGCTATAGCCACGACCTGGCAGGATCTCTGTACGTGTCAGGAGGGACAGGCCGGTGATGCGGGCTGGGGAAAGATTCCTGCGCCGGATGATCTGGAGAAAAGATTGGGAGAGCTTGGGATCACAAAAGATAAAGAGATCATTGTATTTGCCGATACTGTGGACGGATGGGGGGATGATGCCCGCCTCGTGTGGGAATTTCTGGCAGCAGGCTTTGCGGACGTCAAAATGATAGACGGGGGTTATGCAGCGGCAAAAGCTGCGGGAGCAGAGACACAGCTGTTCGCCTCCGGCACCGAGCCAGGAGAAGTTACAGTTGACAAAATTGACAACACACATGTAATGACAACAGAGGAGCTGCAGGAAAACTATGATGATTATACAATCGTGGATGTGAGGACAGACGAGGAATATAATGGCGCAATTCTGTACAATGAGGCACAGGGCGGCCATCTTCCGGGAGCCATCCATGTCCGGTATACAGATCTGTTTCAGGAAGACGGGACACTGAAGCCCAATCAAGAGCTGATCGAAATGTTTGAGAGTGCCGGTGTAGATAAGGATGATAAGGTTGTTACGTACTGCACAGGGGGCATTCGTTCAGCGTACACCCAACTGGTCCTTGAAATGTGTGGATACGAGAACACATGGAATTATGACCAGTCTTTCTGGCGCTGGTCGGTAGTTGGAGAAGTGGAGTAGGCAAAATGGTCAGTATATTGATGTGTACATATAACAGAGAACAATATCTGAAGCGTGCGATCGACAGTGTGATAGCGCAGACATATACAGAGTGGGAACTGATCATTGTGGATGACGGATCGACGGACAACACGGAGCAACTCGTGGCTTTCTATCCGGATCCAAGGATCCGCTATATAAAGATGGATAAAAATCGTTTTTACTGTTATGCCGCCAATTATGGCCTTCAGAATTGCAGAGGCGATTACGTGGCATTCCAGAACAGTGATGATGAATGGCTGCCGGACAAACTGGAAAAACAGATGAGGTTTATGGAGGAGCATACAGAGGCTGGCGCTTGTTTTACAGAAGTTACTTTAATCGACAATGAGGGGAATGATCTGTCTGAGCGGTGTCTACCCATGGAAAAACTGTTTGAAAACCATTATGAAGATCAGAAAGACTGGATGCATTTTTTTCTGCATAAGGGGAACTGTGTGTGCCATCCATCTGCACTTGTACGAAAAAAAGTCATGGATGAGGTGGGTGGTTTTAACCTGATGTACTGCCAGCTTGCTGATTTTGATCTCTGGGTGCGTATTGTCACTGAACATCCTATATATGTTCTGCCGGAAAAACTGATACGGTTCCGGTGGGATATAAATAAGCAGGAACAGGTAAGCAGCGCGACAGAAAAGAACTTGATCCGCTCTTTTAACGAGCAGATGCTGATCCGAAAGCAGATGATAGATCGCCTGAGCGACGAACAGATGCTGCTGTTCTTTAAATCGGAATTTCAGAAGAAAACTTCTTCATCTCATCTTGAACTGGAATTTGAAAAAGCGTTTCTTTTAATGCACTGCATAGATGACTCCCCAGAAATGAGGCTTCCAGGCATAAATAAGTTAGAGGAAGTTTTGAAAATAGAGGGGGCTGTTGAAGTCCTGGAGAGGCATTTTGATCTTACCTTGCAGGAAATTTATTCCTGGAATCGGGGCCACTGGTATACAGATTTTATATTGGAACAGAAAATATCCGAGGCAAAGAGGCAGCTGGCTGCTTATCAGGAAAAAGTAAACATGCAGGAATATCTGATAGATCAATACCGGAATTCAAGCAGCTGGAGATATACGGAACCATTCAGGCGCGTAGGAAGAATGGTTCGGCGTATAGTCAAGAAAACAAAATAATGTAAGGATAAATCTTCGTCGATTTCCGTTTTGTGGCACCCGGCTATAAGCGGAAGTTGACGAAGATTTTTTTGTAAACGGCCGTACTTTTTAGAGCCGGACCAAATTAAAATGGTTTTTCTTTTTTGAGAAAATATTTATAGAAAAAAGAAATAAATAAGAATTACTTATAGAAATGAAAGATTTCAAACTTATCTGAATATCTGGTATTCTCAAACTAAGAAATTCTGAAAATAAAGCGTAAATTTTTTCGTTGGAGAGGGGGAAATGATAAAAATTCAGAATTTTTATTGATGGGTCATTAGGAGGAAATTAAATGAAAAGAAAAAAACTAGCAGGTGGGATTTTAGCCGTGATTTTGTCGATATCTATGGCGATGCCGGCATTTGCAGCTGATATTCCAGGAGAGGAAACGACGCTGTCTTCTGATAACATATTGGAGACGACGGATGCCAATGAGATATTAGAAGATGAGCCAAATAGTACTGATATTGAGGATAATACGCCTGAAGAGGAGATGACTGTAGATAATTCGGGTCAGCCAGAAGAAGACACAAAGGCAGAGGAATCAGGTGATGATACAGAACAGCCGGAAGTTATTTTAGGAAATAAAGGGAAGACAGTTGAGAAACAAAGCGCTAATGAAACAGTTCAGGCGGATACGAATGTTGAAAATAGCGTATGGACAACAGAAGACTTTACTTACACAACAATGGAACAGACGTTAAATGGATGTGATTACACAAGAGAATTTACAATTAAAGGCCGGGCCATTGCCGGCTTCTCCGAATATGGCGAGGAAAAAGTAAAAACAAATAAAAATCTTGTGCTTCCATCTACGGACGATAATGGGGAGACTCTCGTAGGAGTTGCCAGCAATGCGTTTAAGAATATGGGACTTGAAACGGTAGAATTTCCTACAGGTATGATGGTGGATTACAATGATACGGTCACTCATGTGGTGACCAGACGGGGAAATTTTGTCATCGGATCGTCTGCGTTTTATGGAAATAACCTCACCTCGGTGTATCTCCCTGAAGGTGTGATCGCAGTTATGTCCATGGCATTTTCAAGCAATCAGCTGAAGAGTGTGACATTGCCTCACACGATCTGGTGGATTGAAAATCAGTCGTTTGCTAAGAATCAGCTTACAACGGTTGGTTTTCCAAAGACATGTGATTTTCAGTTACAGATTCATGCCATGGCATTCGCCCAGAACAATATTCAATCTGTACGTCTGCCCGACTATACGGAGGTAGTAGATAAGAGAGCGTTCTACTGGAATCCGGGTATGGAAGACTGCCCGGCGGATGCGCCTGAAAATGAAGGGGCCAAGTTTGGCGGCGTTGTGTATATGTACACGGACAATCCGAATCTTGTGAATATGGAAAGAATACACCATATTGACAGGACAGCACCTTCCCAGAAGTCCTATCATCAGCGTCTGATCGTAGGGGAAGACCCAAATGCGAACCAGACATGGAGCCTTGATGATTTCACTATTGAAGGGACAACGATTACAGGACTGTCACCTTCAGGAGTAGGGAAGAGAGCGGTGAATAAAAATCTTGTTCTCCCTGACAGGAATGCATCAGGAGAGTATATAACAGAGCTGGCAGATACCACAAATGATACGGGACTCTTCGCAGCAGAAGGCGAGCAGTTTGAATCCGTAGTACTTCCTTGCTATTTGGAACGCATTGGCAACAGGGCTTTTTGCAACAGCGGTATCCAGAGAATAGAATTTCCGCTGACCTTAAAAGAAATCGGTATTGCCGCATTTCAGAGAAATAAACTGACCAGTGTAATTCTTCCAGACAGCGTAGTGACATTGGGAGGAGGTGCATTTGGCACTAATCCTCAGCTGGAGCAGATCATCCTTTCCAGAGGCTTGACAGAGATACCAGCCGGCGCATTCGGATGTAGCACGGCAGACGAGTGGATGGCTGGACTTACACAGATTGAGATACCTGAAGGAATTACCGTCATCGGGAACAATGCATTTGCCGGTAACAATTTTACTCAGATTAATATCCCGTCTACGGTTAAGGAAATTGGAAACTATGCTTTCTCTACAAAAAACTATTTGAAAGATACTGTGTGTACAGTCACTCTTCCGGAGGGCCTGGAAAAGATAGGCTCCTATGCGTTCAGGAATAAGATCGTAGAGATCCTGGATCTTCCGGAGACAGTGAAGGCCTTTCCCGCGAATGTGTTTACGAGAGAGTATTCGGACTCCACGCAGGCAATGGTGACTTTGGTCTATGTGAATGAGTCACAGATTTCGGATAAGACGAATTTCCCGGATTCAGAATATCACAAGTTTGTTCTCAGGGATGACCCGTCCGACACGGTGTGGAGTGCTTATGATTTTACATATGGAGAGGTTACTCCGAAGAAGCTGTATGATGTGGCCATGACAGAAGAGGTGGAGGTATCCGGCTGGGGAGTGACCGGCTTCACAGAAAATGGCCTGAAGAAACTGGGACGAAACCCGGAACTTATCATTCCGGAAAAAGATCCGGAGGGACGGCAGGTGACTGCTATAGCTGACAATGCATTTAAATATGATGCGGATACTATGCCGCAGAAGATTGCTTCTGTTACATTCCCACAGAATGTAAAAGCTGCATATGAGGGCCGGCTGTCCGATAAGAATGAAAGAGGAAACTTTCTGATTATGGGTATGGCTTTCTACGGCCAGGGATTGAAAGAGATAACACTGCCGGAAGGCGTTCTCCTTGTCGGGAGACAGGCATTTGCCAAAAATGAACTGACACATGTGACGTTGCCAGAGACTGTCTGGTGGATTGAGCAGGGAGCCTTTATTCAGAATCAGATTACAATAGTGGACTTCCCTGCGACATGCGATTTTAAGATGAATATAGATGCGCAGGCATTTGCAATCAATCAGATTGTATCCGTTGCACTTCCTGACAGGACGGAAAAAGTCAATAAATGGGCCTTTTTACAGAATACAGGAAAAGAGCCAGTGACTGAGGGCTCATCTGCGGAGAAGAAGGGCGGTATCGTCTATATGTATGGGGATGAGGTACTGAATTCAGAGGCTCAGATCGCCCACATTGACAATACGGGGAACAAATCCAATGTACAGAAACTGGTAATTGGTGTACAGGATCCGGCTGAACAGCCCTGGAACACGATCCATTTCACTTACGAGGGTACAAAAGTTACCGGACTCTCCGAGGCTGGACAGGCCAAGCGTACAGTGGACCAGAACCTGAGAATACCGGATCTGACGCCGAACGGAGAATATGTGACGGAGATTGGAAACGGAGGAGCTTATGGAACCTTTGGAGCAGAAGGAGAGACCTTCGAAAACGTGACGCTTCCGTCGCGGCTGCAGGTAATCGGAAATAGTGCATTTGCGCAGAATACTATGACGAAACTGGATTTGCCATCTACACTGACAACAATTGGAAGTGCAGCTTTCCGGGCATCTGGCTTGACAGAAATAGTTTTGCCTGACAGTGTGACAGAAGTAGGGGCAGGTGCTTTTGCAACATGCACTGATCTGGAAAAAGTGACTCTTTCTAAAAATATGACACAGATTGAACAGTCCGTGTTTGCGATGACTGCGGTAAAAGAAGTCAGCATTCCGGAAGGAGTCACAGAAATTGGGAGAATGGCATTTAACGGGGCACCGGTGGAATCTCTGGTGATTCCAAACACAGTGACAGAAATCGGTGCAAATGCTTTTGCAACGAATCGGCTGACAGAACTTACAATACCTGGAAGCGTAAAGAGTATTGGATCCAGCGCATTTTCACAATATTCTGAGCAGTCACCTTCCTCCCTTAAGACGCTGGTTTTAGGAGAGGGCCTGGAAGAAATCGGAAGAACCGCTTTTCGAAAATGTGCGCTGACAACTGTGGAAATTCCCTCTACGTTGGTTTCTCTTGCTGAGAATACTTTCCAGGACGGAGCAGCGGGACAGGTTATCCTGTACTCGAAGAATCCGGCACATTTGCAGAAGACAGATACATTCATCCCGGAGAGCGAAGGACATAAAGTAGTATACAGTAATCTGATCGGCACAGGGTGGTCCTATGATGACTTTACATTTGACGGATCTGTGCTGACAGGTTGGTCAGACAAAGGAAATGTGACGAGAAAAGAAGTAAAAAATCTTGTACTTCCAGAGATAAATCCTGAGACAGGAGAGGCTGTGACAGAGATAGGAGAAAATGCGTTCAAAATCCCGGATGATGAGATTGAGCAGCTGAAAGACAGTGTTTATTCGCCAAACGGGATGGAGACAGTGTCAATTCCAGAGACTGTCACAAAGATTGGAAAGAAGGCCTTTGAATACAACAATTTTGTGGAAATGGGATTTGGCGCTGCTGTTACAGACATTGGAGAAAGTGCGTTCCATGGAAATAAACTGACAAAAGTTGTTATCCCAGATACGGTGACTGCTTTGGGAGCGGGTGCCTTTTCCGAGAATAATATCATAGATCTTACGTTATCAAGGAATGTCACCGTAATACCGCAGGGAGCCTTTTCGATGAATATTCGTCTGGAGCAGGTGACGATTCCGGATACAGTAACAGAAATCGGTGAAATGGCCTTTGCGGGCGCACGTCTGACAAGTCTGGAGATTCCGGCTTCCGTGGAAAAGATAGGAAGAAGGGCTTTCCATCTTCACCATTTGACAGAGCTGACAGTTCCTGGAAGTGTCAAGGAAATCGGAGAGTCTGCTTTCGAGGGAACTTTCAAGGCTATCACTTTGAGGAACCTTACTCTGGAAGAGGGGGTTGAGAAGATTGGGAAATATGCGTTTAAGGAAGGATATCTGGAGAGCGTGCAGCTCCCATCCAGCCTCAAGGAAATGGGGGAAGAACCATTTTACGGGAACAGTGGTACCAATGGAGACCATATCGTAGTGTGCTATACAATGAATCCGGAACATCTAAAATTTGGAAACTCAGGTTCTCACCGCATTGTATATCAGGGACAATGGGGAACAGACTGTTTTACTTATGAGGGGACAACTGTTACTGGCCTGACAGATAAAGGAAGAGAAGTGTTGCAAGTATATCCTTATATGGTGATCCCGTCGCAGACACCGGAAGGAACTGATGTGGCAGAAATCGCACCTGGGGCATTTAAAGGATGTGGAATTACAGGGGTTGTACTTCCGGAAAAACTCCAGAAGATCGGCGAGGGAGCTTTTGCTGGAAATGCCCTGACGTCGATCAACATTCCGGATGGGGTGACTATTATTGAAGAGGATGCATTTGCCGATAACGGTGTGATCGTAAAACTCATTGTAACTGACAAAGACTGCTATGAGCGTTTAAAAAATATCGTGCTGGAAGGAGCACAGATTGTGTTTGAAGAACAGCCGGAGCAGAAACCGGGTGGAGGCAGTGGAGATGGACAGTCTTCGTCTTCCGGAAATGGAGCGGAAACAGCTTCTGATCAAAAAGGAGCTAAAGCTGTGAGAACAGGTGACACCCAATCCGCAATTGCGGTAATGACAGTTATGGTAGCTGCGCTTGTGGTTATTGCAGTCAGCGCTAAAAGAAAAAAAGAGAACAAGTAATAAAGTAACAGAGGGGCATGCCATCATGGCAGCCCCTTTTGCTGTACTTTTTATCTCCTCTCCGCACCGCCGAGGGCGTCGTCCCGTAGAGCTCCCTGAAGGTGCGGTTGAAGAGCTTCTGATTGGTAAATCCGTTTTTTTCCATGATGTAGGAGATGGGCTCCTCTGTGTTCACCAGGTCCTGGTAGACGTGGGCGACGCGTACCTCGTTCAGGTACCGGAGGAAGGACATCCCTCTTTTCGTGCACGGATCTGTGCTATTTTACCAGAAAATACTGTGCCGAGTAGGCCTCCAGTTCTATCCGGAAGACGTGATCCTCTTCCGCCAGGGGCGTTTCCTGCTTCCGGCGGGAGCCCCCGTATGGTTCCAGATCGCTGGAAAACGCAGGCTTTAGCTCCCTGGCTCCGGGCACCTTCAGATCAAAATCCACCCAGGCTTTATCGGAAAAATTGAAGACGGCCACAAGGCGTTCCCTTTGGCTTCTGCGCTCAAAGGCGTAGACGCATTTCTCCTCCTCGTGGCAGTCCAGCCACCGGAAGCCTTCTGCATCATAGTCCAGCTCCCAGAGGGAGGCATAGGACAGGTAAAAGTGGTTCAGATCCCGCATGAAATGGTAAAAGCCATCGTGGATGGGATAGGTCAGCAGATCCCAGTCCTGCTCCCGCTTTTCGTCCCACTCCCGGAGCTGTCCGATTTCATTTCCCATAAAGTTCAGCTTTTTCCCGGGATGGGCATACATGTACATGTAGAAGGCTCTGGCCTGGGGGAATTTCCCGTCGTAGTCCCCGTACATCTTCTGGAGGATGGTGGCCTTCCCGTGGACCACCTCGTCGTGCGACAGGGGGAGAAGGTACCGCTCCTGACCGTAGTAGGCCATGGAGAAGGTGAGCCTGTGGTAATCCCGCACCCTGGAGGCGGGATCTGTGCGGAAGTAGTCCAGGGTGTCGTTCATCCAGCCCATGTCCCACTTATAGTCAAAGCCAAGGCCGCCCTGGTCGGCCGGCTTCGTGATGTCCGGGAAGGAGGTGGAGTCCTCCGCCGACAGGATGGCGTCAGGGAAGAACTTTTTCAGTCCCTGGTTCATGTACTTAAGAAATCCCACCGCGTTCTGGTTCACGCCCCGCTCCGGCTGTCCCTGCCAGTAGATGGCCCGGCTGATGGCATCCATCCGAAGACCGTCTATGTGAAATTCGGAGAGCCAGTAGAAGGCCGCTGACTGGAGAAAGCTTCGGACCTCTCCCCGGGAGTGCATGAAATTGCAGCTTCCCCACTCGCTCTGCCCCACGGCGGAGTGGGGATACTCGTAGAGGGCTGTGCCGTCATAGTGGGCCAGTGCATAGTCGTCAACAGCAAAGTGGACTGGCACAAAGTCCAGGATCACGCCGATGCCGTTCTGATGGCAGGCGTTGACAAAGTATTTGAGCTGGTCGGCTGTGCCGTACCGGGAGGTGGGAGCGAAAAATCCGGTTCCCTGATATCCCCAGGACTCGTCGCTGGGGTATTCGGCCAGGGGCATGATCTCCAGATAATTGTAGCCTGTCTTTTTCAGCCAGGGGATCAGGATATCGGCCATCTGCTCATAGGTATACCAGTCGTCCGGCTCCCCGGAGGGCTTCCTGAAGGAGCCGAAGTGGATCTCATAGATGTTCAGAGGCTTGTCCGTACAGTCGGACCGCTTCTTCATCCAGGCCTGATCCCGGAAACGGAAGCTGTCCCGGCTGCGAATGATGGAGGCGGTGTTGGGACGCAGCTCCATGCCGTACCCGTAGGGATCGCAGTGGTCGATGCAGCGGCCGTCGCCGCCGTAGATCCGGTATTTGTACATCATGCCCGGCAGCGCCTTCTCCATGTGAACCTCCCAGAAATTTCCGTCATGTACCTTCTCCATTGGCGTCTCCTGCCAGTCGTTAAATTCCCCGATGAGGGAGACTCGCGAGGCAGAGGGAGCAAAGGTGCGGAAGGTGGTTCCGTCCTTCTGTGCGTGGGCCCCCAGATATTCGTAGGCGTCAAAAATTTTCCCTGTATAAAATCCATAAAAATCCATAGCTATCCTCCGTAAATCATGCGCATAGATAATAGACACAAGTCGTTTTATATCCTATAATTATCACAGGTCACAGAGGGATGTCCACCGACAATAAACCGAATATGTCGGAAAACCAACCCTTTTGAAAAATGGTCGGTTAAAAGCGGCAGGTATGGGAGGATATTATGGATTTAAGAATAGAAAAGACGGAGAGGGCGATCCGAAACGCCTTTATGGAGCTGCGGGCCAGGATGCCTCTGGAGAAGATCAGGGTCAGGGAGCTGTGCGCGGCGGCCTGCATCAACAAATCAACCTTTTATGCCCATTACACGGACATTTACGCCCTGTCCGAGACGCTGGAAAAGGAGACCGTGGCCTCCATTGTGAGCAGCATCCCGGATCTGAAGGGACACTCCGCAGAGAACCCGGACGTGTTTACAAGGGCCCTCTGCCTTGCCTTTCTGTCCAATATTTCTCTTATAAAAATCCTGTTTTCAGGGAAGGAGCAGAGCCGGTTTGGCGTGCAGCTGGAGGGGGAGCTGAAGAAGGTGATCTACAGGAAATACCCGGAGTATGAGAGGGATCCGGAGAAGGATATTCTCCTGTCCTACTGCATCCAGGGGACCTACCACGCCTATCTGAACAATCCGTCTGTAGATACGGAAAGCTTTGTCCGGGTGGTGGAGCAGATCGTGAGGTGCCTGAAGCCCATGTTCTAGGGGAGAGCTGCTCTGACAGCGAGCGGCCAATGCCTGGAGATGCCGCCCTGCCGATTACGGATCCTCACAGGGCACGGTGCTCACATTTTTCGTCCGGGACAGCCTCTCGTAGAACAGCTCCCGGTGCCGGACAGCCAGGATGGCTGTCCACAGCAGATAGAAAAACCAGACAAGAAAGGTGGGAAGGGACAGAAGCGGGGGCAACGCGAAGAGATAGGCCAGCAGGCTGCCACAGCGGAGGGCATACTGATACCATTTCGGGCGAGCCCCGTCTGTCCCCGCGATGCGCATCCTCAGGATGAGCTTCCCCAGCGTTCGTCCCCCTGTCAGGGTGGGGACAAGGGTGTAGTAGAGAAAGGCGAGGAGCAGAGAAAGCCGGCTGTCCTTTGCCCATTCCTCCTGGATCAGCGCAAGGAGTACACTGTTTACAATAAAGATGAGAAAAAGGTCAAAGCAAAGGGCCAGCAGGCGTCGGGTCAGGGAGATCTCCTGGCCCCTGCGCAGGCTGGCTTTGTCCATGTTCTCCCGGGAGGGGAGAAGCCGCATGAGGGCAGGCGCGCACAGGTATCCGGCAGCGCCGCCCAGGGTGTTGCTCATCAGGTCGTCTACGTCAAAGAGCCTGTATCCTCTGGGATAGATAAAATACAGGCCGCTGAGCTGAGTCAGCTCAAAGAACAGGGACAGGAGGAAGGAGAAGAGGAGAGTCCTCTTAAAGCTGCACCGAAAGTAGTACCTCAGATAGATGCCAAAGGGCATGACCATGAGGAAGTTGTAAAACACCTGGAAAAAGGCGGCGTTTTTGACAAGAGAGAGCCAGGTGGACGGATCCCCCAGGCGGAAGGAGGACTCCTTAAAAATGTCCCGTATGAACATAAAGGGAACCGGCTGCACCCGGGGCCCTGTCATCTGCGCCACCTCGTGGATGGAGGGGAGGGGCAGGATGACAAGGAAGTAGACGCACAGCAGGTACAGGATGAAGGAGTACACCACAAGGATGCGGAAGCTGAGCACGGAGCCGTACTTCCGGTAGTTGTAGATGATGTATGGAAAGGTAAATAAAAAGGCGATAAAGGGAAAGGCGATCACAGCCGTCAGTATGATGTGTACATAGGAACCCATAAGCATTTCCTCCGTGTGTTTTCTTTTACGGGTCGTATTGTAGCACATCATGGCGAAGAATTTGTGAAAATGACAGAAATGTAAGGTAAATGTAATGTGGGAAGTGCTGGAAAGGGACCGCGGGCATACAGCCCCTGCGGTTCCTCCCGCTTTTTTATCTCTCCGGCTCTCTGTCCGGAATATTCATCCCGTACCATTCGCGGAACAGCTCCTCAAAGGCCTTCATGGCGTTTGAGACATAGTGCCGCCCGGACATGGCTATATCGAAGACGCGGATCGTGCCGGGGGAGCTGATCTTGTAGAACAGGACCTTGTCGGTCCGGGAGGTGACGAGAAAATCGCTGATAAAGGCGGCGCCCATACCTGCGCAGGAGAGGTGCCAGGCGGTGACCAGCTGGGATACCTGGAGGCGGATATCCGGTGTCACGCCGGCCTCCTCGAAGAAACGGCTGCTCCGGCTGTAGAGATTGTTGCCGGGAGTCAGAAGGATGAAGGGAGTGTCGGCAAATTCTGCCATTGAAACGCCGGGCGTCCCGAAGAGCTGGTGCTTTTTCTCCAGGATGTCATCGGAGGTGAAGGCGCAGTCAGCCAGACGACGGTTGACCGGAAAATCCGCTGGGACGGCCAGAAGGATCATGTCGATAAAGCAGGGGGCTCTCCGGAATGAGTCGTTTGGCTTTTCGGTGCAGTTGAAGGTGATGTCAATGTCGTGGTCGTAGAGCATTTGCAGAAGATCGCTGGATCCGGCTTCTGTCAGTTCCAGGCGCACTTTCGGGTATTCCCGGGCAAAGGCGGCCAGAACGGGAGGGAGAACGTAGGAGTTGATGTAGTGGGAGCCGCCGATCCGCAGCGTCCCCGCCTGCAAAGTAGACAGATCATTGATCTGTTGCTCCAGCTCGTTTTCCAGGTTTTCGATCTCCACGTATTTCCGGATGTACAGCTCCCCGGCGGCGGTCAGCTTCAGAGGCTTGCAGGTGCGGTCAAAGAGGGGCATGCCAACCTTCGCCTCCACCCGCTGGACCGCAAGGCTCAGGGCGGGCTGAGTCATAAATAGCGCGCTTGCGGCTTTGGAAAAGCTGGCGTGTTTGTAGACTGTGTAAATGTATTTCATCTCCTGTTCCATGACTTCCTCCTGTATAAATTTGATTAATACTAATATATATTTTATAAAATTGATTATATAGATTTTCCGTGTTACTGTAAAGATACAAAAAGAAAAACAATCTGCGAAAGCCGGCAAAGAGCAGTTGGGAACAGGAAAAAGAGGAGGATATTTTTATGGAAATTAATGCGCTGATGATGGATCCCACGGACAATGTAGTTACCTGTGTCAGTGAGGTGGGAAAAGGAGAGAAGATCGTCTACAGAAAAGGCGGAGAGGTCTGTACAGTCACGGCTCTTGAGCCCATTCCCTACTGCCATAAGGCTGCGGTCGCAGATATCGCGAAGGGAGGGCAGGTTATCAAATACGGGGAGAGCCTTGGAGAGACCTCCTGTGAGATCAGGACAGGCGGCTGGGTAGCTGACCACAATCTGTTCAGCGTTCCCAGGGATTACGACAGCGAGCTGGCGGGGAATGACTTTGAGATGTGTGCCAGACAGTCAGAGGGGGCGCCGGACATGAAGGGATTTCAGTTCTGGGGCTACCGCAGGGCGGAGGGACGTCCCGGCATCCGAAATCACGTGCTGATCCTTCCTACCTGCGCCTGCGGAAGCGAGAGCTGCAGGGTTGTGGCCAGTCAGGTGAGGGGAGCGGTGAACATCGTGTTCAACACGGGCTGCTCCGACGTGGAGGCCAACACAGCCATGAGCCAGAAGGTGTTGACCGGATTTGCCTGCAATCCGAACGTGTACGGCGTGGTCATCATCGGACTGGGATGCGAGACAGTGCCCCATGATAAGCTG
The DNA here is from genome assembly GCF_000765215.1 of Eubacterium sp. ER2. Classification (GTDB taxonomy): domain Bacteria; phylum Bacillota; class Clostridia; order Lachnospirales; family Lachnospiraceae; genus Claveliimonas; species Claveliimonas intestinigallinarum. The sequence goes on from NZ_JPJE01000023.1 coordinate 32,429, forward strand.
AGGGAAAAGATCCAATCCATGACAAGCAAGCCGGGGGTGTCTTTTGGAATACAGGAGGAAGGGGGCACGCTGAAGACCATTGAGAAGGCTGTGAGGGCTGCCAGGGATATGGCTGCAGAGGCGGCTATGCAGCAGAAGGAGCTGTTCGATGTGTCTGAATTTTTCCTGGGTATAGAGTGCGGAGGCTCGGATGCCACGTCCGGGATTGCCAGCAACCCGGCGGTGGGAGAGCTGAGCGATATCCTGGTAGACATGGGGGCTACCTCCATGATGAGCGAGTCCATCGAGTGGATCGGCGGTGAGCACGTGGTGGCTAAGCGGGCGGCAGACCGCAGGATCCACGACCAGGTCATCGATGTATGCCGCAGATATGAGGAGCATCTGGCGGCGGCCGGCCAGGACTGCCGGGCAGGGCAGCCTACGCCGGGCAACAAGGCCGGGGGTCTGTCCACGCTGGATGAAAAGAGTCTCGGATGTATCCGCAAGGGCGGGACAAGGCCCATCGTGGAGGTGCTGGAGCAGGCGGAGCGCCCCACCAAACGCGGAGCTATTATCATGGACACGGCGGGCTACGACATTTCCTCTGTAACCTCTATGGTGGCAGCAGGCTGCCAGGCTGTGATCTTTACCACAGGCCGGGGAACGCCCACAGGCAACGCCATCGTCCCTGTGCTGAAGGTGACGGCCAACAGGCGGACATTTGAGAAGATGGAGGACAATATGGATATCGATCTGAGTCCCATTGTGAGCGGGGAGAAGACCTACCAGGAAATGGGCCGGGAGATGGTGGGAACCATCAGGGATATCTGCAACGGAAAGATGACAAAGGCTGAGGCCTTCGGGTTCTCAGACATTGCTGTAGGCCATGTCTGCAGGTTTGTATAGGGAGGTGCGGTTATGTCTCAGGCAGCTATTACACTGATCATTCTTGTGGCGGCCATAGTCCTGTTTGTCATAGACAAACTGCCCATGGGGCTTGTGGCCTTCTGCGTCCCGCTGGCCCTCTATTTTACAGGGGTTATCGGGGCTGAAGAAATCTTTGCCAGCGTGGTCAATTCCAATGTACTCCTGATCCTTGGCATGTGTGTGGTTGGGGCGGCCTTTTTCAAGACAGGTCTGGCCTACACCACCAGCCAGATGATGCTGAAGCACACGAAAAGCCAGAGAGGGCTGATGCTGGTGGTCTTCCTTTTCTCTGGCGTCATGTCCGGCTTTGTGTCCAACAGCGGCACCGTGGCCATCCTTCTTCCCATTGTTATGGGGATCGCGGGGGGAGCGGGCATCAAGCCGATTAAGCTCCTGATCCCGCTTGTGGCAGGTGCCACCATTGGAGCGGACATCTCTATCATCGGGTCTCCGGGTAATCTGATTGCCAAGAATACGATAGAACAGTTCAGCGGAGGCACAATGACAGTGGGATTTTTCGAGTATGCCAAGATCGGAATTCCCATGCTGATCGCAGTGGGCGTGCTGTACTACTTCTTCGGGGACAAGCTGATCGCTGAGCGTGAGAGCGGCAGAAAGATAGAGGACAACCCGGACTACAGCCACATTCCTCAGTGGAAGAGGACGTTTACACTGGTTGTCATGATACTGACCATTGTGGGAATGGTACTGAAGGATTATCTGGACTTCCTGCCCCCGATCCATATTACCGCATGTCTGGGGGCCGCAGTGCTGGTGCTTGCGGGAGTGCTGACGGAGAAAGAGGCATTTGCCTCCTTTGAGATACTGACCGTGTTCATGCTGGCCTTCATGATGCCCCTTGGAGATGCTCTGAACAACACCGGAGCCGGCGAGATGATCGCAAATGCTGTGATCTCTCTGACGGGAAATGCCAGCCCCATTATCCTGATGGCAGCTCTCTGGATCCTGACATGGGGACTGACACAGGTGATGAGCAACACGGCTGCCTGCACCCTTCTGTGTCCTATTGCCTGGACTATTGCGGAAGCCCTCGGAGCAGATCCACGGGCGGTGGTTATCGCTGTGTTTATTGCCAGCAGCGTGGCGGTGTGCACACCCATGGCTATTCCTGCCAACTCCATGATCCTGGAGCCGGGAAATGTGAGATTTAAGGATTTCATCAAACCGGGCCTGGCAGTCAGCGCTGTGTGCTTTGTGGTCAGCATGGTACTCCTGCCTGTCTTCTATCCCTTCTATTAAAGATAAAGAATGGAAAATAAAGTCTGCAAATAAAAAGTCAAGCAGAAATTAATGAACTTTGAAAATTTTATACAGGTTGAAAAAAGAGTATCACAACAAGACCACCGCAG
>NZ_JPJE01000024.1 GCF_000765215.1 Eubacterium sp. ER2
GAAAGAAACCAATCCACAGTATCTTAAAATAGCATAGTCTAACCTGTAGAAAAGGTAAAGAATGACTATGACAATACTAATAGTAGGAGAAAGAATCATGAATTTTAACAATAAGCGGACAAGACGGATCATTGCGATCATTATTATGATTGTGATTGTAGCTATGGTGGCTACGTCCATCATACCCTCCATCATAATCTAAAGGGCAGGATGAAACGTAACCAGGAAGGATAGGCGGAAGGTAATGGCATCACGGAGAAGGAGCCTGAGGGAAACAAAGAGAATGACTGCGCGCAGGAAGAAGCGGGCGCGTCTTCTCATCATGGCAGGCGCAGGGCTGATACTGATCGCCCTGCTTGGTGTCTATATACATTTAAGGAATTATGTAAATAGAGTGGATGAGAATGTGATCTGCGACAATGTATGGATCGGCGCCATGGATGTGTCCGGCATGACCGCGAAGGAGGCCAGCGCCGCTCTGGAGGAGCATATGGAGTCCGACGGCGCGGTGACTGTGACTTTGGAGGCTGACAACGGTTCCGCCCAGGCCGCTTTGAGTGAGCTGGGGCTGTCCGCCGAGGATGTGGATGAGCTGGCCCAGGAAGCGGTGGACTACGGCAAGACAGGAAGCGTATTTTCCCGCTACAGAAAGCAGAAAAATCTGGAAAAAGAAAAATATGTGATCCGGGAGAAATTCAGTCTGGATCAGGAGCAGACAGAGGCTGTCCTGAATGAACGGGCGGTGCCTCTTGTACAGGGCGCAGTGGACGCCTCCATCCAGAAGACCGCCACCTCCTTTGAGATTACTCCGGAGCAGGAAGGGAAGGCTTTGGATGTGGAGGCCACCATCGAGGCGGTCACAGACCACCTCAATGACCAGTGGGAGCACGATGATTTTGCCGTGGAGCTGCAGACAAAAAAGGAGAAGCCAAAGATCACGGAGGAGGATCTGTCCACCATACAGGATGAGCTGGGCAGCTTCTGGACTGACGCCGGGGGCGGAGAGAGATGGCAGAACCTGAAAAACGGTGTAGATAAGCTGAACGGGAAGATCCTGATGCCGGGCGAGACTCTGTCTGTGGGACAGACAACAGGGCCCTTCACGCCGGAGAACGGCTATGTGGAGGCCGGAGCCTACGAGAACGGCCAGGTGGTGTCCGATTACGGCGGCGGCATCTGCCAGGTCTCAACCACCCTCTACAACGCGGTTATTTACGCCGAGCTGGAGGTGGTGGAGCGGTCTCCCCACTCCATGACCGTGGCTTACGTGAAGCCCTCCAGGGACGCGGCGATAGCCGGAGATTATCTGGATTTCAAGTTCAGGAACAGCTATGACACGCCCATCTATATCTATGGGGAGATCAATGACAGCAACCAGCTCCGGTTTATTATTTACGGCAAGGAGACAAGGCCAAAGAACCGGACGGTGGAATACGAGAGCGAGACCATCAGCACAGAGCCCTACGGCACAGTATATAAGGAAAACACCGAGCTGGCGGCGGGAACTACAGAGGTGACAGGAAGCCCGCACGACGGCGTGGAGGCGCAGCTCTGGAAGATCGTGTACGAGGACGGCCAGGAGGTCAGCCGGGAGGTGTTTAACACCAGCCACTATGAAAAGTCGGACCAGGTGATCGAAGTGGGGACTGCGTCGGCCAGCGGGGGTGTGCTGACTGCCCTCCAGAGCGCCATTGCCTCCCAGGACGCGGACAAGGTCAATGCGGCAGTGAGCCAGGCTGCCTCGGCGGGAAGCGAGGAGCAGGCGCCGGATCAGACACAGGAGTAGGCGCAAAGAGAAGGACAAAGGAGAGCGGATTGTGACAGAGACAGCGATCATTTACGGGGAGCAAAGGGATCTGGGGCGGTACGCCCTGGCTCACTGCGTCAATGCCCTGGCGGCCCGGGGGGCGGAAGAGTTCGCCGCAAAGGCGGTGTTCCAGATACCGGCGGACCGGGAGAATACTTTTCTGTATGATTTAAAAAAGAAATGGAAGAAAATGGCAGATACCCTGCCATTTTTTCTGGAGATAAGGGGGACAGAGGGAGGAAAATGCCCGGCCATCTCCCTGCCCTGCGCCCTGGTGACGGCTGAGGGCAGACCGGGCTTTGCTTCCCCGGGGATCCAGGGAAAACCGGCTGCTCCTGAAAGCCGGGAGACTCCGGGGCGCCCGGAGCACCTGGAGCAGCTGGACATCCTTGTGGCGGGCTATGCGGGCCTGGAGGGGATGCTGCGGATCAGCCAGGAGAAGAGAGAGGTCCTGGCCGGCAGGTTCGCCCCCTCTTTTCTGCGCCTTGTGGAGTCAGCGGAGGATCAGATTTTTGGCCTGGACATAGCCCGGGCGGTCAGAAGAGCCGGCATACCGGTGATCTGTCACGTGGGCCAGGGAGGAATTTTCAAGACTTTGTGGGAGCTGTCCGCCTGGACAGGCCGGGGCCTGGAGGCGGATCTGAAGAAGATCCCTGTCAGGCAGGAGACCATCGAGGTGTGCGAGCTTTTTCACATCAACCCCTACCAGCTCACATCGGCGGGCTGCTTTCTTTTGGCGGCAGCCGACGGTGAGGCGGCAGCGGAGAGGCTTGCCCGGCAGCAGGTGGAGGCCTGTGTCATAGGAAGGCTCAGAGGGGACAACGACAAGATCGTACAGAATGGGGAAGACGTCAGGTTTCTGGATCGTCCCGGGCTGGACGAGATCTGGAAGCTCTGGCAGCAGGAATAAGGAGGGTACGGATGCTGAACATTGTACTGCACGAGCCGGAGATACCGGCCAATACGGGAAATATAGGAAGGACATGCGTGGCCGCCGGGGCGCGGCTTCATCTCATTGAGCCTCTGGGCTTCCGGCTGGATGAAAAGAGCCTGAAGCGTGCGGGGATGGACTACTGGAAGGATCTGGATGTGACCACCTACATCGACTACCGGGATTTTCTGGAGAAAAATCCGGGAGCCAAGATCTACATGGCCACCACAAAGGCGCCCAGGGTCTACACGGATGTCCGCTACGAGCCGGACTGCTATATCATGTTCGGAAAGGAGAGCGCCGGCATACCGGAGGAGATTCTGGTGGAGCATCAGGACACCTGCGTGCGGATTCCCATGATGGGCCAGATCCGGTCTCTCAACCTGGGCAATTCCGTGGCCATCGTTCTCTATGAGGCTCTGCGGCAGAACGGATTTGCAGAGCTGAACAGGGAAGGGCATCTGCACCGCCTGTCCTGGGAAAAATAAAAAGACAGATCAGACATGCGCAGCCGCGCATGGCGTGAGAGTTCCGCAAGCGGGACTCTTTTTTATTTTCCTGGATTGCAGGAAACGGGCTGTATAAAATCAAAATCAGAGGGAGAAAGTAAAGGAATAGAGCGAAAAAATATGAGATACGCGAAAACAGAAATAATTGTAAGATTATAAAACGAATTGTATAATCATAAATGGTTTTAAAAGAAAAAATACAAAAAATAATAGACATGCCGCACAAATCATATTATAATTTGAACTACAAGATAGCAAAAAAAGGAAAAGAGAGGTGGTGAATAGATGGTAGAAGAGACCATTCAGACCATAAAGCAGGCCGAAAAAGAGGCCGGAGAGATCGTGGCGCAGGCGGATGCCCGCTGTGAGCAGATCCTTTCCCAGGCATCCGATGAGGCAAAGAAAATGCAGGAAAAGATCACGCAGGATGCAAAAACCGAGGCTGCGGCTGTCATGGACTCTGCTGCTGAGGAAGGGAAACAAATGGCGGAAAAGGCGGCTGCGGAGACGGAGGAGATGATCCGGGCTCTGCGAGAGGAAGCGGAAAAAGAGAAGGAGGCCGCCGTGTCAGATGTCATCGATCATCTGATCTGAGACGCTTCCTGGAAAATGAAAGAAAAGGAGGGATGTGTCTATGGCAGTACTGCAGATGCAGAGAGTCAGTATCTGCGCGCTGAAGAAGGACCGGAAGGCCATCCTTGAACGGCTCCAGTCCCTGGGACTTATGGAGGTCAGCCAGCTGGCGGAGGACGATGACGTCTTCCAGCGGATGGACACCACCAGCCCAAGGCTGAGCTTTGAGAAGAAGGCCCACACTGCGGATCAGGCCCTGGACGTGCTGGAGCAGTACGTTCCCCGGAAGAAGTCCCTGTTCGCCAGCCTTGAGGGGAAAAAGCTGGTGGATGAGAAGCGGTTCCGACAGGCGGCCGGAGACAGGGAAGAAATCATGGATGTGGCGGCGGATATCCTTCGGGACAGCAGACAGATCGCGGAGAAGAAGGCTGCCATCCTCAAGGACGAGAACCAGATTGAGAGCCTGAGCCCCTGGCTGGCTCTGGGCGTGCCCATGAACTTTGAGGGGACAGAGCACACAGCCATGCTGATAGGCACTATGGCCGCCGGCACCACACTGGAGGACGTGTACGCGGTCCTGGCAGAGCAGCTCCCCCAGACAGAGGAGCTGGATGTGGAGATCGTCTCCTCCGGGACGGAGGGCGTGTACCTGGCTGTGCTCTGCATGAGAGAGAACGCGGAGGCAGTGGAGGAAGCGCTCCGCCAGGGAGGATTTGCAAGGCCCTCTCAGATTGTACCGGAGGATCCGGCGGTCCGGACAGAGGAGCTGAAAGCAGATATTGGAAAGCTGAACAGGGAAATAGAAGAGAAGGAAGAGGAGATAAAGGCCCGTGCCGAAAGGCGGGAGGAGCTGGAGTACATTTCAGATTACTACCGCATCCGGGCGGAGAAATACCAGGTGCTGGGAACACTGCCCCAGTCAGGGCGCACCTTTCTCATCAGCGGGTACGTGCCGGCAAAGGCGGTGCCTGCCCTGCGGAAGGCGATAGAAGAGAAATACGACTGCGTCATGGATGTGGAGGAGCCGGGGGAGGACGAGGAGCCGCCCACCATCCTGCACAACAACGCCTTCTCCTCCAGTGTGGAGGGAGTGCTGGAGTCCTACGGGCTGCCCCATAAGGGGGAGTTTGACCCAACCACTATCATGTCGTTTTTTTATGTGTTCTTCTTCGGAATGATGCTCTCCGACGCAGCCTACGGCGCTATCGTGGCCATCGTGTGCTTTGTGGTGCTCAGGAAATTCCCCAGAATGAGCGCGGGGATGCACAAATCGCTGAAGCTGTTCATGTTCTGCGGCATCTCTACTATCGTGTGGGGCGTTCTGTTCGGAGGCTATTTCGGGGACGTGGTGGACGTGGTTTCCAGCGTGTTTTTCGGCAAAGAGGTGAGCATACCGCCGCTGTGGTTCGCGCCGCTTAACGACCCCATGAAGCTGTTGGTCTACTCCATGCTGTTTGGGACGATCCACCTGTTTGTGGGACTTGGGATCAAGGGCTACATGGAGCTTAAGGACAAACAGTATCTGGACTTTTTCTGCGACGTGGTGCTCTGGTACGTATTTCTGATGGGGCTTATCCTGATGCTGCTTCCGTCGGAGATCTTCCGCTCCATCTCGCAGATGGACATCGTCTTCCCGCCGGCCCTTAACACGCTGGCAAAGGTGCTGGCTGTCGCGGGGGCTGTGGGACTTCTCCTGATGTCAGGACGGGCCAACAAAAACCCGGTGCTCAGGCTGGCCCTGGGAGCCTACGACATTTACAACATCACCGGCTGGCTCAGCGACGTTTTGTCCTACTCCCGGCTTCTGGCTCTGGGACTGGCTACAGGCGTCATCGCCTCCGTCGTCAACATGATGGGGAGCATGCTGGGAAAGAGCGTTTTCGGAGTGCTGGTGTTCATCGCTGTATTCATCGTGGGACACGCCATGAACATGGCCATCAACCTGCTGGGAGCATACGTACACACGAACCGTCTCCAGTTTGTGGAGTTTTTCGGAAAGTTTTATGAAGGGGGAGGGAAGCCCTTTGAACCCTTTGAGAATGATACAAAATATGTAGATATTAAGGAGGAAACGATATCATGAGTATATGGGAGAATTTAGGACTGGTATATGGACTTCTCGGAGCGGCAGTGGCCGTGTTTCTCGCAGGCGCGGGATCAGCTCTCGGCGTCGGCATCGCAGGACAGGCGGCGGCAGGGGTCGTGACAGAGGACCCCAGCAAATTTGCCAAGGTTCTGGTACTCCAGCTTCTGCCCGGTACACAGGGAATTTACGGACTGCTGGTAGGCTTTGTCACACTTTCCAAGATCGGCCTTCTGGGCGGCGGCGGACTGGAGCTGGATCCCCAGACAGGGCTTCTCATCCTGGCGGCCTGCCTGCCGGTAGGCATCGTGGGACTGATCTCAGGAAAATCCCAGGGGGAGGCTGCCGCGGCGTCCATTGGCATCGTTGCGAAAAAACCGGAGCAGTTCGGTAAGGCCATGCTGTTCCCGGCCATGGTTGAGACCTACGCGATCCTTTCTCTTCTGATTTCCGTCATCGCCGTGACCATGATCCAGGTATAGGAACGCAGACAGGTGACAGGGAAAAATCAGAAAAAGGAGTGCGAAGGCTATGACTGGATTAGAGAAAATGAAAAGCCGTATCCTGGAAGAAGCCCGGTCCTCCGCTGAGGTGAAGATACAGGATGCGAACAGACAGGCCCGGGAGCTTCTGGACGAGAGGAAGAGGCAGGCGGAGGGATCTGCCGCGGCCATCCTCGAAAAGGCCCGGGCAGATGCGGAGGGCCTGAAGGAGAAGGCGCTGTCGGCATCGGATCTGGAGAGGCGAACCAGGCTTCTTGGCGCCAGGCAGGAGATGATAGCGGAGGTGCTAAAGGAGGCTTACCGGAAAATAAAGGACATGGATACGGCAGCGTATTTTGAGTTGATAGAGAGGCTGCTGGATCATTACGTACTCCCCCAGGTGGGAGAGATCCATTTTTCACCTGCGGACGCACAGCGCATGCCGGACGGATTTGAGGAAAAGATACAGAAGGCGGCCGAGGCAAAGGGAGGCTCCCTTTCTCTGGCAGAGGGGGATCCTCTTGTACCCGACGGGTTCGTGCTGGTGTACGGCGGGATCGAAGAGAACTGTACCTTTAAAGCCATCTTTGAGACAAGGCGGGATGAGATGAGCGACCGGGTTCAGAAGAGATTGTTTTCCCGGGACAGGGCGTGAGGAGGAACCTAGATGAGTGAAAAGTATACCTACGCGGTTGCCCGCATAAGAGCCCTTGAGGTCTCTCTCTTCTCCAACGCGGTCATCGACCAGCTCATCGCCTGCCAGAGCTATGAGCAGTGCCTGCAGTTCCTGGCGGAGCGGGGCTGGGGTGACACAGACACCTCCGGGGACGCAGAGACGATGCTGAAGCGGGAGGAGGAGAAGATCTGGCAGACCGTGGGTGAGCTGTCCATTGACAGGAAAAAGTTCGACGTTCTCTTCTGCCAGAAGCTGTTCCACAATCTGAAGGCAGCAGTCAAGGCGGCCTGTACAGAGGAGCCTCCCGGAGACATTTTCTACGAGGACACGGCAGTTTCCGGTCAGGAGATGCTGGAGATCATACGTGAGAAGGATTTCGGGCGGCTTCCCGCAAATATGAGCCAGGCGGCCCGGCAGGCCTGTGAGGCGCTGCTTCACGCGGGGGACGGACAGCTCTGCGACATCATCATAGACAGGGCGGCCCTGGACGCCATTTACAAGGCGGGAATGGAGTCGGAGGACGAGATCATCCGGGACTATGCCAGATCCGTGGTGGCGGTGGCGGACATCAAGATCGCCGTGCGGGCGCAGAAAACCGCAAAATCCATAGAATTTATGAAGCAGGCCATGGCGGAGTGCGGAAGCCTCAGCGTGGACCAGCTTGCAAAGGCGGCCCTCTCGGGACCGGAGGCCATACGGGACTATCTCCTTGGCACCGAGTACGCGGGAGGGGCACAGGCTCTCGCAGAGTCCATGTCCGCCTTTGAGCGCTGGTGTGACAACCGCATCATCCAGACCATCAGCCCGCAGAAATATAAAGCATTTACCATAGGCCCGGTGGTGGCGTATGTACTTGCAAGACAAAACGAGATCAAGACAGTGCGGATCATCCTCTCCGGCAAGCGAAGTCAGCTGCCGGAACAGGCAATCCGGGAAAGGGTAAGGGAAATGTATGTATAAGATAGCAGTGATGGGCGATTATGACAGCATTTACGGCTTTGCTGCCCTGGGACTTGACACATTTCCCGTCACATTCCAGGAGGCAGGGGAGAGGCTCCACCAGCTTGCCGCAGAGGGGTATGGGATCATCTATATCACGGAGAAGCTGGCGGCCCAGCTGAAGCACGACATAGCCCGGTACGAGGGGCAGATCATCCCGGCGGTCATAGAGATCCCGGGGGTGTCCGGAAATACGGGCAGCGGTGTCAGAGGAGTGAAGAAATCGGTGGAACAGGCCGTTGGGTCCGATATCCTGTTCAGTAACTAAGAAAGTTGAGGTGATACGTCCATTATGAGTACAGGTACGATCAAAAAAGTAGCGGGACCGCTGGTCATTGCGTCCGGAATGAGGGATGCCAACATGTCCGACGTGGTGCGCGTCAGCAGGCAGCGCCTGATAGGCGAGATCATAGAGATGCACGGAGACGAGGCGTCCATCCAGGTGTACGAGGAGACATCCGGACTGGGACCCGGCGAGCCGGTGGAGTCCACGGGGGCTCCCATGTCGGTGGAGCTTGGGCCCGGGCTCATCTCCAGCATTTATGACGGCATCCAGCGCCCTCTTGACGAGATCATGAAGATCTCAGGAAACAACCTGCAAAGAGGCGTGGAGGTGGCGGCTCTGAACAGACAGAAAAAATGGGACTTTGTCCCCGTGGCCAGGGCCGGAGACGAGGTGGAGGCCGGAGATGTACTGGGCACCGTGCAGGAGACACAGGTGGTGCAGCAGAAGATCATGGTTCCCTATGGGATAAAAGGAATCGTGAAGGAGATCCGCGCAGGAGAATTCACGGTGGAGGAGACAGTGGCGGTTATTGCCACCGAGGACGGGGACAAGGAGCTGACCATGGTGCAGAAGTGGCCCGTGAGACGGGGACGGCCCTATGTGAAAAAGCTGCCCCTGGATGTGCCTCTTGTGACAGGCCAGAGGGTCATTGACACCTTCTTCCCCATCGCCAGGGGCGGTGTGGCGGCTGTGCCGGGACCCTTCGGAAGCGGCAAGACCGTGATCCAGCACCAGCTGGCAAAATGGGCCGAGGCGGACATCGTGGTCTATATCGGATGCGGTGAGCGGGGCAATGAGATGACGGACGTTCTGAATGAATTCCCGGAGCTGAAGGATCCCAAGACAGGACGTTCCCTGATGGAGAGGACGGTTCTTATCGCCAACACCTCGGATATGCCCTTCGCAGCCCGTGAGGCGTCTATTTATACAGGAATTACGATTGCGGAGTATTTCCGCGACATGGGATACTCAGTGGCCCTGATGGCGGACTCCACATCCCGGTGGGCGGAGGCTCTCCGCGAGATGTCGGGTCGTTTGGAGGAGATGCCCGGCGAGGAGGGATACCCGGCTTACCTGGGCTCCCGTCTGGCGGAGTTCTACGAGAGGGCAGGCCATGTAGTCTCCCTCGGAAAAGAGGGAAGAGAGGGCTCCCTGTCTGTGATCGGAGCCGTGTCTCCCCCGGGAGGCGACACCTCGGAGCCTGTGTCCCAGGCAACCCTGCGTATCGTGAAGGTGTTCTGGGGACTGGACTCCAATCTGGCCTACAAGCGACATTTCCCGGCCATCAACTGGCTTACCAGCTACTCCCTCTATCTGGACAACGTGAGCGGCTGGTTCAATGAGAAGGTGGCTCCTGACTGGATGGAGGACCGCCAGAAGATGATGAGCCTTCTGCAGGACGAGGCGGAGCTGGAGGAGATCGTGCAGATGGTAGGCATGGACGCCCTGTCTCCGGCTGACCGGCTGAAGATGGAGGCTGCCAGGTCTATCCGCGAGGACTTTCTGCACCAAAACTCCTTCCACGACGTGGACACCTACACGCCTCTGCGGAAGCAGTACCTGATGATGAACCTGGTGCTGGCCTTCTACGAGAAGTCTATGGACGCTCTGAACAAGGGGGCTTCCATGAACGCTCTCCTGACGATGGCAGTGCGTGAGAAGATCGGACGCTACAAATACACAGTGACAGACCAGATCGAGTCTGAGTATGAGAGCATTATGAGCGAGCTCGACGCGGAGATCGCGGATACATTCGGGAAGGAGGACTTCTAATTATGCCAAAAGAATACAGAACCATACAGGAAGTTGCCGGCCCGCTGATGATGGTAAAAGGCGTGGAGGGAGTCACCTACGACGAGCTCGGCGAGATTGAACTGATGAGCGGCGAGAAGCGCCGCTGCAAGGTGCTGGAGGTGGACGGCGACAAGGTGGTCGTACAGCTCTATGAAAACGCCGCCGGCATCAACTTAAGCAACAGTAAGGTGCGCTTCCTTGGAAGGAGCCTGGAGCTGGGCGTGTCCGGGGATATGCTGGGCCGCGTGTTTGACGGCCTGGGGCGCCCCGCGGACGGAGGCCCGGAAATCCTTCCGGAGGAGAGGAGGGACATCAACGGTCTGCCTATGAACCCGGCAGCCAGAGTCTACCCCTCCGAGTTTATCCAGACAGGTATCTCGGCCATCGACGGACTGAACACCCTTGTCCGGGGGCAGAAGCTGCCTATCTTCTCCTGCTCCGGCCTGCCCCACTCTCAGCTGGCGGCACAGATCGCAAGGCAGGCAAAGGTGCGGGGAACCGACGAGAAATTCGCCGTTGTATTCGCAGCCATGGGCATCACCTTTGAGGAGTCCAATTTCTTCGTGGAGTCTTTCAAGGAGACGGGAGCCATCGACAGGACGGTGCTCTTTATCAATCTGGCCAATGACCCGGCCGTGGAGCGTATCTCCACGCCCCGTATGGCCCTGACGGCGGCAGAGTACCTTGCCTTTGAAAAAGACATGCATGTCCTTGTCATTCTGACGGACATCACAAACTATGCGGACGCTCTCCGTGAGATCTCCGCAGCCAAGAAGGAAGTCCCGGGACGCCGCGGCTATCCCGGATATATGTATACAGACCTGGCGCAGATGTATGAGCGTGCGGGGCGGCAGAGAGGGAAGAAGGGAAGCATCACCATGATCCCCATTCTGACCATGCCGGAGGACGACAAGACCCATCCCATCCCGGACCTGACCGGATACATCACAGAGGGGCAGGTCATCCTGAGCCGTGACCTCTACCGCAAGGGCATCCAGCCCCCCATCGACGTGCTGCCGTCCCTGTCCCGTCTGAAGGACAAGGGGATCGGCGAGGGCAAGACCAGGGCGGACCACTCCAACACTATGAACCAGCTCTTTGCGGCCTACTCAAGAGGAAAAGACGCCAAGGAGCTGATGACCATCCTGGGCGAGGCGGCCCTGACAGAGATCGATCTGATCTACGCAAAATTTGCCGATGAGTTCGAGAAGCAGTACGTGTCCCAGGGCTATCACACGGACCGGTCCATCGAGGAGACGCTGGAGATCGGCTGGAAGCTTCTGTCCATCCTGCCCAGGTCCGAGCTGAAACGTATCGACGACAAGTATCTGGATCTGTACTATGGGAAACAGTAAGCCGTGCGCAGATTGGTGGAAATAGCCGCGCAGGCTTGCCTGCGGACGGATATTTCCGCAAATCTGCATAGGGCGTGCGCAGACAGTAAGGAGGAAAGCATATGGCATCTACACAGATCACTCCTACCCGCATGGAGCTTACAAAAACGAAAAAGAAACTTGTCACAGCTCGGAGGGGGCACAAGCTCCTCAAGGATAAGCGTGATGAGCTGATGCGGCAGTTCCTGGATCTTGCCAGGGAGAACATGGCCCTCCGCCAGAAGGTGGAGGCTGGGATACTGGCTGCCAACAAGAATTTTGTCATCGCCAGAGCGGGCATGGACGAGGCCACGCTCCACACGGCGCTGATGGCGCCGAAGCAGCAGGTGAGCCTGGAGGTGGGAAAGAAGAATGTCATGAGCGTCAACATTCCGGTGTTTGACACAAAGACCCGGACAGCAGACGCCAACGATATCTACTCCTACGGCTTTGCCTTTACATCCAGCGACCTGGACGGAGCGGTGAAATCTCTTGCGGACATCCTGCCGGATATGCTCCGGCTTGCGGAGGTGGAGAAGGCCTGCCAGCTGATGGCTGCCGAGATTGAGAAGACCCGACGCCGTGTAAACGCGCTGGAGCATGTGATCATCCCTCAGGCGCAGGAGACCATCAAATATATCACCATGAAGCTGGATGAGAACGAGAGAAGCTCCCAGATCCGGCTCATGAAGGTGAAGGATATGATGCTTGAGGAGGCCCATCACTACAGCGAGCGGGCATAGGAATATATAATGACATAAAGTGTTGACAGAGAAGCAAAAGAGAGATAATATAAGAATATAGCGAAAGCTATTATGATTTAAAAAGTGTTCCATAGGAAAAACTCCCCGGAAGTGTCGGTTCCGGGGAGTTTTTATGTAGTTGGGCTAGTTGTCTGGTTTGTTTCGGTCTATCCACTTGCTGATGAGATGGATGATCAGACCAGCCGTGACCGAACACACTATATTTAAAAAGTGCTCCATAGGATCACCTCCTTTCTGTCGGAGGTTCCGGACAACATAATAAGTATACGATAAAAGCGACATAAACGAAATGAAAAGTATTGACAGAAACAAAAAAGGGATATATTATAAGGATATAGCGAGAGCTATAAAGGTTTAAAAATAGTCCACAGAGAAAACTCCCCGGAAATTGGCCTTCCGGGGAGTTTTTATGTAGCTGGGCTAGTTGTCTGGTTTGTTTCGGTCTAACCACTTGCTGATGAGATGTACGATCAGACCAGCCATGACCGAAAGGATTAGGTTTGTAAAATAATCCACAGATATCACCTCCTCTCTGTCGGAGGTTCCGGACAACATAATTACAATAGCATAAATGACATAATAAAACAATATATGTAAATGAAATGTAACAAAATAAGAAGGCTCGCATATGCTGTACGTAGAAAGAACTTTTCAGCTGGGAGTGTGTTGCGCATGGAACGGAAGCTACCTTACTATATGGCCTATCCGACACCCCTCTTATATGACGATGAGCGGATAGAGAGACGGGATCTGGATTATATGAAGAGCATGTATCCTGACACGGCGAAGCGGGCGCTGCCCTATGTGGAGGACGAATGTGACCGCATGGAATACGAGGGCAGCATGCTCTACGATGAGTACCCGGATAAGTTGCAGCTCGGCCTGATGTGCAGGCGGATATACGAGAAGATGGAGAAAGAAGAGGAGGAGCCGGGTGAGTGGCTGCGGGATCTGATCCAGGTCATGCTGTACCAGGAGGTCTGCAAGAGGCGCTGCGACCACAGAAAGTACAAACGGAAATTTTATTGACAGCCAGAGAGGACAGGAGAGCATCAGAGACGCTGAGTCTGTGAGCCCTCCTGTTTTTTTGATCTGGAAGCGTGTGCAAAAGCCAGGGGCGGCGGTGACCGGGGGCCCTCCGGCGGCATATAATAACCATATAGCGCAGAGACAGACGAACCGTGGACAAATGCGCCGAAAGCGTGCTATAATGTGCGAAAAGAAATGTGGAACCGCAGTGCGGGGGAGACGCACTGGATAAGGGGAGACGTACAAAGAGAGAAGGAGAGGAGTATGGATAATATTATTTTCATCGGAATGCCGGCGGCCGGGAAGAGCACCATAGGAGTTGTGGCGGCGAAGAGGCTGGGCTACAGCTTTCTGGACGTGGATCTTCTCATACAGGAGAAGGAGAAGAAGCTCCTGCATGAGATCATTGAGGAGCGCGGAACGGAAGGGTTCCTGGAGGTGGAGGATCGGATCAACGCCCAGGTGGAGGCGGAGCACTGCATCATCTCGCCGGGCGGGAGCGTGGTCTACTGCAAAAACGCCATGGAGCACTACAAGAGGATCGGAAAAGTGGTGTACCTTCAGGTGTCCTATGAGACCATTAAAGACAGGATCGGGGATCCCCATGAGAGAGGAGTTGCCCTGCGGGACGGCCAGACGCTCCGGGAGCTGTACGAGGAGCGCAGAGTCCTGTTTGAAAAGTATGCGGATATTACAATTTGCGAAGATGGGTTGACATTGGAAGAAACTATTGGTAAAGTTTTAAACGTTTTAGAAAAATAATACAGGCCATACACATCCATTATATGGTAAAATGTTACAGAAATTTTACGCACTTGTAAAAAATGTTTTACAAGCACACTATATGTGATATAATGGTGAAGGCGGATTTTGCGTTGAAACAAGGAAAATGTCCCGGATAAGGATATGACTCCCATGAATTTTGGCGCGGGATCAAGAAATAATAAGAGTATAATCAGATTAGAAGATCTGGACATATATAGCTGGAATACGGAAACATCAGAAAAATTAGGAAATATCAAGAAAATCGGGCTTCGCCGGCGAGGGCGGAGAATGAGAGTATGATCGAGGTGCAGTATGGAACAATATATTATTAAAGGCGGCAATCCGCTTGTCGGTGAAGTGGAGATAGGCGGAGCAAAGAATGCGGCTCTTGCTATTCTTGCGGCTGCAATTATGAGCGATGAAACTGTAATGATCGATAATCTTCCGGATGTAAATGACATCAATGTACTTCTGGACGCCATTGCGGGGATCGGCGCGATGGTGCACAGAGTGGACCGGCACACAGTGAAGATCAACGGAAAAGGCGTGACAAGCGTTGATATCGAGTACGACTATATCAAGAAGATCCGGGCGTCCTACTATCTGCTGGGAGCTCTGCTCGGGAAATACAGGCATGCTGAGGTAGCCCTCCCCGGAGGCTGCAATATCGGCAGCCGTCCCATTGACCAGCATCTCAAGGGCTTCAGGGCTCTGGGAGCGGACGTGGAGATCGAGCACGGCAAGATCATTGCCGAGGCATCAAGGCTGGTAGGAAAGCACATCTATTTTGACGTGGTCAGCGTGGGAGCCACCATTAACGTGATGATGGCGGCAGCCATGGCAGAGGGACTGACGATCCTGGAGAACGTGGCCAAGGAGCCCCACGTTGTGGATGTGGCCAACTTCCTCAACAGCATGGGAGCTAACATCAGGGGAGCCGGGACAGACGTCATCAGGATCAGAGGCGTTCAGAGACTGCACCGGACAGAGTACTCTGTCATTCCGGACCAGATTGAGGCGGGGACATTTATGTTCGCGGCAGCGGCTACCCAGGGAGACGTGACGGTGATGAACGTAATTCCCAAGCATCTGGAGGCCACCACGGCCAAACTGCTGGAGATAGGATGCGAGGTGGAGGAGTTTGACGACGCCGTGCGGGTAGTCTCCAAGGGCAGACTGAAATGTACCCATGTGAAGACCCTTCCCTATCCGGGATTCCCAACAGATATGCAGCCCCAGATCGGCGTGACCCTGGCTCTGTGCGAGGGGACAAGTATCATCACGGAGAGCATTTTTGAGAACAGGTTTAAATACCTGGATGAGCTGGCACGGATGGGAGCCAATGTGAAGATCGAGGGCAATTCCGCCACCATCGAGGGCGTGGAGAAATTCTCCGGCGCCAGGGTGAGCGCACCGGACCTGAGAGCGGGGGCAGCCCTGTGCATCGCGGGACTGGCCGCAGAAGGGATTACCATTGTGGACGACATCGTCTACATTCAGAGAGGCTACGAGCGCTTTGAGGAGAAGCTGCGGAGCCTGGGCGCAGTCATTGAGAAGGTGTCCACGGAGAAGGAGATCCGAAAGTTCATGCTGAAGGTCAGCTAAAAAGTGCTTGACTTCTGACGGAAAAGAATGTAAAGTAGCTATTGTATCTTACGGGATATAAAAACAGTAAATAAAGAAAATTTCTCTTATTCAGAGCAGTGGAGGTACAAAGGACCTGTGAAGCTGCGGCAACCCCGGCGACGGAAGGTGCCAACCTGAGCGAGCGATCGAACAATAAGAGGATTTGTTGGGTGTATAACAGTCCGCTTATTCCTGATAAGCGGACTTCTTTTTTGCCCTATGCGCAGGATATGAACAGGAGAAAAGAAAAGGAGAGGACAATGGAAAAAAGATTATTTACATCAGAGTCAGTAACCGAAGGCCATCCGGATAAAATGTGCGACCAGATCTCAGACGCCATTCTGGATGCCCTCATCGAGCAGGATCCCATGAGCCGTGTGGCCTGCGAGACATGCACTACTACCGGTCTGGTGCTTGTCATGGGAGAGATCACTACAAACGCCTATGTGGATATTCAGAAGATCGTCCGCGACACAGTCAGGGAGATCGGCTACACGAGAGGAAAATACGGCTTTGACGCGGACACCTGCGGTGTCATCACAGCCATTGACGAGCAGTCCTCCGACATCGCCATGGGCGTGGACAAGGCCCTGGAGGCAAAGGAGAACAAGATGTCCGAGGAGGAGCTGGACGCCATCGGCGCCGGCGACCAGGGCATGATGTTCGGATACGCCACAGACGAGACGCCGGAGATGATGCCCTACTCAGCTGCTCTGGCCCATAAGCTGGCCCGGAAGCTGGCGGAAGTGAGGAAGAACGGAACTCTTCCCTACCTTCGTCCGGACGGCAAGACCCAGGTGACAGTGGAGTACGATGAAAACGGAGCGCCCGCCAGGCTGGAGGCAGTGGTTCTGTCCACCCAGCACGACCCGGATGTGACCCAGGAGCAGATCCACGAGGACATCAAAAAGTATGTCTTTGACATGGTCATCCCGGAGGGCATGACAGATGAGCACACGAAGTTCTTCATCAACCCCACAGGACGGTTTGTCATCGGCGGACCTCACGGGGACAGCGGACTGACGGGCCGCAAGATCATCGTGGATACATACGGCGGCATGGCGCGCCACGGCGGCGGCGCCTTCTCCGGAAAGGACTGCACCAAGGTGGACCGGTCTGCGGCCTACGCGGCCCGGTACGTGGCCAAGAACATCGTGGCCGCGGGGATCGCGAAGAAGTGCGAGATCCAGCTCTCCTACGCCATCGGCGTGGCCCATCCTACATCCATCATGGTAGACACCTTCGGAACCGGCAGGCTGTCTGATGAGAAGATCGTGGAGATGATCAGGGAGAACTTTGACCTCCGCCCGGCCGGCATCATCCGGATGCTGGACCTGAGAAGGCCTATCTACAAGCAGACGGCGGCCTACGGACACTTTGGCCGCACGGATCTGGATCTGCCCTGGGAGAAGACAGACAGGGCAGAGGATCTGAAGAAATATCTGTAGGAGCCTCGGAATATTTGCGGTGTCCTCCGGGCGCCTGTAAAGGCCCGGCGCCATATTTATAAAAAGTTTATAAAAATTTATGAGCGCTTTTTTGGGAAAGCGCTCTTTTTATGTTAAAATAACAGCGGAGGTTTATGCTATGAAGTTTAAAACCCGACTGATCATTGCATTTTTTACAGTTATCATGGTGCCTGTGGTGCTCACATCCCTGTTCATCCTTCTGCTGGGGAGATACCAGATCAGCTCCATCGAGAAGACCTACGGCCTGACGGGGACCACACTGGAGGTGCTGACCAACCCGGTGCAGGTGCTGGGGCAGCTCACCGTGGAGCCCTGCCATCAGCTGAAGGCGACAGCCCTGACAGAGCCGGACAAGCTGGAGGACGCCACCTACCTGGCAGAATTTAACGATATGCTGGCGGACAAGAAATCCTGCCTTATCGTGCGCAAGGACGACACGATCACCTATATGGGAGAGAAGGTGCAGAGCCTGGACGGCGTGCTGAGCAAGCTGCCTCCCTACGGAAACACAGAGACCACCTCTGACGCAGGCCTCTATTATGGGGGGAATGTACAGATCCTTGTGAAACAGATTGATTTCCAGTACACCGACGGAACCGACGGAAGCGCCTTTATCGTCACGGACGTGGGGGATATGATCCCGGAGATCAGGGAGTTTGCGGTGGACGTGCTGGTGGTCATCGCCCTGGTGCTTATCTTTACGGCGGCGCTGCTTGTGCTCTGGATCTACCGGACTGTCATGCAGCCCCTGGGCAGGATGCAGCAGGCGGCCCAGAACATTAAGGAGGGAAACCTGGACTTTGAGATGAAGTGGGAGACCGACGACGAGCTGGGACAGCTGTGCCGGGACTTTGAGGAGATGCGCAAGAGACTGAAGGCCAACGCGGAGGAGAAGCTGGCCTTTGATAAAGAGAATAAGGAGCTCATCAGCAACATTTCCCATGACCTGAAGACCCCCGTGACCACCATCAAGGGCTATGCCGAGGGTATCATGGACGGCGTGGCGGACACGCCGGAGAAGCTGGAAAAATATATCCGCACCATCTACAACAAGGCGGGGGAGATGGATACTCTCATCAACGAGCTGACCTTCTACTCCAAGATCGACACGAACCGCATCCCCTACAATTTTGACACCCTCTCGGTGAACAACTACTTTGACGACTGCGCCGAGGATCTGGCTCTGGAGCTGGAGCAGCGGGGTGTGGAGTTCGGCTATTTCAACTATGTGGAGGAGGACGTGAAGGTCATCGCGGACGCGGAGCAGATCAAGCGGGTGATCCACAATATCATCAACAACTCTCTGAAATATATGGACAAGGCAAAGGGCAAGATCAACCTGCGTGTCAAGGACGTGGGAGATTTCGTCCAGGTGGAGCTGGAGGACAACGGCTGCGGCATTGCCGCCAAGGACCTGACCAATATATTCGAGAGATTTTACAGGACGGACGCGTCCCGGAACTCCTCTAAGGGAGGAAGCGGGATCGGTCTTTCCGTTGTCAAGAAGATCATAGAAGACCATGGAGGAAAAATATGGGCCACCAGCCGGGAAGGCACTGGGACCACCATGTATTTTGTCCTCCGGAAATATCAGGAGGTGCCGGTAAATGAATAAGATACTGATCGTGGAAGACGAAGAGGCCATCGCAGATCTGGAGAAGGATTATCTGGAGCTGAGCGGATTTGAGGTGGAAGTGGCCAATGACGGGGAGACGGGGCTTGAGAAGGCTTTAAACGAGGATTTCAACCTTCTCATCCTGGATCTGATGCTGCCCGGGGTGGACGGCTTTGAGATCTGCCGTCAGGTGCGGGATAAGAAAAATACGCCCATCATCATGGTGTCGGCCAAGAAGGACGACATTGACAAGATCCGTGGGCTGGGCCTGGGAGCCGACGACTACATGACCAAGCCCTTCAGTCCCAGCGAGCTGGTGGCCCGCGTGAAGGCCCATCTGGCCCGCTACGAGCGGCTTGTGGGAAGCGCGGCGGAGGCCAACAAGATCATCGAGATCCGGGGACTGAAGATCGACACCACGGCCCGCAGAGTGTGGGTCAACGGGGAGGAGAAGAATTTTACGACAAAGGAGTTTGATTTGCTGACTTTTCTTGCAAGTCACCCTAATCATGTGTATACTAAAGATGAACTGTTCAGCGAGATCTGGGACATGGAATCTATCGGAGATATCGCCACTGTCACAGTGCATATCAAGAAGATCCGTGAGAAGATAGAGATGGATACAGCCAATCCGCAGTATATTGAGACCATCTGGGGAGTGGGCTACCGCTTTAAGATGTAGGAAATTCATCGGATCTATCGGGCTGTCCGCGCGGCGATGCAGTTGCGCGGGCAGCCCTTTTATTACTATTTTGGAGGGAGAGCCCTGTGGGCTTCCCGGAAAACACCGCGGGGGAGAGAAGGCAGCATGATCACGAGCACGGCAAATCCAAAAGTGAAGAGACTGGTCACACTCAGAAAAAAGAGAAGAGCCAGGGATGAGGAGCAGGTTTTTCTGGCGGAGGGGCTGCGCATGTTCCGGGAGATCCCGGGGGAGATGCTGCGGGAGCTCTACGTATCGGAGACATTTTACGGGAGAGAGCGGGAGCTGGCGGACAGAAAGGCCGGCCAGGCCGGTGTCAGACCGGAGATCCTCTCCGACCATGTCTTTGGATACGTGTCCGACACAAAGACGCCCCAGGGAGTGCTCTGCGTGGCAGGGAGGATGCCGGGGGTGTCCCGGGAGAAGCTGCTGCGGCCGGACGAAAGTGGGAAAATGCCTCTTCTCATGGTCCTGGACAATCTGCAGGACCCGGGCAATCTGGGCACCATCGTCCGCACCGGAGAGGGAGCGGGGGTGACAGGCATCTTTCTTGGCAGGGACTGTGTGGATCTGTACAACCCGAAGACTATCCGGTCTACCATGGGCTCCATTTACCGGATGCCCTGTCTGTATGTGGATGATGTGCCGGAGCTTCTGTGGCAGATGAAACAGGAGAAGATACGGACCTTTGCCGCTCACCTGGAGGGAAAGAGGGCCTACGATGAGGAGGATTACACAGGCGGGTGCGCGTTTCTTATGGGAAATGAGGGGAACGGCCTGCGACGGGAGGTGGCAGAGCTGGCGGACACCTGGATCCGCATCCCCATGGAGGGAGAGGTAGAGTCTCTGAATGTCGCCATTGCTTCCACTGTGCTCATGTTCGAGGCGGGCAGGCAGAGGAGAATAAGAGATAAAAGCAGTATAGAAAGCTAGAAGAGAAGGAGGGAGAAGCATGTCGCCAATTTACTGGATCATCATCTTTATCGTGCTGCTCGTCATCGAGATAGCCACCCTGGGACTGACCACTATCTGGTTTGCCGCAGGCGCGCTGGTAGCCTTCCTGGCAGGTATACTGGGGTTCGGGATCATCACGCAGATCGTCCTGTTCCTGGTGGTGTCAGTTGTGCTTCTTGTGCTGACGCGCCCCATCGCGCTGAAGTATTTCAACAACAAGCGGCAGAGCACCAACGTGGAGAGCATGATCGGGCGCCAGGGCGTGGTCCTGGAGGACATCGACACGATAAAGAGCCAGGGACTGGTGGAGGTGGACGGGGAGACCTGGTCCGCCAGGACGGATGAACCGGAGGGAGTCATCCCGAAGGACACGATCGTCTCTGTAGAAGGAGTGCAGGGCGTGAAACTGATTGTAAAGAAAAAGGAGGAACTGTAATATGTTGGGGGCAGTTGTTGGAATTATTCTCTTGATTTTTGTCGTACTGATACTCATATCCTGTGTCAAGGTAGTACAGCAGTCAAAGGCGCTCGTCATTGAGCGGCTGGGAGCCTACCAGGCTACATGGGGAGTGGGCATCCACTTCAAGATCCCGTTCATCGAGCGGGTGGCAAGGCGTGTGGATCTGAAGGAGCAGGTGGTGGACTTCGCGCCCCAGCCTGTGATCACAAAGGATAACGTTACCATGCGCATCGATACCGTTGTGTTCTACCAGATCACAGACCCGAAGCTGTTCTGCTACGGCGTGGCAAATCCTATCATGGCTATCGAGAACCTGACAGCCACCACGCTGCGAAACATCATCGGTGACCTGGAGCTGGACCAGACGCTGACATCCAGGGAGACTATCAACACGAAAATGCGGGCTACTCTGGACGTGGCTACAGATCCCTGGGGCATCAAGGTGAAGAGGGTGGAGCTGAAAAACATCATCCCGCCGGCAGCCATCCAGGACGCTATGGAGAAGCAGATGAAGGCGGAGCGTGAGCGACGTGAGGCCATCCTCCGGGCAGAGGGTGAGAAGAAATCCTCCATCCTCGTGGCGGAGGGTAAGAAGGAGTCCGTCATCCTGGACGCCGAGGCCGCGAAGCAGGCAGCTATCCTCAAAGCAGAGGCAGAGAAGGAGGCCACCATCCGGGAGGCAGAAGGACAGGCGGAGGCCATCCTCAAGGTGCAGCAGGCAAATGCCGACGGTATCCGCTTCCTGAAGGAGGCGGGCGCAGACCAGTCCGTCCTCACTATCAAGAGCCTGGAGGCGTTTGAGAAGGCGGCTGACGGAAAGGCCACCAAGATCATCATCCCCTCCGAGATCCAGGGAATTGCCGGCCTGGTGAAATCCCTGGCAGAGGTGGGCGCCTCGGACGGAAAGGAAGAAAAGAAAGCATAAATATACAAAATTCTTGAATAAAATATACAAAAGTGCTATGATGAAAGCGGTACACCTCATTTTTATGCATTTGTATGCATGATTATAGGGTGTATACACTGACAGCAGGAAGGAATGTATATAAAATGAATTTAAAAGGAAGAAGCTTTTTGAAATTACTTGACTTTACACCGGAGGAGATCATGTATCTGGTGGACCTGGCGGAGGAGCTGAAGGAGAAGAGGAAAAAGGGAATTAAAGGCGACAGCCTGAAGGGAAAGAACATTGCCCTGATCTTCGAGAAGCCGTCCACCAGAACCCGGTGTGCCTTCACCATCGGAGCCCAGGACGAGGGGGCCACAGCCACCTACCTGGCGGGAAGCGAGCTCCAGCTGGGGGAGAAGGAGAGCATAGAGGACACAGCCCGGGTTCTGGGCCGCATGTTCGACGGTATCGAGTACCGCGGGTTTGAGCAGTCCTTTGTGGAGGCTCTGGCCGAGTACAGCGGCGTGCCGGTGTGGAACGGACTGACAGACCAGTGGCATCCCACCCAGTGCCTGGCCACTCTGCTGACGCTGAAGGAGAATTTTGGACATGTCAAGGGGCTGAAGATCGTCTATCTGGGCGACGGACGCAACAACGTGGCCAACAGCCTTCTGGTGGGCTGCAGCAAGGTGGGCGTTAACGTGGCCGTGGCAGCGCCGAAGGAGCTCTGGCCGGACGAGAAGCTGGTGGAGACATGCAAGGGCTTTGCGCAGGCAGCCGGCTCCACTGTGGAGGTCTCCGACAAGCTGGACGTTGTGGAGGGAGCAGATATGCTCTACACCGACGTATGGTTCTCTATGGGAGAGGAGAAGAAGGAGCAGGAGCGCACCAAGCTGGCGCTGCCCTACCAGGTCAACGCGGAGCTCATGAAGAGGACAGGCAAGTCTACCACACTGTTCTCCCACTGCCTGCCGGCAAATAAAGGAAAAGAGGTAACCGAGGACGTGTTCGAGAGCGAGGCATCCGTCGTGTTTGACGA
The DNA here is from genome assembly GCF_000765215.1 of Eubacterium sp. ER2. Taxonomy (GTDB): domain Bacteria; phylum Bacillota; class Clostridia; order Lachnospirales; family Lachnospiraceae; genus Claveliimonas; species Claveliimonas intestinigallinarum. The sequence goes on from NZ_JPJE01000024.1 coordinate 22,827, forward strand.
GGCGGAGAACCGTCTCCACACCATCAAGGCCATCATGGTCGCCACCCTCGGTGATTAAGTGGGATATGAAGAAGACTGAGATTTTATCCATGCTCCGGGAGAGCGAAGGATATGTGTCCGGACAGCAGATCTGCGAAAAGTTCCATGTTTCCAGAACTGCTGTCTGGAAAGTAATAGAACAGCTGAAGGAAGAAGGCTATCAGATAGAGGCAGTCCGCAACAGGGGATATCGGTTGAGCGAGAGCCCGGACATACTGTCACAGGCGGAGATCGAGAGCAGGATCTCCACTGAGTGGGCAGGGCGGAATGTCTCTTATTTTCGCGAGACGGATTCCACCAACACCCAGGCCAAGAGACTGGGTGAGGAGGGGGCTCCCGCCGGGACCCTGGCGGTGGCGGACCGGCAGATGGCAGGAAAAGGACGCCGGGGACGCAGCTGGGATTCTCCGCCGGGCAGGGACATCTATATGTCGCTTCTCCTCAGGCCGGACATCCGGCCCTCGGACGCCCCCATGCTGACCCTTGTCATGGCCCAGAGCGTGGCGGAAGCCATCCGGGAGAAGACCGGCATCGATGCCCGCATTAAGTGGCCCAATGACATTGTGGCAGGCGGGAAAAAGCTCTGCGGCATTCTGACGGAGATGAGCGCGGAGATGGACTATATCAACTATATCGTCATCGGCGTGGGGATCAATGTGAACCAGCCCTCCTTTCCGGAGGACATTGCGGACAGGGCCACCTCTCTTATGCTGGAGGCGGGCAGGAGCTTCCTTCGGGGGCCCCTCATAGCCGCGGTGATGGAGCGCTTTGAGGACAATTACAGCCGCTTCCTGGGGACAAATGACCTGTCCGGGATGCGGGAGGCCTACAATGAGCTGCTGGTGAATGTGGGAGAGCAGGTGCGGGTCCTGGAGCCGGGACACGAGTACAATGCCCTCTCCTTTGGCATTAATGACAGGGGAGAGCTCCTCGTGCGGAAGGAGGACGGCAGCAGGGAGGCCGTCTTTGCGGGGGAGGTCTCTGTGAGAGGAATTTATGGATATGTATAATGGAAAGATCGTGCTCTGCGGAGCCAATTCATACGAGGAAAAATATTATCTGAACCCGGATTTTGAGCAGCTTCCGGATCACGTAAAGGACGAGCTGAAGATCATGTGCGTCCTCTATGTCCACGACGTGGGAGGCATCCTGACCCTTGTCTACGAGGAGAACGGGGACCTGTGCTTTGAGGTCACATCCGCGGAGGGGGATGCCATGTTCGACGAGATCGGGAGCAGGCTGAAGATCAAGCAGCTCCAGCAGGAGAAGGCGGAGTTGCTCCAGTCCCTCCAGCTCTACTACAGAGTGTTTTTTATGGGAGAGGACCTGGATCTGTAGCAGGTATAAGAACAGCCCCGCCAGGGGAGTAAGGAGGAAACAGGACAGATGCTTCTTGCAATCGATGTGGGAAACACAAACTTTACAATGGGACTTTTCCGTGAGGAGGAGCTGGTGGCCAAATTCCGTATGACCACAAAGCTGCCCCGCACATCGGACGAGTACGGGATCGCCATCCGTGAGCTGATCCGCAACCAGGGGGAGGATCCGGATCACGTGGACGATATCATTATCGCCTCTGTTGTGCCGGATATCATGCACTCTCTGACCAGCTGCATTATCAAGTACTTTGACCGGAAGCCGATCATCGTGTCAGCTGGGATCAAGACAGGCATCCGGGTGGCTACGGAAAATCCAAGGCAGACCGGAGCGGACCGTATCGTGGACGCGGTGGCCGCCTACTATCTCTACGGCGGGCCGGTCATTGTGGTGGACTTCGGAACTGCCACCACCTACGATCTGGTGGAGCCGGACGGCACCTTTGCCGTGGGGGTCACAGCGCCCGGTATCCGTACCTCCGCCAGGGCTCTCTGGGGGGATGCGGCCATGCTTCCGGAGATCGAGATCCGTAAGCCCGAGACCATCCTGGCCAGGGAGACTGTGTCCAGCATGCAGGCCGGACTTGTCTATGGCTACATCGGACAGACAGAGTACATTATCAGCCAGATGAAAAAGGAGTCCGGCTATACGGACGCCAGGGTGGTGGCTACAGGCGGACTGGGCAATATCCTGGCTGCGGCCACGGAGAGCATTGACATCTATGATCCCATCCTGACGCTGGAGGGATTGCGGCTGGTCTATGAGAGAAACCGGTTCCGCAGCAGGAGGCCGGACGGGAGAAAGGATGCCTAGAGAAGGGATAGACCAAGAAAGATCGGACGGGAGAAAGGATACACAGGACATGGGAGAGAGAAGACAGCTGAAGATAGGAACACTCACGATCGAGCACCCCTATGTGCTGGCACCGATGGCAGGCGTGACAGACCTGCCATTTCGTCTGCTTTGCAAAGAGCAGGGGGCGGGACTTCTGTGCATGGAGATGGTCAGCGCCAAGGCGCTCCAGTACAAGAACAGGAACACAAAGGCCCTCCTCTCCATTCACCCGGAGGAGTACCCGGTATCCCTGCAGCTCTTCGGCTCCGAGCCGGAGGTCATCAGCGAGCAGGCCAAAGCCATAGAGGAGCTGCCCTTTCAGATCCTGGACATCAACATGGGCTGCCCGGTGCCCAAGGTGGTGAAGAACGGGGAGGGCTCTGCCCTCATGAAGCAGCCCCGCCTCGTCCACGAGATCGTGTCCCGGACAGTGAAGGCCATCCGCAAGCCGGTGACAGTCAAGATACGGAAGGGCTTTGACGACACCTGCGTCAATGCGGTGGAGATCGCCAGGATCATCGAGGACGCGGGGGCGGCGGCAGTGGCTGTCCACGGGCGGACAAGGGAGCAGTACTACTCCGGGCAGGCGGACTGGGATATCATCCGCCAGGTGAAGGAGGCGGTCCGCATCCCGGTCATCGGCAACGGGGACGTGACATGTGTGCAGGACGCCCTGCGGATGATGGAGGAGACCGGCTGCGACGGCGTCATGATCGGACGGGGAGCCAGGGGGAACCCGTGGATCTTCCGCGAGCTGAAGAGCTATGACGAGACAGGGCAGATCCCGCCCAGGCCGGACATCCGGGAGATCCGGGAGATGATGCTGCGACACGCCCGTCTCCAGGTGGAGTACAAGGGAGAGTACACAGGCATCCGGGAGATGAGGAGCCATGTCTCCTGGTATACAAGAGGGCTGCGGGGCTCGGCCCGGCTCCGGGAGGAGATCAACCAGGTGGAGACCTACGGGGAGCTGGAGGTTCTTCTGCATGAACGGCTGGTATAAAAGAAATTAAAAAGGGTTTGTCCGTCTGTATAAATCAAGCGGGAACAGGGCATCACAATCAGGTGGTGTCCCTGTTCTTTTTTGCGTTTCTTACGTATATATTAAGTATACAGTTAAGGGGAAAAATGTATTGACATTGAAAAAGACGTTATGTATAATATTGAAATTGTGAAAGTGGACTTAAACAGAAGAAAACTTCTGTAAAATAGACAGAATGTAAGCAGGAAGAGGAGAGGATCAAAATGGAAGAAAAAAAGACAATTCTGACCTACGAAGGCCTGAAAAAGCTGGAGGATGAACTGGAGAACCTGAAGGTTGTAAAACGGAAAGAGGTTGCCGGAAAGATCAAGGAGGCAAGGGAGCAGGGAGACCTGTCCGAGAACGCTGAGTACGATGCAGCCAAGGACGAGCAGAGAGATATCGAGGCCCGTATTGAGGAGCTGGAGAAGATCCTGAAGAACGCAGAGGTCGTTGTGGAGGATGAGGTCAATTTGGACAAGATCAGCATTGGCTGCACAGTGACTGTCTACGACGAGGAATTCGAGGAGGAGATGGAATTCAAGATTGTTGGCTCCACTGAGGCAAACAGTCTCCAGGGCAAGATTTCCAATGAGTCCCCGGTGGGTCAGGCGCTTCTGGGCCACGAGGAGGGCGATGAAGTGACTGTGGAGACGCAGGCAGGGGAACTGGTGTACAAGGTACTTAAGATCGAGCGCTCCATTTAAACTAAATCCCGCAGGCCGGATGAGGGCTGACCGGACCGGAAGCGACAGGATCAGGTCAGACCAGGCAGACGCAGGCGGATGGATTTGGGCGAAGGAGCCATACGGATATAAGAGTACAGATAGCAAGAGAACAGGTACAGAATAAGTACAAGAATAAGAAGAAAAAGAAGGAGTGAATAAAGTGACCAGGCAGCAGAACAATGTACAGGAACAGGATGTGAACCAGCTCAGGAAGGTGCGCCGCGAAAAGCTGGCGGATCTCCAGGCAAACGGGAAGGACCCGTTTAAGATTACAAAGTATGATGTGACATGCCATGCGGCTGACATCAAAGATCATTATGAGGAGATGGAGGGCAAGCACGTGTCCGTTGCCGGCCGTATCATGCAGAAGCGCGTGATGGGCAAGGCTTCTTTCTGTAATGTTCTGGACCAGAGCGGCAATATTCAGTCCTATGTGGCGAGAGACAGCGTTGGTGAGGAGCCCTACAAGGAGTTCAAGAAGCTGGATATCGGCGATATCGTGGGCATTGAGGGCGAGGTCTTCAAGACAAAGACAGGCGAGATTTCCATTCACGCCTCTGCGGTGAAGCTCCTGTCCAAGAGCCTTCAGATCCTGCCGGAGAAATTCCACGGCCTGACAAACACAGACACACGCTACCGCCAGAGGTACGTGGATCTGATCATGAACCCGGAGGTGCGGGATACATTTATCAAGAGATCCCACATTATCAGCTCAATCCGCAGATACCTGGACAGCCAGGGATTTCTCGAGGTGGAGACCCCCATGCTGGTAAGCAATGCCGGCGGCGCTGCGGCCAGACCCTTCGAGACACATTTCAACGCTCTGGGAGAGGACTTCAAGCTCCGTATTTCCCTGGAGCTCTACCTGAAGAGACTGATCGTGGGCGGCCTGGAGAGAGTTTACGAGATCGGCCGGGTGTTCAGAAACGAGGGACTGGACACAAGACACAACCCGGAGTTCACCCTGATGGAGCTGTACCAGGCTTACACAGACTACAACGGAATGATGGATCTCACCGAGAACCTGTACCGCCATGTGGCCCAGGAGGTGCTGGGAACTACCACCATCACCTACAACGGTGTGGAGATCAATCTTGGCAAGCCCTTTGAGAGGATCACTATGGTGGATGCTGTGAAGAAATACGCAGGCATCGACTGGAATGAGGTGAAGACAACAGAGGACGCGAAAAAGCTTGCGGACGAGCATCACATTGCCTATGAGGAGCGTCATAAGAAGGGCGACATTCTGAGCATGTTCTTTGAGGAGTATGCGGAGGAACACCTGATCCAGCCTACCTTTGTCACAGACCATCCGATCGAGATCTCACCGCTCACAAAGAAAAAGCCGGATGATCCGGACTACGTGGAGCGCTTTGAGTTCTTCATGAACGGCTGGGAGATGGCCAATGCCTACTCTGAGCTGAACGACCCCATTGACCAGAGAGAGCGTTTTGCCCAGCAGGATGCCAATGCGGCAGCAGGCGACGAGGAGGCCGAGCATACAGATGAAGATTTCCTGAACGCGCTGGAGATCGGCATGCCGCCCACAGGCGGAATTGGCTTCGGTATTGACAGGATGTGCATGCTCCTGACAGACTCCGCGGCCATCAGGGACGTGCTCCTGTTTCCGACCATGAAGAGTCAGGGTGCCGCAAAGAACGCGGCAAACAACGAGGCTCAGTCCGTTGCGCCGGCACAGACAGCGGCGGTATCCGCTCCTGCTCTTGACCTGTCCAGGGTGAAGATCGAGCCCCTGTTTGAAGATATGGTGGACTTCGAGACGTTCAGCCGGTCCGATTTCCGCGCCGTGAAGATCGAGGCCTGCGAGGCGGTCCCCAAGAGCAAGAAGCTCCTGAAGTTCACCCTGAACGACGGGACAGACCGGAAGCGCACGATCCTGAGCGGTATCCACGAGTACTACGAGCCGGAGGAGCTGGTCGGAAAGACAGCGATCGCCATTACAAACCTTCCGCCCAGGAAGATGATGGGCATTGACTCCGAGGGTATGCTGATCAGCGCGGTGTACGAGTATGACGGACATGAGGGGCTGAACCTGCTGACGGTGGATGACCAGATTCCGGCAGGAGCAAAGTTGTACTAAAAATAGAAAATATAAGAAATGAGACTGCAGAAGAGCACTTTTTGGAGGAGAGATCTTTCAAGGAGTGCTCTTTTTGTGTCTGGAAAACACACAGGTTTAATTTTTTGCATGCCAGGTATAGTTTTTGTTACAGGTTTTTCTCCCGGAGGACTTAAAATAGTACGTGATGATATGATAAGATAGACTCAGTGTACCGGACGGCGGAGGGGCTGGCCGGGCGCTCCTGGGAGAAGAGGTTTTTATGAAATTATTGAAACTTGTGATCGTGGACGATGAACCTATCCTGCTGCAGGGACTGCTTGACACCTACGACTGGGCGGACATGGGTTTTAAGGTAGTGGGCTCAGCCCAGAGCGGCGAGCAGGCCATAGAGGTGATCAAAGAGACAAAGCCCCATGTGGTGCTGACAGATATCCGGATGAAACAGATCACGGGGCTAATGGTGATGGAGGAGATCCAGAAAACGGACATGGACTGCATGTTTATCGTCCTCAGCGCCTACCGGGATTTTGACTATGCCCAGCAGGCCTGCGATCTGGGGGCCTTCGCTTATCTGCTGAAGCCTATTGAGGATGAGAAGCTGCGGGAGACCATGGAGGCAGCCTACCGGACCTGCATGGAGCAGATGGAGCAGGAGGCCAGGTATGAGAGCTGGGAGAAGCTGCTGGTACAGGATGGAACCAGCTTTCAGCAGGTGGTTGTGCAGAATTATGTCCGGGACAGGCTACCGGAGGAAAAGGTGGAAGAAGTCTTCCGGACGCTGGGAGACATGCCTGGAAATGAGGAGCGCTTTATCACTGTGTACGCGGATATAGATGTGGCCTACAAGATCACGGATTACCTGGATTATGAAGCGGCCAGATTTGCGCTTCTTAAAAGGCTGGAAGAGGAGCTGGAGAGCCGCTATTTCTGCTGGCGGGCCGACGGCGAGGAGACGGGCAGCGCCTTTATCGTCCGCACCACGGACAAAGAGGCGGTGGGAAAGCTGAAGCACTTCCTGGAATACATCAAAAAGGAGGAGCAGAGCAGGGTTATAGCCGCCATATCCAAGCCCTACAAAGGAATTGCCGGGATCAAAAGAAGTTATGTGGAAGCCCGGAAGCTGTTCGAGATTGCCAGTGTGTCCGGAGCGGGTGCTTTTACTTCCCCGGAGGGGGTGGAGCTGCCGGACCAGGCGGCGACGGCCGGAGAAAGCGGGGACGTGGACAATCTGATCGTGAACGCTGTGCGCAGGAACAGTGAGAAAGAGCTGAAGGAGGCCTTTGTCCAGTTTGTCTACGGGCTGCCTCACGAGGAGGAACAGCAGCGGCAGCATCTCCACCGGATGATGCTGAAAGTGGAACTCATGCTCCAGGCGTCTTACGGGCTGTCAGAGGATATCCGGGAAAAGTTCCGGGGCTACTACGATAATCTGGGAACCATCGGCACGGCAAAGATGGTGGATGTCTGTTACCGGATCCTGTGCGCGGCCATTGAAGTGAGAAAAAGTGACGCAAAGCAGGATGAGACGAGATATTTTAAAGAGTACATGTCAGAGGCAGTGGCTTATATAGAGGAACATCTCAGGGATGAGGAGCTGTCCATTGTATCTGTGGCCTCCCACATTTATCTGAACCCGGTCTATTTCGGAAGGGTGTTTAAAAATACGTTCCACATGACGTTCAAGCAGTATCTTCTCCAGCAGAGGATGGAGAAGGCCAAAAAGCTGCTGGAGGAAGGAAAAGGCAGTATCGGAGATATCTGTGAGGCGGTGGGGATCCACAACCCGTCCTATTTTTCCCATGTGTTCAAGCAGTACACGGGGAAGCTCCCAAGCGAATACAAGAAAGAGTACGAGGGATAGACAGAAATCGATATGAAAAGAAACGAGAAGGTATCCGGCATACAGAAAAAATATTTGAAGTATACGGCGGCGCTCCTGGGGCTTGCGCTTCTTCTCTCCAGCCTGGGGGCCGGCCTGTATGTGAAGAACAGGCTGACCCGGGCGGTGATCGCAAAATACGAGTTTATGACGGAGAGAATGGGCATCAGCCTGGAAAATCTGTTCCGCCAGAGCGACGAGGCGACGGCAGAGTGCGTCCTCTATGACGATGTGCAGCAGAGCCTGCGCAGTAAGGGGCTGGAGGAAGTCAGCCGCATTGGTCTGAGTAAATATTTCGCCTATGTGGGGCTGGAGCACATCGCGGATTACTGCTATGTGGATAATAAAGGGAACGTATACAGTAAATCCTATTCAGATGTAACCTTTGAGGATGTGACAGACAGCGGTTTCCAGGAGTATCTGGGAGCGGACTACGCCCGGACGAAATGGTTCTGGGCGAAAGATACGCTTTTTGGAACAGAGGAGGAAGCGCTTTTTATCGGAAGGTATGTCCGGAGCATGGAGTACGCCCACGACCCCGGGATGCTGTTCTTCAGGATGGATGATGCGTTTCTGGAGGGGATCACAGGGACAAGTGGAGAGCTGACAAGCGAGGCGGCGGTTGGAATTATTGACGCCAAAGGGCAGCTCTGTTTTTTCTCGGTTCCGGAGGAATTCAGCGTGGGTAAGAAGCGCCAGGCGGATATAGCGGAGCGTATCGCCGGGAGCGGGTCTGCCGGCATGATCCTGGAGGGGGAGAGTGTTCCGGGAGGCGTTCTGTCGGCGTACCGGGATGAGGCCAGCGGGCTGGCGGTCTTTTCCTTTGTGCCGGACAGGGTGCTGAACCAGGGGATCTTCCCTGTTTTCCTGGTGCTGGCCGGGATCTATCTTGTGGTGCTGGCTGTGGCCGCGGTGCTGAGTATTTATTTCTCCAGAAGATTTACAAAGCCCATCCAGGAGATCCGGACGGCCATGGCGGAATTTGACGGCAGCAATTTTGACCGGACCATAGAGCTCCATACCAACACAGAGCTGGACGAGATCGGTCACTCCTACAATGAACTTCTCGGGAATATCCAGAGGCTGCTGGAGGAGATCAAGGAGCAGGAGAGAGAGCTGCGCACATCGGAGCTGAACATGCTGATCAGCCAGATCAATCCTCATTTTCTGTACAATACACTGGATACGATCTATATGCTGGCGCGGATCAACAAGGAAGAGACGACCATGCGGATGATCCAGGCCCTGTCCAGATATCTGCGGCTGTCGCTGAGCAAAGGAAACGATATAGTGACTGTGGAAGACGAGCTGGAGAATGTGAAGAGCTACATGGAGATCCAGCAGATACGAAACAAAGATCTTTTCTCCTACCAGGTAGACTGCCGGGTGGATGCCGCCCACACAACCGTTCTGAAGCTGGTCCTGCAGCCGCTTGTGGAAAATGCAGTAAAGTATGGATTCCGGGATATATTTGAGGGAGGACAGATCCGGATCACCGTGTGGAAGGAAGAAGAGGAGCTGTACCTGGAGGTGTACAACAACGGCACCCCCATGGAGGCGGACATGGTGCAGAAGATCAACGGAATGAACAAGCTGCCTCTGGGAGAGATGAAAAACTGCTTTCCGGATAAGCGGCACGGTTACGGCGTGGTAAATATTCTGACCCGGCTCAGACTGAAGTACGGGGACGGGGCAGCCTTTTACTGCAGAGCACAGGAAGATGGAACAAGCTGTACGATCAAAATTCCCCGGGGAGACGGGCAGGAGGCATATGAGCAGGAACAGATACAGATTTAAAGGAAGAGTCATACAGGCGGCAGCGGTTTCCCTGCTTTTCTCAGTGGCAGCCGCAGGCTGCGCGGGAAGGCAGACAGAGGAAAAAGCAGGCGGGGAGGAGGTGTCCATCCCGGTCATCCTGATCGTGGACTCCTCTACAGGCAATAAAAATGAGGAGGATGTGATCCAGGCATTCAATGAACTGTATGATGGGAAGTGGCAGGCGGATGTGGAGTGGGTCATGGAGACGGAGGAAGAGTACCGGCAGAACCTGAAACGGCAGAATGTGACGGATACCCTCCCGGCAGTTATTACGGATCTCCGGATGCTTCCCGCTTTCTATTATACGATGATCCAGGATGGCAGGATCGAGGAACTGTCCGGGTATATCAAGGAAGATGAAGAGTGGATGGAGATGATCGAGCCGTCGGTGCTGGAGTCCTGTAGCGAGGAGGACGGCAGTATCTATCTGGGGCCTGTCAGTACGGCGGCATTTTCCTGTTCCGGGATCTTCTGGAACGAGGAGCTGTTTGCCCAGGCAGGTATTGAGAAGTTTCCCGAAACCTGGGAGGAATTCTGGGAGTGCTGCGAGAAGCTGGAGAGCTGCGGCATCACTCCGCTGGCCCTTCATACCGAGGGGACGGCCTGGGCGCCCATGCTTTTTGCCACGGCGGAGGCAGCCTCCACGGAGGAAGGGGCGCAGTTCATGCAGCAGTTCTACCCGGATACCTATCAGGGCGAAAGCGGGCTGCGCATTGCCCGGACGCTGGAGCGGCTGTTTCAGTACACCACAGGTGATGCGCTGTATGTGGATTTTGATGTGTCCTATGAGAATTTTTTCTCCGGGAAGGCAGCCATGATCCCCAACGGATACTGGATGATGGATCAGATTCCCGAAGAGTGGCAGGACAAAGTAAGGTTCTCGGCATTTCCGGAAAACAGGCTGATCTCATCCCCTGAGACATTTGGCTGGGCCATTGTGTCCAGCTACAGCCAGGAAGTCAAAGAGGGGGCGGCGGCGCTTCTGAAGCTGCGCACGCAGATGAACATGGAGCAGAGGGAGGAGCTGTTTGAACAGAGTCCGGATTCCCTGACCCAGGCAGAGCGGGACTATATAGAGACATACAAGAGCGGCCCGGTCCTTGTCCCCAATTACCAGGTGAAATGGAACTCCATCCTGCAGGAGGAGACGCTGGGAACCATCCTCCCGGATCTGGCCCAGGGGAAGATCAGCCCGGAGGAATTTACAAGAAAAGAAGACGAGAGCATCCAGGAATTTCTGGAGGAGCAGTGATGCTTCGGCGCCGAAGAAGATACCGGCGCTGAAGTATTTTTTTTGGCATTCCTGGTTTTTTATTTGATAACGGGGCGGAAGAACAGCCGGTTATAATAGTCCCAGAACAAAGAAAACAGAGGTTTTCAGAAAGGTGAGGAAGGATATGAAAAAGAAAAAAGTAATATCATTATTATTAGTTGCAGCCATGACAGCAGGCCTGGTGGCAGGATGTGGAAGCTCCTCTGACTCCGGGGACAGCGGCAGCAGTGAGGCAGAAGGAAAGGTATATTACCTCAACTTTAAGCCTGAGGCGGACGAGTACTGGCAGGAACTGGCGGAAGTCTACACAGAGGAGACCGGCGTGGAGGTGACAGTTCTGACAGCAGCTTCCGGAGAGTATGAGAAGACACTGAAATCAGAGATGGCAAAGACAGATGCGCCTACCCTGTTCCAGGTAAACGGACCTGTGGGACTGGCAAGCTGGAAAGACTACTGCTATGATCTGTCTGACTCCGATATCGCAGGGGAGCTGACAGACGACAGTTTTGCGCTGATGGACGGCGATAAGATGGCAGGTATTGCCTACGTTATCGAGAACTACGGCATTATCTACAACAAGGACCTTCTTGAGAAAGCAGGCTACACAGCAGACGATATCACAGACTTTGACAGCTTCAAAAAGGTAGTGGAAGACATTACGGCAAGAAAGGATGAACTTGGATTTTCCGCTTTTACATCAGCAGGCATGGACAGCTCATCTGACTGGAGATTCAAGACACATCTGGCAAATCTTCCGATCTACTATGAGTACAAGGATGAGGGCATTGACAATACAGACGCCATCAAGGGCACATACCTTGACAATTACCGCCAGATCTGGGATCTGTACATCAATAATGCAACCTGCGAACCGACAGAGATTTCCACAAAGACAGCCGATGACTCTACAGCAGAGTTTGTGACAGAGGAAGCGGTCTTCTACCAGAACGGTACATGGGAGTACAACAACATTGCGGATATCGGGGATGAGAACCTTGGCATTCTGCCAATCTACATCGGAGTTGAGGGCGAGGAGAACCAGGGCGTCTGCACAGGAACAGAGAACTACTGGTGTGTAAACTCCAAGGCATCTGAGGAAGATATCCAGGCAACACTGGATTTCATGAACTGGTGTGTAACTTCCGATGAAGGTGTGGAGGCTATGTGCAAGGATATGGGATTTGTCATTCCGTTCGAGTCCAACCTTGAGTCTGAAAATACACTGGTAAACGAAGCCAACGCGTACATGGAAGACGGGAAAACACCTGTGACATGGGTATTCTCAACCATGCCTTCTGAAGAGTGGAAAAACGGCGTAGGATCTGCGCTGACTGCATATGCGGCAGATCAGACAGATGCCAACTGGGATAAAGTTGTAAGCGCATTTGTGGACGGATGGGCTACAGAGGCAGCGGCATCAGCAGAGTAATCTTTCCGGAAGATCTGAAAGACATATTGAATTGAACAGGAAAGCGGCGGGCAGAAAAAGTCTGAACGCCGCTTTTTCAGAAGGAGGAGGATTTATATGGAAAAAGCGATCAAGCGGTATATGCCCATCTTTGTGCTTCCCACATTCTGCGCATTTATCCTTGGATTTATTATTCCGTTCGTAATGGGGATCTGGCTTTCGTTCTGCAAATTTACCACAGTCACGGATGCGAAGTTTGTCGGATTATCCAATTACATCGAGGCGTTTAAGGACACGGTGTTCAGACATTCTTTCTGGTATACCGCCCTTTTCGCCGTGGTATCGCTGGTGGTGATCAATGTGATCGCCTTTGCCCTTGCCATGGCGCTGACCCAGAAAATGCGGGGAACCAATATTTTCCGCACGATCTTTTTTATGCCTAACCTGATCGGAGGCATCGTGCTGGGCTACATCTGGCAGCTCATCTTCAACGGCGTGCTGGCGCACTACAGCACAGCGCTGGGGCTGAATGAGTGGTACGGTTTCTGGGGACTGATCATTCTGGTGAGCTGGCAGCAGATCGGTTATATGATGATCATTTACATTGCAGGGCTTCAGTCCATCCCCGGAGACGTGATGGAGGCGGCCCAGATCGACGGCGCATCGCGGATCCAGAGACTTTTCAAAGTGACCATCCCCATGATGATGCCATCCATCACCATCTGCATGTTCCTGTCTATTACCAACGGATTCAAGCTCTTTGACCAGAACCTGTCGCTGACGGCAGGAGAACCGTCCAAGATGTCTGAGATGATGGCCCTGAACATCTTCAACACATTCTACGGACGTACCGGATGGGAGGGCGTCGGCCAGGCCAAAGCAGTGATCTTCTTCGTCATCGTTGTGGCTATCGGCATGCTCCAGCTCCGGGCTACCCGCTCAAAGGAGGTGCAGCAGTAAATGAAAAAGAGAAGCAGGATAAGCACGCTGGGGACCGGCGCTTTCACCATACTGGGGCTGGTCTACATCGCCCCGATACTGATCGTGCTTATGAATTCCTTTAAGAAAAAAGTATATATCAACAAAGAACCTTTTACGCTGCCGACGGAAAAGACGTGGAACAGCCTTGAGAATTATCTGACGGCCATCGACAAGTACGAACTGCTCAGCGCCGTGGGCTGGACGGTATTTATTACCGTTGGCTCTGTGCTGGTGATCCTTGTGTGCACATCCATGTGCGCCTGGTATATCACAAGGGTAAAGACAAAGTTTACAAAGATCCTGTATCTGCTCTGCGTGTTCTCCATGGTCGTTCCCTTCCAGATGGTAATGTTCACCCTGTCTCTGGTGGCGGACCGGACCAGGCTCAACACACCCTGGGGAATTATCATCATTTACCTGGGATTCGGGGCGGGGCTGGCAGTCTTTATGTTCTGTGGTTTTGTAAAATCCATCCCGCTGGAGATCGAGGAAGCGGCTCTTATCGACGGCTGCACGCCTCTTAGAACTTTCTTTTCTGTGGTGCTTCCTATTATGAAGCCGACATACATCTCTGTGGGGATACTGGAAACCATGTGGATCTGGAATGACTTCCTCCTGCCTTACCTTGTACTGGACCTGAATAAATACAAGACCATATCCATTGCGATCCAGTATATGAAGGGAAGCTACGGCCGGGTGGACATGGGCGCCATCATGGCGGCGCTGATCCTGGCGGTCATCCCGGTGATCATCTTCTACCTGTTCTGCCAGAAGCACATTATCAAAGGTGTGGCAGCAGGCGCGGTGAAAGGATAAAACAATGGAAAAACACAGGAGGACTGCCCGGCGGGGCAGCCCTCCTTTCGTCTGTCTACAGATATCTCCCTGTCACGTTCTGCGCATTTGTCTTAATTTCCTCCGGCGTTCCGGCTGCCACGATCCGTCCGCCGCTCTCCCCGCCGCCGGGGCCCATGTCGATGACGTAGTCTGCGCTGCGGATCACGTCCAGGTCGTGCTCGATGACGATGACAGTGGCTCCCTGACGGATGAGGGTCTCGAAGACGAGAAGGAGCGTCTGCACGTCCAGAGGGTGGAGGCCGATGGTGGGCTCGTCAAAGACGAAGACCGAGTCCCCCTGGGGGCGGTCCATCTCGCTGGCAAGCTTCAGCCGCTGGGCCTCTCCGCCGGAGAGCCCCGGGGTCTCCTCACCCAGAGTCAGGTAGCCCAGCCCCAGATCTTTTAAGATCTGCAGACGCTGACTGACGTTTTTCAGATGACGGCAGGCATCCAGCGCGGTGTTCACATCCATGGCCATCAGCTCCGGCAGAGAGAAGGACTTCCCCTCCTTGTTCGCATATCGGATCTGTGCGGCCTTCTTGCTGTACCGGGAGCCCCGGCATCCGGGGCAGGTGACTTCCACATCCGGCAGGAACTGCACATCCAGGCTGATGACGCCGGTGCCGTCGCAGACCGGACAGCGCAGCTTCCCTGTGTTGTAGGAAAAGTCCCCTGCCTTGTAGCCGGCTTCTTTTGCGCCTGGTGTCCTGGCAAATGTCTTCCGCAGCTCATCGTGGACATTGGCGTAGGTGGCTACGGTGGAGCGGATGTTGATGCCGATGGGGGTGGCGTCGATGAGTTTTACCTGTCCGATCCCATCCGCCTCCAGGGAACGCACGTGTTCCGGCAGTTTTCTGCCCTTGATCTGTGCCTCCAGGGCGGGGATCAGGCTCTCCAGGACGAGGGTGGTCTTGCCGGAGCCGGATACGCCGGTGACAGCAGTGAGCCGTCCTTTTGGGATGTCTGCCTCCAGCGGCTTTACGGTGTGGATGGAACCGGTGGAGAGGCGGATGCGGCCGTGGGAGAACATGTCAGAGGCCGGAGCCTGCTCCCGCCGGAAGCCGTCTGTCCTGCCGGCCAGGAAGGGGCCGATCATGGAGCCGGGATCTGCCATGATCTGGGGAATACTGCCCTGGGCGATGACATGGCCGCCCTTCAGTCCGGCCTCCGGCCCCATCTCCACGATCCAGTCAGCCTCCGACAGGATCTGTGTGTCGTGGTCCACCAGTACGACGGAATTGCCGTCTGCTATGAGGTCGTGCATGACTCCTTTCAGCCCTTCGATGTTGGCGGGATGCAGGCCGATGGAGGGCTCGTCCAGCACGTAGAGCACCCCGGTGGTGCGGTTGCGGACAGCGCGGGCAAGCTGCATCCGCTGGCGCTCCCCGGTGGAGAGGGTGGAGGAAGCGCGGTCTAGGGAAAGGTAGCCAAGGCCCAGGTCCATGAGCCGCCGGGCGGGGGTGTGGAAGGACTCGCAGATACTCTCTGCCATGGGGCGCATCTCCTCCGGCAGGGAGGCGGGGACACCGGACACCCAGCCAGCCAGATCCGCAAGCGGCATCCGGCACACCTCATCCAGGGAGCAGCCCCGCAGCCGGGGCGCTCTTGCTTTTTGGGAGAGTCGGGTCCCGCCGCAGTCCGGGCAGACCTCCTCCTTTAAGAATTTTTCCACCCGCTTCATGCCTTTTTCGTCCTTCACCTTGGAGAGGGCGTTCTCCACGGTGTACACAGCATTAAAATAAGTAAAATCAAGCTCCGCCGCCTGGTTGGAGCTTTTTGCCTTGTAGAGGATATGCTTTTTCTCGGCGGGCCCGTTGTAGACAATGTCCTTCTCCCTGTCTGTCAGCTGGCAGAAGGGCACGTCCGTGCGCACTCCCATCTCCCGGCAGACGTCGGTCATAAGCGACCACATGAGGGAGTTCCAGGGAGCCACGGCGCCCTGGTCGATGGTGAGGGTCTCGTCCGGTACAAGGGTAGAGCGGTCCACTGTCCGGACGGTCCCGGTTCCGTCACAGGAAGGGCAGGCCCCCTGGCTGTTGAAGGCCAGTTCTTCTGCGGAGGGAGCGTAGAAGGAGGCGCCGCAGTCCGGGCAGACCAGCTCCTGCTCGGCGGCCACTTTCAGGGTAGGCGGCAGGCAGCAGCCGCAGGACGGACAGCGGTGGCTGGCCAGTCTGGAGAACATGAGCCGGAGGCTGTTCAGAAGTTCGCTGCCGGTCCCGAAGGTGCTGCGGATGCCGGGGACAGCCGGGCGCTGGTGGAGGGCCAGAGCTGCCGGCACGTAGAGCACATCATCCACATCGGCTTTGGCCGCCTGGGTCATCCTGCGCCTTGTGTAGGTGGAGAGGGCGTCCAGATACCGCCTGGATCCTTCCGCGTAGAGGACACCCAGGGCCAGGGAGGATTTGCCGGAGCCGGACACGCCGGCGATCCCCACGATCTTGTTCAGCGGGATATCTACATCTATATTTTTCAGATTGTGGACCCGGGCGCCCCGGATCTTCATCTTGTCTATCATCTGTCATCATTTCCTTTCCGTTGTGTTTCTGTATCTCATAGTATAGTCCAATCTGAATTGTTAGGAAAGAGCTGTAGATTGACTAATATTAAACGTTCCTTGTAAACAGGGATCAGCCGGTATAAAATAAAATTAACAGATAAAAATATAAAAAAACAGAAAATTGCGCAAAGGAGGAATGAAAATGCTAAAAAATAAAGTGGCAGTTGTGACAGGCGGCACCCGCGGCATCGGCTACGCGACGGTGAAAAAATTTCTGGAGAACGGGGCGGCGGTCGTGCTGTTCGGTTCCCGCCAGGAGACAGTTGACAAGGCCCTGGCATCTCTGAAAGCGGAAAACCCGGCATGGGAAGTGTACGGCGCCTGGCCGGATCTGGCGGATGCCGAGGCGGTGGCCGGGGAGATCGGAAAGGTCAAAGAGACATTGGGAAAGATCGATATCCTGGTAAACAACGCCGGCATGTCGGACAGCACACCTATTGACAACTACACGGCACAGCAGTTTGCAAAAGTGATGCAGTTAAATGTAAGCGCCATGATGAACTGCATCATGCCCACAGTGAAAATCATGAAAGAGCAGGGAGGCGGATGCATCCTGAATACCAGCTCCATGGTCAGCATCTGTGGACAGCCCTCGGGCGTGGCTTACCCCACAAGCAAATCTGCCGTGAACGGACTTACCTGGTCCCTGGCAAGGGAGCTTGGCCCAAGCCGCATCCGGGTCAACGCTGTGGCACCGGGTATTACAAAGACAGACATGGTGGCGGCGCTCCCCAAGGAGATGATAGATCCTCTGATCAACGCCATCCCCCTGCGCCGGGTAGGCGAGCCGGAAGACATTGCCAATGCTTTCCTTTTCCTGGCCAGCGATATGGCCTCCTATGTGACGGGAGAGATCTTATCTGTGGACGGGGCGATGAGGACGTAGAAAAGACAAGTAAAAACAAATGGAGAAACATAAACGGTAGGCTTGATTTTTCAAGCCTCCCTGTGTATTATCAGGATAAGAAAAGTGTCAGATACAAGATCTGATGCCCTCTGTAAAAGAATATGCTATAAGGATAGCATCCCAGACTTTCCTGGGGCCGGGGATGCTATCCTCTATTACGTCTATTATTTATGTAAGTCAATGCCGCAAAAACGAGTAGAAATAAAGGTAAAACTTTCATTGTATTCATAGGAATCACCCTCACTTTCTGTTGAAACCTGAGAGCATTATGAAAATCGCATCCCTTTTCTTATCTGATTATCCCAAGAAAATTTACTGCTTGTTCAATAGTTTGATCTGCAAAGTCATCCCGAGAGCGGAAGCCGGTTTTACGAGCATCTCAAGAGACGGATTGTAAGCTCCGCTTTCGAAACGTGTAATGTTGGTTCGCGGAACACCTGCACGCTTCGCTATTTTTCGGAAAGTGTGCTATAGTAAAGGAAACGATAAAAAAACAGGAGATGCGGGAAAATGACAAAAAAACTCACATTCAAAGAGACTATATTTGTGGCGAGCATGCTGTTCGGCATGTTTTTCGGAGCGGGAAATCTGATCTTTCCCGTATCCATGGGACAGATGGCGGGCAGCCATATCTGGCAGGCTGCGGCGGGCTTCCTCATCACTGGGGTGGGACTGCCCCTCCTGGGCGTGGCGGCCCTGGGGATCAGCCGTGAGAGCGGCCTTCTGGGACTGGGGAGCAGAGTGGGGAGAGGATACGGTGTCTTCTTCACCTGCGCCCTCTACCTGACCATAGGCCCCTTCTTCGCTATCCCCAGATGCGCCAGCGTTTCCTATACCGTCGGGATGGAGGGGATACTCTCGGGGAAAGGACATCCTCTCTTCCTGGCAGCCTTTTCTTTTATCTTCTTTGCTGCGGTACTGTTCTTCGCCCTCAGGCCGGGGCAGATCATGACCTGGATCGGAAAGGTGCTGAACCCGCTTTTTCTGGTCTTTCTTGCGGTCCTTGTGATCCGGGCTCTGACCGCTCCCATGGGAGGCGTCGGGGAGGCGGTCCCCTCCGGAAGCTATGCGGAGGGCGCCTTTGCCACGGGACTGCTGGAGGGATATAACACTATGGATGCCCTGGCGGGGCTTGCCTTTGGCATCGTGGTTATCGACGTTATCCGGGGGCTGGGCGTGACGGAGCCCGGCGAGGTGGCAAAGAGCACGGTGCGGGCAGGGATATTCAGCTCCATCCTCATGGCGGTCATCTACGTTCTCGTATCGGTCATGGGGACCCAGAGCACAGGAGAGCTGGAGGTGAGCAGCAACGGAGGGGAGGCTCTGGCCCGGATCGCGGAGAGCTACTTTGGCGGCGGGGGAGCCTTTATCCTGGCGGTGATCGTCACCGTGGCCTGCCTAAAGACAGCGGTGGGGCTGATCACAAGCTGTGGGGAGGCCTTTGCGGAAATGTTCCCGGGCGGTCCTTCCTACCATGTCTGGGCGGTGATCTTCGCGGTGGGCTCCTTCCTGGTGGCCAACCTGGGACTGGACGCCATCATCGCCTACTCCCTGCCAGTTCTCATGTTCCTCTACCCCCTCGCCATTGTGCTGGTGCTCCTCACGCTGGCGGGGCGATGGTTCGGAAATGATCCTACAGTCCTTAGGTGGGCGCTGGGATTGACCGGGGCGGCTGCCCTGTTTGACGGGCTGGGAGCGTTGCCGGCAGCGACCAGGAGCCTTCTTCATCTGGACGGGCTTACGGCCGCGGTTCTGGGATTTTTGCCTCTTTCCGGTCAGGGCTTTGGCTGGGTGTGCCCCGCGCTCCTCGGCGTGGCCGTGGGACTGGTCCTGTACGTGATAAGGAGAGGTGAAAAAAAGAAAGCGGGAGGAGAGCGATGACCAGGATCTGCTATGTCGAGGATGAACGGGATATTGCCGGCGTGGTAAGTGAATACCTGGAGGAGAGAGGATTTCAGGTGTCACTTTGCGCCGGGGCGCAGGACGCCAGGGAGGCGCTGGGGAAGGAGGAGGCGGACCTCGTCATCCTGGACTGGAACATGCCGGACGGGGACGGGATGGCTCTTTGCCGCTGGATACGTGACAGATGGCCCCGGCTTCCCCTGATTTTTCTCACGGTCCGCAGTGATACCCGGGATATTGTGAATGGGCTGGAAGGAGGGGCGGATGACTACGTGACCAAGCCCTTTGAGCTGGAAATACTCTTCTCCCGCATCCAGGCTCTGCTTAGAAGGTCCGGACGGGAGCAGATACTCTCCTGCGGAGATATACGCCTGGACAGGGACCGGATGGAGGTCCGGATAGACGGCAGGAAGGTGGAGCTGGGACAGACAGAATACCAGATCCTTCTCCTTCTCATGGAAAATAAAGGCAGGACGGTCACGCGGCAGCGCCTGCTGGAGCAGGTCTGGGATAGCGGCGGCAGCTATGTCAATGACAACACACTGACCGTGGCCGTGAAACGGCTGAGGGAGAAGCTGGGCAGCCCGGAGAGCCTGCGTACTGTCCGCAGCTTTGGATACCGGATGGAGGCAGGAGACGAAAAGGGGGAAAAGAGAAGGTGAAGGGAAGAATAAAAAGAGAAAGAGCGGCCGGTATTCTGTCCGCTCTGGCGGCTCTCTTGGCCGCGGCGGCCGTCGTGACAGCGCTGGCGGGCAGCTATTTTGCGCAGAGGCAGTTTGACCTGCTGGGACGGGTCTGCCAGACCGTGGAGGAGCAGTCGCCCCAGGCCCGGGGAGCCCTCCTGCGCGCGCTGAAAACAGAAAAAGAGAAGGGAGATGCGGAGTCCTCAGGTGCGGAGTATCTGCGGGCTTACGGCTACAGGGCTCAGGATTTCCAGGAGTCAGACAGCAGGATATACGGAGTGGCGTTAGCAGGCTTCCTGGCGGCAGTCCTGCTCTTTCTTTTTGCCCTTTTGGGGATGAAAAGAAGACAGGAGAGGCAGATCCGGGAGCTGCTGGCCTACCTGGAGAAGGCGGGCACCGGGCAGCAGGGGCTTCTGGCGGAGGAGCGGGAGGATGCATTTTCTTGTCTGCGGGATGAGATATGCAAGACGGTGGCTGCTCTTGGCCAGGCGAGAGACGGAGCCCGGGAGGCCAGAGACCGATTTGCCGCCAGCCTGGCTGATATGGCCCATCAGATGAAGACTCCGGTGACAGCTATCGCTCTTCTGGTCCAGAGGATGGGCCAGAAGGGAACGCTGGAGGGGCTTCCGGCAGTGGAGCGGCAGCTTGGCCGTCTTACGCATCTGGAGGAGACGCTGCTTCTCATGTCCCGCATGGACGCAGGGGCTCTTGCGCTGCACAGGGAGGAAACAGATGTGTACACCCTTCTTGAGCTGGGGGCGGAAAATCTGGAGGATATCTGCCGGCAAAAGAGGGTTCGCATCCATGTGCCCCGGCTTTCGCCGGCCTGCCTCCGGGCGGACAGGGAGTGGACGCTGGAGGCGGTCATGAACCTGATGAAAAATTGTCTGGAGCACAGTCCTGCCGGTGGAGTGGTCTCCTGTGACTGGGAGGAAAATCCTCTCTATATTAAAATCCGCATATGGGATCAGGGTGAAGGATTTTCTGAGAGGGACCTGCCCCATCTGTTTGAGCGGTTCTACAGAGGAGAGGGGGCGGACAGGGACAGTGTCGGCATCGGGCTCTTTCTGGCAAGAGAGCTGGTGGAAGCCCAGAACGGTGTGCTGGAGGCCTATAACAGGCCTGGCGGAGGAGCCTGCTTTGAGCTCCGCATGTACCGCTGATGTCACCGGAATGTCACTTTGCTCTGGTAAGATGACAGTATCGGCGGATACTGCCGCTGAAAAAATCCAGTCAGAAGACAGATCGGGGGAGCGCTATGGAGCTGCTGAAATGCACAGGAGTAAGAAAAGTATACGGAGAGGGAGAAAATAAAGTGGAGGCCCTGCGGGGCGTTGACCTGATCCTTGAGAGAGGAGAGCTTGTGGCCGTCACAGGGGCCTCCGGCTCGGGAAAATCCACCCTTCTCCACATTCTGGGGAGTGTGGACCGGCCTACGCAAGGAACCGTGCTGGTGGGAGGAACAGATATAGGCAGGCTGAACTCGCATCAGGCAGCCATATACAGGAGGAGAAAGGCAGGGCTTATCTACCAGTTTTATAACCTGATTCCCTCCCTGACTGTGGAGAAGAATATGCAGATGCCGCTTCTTCTGGACAGGAGAAAGCCGGACCCGGTCTATTTCCGGCGGATCGTGGAGAGCCTTGGACTGGAGGAAAAGCTGCAGGCTCTGCCATTTCAGCTCTCCGGCGGGCAGCAGCAGAGGGCGGCCATCGGGCGGGCGCTCATGAGCCGGCCTCTGCTTCTCCTTGCGGATGAGCCTACAGGCAACCTGGACAGGGAAAATGCCAGGGAGATCATGGATCTTCTGCATCTCTTTCACAAGAATTTTCACCAGACCATCCTTCTTGTCACACACGATGAGAAGCTGGCGCTGGAGGCGGAGCGCATTGTCACCCTGGAAGACGGGCGCGTCGTCAGCGACAGAAAGGTCAGGTGAGAGGTATGTGGAAAGCGTATTCAGAAAGCTATCTGAGACAAAACCGGACGGCGGGCCTTTCCATCATGGCGGCAGCTCTCGGGGCGGCCTTTTTCCTCTCCCTGCTGTGCAGCCTGTTCTACAATCTGTGGGCCTATGATGTGGAGGCCATAAAGCTGGATGAGGGGAGCTGGCACGTCCGTGTTGAGGCGCCCCTGAGTCAGGAGGAGCTGGATCTGATCCGGAATTTTGCGGGAGTGGAGAGTGCAGAGGTCAGTACAGAGAGGAGCGCAGAGATCAGTACAGATGGAACCGAGGCCGGGACTGATGATGAGGAAGTGACAGAAATCTGGTTCGCAGATGTGGGGGAGACCTACAGGCAGATGGCTCTGATCTGCCAGAAGCTGAGACTTGACCCGGAGGATGTGGTCTATCATGAGCTCCTGCTGTCCCGGTATCTGGTGACAGATCCAGAGGATCCGAACCCGCCTCTTCTCCTGCCCTTCTTTGCTGTGGTGCTGATGGCCCTGTGTGTTTCCCTTGCCCTGGTGATCCGCACGGCCTTTGAGATATCCATGCAGGCCAGAGTGCGCCAGTTTGGTATTTTGTCCAGCATCGGGGCGTCGCCGGGGCAGATTCGTCTGTGTCTATTGCAGGAGGCGGCCGCCCTCTGCGTACTGCCGGTGCTGGGAGGCGTGCTCCTTGGCGGAGCCGGCTGCGCCGGAATTCTGGCCGCTGTCAACCGGTTCGCGGCGGATGTGCCGGGAAGGCACAGAGCCATCTTCCACTGTCATCCGATCGTGTTCGCTGTCGCCTTTGGAGCGGCAGCCCTTACAGTCCTTCTGGCGTCTCAGATACCTGCCGGCAGACTGGCCCGGCTGACACCTCTTGAAGCAGTGAGAGGGCAGGCATACAGGGAGCCCAGGCGGATGGGAGGGCTCAGGAGGATCAGAGGACTGGGAACCGCTGTGCTGAGCCGCATGCTGGGCATAGAGGGAGAGCTGGCGGGCAGCGCCCTGAGACTGCAGAGGAGAGCCCTGCGCATCTCCCGCATTTCCCTGACCCTGTCCTTCCTGGGCTTCACGTCCATGCTCTGTTTTTTCGCACTTGCCGGTATCAGCACCAGGTATACCTATTTTGAGCGGTACCAGGATGCATGGGATGTGATGGTGATAGTGAGGGATGCGGATTTGAAGGAGATTGGGGCGGTCTCGCAGATCAGACAGCTCCCCGGCGTTCGCAGCAGTGTCTGCTACCAGAAGGCAGAGGGGAGCATCCCTCTGGATGAGAGCTGGATCAGCGAGGAGCTGAAAGCGCTGGGGGGATACAGCGCCCTGACAGACAAAACGGAAGCCTCAGGGATCCCCTCTCAGATATTCATCCTGGACGATGAGAGCTTTCTGGAGTACTGCCAACAGATCGGCGCTCCGGCTGAGACGTCCGGCGCGGTTCTGCTGAACCGGATCTGGGACAGTACCGGCAGCAGCTTCCGGCACAGGGAGTATATTCCTTTGATGAAGCAGGACAGAGACACTCTTTCTATGTACACAGGGGAGGGGGAAACAGCGCAGATACCGGTTCTGTTCTACACGGAGGAGACGCCGCTTCTCAGGGAGGAGTATGAGGACTATGCCCTGGTGCAGTTTATGCCGCTCTCTCTGTGGAAAACTCTGGAGACTCAGGTGAGCGGTGTGGAAAAGGATACGTATGTACGCATCCTTGGACCGGAGAAGGCGGATGTGGAGACGCTGGATGAGATCGAGCAGGAGGCGGCAGGGCTTCTGGCTTCCTCTTTCCGGGTGGAGAGCGAGAACCGGATAGAAGAGAGGATGGTCAATGACCAGATGCTCCTGGGAGCCCGGACCATACTGGGAGCGCTGTGCGTCCTTCTGGGAGTGATCGGCCTTGCAGGCATCTTTACCAACACCTTTGGCTTTCTGCGTCAGAGGCGGCGGGAGTTTGCCCGATATCTGTCAGTGGGGATGGATCTGTCCGGCATGAAAAAAATGCTCTGCATCGAGGCGGCGATCGTCGCCGGGCGGCCTGTTTTCCTGGGGCTTCTCATCACTGTGCCGGTGACCGCCTTCATGGTCAGCGCCAGCCAACTGGAGACAGGAGTCTTCCTGGAGGAGGCGCCCTTCCTGCCGGTGGCCATCTACGCCCTTGCCATCATCCTGTCAGTGGCACTGGCCTACTGGCTGGGAGCCCGGAGGCTGCTTGGCAGCGACCTGAGCGGGCCGCTCAAGGACGACACGCTGAACTGACGGACGCTGGAACAGGTCAGAAGGAAGGGCTCATCTCCTGGACCAGGGCGATGAAGCGCCGGGCCGCCGGGCTGAGGGCCTTCTGTGACCGAAGGCCGATGCCCAGCTCCCGGGAAAATCCCGGATCCAGGGGGAGGTACTGTATGCTGTCCCCTGCGCTCTCCACGGTCAGCCGGGGGAGGATGCTGACGCCCAGGCCGCTGGCCACCATGGAGGAGATCACATGGTCGTCCTTTGAGGAGACCCGTATGCGGGGCGAGATCCTTGCCTCCTGGATGGCGTCGTGTATGTCGTAGTCCACATCCAGGGCGGAGATGATAAAAGGCATGTCGGTAAAGGCCTGTATGGGAAACGAGGTCATGCCCTCCAGATAGAAGTCCCTGGGGAAAATGGCGACCAGGGGATCCTCGTAAAGGGGCAGCCACTCCAGGGTGCCGATGTTTCTCCTGCTCAGGAGCCCAAAATCCGCCCGGCTGTTGTGGAGCCAGTCCAGGATTTCGTCAGTGCTGCCCTCCAGCAGCTCGATCTCAATGCCGGGGCACTCCTTCCGGAAGGTGCGGATCACGGAGGGGAGCCAGTTGCAGGAGATGCTGGCAAAGGAGGCAATGGTCAGATGACCGATCTCCAGCCCGTTCAGAGCTGCTGCCGTCTGCTCCAGATGCTCGTTGACAGACAGCAGGTTCCGGACCAGGGGCAGCAGGGCCTGGGCGTCCGAGGTGAGGGAGACGCCGCGTCTGTCCCGGAGAAAGAGGGGGAAACCCAGCTCGTTTTCCATGGCCTTCAGGACATGGCTCACACCGGACTGGGTGTAGCCCATCCGCTCCCCGCTTTTGGTGAAATTCTTTGTCTCCGCAATATCTGCGAAAAGTGCATATTTACTGATATCCATAATTACGCCTCCCTGCTTGAAATAAAAAAAGGAGGCGCTCTCTATTAGAGAAGACACCTCCCTTGGCATGCGTGTGTTCGTTTTGCGAGTATCCTTTTACAGGAGTCATTATAGAGGATTTTCGGGAAAAAGGCAAGCGGCGCCCGGCTAAAAAGGCTGGTCCAAAAGCCTGGCCAAAGGCCCGGGCATGCGCCCCATGAGGGAAAGCCAGCATGAGAAAATGTCATGACGTGATCAATATTTCTCGTTTTACAGCAGGGGAAAAGGGGACTATAATGCCCATATGATCCGGACAGCGGTAGCACGGCAGGCAATGGCGCTTACAAAGGCGCTGTGCCTGCCTTTCTCATTTATTTTCCCTATTTCTCCCGCTGTTTGGGTCGCCTAAAAAAGACAGGGAGGTAAGAGACATGAAAAAACGAATTGTTTCCATATTACTTACAGGAGCCATGGTATCCGCGCTGCTGGCAGGCTGCGGCAGCTCCTCTGACGACGCATCCGGAGCCGCGGCGGACACAGCTGACACAGCCGCCCAGGACGATGCATCGGACGGGGGCAGCACAGGTCTTGACTGCGAGGGAGCCCTGGACGGCGTGACGCTGAACCTGGGAACCTCCGGGACATACGCTCCGTTCTCCTACTACGGGGATGACGGCATGACCCTCCAGGGATACGACATTTCCCTTCTGGAGGAGCTCCAGAACATCCTGGGCTTTGACATTGCAGGCGGAGAGATCCAGGCCATGGATTACGGAGCCCTCACCACCTCCATCACCCAGGGACAGATCGACGTGGCGGCAGCCGCTCTCTGTGCCACAGATGAGAGAAAAGAGAACATGAACTTTACAGATACCTACTATGACGCGGGCATTGTGGTTGTCGTGGGAGAGGACAACACAGACATCACCAGCGTGGAGGACCTGGAGAGCGGCGACTATACAGTGGCTGTCCAGACAGGAACCATTTCCTATGAGTACGCGGCCGCAAATCTTCCCGAGTCCTGTCTCCAGACCTTTGACTCCCAGGCGCTGGCCTACAGGGCTGTGGAGGACGGACAGGCGGACGCCACCATCTACGACGCGCCCGGCACAGCCTATTCCATCAGCACAGGGGAGATCCACTTAAAGATCGTGGGCGATGAGTTCTACACAGGCCAGGCCCCCTACGCCATCGCCCTCTCCTTTGCCATCTGCGAGGAGTACCCGGACATCGTGGACTGGTTCAATGAGGCCATCCAGTATCTGTCCGACAATGGGACTCTGGACGAATTAAGCACCCAGTGGTGCGAGGCGTAAAGGGGAGATGACTGTATGAGTGCTGAACTTTTATCCACCATTCTTCCCATGATGCTGCGGGGACTGCAGGTCACCCTGCAGGTGGCGGTCATCGGCATCCTGCTGGGCTTTGTCCTGGGGGCTGTCAGCGGATACGCCCTCCAGAGCCGCAGCAGGATCGCCAGAGGGATCGCATCGGTCTACATCTGGATCATACGCGGAACGCCTATCGTAGTCCAGGCACTGTATGTGTACTTTGTGGTGCCGGCCATCATCTCCCTGGCGACCGGGGACCGGTTCGTGCTGGACAGCACAGTGGCGGGCATTATCGTCATCACCCTGAACGCGGGGGCCTTTATCTCGGCCATCGTAAAGGGAGCCCTGGAGGGTGTGGACGAGGGACAGAGGGAGGCGGGGGCAGCCCTCGGCCTCTCCCACCGCCAGATCCTGTTCCGGATCGTCATTCCGCCGGCCTTTAAGGCCATGATCCCGGGACTTTTCAACCAGTTCATCATTTCCGTCAAGGACACGGCCCTTCTGTCCATCATATCGGTGAACGAGATCACGCGCCAGACCCAGAACTATGTGGCCCGGACCTTCAACACGATCCCGGCCTACACTATCTGCGCGCTGGTCTATCTGGTGCTGCTGTCCATCCTTATGATCCTGCAGAAATACGTGGAGCGGAAAATAGCAAAATAACAGGAGGAGTGATACTATGGCAGAGACATTGATATCGGTAAAAAATCTGAGGAAATCCTTCGGGGATCTGGAGGTGCTCAAGGACATCAGCATGGACATCCACCAGGGAGAGGTGGTGTGCATCATCGGCCCCTCCGGCTCCGGCAAGAGCACCCTTCTGCGGTGCATCAACCAGCTTGAGACGCCCACCTGCGGGGAGGTCATGTACAAGGGCGAGAATGTCCTGGAGGACAAAGCAGATATCCGGAAATTCCGGGAGGAGGTGGGCATGGTGTTCCAGAGATTTAACCTGTTCCCGCTGAAGACTGTCCTTGGAAACGTGGCTCTGGCGCCGGTGCTCACAAAGCACAAGACAAAGAAGGAGGCCAGGGAGTACGCTATGGAGCTCTTAAAGAGAGTGGGGCTGGAGAGCAAGGCGGAGGCAAAGCCGGATATGCTGTCCGGCGGCCAGCAGCAGAGAGTTGCGATCGCGAGAGCCCTGGCCATGGACCCGGCGGCCCTTCTCTTTGACGAGCCCACCTCCGCTCTGGACCCGGAGCTGGTGGGAGAGGTGCTGAGCGTCATGAAGGAGCTGGCCACGGAGGGGATGACCATGGTGGTGGTCACCCACGAGATGGCCTTTGCCAGGGACGTGGCAGACAGAGTGATCTTCATGGCGGACGGCTATATCGTGGAGGAGGGAACTCCGGAGGAGGTCATGGGCCATCCCAGGGAAGAGAGGACAAAGTCATTTCTGTCAAGGTTCCTGGCCGCGTAGGAGAGGAGAGGCCGGCCTCCCATCCCTCCGGGGGGCCGGACATCCGGCTGGTGAAGCGGGACAGAGCCGGAGACAGATATGTCGTGACCATCACAAGACAGTTTGGAAGCCTGGGGCGGCCCATTGCCAAAAGGCTGTCTGAGATCCTCCAGGTGGAGTACTATGACAGGGACATTGTGGAGGAGACGGCCCGGCGGATGAACCTGCCTGTGTCCGCTGTCAGCGACAGGGAGGAGCGGAGCTCCGGCTTTTTTAGGATGCTCTTCCCCCTGGGGACAGAGGCGGAGGAGAAGCAGAGGCAGCTCTTTCAGGTCCAGTCCGGGATCATCAGCAGGCTGGCGGCAAAGGACTCCTGCATCATCGTCGGCAGGTGCGCGGACTATGTGCTGGCCGGCGAGAAGCATGCCATCCATGTCTACATCTACGCCCCCTATGAGGCGCGGCTGTCCAACTGCGTGGGACCTCTCGGCATGCAGGAGGACACAGCCAGACGGATGATCCGGGAGGTGGACCGGGCCCGGCTGGCCTACCACAGAAGGTTCGCCCACTACGCGCCGGACGACCCGGCCCACAAGCATGTGATCATCAACAGCGCCCTCCTCGGCGTGGAGGGCACAGCCCGGGCCCTGGCGGCCCTTGTGCGGATCAGGCGCGGGATGGGGGAAATGGACAGATAACAATATTTTATAACGTTGAAAGCCTGCTCATCAGCGTGCTATACTTGAGAGAGTAAGCAGAAAACAAGCTGATAAGGAGGCTTTCCCTATGCCCAAAGGACAGAACCAGAAACTGAAGCTGTACTATCTCGCGAAGATCATGCTGGAAAAGACAGACGACGACCACTACCTGACCATGCCGGAGATACTGGAGGCGCTGCGCTCCTGCGAGGTGACGGCGGACCGGAAGAGCATTTACACGGACCTGCGGGACCTGGAGCACCTGGGAGTGGAGGTGGAGGGGGAGCCCTGGGGCCGATCCTACCGCTACCACGTGGTGGGCCGGCAGTTCGAGATGCCGGAGCTGAAGCTCCTGGTGGATGCCATCCAGTCCTCCCGGTTCATCACGGCGAAGAAATCCAACGAGCTCATCCGCAAGCTGGAGAGCCTGGTCAGTGAGTACGAGGCCAGGGAGCTGCAGCGCCAGGTCTACGTGTCCGGCCGGATCAAGACCATGAACGAGAGCATCTACTACACGGTGGACGCCATCTACAGCGCCATTGCCAGCAACAGGAAGATCCTGTTCCAGTATTTTCAGTGGAACGCGAAAAAGGAGATGGAGCTGCGCCACGGCGGGGCCTTCTACAGGATCAGCCCCTGGGGGCTTGCCTGGGACAATGAGAACTACTATCTGGTGGGCTACGACTCGGAGGCGGGCATGATCAAGCACTACCGGGTGGACAAGATGCTGCACATCCGGATGTCCGATGAGGAGAGAGAGGGGAAAGAGCACTTCAGCGGGCTGGATATGGCGGCCTACACGAAGAAGAGCTTTGGCATGTTCGGCGGCCAGGAGGAGCAGGTCAAGCTGCTGGTGCACAACCGGCTGGCCGGGGTGATCATAGACCGGTTCGGGAAGGATATCATGATGATACCGGCGGATGAGGAGCATTTCACAGTCCGCGTGGACGTGGCGGTGAGCGGCCAGTTTATCAGCTGGGTCTTTTCCCTGGGAAATGAGGTGAAGATCCTGGGACCGGAGCCTGTGGTGGAGCAGGTGAACCGGGAAATCCGCAGGCTCATGGAGCAGTACGGGATCAGCGGGCAGCCTTAGCAGGGAAGCCGAAAGAATAAAGGTGGCATTTTTATAGGACAGCTTCTGGACTACACTGAGTTTAAAGATAAGAAAAAACTTAGTTGTGGAAAGGAGCTGTTCTTTTTATGAAGGGTTACAATACAGATAAAGGCTATATGGGATATGTGGAGGGAAGCTACATGCTGTTCGCCAGCGAGGAAGAGTACTACGATTACATGGAGGACTAGAAAGGATTAAAAAATAAGAAGGAATAAAATTTTTGCAGGAGGTCAGTCTATTTTATAAAAATAGATTGACTTCTCTTTTTTTGCGTTGTATACTAGCTTTCGTAGATGACTTTCGTACAGTGAAGTGAGAAATTTTTAAAGTATAAAAGCAACAGGGAGGAATAAGAGATGAAATGGAAAAAAGCAGCGGCAATTCTGATGGTGATGGCAATGACTGCCGGCCTTGCGGCCTGCGGAAGCGAGTCATCCTCAGACAGCGGTGAGAGCGAGGGAGGAGCGGACGGCTCCGGGAAATATGTGATCGGTATCTGCCAGCAGATGGAGCACCCGTCACTGGACGACGCGACAGCCGGCTTCCAGGACGCCTGCAAGGAGCTGTTCGGCGAGGACAATGTGGAGTTTGACGTGCAGAACGCGCAGGGAGAGCAGACCATGTGCTCCACTATCATGAATAATTTTGTTTCCTCTGATGTGGATCTGATCCTGGCAAACGCCACCCTGCCTCTCCAGACAGCGGCCCAGGCGACAGCGGACATCCCCATCCTGGGCACGTCCGTGACAGACTACGGCAGCGCTCTTGGCATAGACGACTGGACAGGGACAACCGGGGTAAACGTTTCAGGGACAAGCGACCTGGCTCCCATCGCCGAGCAGGAGGATGTGATGCTGGAGCTCCTGCCGGATGTGAAGACAGTGGGTATCCTCTACTGCTCCGCAGAGTCCAACTCCAAGTATCAGGCAGAGATGTTTGAGAAGGAGCTGGAGGAGGACGGCGTGGAGTACAAGGAGTACACAGCGGCGGACTCCAATGAGATCCAGTCTGTAGTGACAAACGCGGTGCAGGAGGTGGACGCCATCTACATTCCCACAGACAACACCATGGCGGCCAACCCGGGCATCATCGACAATATCTGCCGCCCGGCAAAAATCCCGGTGGTTGCCAGCGAGCAGGGCACATGCAGCGTGGCGGGAATAGCGACCCTGTGCATCAGCTACTATGAGCTGGGCTACACCACAGGCGAGATGGCCTATGACATCCTGGCGAACGGCGAGGACATCACAACTATGGAGGTGCGGACAGCGCCGGAGCCGACCAAGATGTACAATCCGGAGATATGCGAGGAGCTGGGAATCACTGTCCCTGAGGGATACGAGCCCATCGAGTCCGCATCCGCTGCGGAATAAAAGTAGAAAGGCGGAGACAGAAAAATGATAGCAGAATATTTTCTTTCCCTGAATCCTCTGGCATTGCTTCGGGCAATGCCGGGAACAGCGGCCCAGGGTATTATATGGGGGATCATGGCGCTGGGAGTTTACATTACCTTCCGCATCCTGGATTTCCCGGATCTTACGGTGGACGGATCTCTGGCCACCGGAGCGGCCACAGCGGTCATGCTGATACAGGGCGGGATGAGCCCGGCTCTCTCCCTTGTGTTCTCGCTGCTGGCAGGCATGGCGGCGGGCATGGTGACCGGACTTCTCCACACAGGTCTTGGCATACCGGGTATCCTGGCCAGCATCCTGACCCAGGTGTCCCTGTACTCCGTGAACCTTGGCATCATGGGGAAATCCAACCAGGGCATCAGCCTGACCCAGCAGGGTCTGGTGGCTTCCTCCAGATATGTGACAGGAGATGACAGAGTTTTCTTCTTCCTGAAACTGATCGTGGGATGCCTGATCCTGGTGGCCATCGTCTACTGGTTCTTCGGGACTGAGATGGGCGCCTCCATCAGGGCCACAGGCTGCAATCCCCAGATGGCCCGGGCGCAGGGCATCAACACTAACTACACAAAGGTGCTGGCGCTGACCATCTCCAACGGTCTGGTGGGCCTGTGCGGCGGCATCCTGGCTCAGTATCAGGGAGCGGCGGACGTCAATATGGGCCGTGGCGCCATTGTCATCGGACTGGCAGCCGTGATCATCAGCGAGGTGATCTTCGGAAAGCTCTGCGCGGGCAAAAAGATCGCCTTTGCCTACACGCTGGCGGCCGTGTTCGTGGGGGCAATCCTCTACTACGTGGCCTACGCGCTGGTGCTCTGGCTGAAGATGCCTTCAGACTATATGAAACTGTTCTCCGCGCTCGTGGTTGCGGTGTTCCTGGCTGTGCCCTACTTAAAAGGCCGCTGGGCAGTGAGAAGGAGGGCCTAGAAAATGGGATACATGCTTGAGATCAAAAACATTCACAAGACATTCAACAAGGGGACCATCAACGAGAAGAAGGCTCTCGACGGGGTGAATTTGAACCTGAACCCGGGAGATTTTGTGACCATCATCGGCGGAAACGGAGCCGGGAAGTCCACCACCCTAAACGCCGTTGCAGGCACCTGGCTTGTGGACGAGGGGAATATTGTCATAGACGGAGTGGACATCACCAGGCTGCCGGAGCACAAGAGGGCTGTCTATCTGGGACGGGTGTTCCAGGACCCCATGACCGGCACGGCCTCCACCATGTCCATTGAGGAGAACATGGCCATCGCCGCCAGGCGGGGGCAGAGGAGAGGCCTTCGGTGGGGCATCTCCAGAAAAGAGAGAGAGGAATTCAAGAAAAAGCTGGGAGCTCTGGGACTGGGGCTTGAGGAGCGCATTTCCACCAAGGTGGGACTTCTGTCCGGCGGGCAGAGGCAGGCGGTGACTCTTCTCATGGCTGCCATCAAAAAGCCCAAGCTTCTGCTTCTGGACGAGCACACAGCGGCTCTGGACCCGAAGACGGCGAAGAAGGTGCTGGAGATCTCTGATAAGATCATCGAGGAGAACCAGCTCACAGCCATGATGGTTACCCACAATATGAAGGACGCCATCGCCCATGGCAACCGTCTGATCATGATGCACGAGGGACGCATCATCTACGATGTGTCCGGCGAGGAGAAGCGGCAGCTCCACGTGTCCGACCTGCTGAAGAAATTCGAGGAGGTCAGCGGCGGAGAGCTGGACAACGACAGAATGATGCTGGGATAGACCGGCTGCAGAGTATAAAAAGGAAAGAGTGCAATAACAAGAAAAAAGCACACAAAAAGAAAGCCCATCTGACGGGCTTTCTTTTTGTGTCTATTTTTCTGTGTCTTTTTAAATCACATCGTTTCTCTTGATGTATCCCGGCTCATTGGGGTCAGCCACAACCTCTTTCACATGAGTGATCTTGGCGTGTTTGTCCACCACAATGTTCTCCAGATGGACGTCTGTGTCCACGATGACGTCAGGAAGGATGACGCAGTTCTTCACAACAGCTCCCTTCTTGATCACGCATCCACGTCCGATGACAGAATTCTCGATGGTTCCCTCGATGAGGCAGCCGTTTGACACAACGGAATTCTTTACGTTGGAGCCCTCGAAATACTGAGTCGGGCAGGAATCGTTGGTTCGTGTGTAAATGGGCCACTCATTGTCAAAAAGGCTGAGAGCTGTCTTGAAGTCAATGAGGGAGATGTTCGCGTCATAGTAGCTCTTGAAGTCTGTGATGGAGGCAAAGTATCCTCTGTGGGAGACGCCCCTCACATCCAGCTCATCGCAGGCCACGTTCACGATATCCGCCAGGCTGTACATGGAGGAGGTCTTGTGGGCCTTATTAACTAAGTCGATGAAGAGATCCTTTGACATCACGTAGGTGTCCATGAAGATATGGCGGTTCTTTGCTGTTCCGCGGTTCATCTCCAGAGAAAGGACGCCCTTCTGCTTGTTCAGGTTGACTGTATTGCAGTTCAGGAAATGCTCCTTCGCGTCGTCTGTGGAGTGGTACAAAAGCGTGATGTCCGCCCCTGAGTCAATGTGGGTCTGGAGCAGCTCGCTGAAATCCTGAGAGTAGATCATGTAGCTGGGCGCGATCACCACATAGTCGCAGTTTACTGTGCGGATGCACTCCATATTTTCCATGAAGGCGGCGATATCATTGTTGTAGATATCGTGCTCCAGACCTGTCTCTGAGAACAGGATGTGGAGTCTGCCGCGCTTGGAGTTAATGTTATAGTGACGTCCGGTTCCCAGATGCTCTGTCAGGGAACGGGGCTTTCTGCGGATGTATACCTGGATCTGGTCAATGCCGCTGTTGCTCATGTTTGAGATCGGGAAATCGATCACGCGGTACCGTCCCAGGAAGGAGAAGGCGCCGATGGGGCGGTGAGCCTGCATCCCCTCCACCCAGATGTGGTTTCCGGAAAAGTTTACAATACCTAATGCTTTGGCCATATTACTCAACCCCCTTTACACGTTTGGCGACAAGCTCGATGTGCTCGCTGTCAGCGCTGCCGACCTGAGCCTCTTTTCCAATCTTGACATTGTCCGCCACAAGTGCCCGCTGCACAACAGCCCCCTCGGCTACCTCTGCGCCGGGCATGAGAACACTGTCAATGACCTTTGCGCCTGCGCCGACTCTGGCGCCGGTGAACAGGACGGAATTCTTGATGGAGCCCTCGATGACGCAGCCCTGCGTGATGAAGGCCTGGTCGATCTCGGCGTCCGGTCCTATGTACTGGGGAAGAGCTGTGGCATCCTCTGTGTAGATCTTCCAGGATGCATCGTGGAGATCCAGCTCATTGTTCTTGTCCAGCAGGTCCATGTTTGCCTCCCACAGGGAGTCGATGGTCCCCACATCCTTCCAGTAGCCCTTGAACTTGTAGGCCACCAGCTTTTTGCCGTCGTTCAGCATGGCGGGTATGATGTCCTTGCCGAAGTCATGGCTGGAGTCCGGATCTTTCATGTCGGCCGTCAGCATCTTGCGGAGCAGCTTCCAGTTGAAGATGTAGATACCCATGGAAGCCAGATTGCTCTTGGGCTCGGCCGGCTTCTCCTGGAATTCCACGATGCGGCCCTCCTCGTCCGTGTTCATGATGCCGAAGCGGCTCGCCTCTCTCATGGGAACCTCGATGACGGCGATGGTGGCATCTGCGTCATGCTCCTTGTGGTAGGCCAGCATCTTTGCGTAGTTCATCTTGTAGATGTGGTCGCCGGAGAGGATGAGAAGGTACTCCGGAGAGTAGGAGTCTATAAAATCAATATTCTGTGAGATGGCGTCTGCGGTTCCCCTGTAGACGTTCAGATCCACGTCCGCTTTCTCACGGGGCGGGAGTACGTACACACCGCTGTCCCTCGCATCCAGTCCCCAGCGGCGTCCCGCTGCCACATAGCTGTTCAGCTGAATGGACTCATACTGTGTGAGGACTCCGACTACATCAATGCCGCTGTTGGCACAATTGCTGATGGGGAAATCGATGATCTTGTATTTACCGCCATATGAAACGGCAGGCTTGGCAACCTTATTGGTCAGCTCGTGCAGCCTTGAACCACGGCCGCCGGCTAAAATCATGGCTAACATATTGTTCTGTTTCATAATATGCGCCCTCCTCCTTTTACTGTGATATACAATATTATATAATTCTCCGGCGACACTTTCCATAATTTTTTGAAAAAAATACAAGAAATTTTGTGATATTTGATACGAGATTTGACGAAAACGCACAACCTGCAAGAACAATGCATAAAAGAAACAAAAATGATTGCAACTGCGGGGCAAGTAATGTATAGTGGTGTACAGAGCTGAATTGTCTAAAAATCGACAAAGAAATGGGGAAAAGTATGGAGAAACGATTTAAAAAAGCAGTCAGCGCAGAAGCGTTTATCTTCCTTGTGATCTTTCTTGCCATTTTCGGAGGACTGGCAGCAGTCATGGGTGGAGCCAACATGCTGCAGACGCTGATGAACACAGCCTACGCGCTTCTGATCGAGACAGTATTCAACATCATGGCCATTGCGGTCATGGCGGGCGCTCTCTCAGGAGTGCTCTCTGAGTTCGGCGTGATCGCCCTGATCAACAAGGCGATCACACCCCTTATGAAGCCTCTGTATGATCTGCCGGGCGCGGCCTCTGTCGGAGTCATGACTACATATCTCTCTGACAATCCGGCCATCCTGGGTCTGGCAGAGGACACAAACTTCCGGAAATACTTCAAAAAGTATCAGCTTCCGGCTCTGACCAACCTGGGCACGGCCTTTGGAATGGGACTGATCGTCACCACCTTTATGCTGGGCATCAATCTTCCGGGAGAGAAGATAGGGATGGCTGCCCTTGTGGGAAACATTGGCGCAATCATCGGAAGTGTCATCAGCGTGAGGATTATGATGGTCTTCACGAAAAAGGAATTTGGGACAACGGAATACTGCATACCGACAGCCGAAGGAGAGTCTATTGACGAGCTTCTCAACAGGCGGGAGATCCGTAACGGCCGTGCGGGGGGGAGACTTCTGGAATCCCTGCTGGACGGAGGAAAGAACGGCGTGGAAGTGGGCATGGCTATCATTCCCGGCGTGCTTGTCATCTGTACCATCGTCATGATGCTGACAAACGGGCCGTCCGCTGACGGCACCTACACCGGAGCCGCCTACGAGGGCGTGGCCCTTCTGCCCTGGCTGGGTGAGAAGGTTGACTTTATCCTGACGCCCCTGTTCGGCTTCTCGGACGCGTCCGCGGTGGCGGTGCCCATCACGGCCCTGGGAGCTGCGGGAGCGGCCATCGGCCTTGTGCCGGATATGGCGTCCGCAGGCACTATCCACGCGAACGACATTGCGGTGTTTACGGCTATGTGCATGTGCTGGAGCGGCTACTTAAGCACCCACGTGGGAATGATGTCCGCTCTGAAGTGCCCCCACATGACAGGCAAGGCTATCGTCAGCCACACCATCGGCGGTCTGTGCGCCGGTGTCGCCGCAAACTTTATTTTCAAGCTGGTAACTTTGATATTCTGATAATTTGATAAAAATATTTAAAGGAACAGGCAGACAGCTCACAAAAAAGACTGCATTTTCGGATGCAGTCTTTTCAGACTGTAGACAAAGGTGGTGCTGGAGCCCTAGCTCCAGCACCACTCTTTTTGCCAAAATGCCAACTCCCATATTTTCTTATAAA
>NZ_JPJE01000025.1 GCF_000765215.1 Eubacterium sp. ER2
AGAAATGCCCATCTCCATGGCTCATTCATCTGAGATAGTAACTTGAAAAACCTTTATTTTAAAGGAAAATCACTTGACAATATAGGGAGGAAGAGAGGCATGTTAGGATATATCTGTAAATACGCGCCTATAGAGGTGTTCCGGTCTATGGGCGTGGAGATGAAGCGGATCGAGCCGGAGGTGACGAATTTCACCCAGGCGGACATGAAGATGCACCCCAATATATGCAGCTTCGCCAAGGGCGTGCTGGAGGATGTGCTGGCGGGGGACTACGAGGGCGTCATCCTGACCACCTGCTGCGACAGCATCCGCAGGCTCTACGATGTGCTGACAGAGGAGCTGCCGGACAAATTTATCTACATCCTGGACACCCCCAGGATCACAAAGGACGCCGGGGTCACGCTCTATGAGAAGCGGATATGGAAGATGGTCCGGGCGTACGAGGCATTTTCGGGGAAACATTTTGAGGAGGAGAAGCTGGCGGAGCTTTTAAAGACCAGACAGAAAGAGCAGGCCATCTCTCTGAAAGAGCATGCGCTCAATATCGGTATCGTGGGGGCCAGGGCCAATGAAAATATCGCCCGTATCCTGGAGGAGAAGGGGGCGAACGTGGCCTTTGATATCACCTGCACAGGACTTCGGAGAAAATACCTCCTGGAGCCGGACCAGGTGATGACCGGCTACACGAGAGGGCTTTTAAGCCAGTTCCCCTGCATGCGCATGGAGGCGGCAGCGGGAAGGGATGAGCTGATCGAGAAATATGCCCGGAGCGTGGACGGCATCATCTACCATACAGTCCAGTTCTGTGACAATTACTCCTACGAGTACGCCTGGCTGAAAAAGGTGCTGGACGCGCCCATGCTCCAGCTTGAGACAGACTATACAAAACAGAGCTACGGCCAGGTGCTGACAAGGATCGAGGCTTTTCTGGAGTCGCTGGATTCCGGAAAGGAAAAGAGGCGTCCGGCCCCCAAAGGAGAGAAGAAAGACATGTATGTAATGGGAATAGACAGCGGTTCCACGTCCACCAACGCGGTGATCATGGACGGGGAGAGAAACATTGTGGCGTCATCGGTGGTGCGCACAGGCGCCAAGTCAGGCGAGAGCGCCCAGAGGATTTTGGGCGAGATCCTGGAGAAGGCAGGGCTTAAAAGGGAGGACATCTCCTGGATCGTGTCCACGGGATACGGCCGGGTCAGCATTGATTTCGCTGATGAGAATGTGACCGAGATCAGCTGTCACGGCCGGGGCGCCCACTATTTCAACCCCAGCGTGCGCACTATCCTGGACATCGGCGGCCAGGACAGCAAGGCCATCCATTTGAACGAGGCCGGGGAGGTGACGGACTTTGTCATGAACGACAAGTGCGCTGCCGGCACCGGGCGTTTCCTGGAGATGATCGCCCGCACACTGGAGATCGATGTGGACGAGCTGGGACCTGAGGCCCTCCGGTCCACGGAGGACATCGAGATCACCAGCATGTGCTCTGTGTTTGCCGAGTCAGAGGTCATCTCCCTCATCGCCAACAACAAGGAGAAGGCGGACATCGCGAACGGCGTCTGCCGCGCCATCGCCGGCAAGGCCTACTCCCTCCTGAAGCGGGTGGGCATGGAGGAGACCTTCATGATGACTGGCGGCGTGGCCAAGAACCCGGGCGTGGTCCGGGCGGTGGAGGAGAAGATCCAGTCCAGGCTTTACATCTGCCCGGAGCCGGAGATCGTGGGCGCTGCCGGGGCGGCCCTCTACGCCCTGGACAAAATGCAGGCGTAAGCGGGAGGTTCCCCTTTTCCTCTGAGGGATAGAATGGTATAATAACCACATCTTGGAACAATGAGGAGGAAAAGGAATGGAAGGAAGAAAGATCATACAGGTGGAGGACAAGGTCCCCCTTAAATTACTGGTACCCTTAAGCATCCAGCACATGTTCGCCATGTTCGGCGCCTCTGTGCTGGTGCCCTTCATGTTTGGCATCAGCCCGGCCATTGTGCTGTTCATGAACGGAGTGGGTACCCTTTTATTTATTGCCATCACAAAGGGGAAGGCGCCGGCCTATCTGGGCTCCAGCTTTGCCTTTCTGGCTCCCGGCGGCATTATCATTGACCAGATGGGTTACGAGTACGCCCTGGGAGGCTTTGTGGCAGTGGGATTTTGCGGCTGTATCCTGGCCTTTATCATCTACAAGTTCGGCTGTGACTGGATTGACATCGTGCTGCCGCCGGCCGCCATGGGTCCGGTGGTAGCCCTCATCGGACTGGAGCTGTCAAGCTCCGCCGCCAGCAACGCAGGCCTTCTGGACGAGCAGATCGATCCGAAAAATATCATTGTCTTTGCGGTTACCCTGGGCGTAGCTGTCTTTGGGAATATCCTGTTCAGAGGGTTTCTGTCTGTGATCCCCATTCTGATCGCGGTGATCGCCGGGTACGTGGCGGCCATCCTGTGCGGCATTGTGGACTTTACGGCTGTGTCTGAGGCCTCTGTCTTTGCTCTGCCCCATTTCATGCTGCCCAGGTTCAGCGTGGAGGCCATCGTCACCATCCTGCCGGTACTCCTTGTCATCACGTCGGAGCACATCGGGCACCAGGTGGTTACCAGCAAGATCGTGGGCAGGGATCTGCTCAGGGATCCGGGACTCCACCGCTCCCTTTTGGGAGATAATCTGTCCACTATGATCTCCGGCCTGATCGGCTCTGTGCCCACCACCACCTACGGGGAGAACATCGGCGTCATGGCAGTGACCAAAGTGTACAGCGTGCGGGTCATCGCGGGAGCTGCCGTGCTGTCCATCATCTGCTCTTTTGTGGGCAAGCTGTCCATGCTGATCCAGACCATACCGGGGCCTGTTATAGGGGGAATTTCCTTCCTTCTGTACGGCATGATCGGGGCATCCGGCATCCGCATCCTGGTGGACTCCAGAGTGGATTATGGACGCTCCAGGAACCTGACCCTGACCAGCGTGGTCTTTGTCACAGGCTTTTCCGGCATTGCGGTAAATATCGGCAATATTCAGCTCACCGGCATGGTGCTGGCCTGCATCACCGGCATGGCTTTAAGCCTTGTGTTCTACATCCTGGACCGGCTGAAGCTGACCAATGACCAGGAGTAGACAGGAAAACAGTGTAATGACAGATAAAGGAGGTTTCTGCGATATGGCAAAACAGACAAAAATGGTGATCGACAAGGATTTTAGGATCGGAGAAGTGGACAAGCGGATCTACGGCTCCTTTGTGGAACATTTGGGCAGAGCGG
Source organism: Eubacterium sp. ER2 (assembly GCF_000765215.1). Taxonomy (GTDB): domain Bacteria; phylum Bacillota; class Clostridia; order Lachnospirales; family Lachnospiraceae; genus Claveliimonas; species Claveliimonas intestinigallinarum. The sequence continues at coordinate 3,247 of NZ_JPJE01000025.1, forward strand.
TCTACGACGGTCTGTATCAGCCAGGCAGTCCGCTGTCTGATGACGACGGTTTCCGCAGGGATGTCATTGACCTGGTGCGGGAACTGGATGTCCCCATTATCCGCTATCCGGGAGGAAATTTTGTCTCCAGTTTTGTCTGGGAGGACAGTGTGGGGCCTGTGGAACAAAGGCCCAGCCGTCTGGAACTGGCATGGCGCAGCCTGGAGCCCAATGAAGTGGGCATTAACGAGTTCGCGAAATGGGCGAAGAAGGTGAATTCTGATGTCATGATGGCAGTCAACCTGGGAACCAGGGGAATTGCCGACGCCTGCAATCTTCTGGAGTACTGCAACCATCCGGGCGGGACAAAGTACAGTGATCTGCGCATTGCCCACGGAGTGAAGGAACCCCACAATATCAAGGTGTGGTGCCTTGGCAATGAGATGGACGGGGACTGGCAGGTGGGTCATAAGACTATGGGCGAGTACGCCCGCCTGGCGGAGGAGACAGCCAAGGCTATGAAGCTGATCGATCCCGGTATTGAGCTCGTCTCCTGCGGAAGCTCTTCCCGGGAGATGGACACATTTCCTGAGTGGGAGGCCGTTACTCTGGAGCGAACATACGATTATGTGGACTACGTGTCTCTCCACCAGTATTATGGAAATGAAGCCGGCGACACGGCAGACTTTCTGGCAAAATCTGATGATATGGACGAGTTTATCCGTACAGTCATTGCTACATGCGATTATGTGAAGGCAAAGAAGAGGGGAAGGAAAAATATCAACCTGAGTTTTGACGAATGGAATGTATGGTTCCACTCAAAGGAAGAGCAGATGGACATCACAGAGAACAGGCCATGGCAGACAGCGCCCTCCCTGCTGGAGGATATCTACACATTTGAGGACGCCCTTCTTGTGGGGCTGATGCTGATCACTCTGCTGAAACATGCGGACAGGGTAAAGATGGCCTGCCTGGCGCAGCTTGTCAATGTGATCGCTCCGATCATGACAGAGAAGGGCGGAGGACCGGCGTGGAAGCAGACCATCTTTTACCCCTTTATGCACGCTTCCCGATATGGCCGCGGCATTGTGCTGCAGCCTGTCATCAGCACCGGAGTGCACGACACGGCACAGCATGAAAATGTGACGGATGTGGAGAGCGTTGCTGTCTACAATGAGGAAAAGGATGAGGTGACCATTTTTGCGGTAAACCGCAACATAGAGGAAGATGTGGAGCTGGTCGCAGACGTGCGGGGGCTGGAGGGCTATCACCTGACAGAGCACATTGTACTTGAGAACAGTGATATGAAACTGTGCAACGGGCCGGGGAGCGAGAGGGTATGTCCCCAAAAAGTACAGCGGTCTTCTCTGGACGGGGGCATCATGACCAGTGTGCTGCACAGAGCATCCTGGAATGTGATACGGCTGGGAGGAAAGAACACGATATGATAAAAATATTTCTGGTTGAAGATGAAGTGATCATCCGTGATGGTATCAAGAACAGTATAGACTGGAAAAAAGAAGGCTATGAATTTGTGGGAGAGGCCGGGGACGGGGAGCTTGCCTACCCTCTTATCCTTAAGGAAAAGCCGGATATCCTGCTGACAGACATCAAGATGCCCTTTATGGATGGGCTGGAACTCAGCGCAGCGGTAAAAAAAGAACTCCCGGATATCAAGATCATTGTCCTCAGCGGATACAACGATTTTGAGTTTGCTAAGAAGGGGATTGAGATCGGCATCACCAACTATCTGCTGAAGCCGATTTCCTCGGGGGAGCTCCTGAAGGCAGTGGGAGAAGTGGCGGTAAAGATAGAAAAGGAGAGAGAAGAAAGAGAACTCCTGAATAAATACGAAGAAGATCTCCAGGGAAATATCGTATATGAGAAACAGAAATTCCTTACAAAGATACTGACGGAGAACATGTCCATGACCAATATACTGGATGAGGGAAGGAAGCTGGGAATGGACCTGAGCGCCGGTATGTATGATTTTATACTTTTCAAGCTGGTCAATTACGGTGTCCCGGAATTGCAGGAACAGCTCGTGTCCGCCTACATGGAAGTCAGATCCTGCATGGAGAAGCTGAAAGGAGTATACTGTTTTCAGAGAGATGTAAAGGGGCTGGCCTTTCTTCTTATGGCCGAGGATGAGCAGGCATTGGGAGAATTGGTGGAAAAGTGCAAGACGGAGCTGGATAATGCTCTGGAGAGCTTCCCTGAAGTAGAGTACTTCGGAGGGATTGGCACCGGCGTGTCCAGACTCAGAGAACTGAGGGCTTCCTTCCGTGAGGCGGAGAGAGCCTTTGCCGGGAGATTTGTGTCTGAGACGAATCAGATCCTTACATGGGAGGAGCTTCACGGGAGGAACAGCGACGAACCGGAAGTGAAAGGGCTGGGCTCCATGCAGGAGAACAGAAAGCTGATCGGCAAGTTCCTCCGCAATGGGACCCTGGAGGAGGCGGAGAGTTTTGTGCGGACATACTTTGAGGAGATCCTGGGGGAGAATGTCCGGTCCATGATGATGAGACAGTATGTCATGATGGATATTTATATCAGCGTTGCCTCCTTCGGACAGGAGATCGGGATCAAAGAGGAAGACCTTGAGAGCGAGTGCGGAGACGTCAGGGAGGCTTCCGGCCATATACATTCTGTCGAAGAGATGCTCTCTTACATCGACAAGCTGATCAGCGGCATACTGAAGCTCAGGGACGAGACATCGGGAAACAGGTACAAAGATATTATCGAAGCCGCGGAGAGCTACATGCGCAGCCATTACATGTCAGATGAGATCTCCCTAGGCAGCGTGGCGTCAAGTGTGGGCATGAGTTCCAGTTACTTCAGTTCCATATTCAGTCAGGAGACAGGAAGAACATTTGTGGAGTATCTGACAGATATACGGATGGATAAGGCGAAAGAGCTGCTCATGTGTTCCAATAAAAAGACGTCGGAGATAGGTTTTGACGTGGGTTACAAGGACTCCCACTATTTCAGTTTTATTTTCAAAAAGACACAGGGATGCTCGCCAAAAGAATACCGGGCAAGAAAAGGAGAACTGTAGGATGGCCGAAGGTAAGAAAAAAAAGGTAGGAGGCTTCTCTCTGCGTTCCAGGATCTTTCTGATCGCTCTGTCCTGTTTTCTGCCGCTGACTGCGCTCATCGGATTTCTTCTGTACACTCAGTATGCTACCGTACGGGCATTTGACCAGGTGGCGACCAGCGTGAATTATGCCAGCAGATATGTGACAGAGTTCAAGGAGCGGATGGATTACAGTATCTATTATGCGATCATCTGGGATAAACCCATCAGTGAGCTGAGAGAGGGCATCTATTCTGTGGGGGGAGTGGAACTTGTCTATCCCTATGATTATATAGAGGAGATGCGGGCAGCGTGCGCAGAGATGTCGGATATTGCCACGGTGAACAGTAATCAGTATCTTCCCAGGAGGATAGACAACACGCTGAATTCTCTGGAAAAGATCATAGAGGAAATTGAGGATAATATGAGAGCGGGCGGCCATTATGATGAAAATGAGGAGCTGCTGGACGACGTCAGGAACCTGACCGATCTGATCCAGGAGAACATCCAGAATTATATCAATGACGAGAATGCCAGCTTTACTGCTATAAAAGAAGAGATGATGAGAAATACCAATCAGACGCTTCGGAGCAGTATCCTGATCGTGGCAGTGGTAGCTGTCCTCACCACGGTTATCTCCAACGTTACACAGAGGGGGGTCGTGCAGCCGGTAAGAAAGCTGTGCGAGGCATCAAAACTTGTGGCTAAGGGTGATTTTACGGTCAGAAGCGATGTGGAAAGCAGGGACGAGATAGCGATGCTGGCGGACAATTTCAACGATATGACCGTGGAGATCGGGCGCCTGGTGGAGCGGATCAAGGAGGAGCAGGAAAACATAAGGATCATGGAGTCCAAGCTGCTTCAGGCCCAGATCAATCCCCATTTCCTTTATAACACGCTGGACACCATCGTGTGGCTGGCAGAGGCCGGAAGAGACGAGGAGGTGGTCAAGATGACCAGCTACCTTTCTGAGTTTTTCCGGACTACGCTGAGCAAGGGGAAGGACTATATCACACTGGAAGAGGAGAAGAGGCACGTGGAGAGCTATCTGCAGATCCAGCAGTTCCGGTACCAGGATATCATGGATTACCGGATAGAGATGGATGAGGAGATACTGGATTATATTGTGCCTAAGCTGACGCTGCAGCCTCTTGTGGAGAATGCCCTCTATCACGGCATCAAGAAGAAGAGGGGCGGCGGAACGATCCTGATCAGAGGGAAGATGGAAGGAAACAAGATCCTTTTGAAGGTCATAGACAATGGAAAGGGAATGACGGAACGGGAGCTGGCGCAGCTGCGCAGATATATCGCCGGCTGCGAGGATGGCGGAAAACAAAGTTTCGGTCTGGGAAATGTGAATCAGAGGATCCACCGGTACTACGGGGAAGAGTACGGTATTTTCTTTGAGAGTGAAGAAAATAAGGGCACAGAGGCGGTGGTGATCATACCGGCAAAAAAATCTGAACAAAAATCGTAAAAAAACATACAATTGTTCATACAAAGTTCATAATTTCATAAGAAAAAATACAAAGTAAGGAGGATATTCTGTATTCTTCTTTCTTTTTTACTGATATGATATACATACAAATTAAGGGGACGGACAAAACCCCGCGAGAAAAAAGGAGGAACAAAAGTATGAAAAAGCGTGTAGTGAGCATTCTTCTGTGCGTTGCCATGACAGCGGCTATGGTTGCAGGATGCGGAAGCAGCAGTGACGGAGGGTCATCCTCAGACAGTGGCGAGGACAGCGGCAGCGGTGATGTGATCACAGTCGGCTTCTCCCAGGTAGGTGCTGAGTCTGACTGGCGTACTGCCAACACAGAGTCCATGCAGGAGACATTTACAGAGGAGAACGGTTATGAGCTGATCTTCGACGATGCACAGCAGAAGCAGGAGAACCAGATCACAGCCATCCGTAACTTCATCCAGCAGGAAGTTGACTACATACTTCTGGCACCTGTTACAGAGTCCGGATGGGACACAGTTCTCCAGGAAGCATACGATGCAGATATCCCGGTCATTATCGTTGACCGTATGGTAGATGTATCCAATGACGATCTGTACACAACATGGATCGGAACAGACTCCCTGCTGGAGGGACGCAAGGCAGCTGAGTGGCTGAACGCTTACGCTACAGCAAAGGGATGGGATGCAAGCGAACTGAACATTGCTCACATCCAGGGAACAATGGGATCCACAGCTCAGATCGGACGTACACAGGGCCTTGAGGAAGGCGTTGAGAAGTATGGATGGAACCTTGTAGCTCAGCAGTGCGGCGAGTTCACACAGGCCAAGGGACAGGAAGTTATGGAGTCCATGCTGAAACAGTACGACAACATCAACGTAGTATACTGCGAGAATGACAACGAGGCATTCGGCGCAATCGACGCTATCGAGGCAGCAGGCAAGACAGTCGGAACTGATATCGCAAACGGTGAGATCCTTGTACTCTCCTTCGATACAACAAATGCAGGCCTTACCGATACTCTGGAAGGCAAGATCGTCTGCGACGTTGAGTGCAATCCGCTTCACGGACCTCGCGCAGAGGAGCTGATCAAAGCTCTTGAGGCAGGAGAGGAAGTTGAGAAGCTGAACTATGTTGATGAGGAAATCTTCGCATACGACGACACAGTAGCAAGCGTTACAGCTACAAACAGCCTGGACGAGGAAGGCGACTATGCAGTTACAGTGATCACACAGGAAATCATCGACGGACGTGCATACTAAAAAAGAAAGGCAGCGGGTATAGCGCTGTATTCTAAAAAGAAGGGGCGTAGTGGAATAAACGGGGTACTCCGGGTATGCTGCTACGCTTTCTTCATGAAAAAATGGAAACAGATCGAGTAAGGTGGAATAAGAGAAAGCAGGTGAGAGCTATATGGAAGAAAATGTTGTATTAAGTATGAGGGATATATCCAAGACATTTCCTGGCGTAAAAGCACTGCAGCATGTTGATTTCACACTGCGCAAAGGTGAGATCCATGCCCTTATGGGTGAAAATGGAGCGGGCAAATCCACACTCATAAAAGTCCTGACGGGCGTATATGAGCTCCAGACAGGTGAGATCACTATGGACGGACAGAAAATCGTTAATAAGTCCCCTCAGGATGCGCAGAAAAACGGGATCAGCACTGTGTACCAGGAAGTCAATCTTTGCCCGAATCTGACGGTGGCAGAGAACCTTTTCATCGGCAGGGAACCGAGAAAGGCAGGCTTTATCGACTGGAAGACTATGAACAGGAAGTCCGCAGAGCTGCTCCGGGATCTGAAGATCGATGCCAACGCGACAGACAAGCTGGAAGATGTATCTCTGGCCAGACAGCAGATGATCGCCATTGCCCGTGCAGTGGATATGCAGTGTAAGGTCCTGATCCTCGACGAGCCAACATCTTCTCTGGACGATGATGAGGTGGCAAAGCTGTTTACACTCATGAACCGGCTGAAGGACCAGGGGGTGGGAATCATTTTTGTTACCCATTTCCTGGAGCAGGTGTACGAGGTGTGCGACCGTATCACTGTGCTGCGGAACGGTGAACTGGTGGGAGAGTATAAAGTGAAAGAACTTCCGAGAGTTCAGCTCGTGGCAAAGATGATGGGCAAGGATTTTGATGATCTTGCGGATATCAAGAGCGCACATGAGGGACTCAAGGAGTTTGTGCCCGTAGTGGAGGCGAAAGGACTGGGACATCAGGGAACGATCAAGCCGTTTGACTTTACAGTCAACAAAGGCGAGGTTGTAGGCCTTTCCGGTCTGCTGGGATCCGGGCGTTCCGAGCTGGTGCGCACGATCTACGGCGCTGACAAGGCGGACAGCGGTACACTGAAAGTTAAGGGAAAAGAGGTTAAGATAAAAGCCCCTATAGATGCCATGAAGCTTGGCATGGCCTATTTGCCGGAGGACAGAAAGAAGGACGGTATCATCGCGGACCTGTCCGTGAGGGAGAACATCATCATCGCCCTTCAGGCCAAGAGAGGCATGTTCCGCCCCATGAGCCGAAAAGAGATGGAGGAGGCAGCTGACAAATATATCGATATGCTCCAGATCAAGACGGCAAGCCGCGAGACTCCTATCAAGAGCCTTTCAGGCGGTAACCAGCAGAAGGTGATCATCGGGCGCTGGCTTCTGACGGATCCGGACTATCTGATCCTGGATGAGCCTACGAGAGGTATTGATATCGGTACAAAGACAGAGATCCAGAAACTGGTGCTTGATCTTGCCGATCAGGGCATGGCAGTGACATTTATCTCTTCCGAGGTAGAGGAGATGCTCCGCACATGTTCGCGTATGGCGATCCTGCGCGACGGGAAAAAGGTGGGAGAGCTCTCCGGTGACGAGCTGTCACAGGAAGGCATTATGAAAGCGATTGCAGGAGGTGGAGAAGATGAGTAATCAGAAATCCGGACTGAAAAAACTGACATCCATGCGGCTGTTCATGCCGATCGTTTGCCTGCTGGTCATCATCATCGTGGCGACGATCACCATACCCGGCTTTTTGAGCATAACTTTCCAGAACGGAGTGCCCTACGGGTATCCGGTGGACGTGATCAACAGGGCATCTGAGCTGGTGATCCTGGCTGTGGGCATGACCCTTGTCACAGCTGCTTCCGGTGGACAGGACATCAGTGTGGGAGCCGTTATGGCGGTGGCCGCGGCTGTGTGCTGCCAGATCCTCTCCGGAGGGGAGGTCTCCGTTAATTCACTTGCCGCCCCCATCATCCTGGCATTCCTTGCGGCTATCGCAGCATCTGCTCTGTGCGGCGCCTTTAACGGTTTCCTGGTAGCGAAGCTGAACATTCAGCCCATGGTCGCCACCCTGATCCTGTACACAGCAGGACGCGGTATTGCGCAGCTTATCACAAACGGACAGATCACATACATCCGCGTGGACTCTTACCAGATCTTTGGAAGTTATATCGGGAAATTTCCCATTCCCACGCCGGTGATCATAGCGGTGGTCGTAGTCATCATCACTTATCTGATCCTGAAGAAGACGGCTCTGGGACTTTATATCGAGAGCGTCGGAATCAATGGAACGGCATCCAGACTGGTGGGACTTAACTCCACTATGATCAAATTTCTGACATATGTCATTTGCGGCATCCTGGCAGGTGTTGCCGGTTTTGTGGCCTCCAGCCGTATCTATTCGGCGGATGCAAACAATATCGGACTGAACCTGGAGATGGACGCCATCCTGGCAGTTGCCCTCGGCGGCAATGTCCTTGGCGGCGGTAAGTTCAGCCTGATGGGATCTGTGATCGGGGCCTATACGATCCAGGCGCTGACAACCGTACTTTACGGAATGAACGTGTCTTCCGACCAGCTTCCGGTGTACAAAGCTATCGTCGTTGTCATCATTGTCGTTCTTCAGAGCCCTGTATTCCAGAAGCTCCTTGCCACCAGAAAAGCAAAAAGACAGGCGGCAGCGCCTGCTGCGGAAGGAGGTAACCAGTAATGGGAAAGAAGAAAATCAATGCTATGCCTAAAAAGAAGATCAGTGCAACTGGCTTCCTTCTTATCATCACGATAGCGCTTTTTGTTGTCATGTATGCGGCCGGTATGGTGGTGTTCTCGGATAAAGGTTTTGCGAAACCGCAGATGTTTTTTAATCTTTTCGTGTCCAATGCGGGCCTTCTTGTCATCGCCCTCGGACAGACCATTGTCATGATCACAGGAGGAATCGACATTTCCGTGGGATCTGTGACAGCTCTTGTCTGCATGGTTTCCGCGTATGAGATGGAAAATATGGGCATGAGTGCCTATGTGGCAGTGGTTTCGGCGCTTGCTATTGGACTTGCCTACGGCGTGATCCAGGGATTTCTTGTGTCCTATCTGGAGATCCAGCCATTTATCGTCACTCTGGCCGGTATGTTCTTTGGGCGCGGCATGACTGCTGTGATCAGCACGGAAATGATCTCCATCAAGAACGAGCTGTTCCTGGCCTGGGCAAACTTTAAGATCAACCTTCCTATTGGATCCCACAGTAAACGGGGAAAATTTATTCCGGCCTATATCTATCCGACGGTCGTGATCGCAATCCTCGTACTGATCATCATCATCCTTGTGATGAAGTATTCCAAGTTTGGACGCTCCGTATACGCCATTGGAGGAAATTCCCAGAGCGCTCTGATGATGGGACTGAATGTAAAGAAGACGAAGTTCAAAGCCTATATCCTGGACGGTTTTCTGGCAGGTCTTGGCGGCTTTCTGTTCTGCCTGAACAGCTGTGCCGGCTTCGTGGAGCAGGCGAAAGGTCTTGAGATGGATGCCATTTCCTCGGCCGTTATCGGAGGTACACTGCTCAGCGGAGGTGTGGGCGTGCCCTTCGGAACACTGTTCGGAGTGCTGATCAAGGGTACGATCCAGTCCCTGATCACGACACAGGGAACACTGTCAAGCTGGTGGGTCCGCATCGTGCTCTCTGCACTGCTGTGCTTCTTCATCATCCTGCAGGCGGTCCTTGGAAATATCAAAAAGAAAAAATAGGCAGGATATCATATGGATTTTAAATGTTGCGGCTATGGGATAACCTGTAGCTGCAATATTTTTACAGACAACGAAAATTTCCTGTAAAGAAAACAAAAATAAGTTGCAGATACAGCCGGAGAAATATGCGGCATAGTTATAAACATAAATACAGCAAAAAGGAGGATTTGTTATGGAACAGAAACAGTATAAATTTTGGTTTTGTACGGGATCCCAGGATTTATACGGAGATGAATGCCTGGCTCATGTAGCTGAGCATTCCCGGAAAATGGTGGAGGTGCTGAACGCATCGGGCAATCTCCCTTACGAACTTGTGTGGAAACCGACACTCATCACCAATGAGCTGATCCGGAAGACGTTCAACGAAGCCAACATGGACGACACCTGTGCGGGAGTGATCACCTGGATGCACACCTTCTCTCCTGCAAAATCCTGGATACTGGGACTCCAGGAATTCAGGAAACCGCTGCTCCACTTCCACACTCAGTTTAACCGGGAAATCCCCTATGACACTATTGACATGGATTTTATGAATGAAAACCAGGCAGCCCACGGAGACAGGGAATACGGACATATTTTCACCCGGCTTGGGATGGAGCGCAAAGTGGTCATGGGATACTGGGAAGATGAGGCGGTCCAGAAAAGGATCGGCTCCTGGATGCAGACCGCTGTCGGCGTGATCGAGAGCAGCCACGTGCGTGTCATGCGCATTGCGGATAATATGCGCAACGTAGCTGTGACAGAAGGAGATAAGGTGGAAGCCCAGATCCGGTTTGGCTGGGAAGTGGATACCTATCCCGTCAATGAGATCGCAGAGGCTGTTGAGGAAGTGCCAAAAGGGGATATTGACACATTAGTGGAAGAATATTACGATAAATATGATATACTCCTGGAGGGAAGGGATGAGAAAGAATTCCGTGAGCATGTAGCAGTGCAGGCGGGCATTGAGATCGGATTTGAGCGATTTCTCCAGGAAAAAAATTACCAGGCTATCGTGACACATTTTGGAGATCTGGGATCCCTGAAGCAGCTTCCGGGACTGGCCATCCAGCGCCTGATGGAGAAAGGTTACGGTTTTGGCGCTGAGGGCGACTGGAAGACAGCGGCTATGGTCCGCGTTATGAAGATCATGACCCAGGGGATGACGGATGCCAAAGGCACTTCCTTTATGGAGGACTACACTTACAACCTTGTCCCCGGGAAAGAGGGGATCCTGGAAGCGCATATGCTGGAAGTGTGTCCTACGATCGCGGACGGCTCCATAGCTATCAAGTGTCAGCCCCTCTCTATGGGAGACAGGGAGGATCCTGCCCGACTTGTATTTACGTCCAAGACAGGACCTGCCATCGCTACATCGCTGATTGATCTGGGGGATCGTTTCCGTCTGATCATCAATGACGTAAACTGTAAAAAGACGGAGAAGCCCATGCCTAAACTCCCGGTGGCGACGGCGTTCTGGACACCGGAGCCGAACCTGCAGACCGGAGCTGAGGCCTGGATCCTTGCAGGAGGAGCCCACCACACGGCCTTCTCCTACGATCTGACTGCGGAGCAGATGGGCGACTGGGCAGCCTGCATGGGAATAGAAGCGGTGTATATTGACAAGGATACAACGATCCGTCAGTTCCAGAATGAGTTGAAATGGAATGCGCTGGTATACAGAAAGTAAAAACGAGGAAGGTGGAGAAAAAGATGTTGGAAGAGCTGAAAAAAGAAGTGTATGAGGCAAATATGCTGCTCCCGAAGTACAATTTGGTGACATTTACATGGGGAAATGTGAGCGGCATTGACCGTGAAAAAGGTCTCTTTGTTATCAAGCCGAGCGGCGTGGACTACGACAAGCTGACACCGAATGATATGGTAGTCGTGGATCTGGAGGGAAATAAGGTAGAGGGAAGATACAATCCCTCTTCTGACACGCCTACCCATGTAGTTCTGTACAACCGTTTTAAGGACATCGGAGGGATTGTACACACCCACTCACCATGGGCCACAAGCTGGGCCCAGGCAGGGCGCGATATTCCCTGTTATGGTACCACCCATGCGGATTACATCTACGGGGAAGTTCCCTGCGTGCGCAATCTGACGAAGGAGGAGATTGAGGAGGCCTATGAGAAAAATACAGGCGTTCTCATCGCAGACGAATTTGAGATCCGGCAGAAGGATTACAATGCTGTTCCTGCGGTACTCTGCAAGAATCACGGACCGTTTACATGGGGGAAGGATGCTCATGAGGCGGTACACAATGCGGTGGTGCTGGAAGAGGTGGCCAAGATGGCGGCCCGGTGCGAGATGATCAATCCTGGAAATGAGCCGGCTCCGCCGGCGCTGCAGGACAAACACTACTATCGGAAACACGGGGCAAACGCGTACTACGGCCAGAAGGCTGAAGATTAAGTGTACCCTGATGAGGAAAGTATCCTGTATGTCATCACCGGCAATATAGAGGAGGCGGTCCTCAGAAGGAAGAACGGACATAGCAGCAAAAGGAGGAGAAGATGAACGCAAACACAGAAAAGGTAAAACAGATGATAGAGGAAGGGCAGGCTGTTGTCGGCATTGAGCTTGGATCTACCAGGATCAAGACAGTCATGATCGATAAAGATCATATCCCTGTCGCTTCCGGAAGCTATGCATGGGAGAACAGGCTGGACGGCCATATCTGGACTTATACCCTGGATGATATCTGGCAGGGACTCCAGGGGAGCTATCAGGATATGGTGAAGAATGTAAAGGAGACCTACGGGACAGAGGTCAAAAAGATCGCGGCTATTGGTTTCAGCGCCATGATGCACGGATACATGGCTTTTGACAAGGAGGACAGACTCCTTGTTCCCTTCCGGACATGGAGAAATACGATCACAGGCCAGGCGGCGGAAGAACTGACAGAGCTGTTTCAGTATAATATCCCGGAAAGGTGGAGTATCGCCCACTTATATCAGGCAATCCTGAACAAAGAGGAGCACGTAAAAGACGTGGCTTACTTTACGACTCTGGCCGGCTATATACACTGGCGCATGACAGGCAGGAAGGTGCTGGGCATAGGCGACGCTTCGGGCATGTTCCCCATCGATATCCGGACGAAAGACTTTGATGAGCGGATGATCGGCCAGTTTGACCAGCTTGTGGCAGAGAGAGGCTATCCATGGAAACTGCGCCAGATCATGCCGGAAGTGCTGCTGGCAGGAGAAGATGCAGGGACGATGACGGAGGAGGGGGCCGCCCTTCTGGATCCATCAGGAGTGCTGCAGGCGGGAGCTGTCGTATGCCCGCCCGAGGGCGACGCGGGAACCGGAATGGCTGCAACTAACAGTGTGGCAGTGCGCACGGGAAATGTGTCAGCCGGAACTTCTGTATTCGCCATGATCGTTCTGGAAAAAGAGCTCTCCAAAGTACACAGGGAAATCGATATGGTGACAACACCTACCGGAAGTCTTGTGGCTATGGCCCACGCCAACAACTGTACTTCGGATCTGAATGCATGGGTGTCCCTCTTTAGAGAATACGGGGAGGCCATGGGAGTAAAGGCTGATATGGATGAGATATTCTCCGCACTGTATAACAAGGCTCTCGAGGGTGATGCGGACTGCGGAGGACTTCTGTCCTACGGATTTTATTCAGGAGAGAGTATTGTCCCCGTAGATGAGGGAAGACCCCTGTTTGTGCGCACGCCGGACAGCTGTTTCAACCTGGCGAACTTTATGCGAACTCATCTCTATGCGGCCCTCGGAACGCTGAAGATCGGCATGGATATCCTGGTGAAAGAGGAGAAGATCCAGATTGACAAGATACTTGGACACGGAGGTCTGTTCAAGACTCCCGGAGTGGGACAGCGGATCATGGCCGCAGCTATGCAGGCACCTGTCTCTGTCATGGAGACTGCCGGCGAGGGCGGCGCATGGGGGATCGCGCTTCTGGCTTCTTATGCTCTGCGCAAAGAGGAAGGAGAGGCGTTGGAGTCCTATCTGGACAGCAGAGTGTTCGGCGGAGAGGAAGGCGTAAAGATGGATCCTGACGCCGGTGATGTGGATGGCTTCGAGGCCTTTATCGAAAGATTTAAGGCAGGGCTTTCCGTTGAGCAGGAGGCTGTCAGGAAACTGGTATAAGTGAAAGGATAATGGACGGATTATAGAAAGACCGGGCAGACAAAAGTTCTGCCCGGTCTTTTATGAGAGTTAAATGCTGGTGGAGGAGATTATATCGTCAAGCACATCGGAAACGGAATCTGTGACATAGGTGGAGTAGAAGGAGATGCCGGGAGCTGCGCTTGACATGGCATAACTGATCCCTGCAAGCTGCAGCATTTCTACATCATTGTACTGGTCGCCAAAGGCAACACATTCTTCCGGAAGGATGTGCAGATAATCCAGAAGGGTGTGAAGGGCAGTCCCTTTGTTGGCGTCAGGGGCAATGAAGTCTACCCATATGTTGCCTGAGGTGACGACTTTGATCTCGCTGGAAAACAATTTCTGAAAATAGGCCAGACAGTCTTTTGTGCCGTTGAAATTGCAGACTGCTATCTTCAGGTAAGGTTCCTGAATCTCGTCAATACTGTCCACAAATTTCATGTCATTTTTCATGACATGCAGCATATGGTATCTGAACTCTTCGTTTACAGAGTCGCTGTAGCACACTTTTTCCCCCGAAATGATACATTCGCATCCGCTGCATTGGTGGATGGCATCAACGATGCGGTTGCCCAAATCCCGTGGGATCAGCCCTCTGGAAAGCACTTTCCCGTCATGCACGCAGAGAGAGCCGTTTTCGGCTATATAGGAAATATCGTCCTGCACGGGGGCAAACAGTCTCCGCAGATTTGGATACTGGCGTCCACTGGCCGCTGCAAAGTGGATACCATTTTCCTTCAGTGTGCGGATCTGGTCAAATATAATGGGGTCCAGTTCCTGGGCTCCGTTCTGGAGCAGCGTCCCATCCAGGTCGCTGGCGATCAATTTTATCATATACGGTACTCCTCATCTTTTAGTTGTTCATTCATAACAATATCCTGTTTATTATAGTGCCAACGCCTAAATATGTAAAGAAATTAGAAGTATTAAGAGGTGAAAGATAAGGCATAATACATGACAATTAGTAGAATAATGTGGTAAAATACATAGCATAATAGAAAATAAGGCGGGATGAGAAAGGCTGGAGCTGGTGATAGTTCTTGGCCTTTTTTCTCGTTTATACCGCTTTTACCTATGAAGAAAGGAGGTGTGAGCAAAGCGTATTTTTGAAAAAATGTTTATTGAATAAACTTATATTAAAAAATAATACTCGAAATGCACAAAAAATATTGACATTACAAAGAGAAAATGATAATGTTACACTATAAAGAGCTAAATCAATAAACACAAAAATACGATTTGCTGTTGTCTGGTTAATTAAATGAACAAAACTATTCTGAATGGAGGACATTATGAATCGGGGAATGAATAGTACAGAGATGCAAAAAGCAAATCGTTCATTAGTTCTTAAAACATTATTAGAAAATAAGAGCATGACGAGATCGGAGCTGGCTTCCAAGGTGGGATTGCAGAAAGCTACGATTACAAACATTATTAATGATTTTTGCGAAATTGGAATTGTTGAAAATGAAGGCGATTCCGCCGCGGGAAGGCGCGGAGAACAATTATGCTTGCGGTTAGAAAAAATATATATTATTTCTATCAGAATTAATCGTAAGAATTACCGTATTAAGGTTTATTCACTTCAAGGGAAAACATTAGATCGAATACAAGTTAAGATCAGTGCTGAAAACAGTATATATGAGATTGTAGCGTCCCTAAAGACAAGTTTGGCAGAGTTGCTAGAAAAATTTGATAAGAAGAAAATCATAGGGGTGAGTTTAGGACTTCCGGGACCGTACATACGGAAAAGTGGGGATATAAGCAATGACTTGATGCTTGTATCAGATTTTGAACAGTTAAGTTTTGTTAATATGCATAAGGAACTTGAAGAAGTGCTTAGAATCCCCGTTTTTTCAGAACATGATGCAAAATTGGCGGCTTATGCAGAATGGCGGAATGCTAGAGAAAGACAAGCGGAGGAAAATGCCAGTCTCATAGCCTTAGAGTCTATAGGATTTGGAATAGGATGTGGCATCGTAATCAAGGGAGAGATTGTGCAGGGAAAACTAGGTATTGCCGGAGAAATAGGCCATATGGGAATTAATTATAATGGGAAGAAGCAAATGAATGGCAGCTGGGATAGTACTTATGAATACTGTGCAGGGACTGAAAGTGCGGTACGGTATATGAAAGAAAGATTATATGAATTCCCTTATAGTAATTTGACAGAACAGAGCACATATAAAGAGATTGAAAAAGAGTATGAAAAAAAAGATCCATTGGCTGTATATGCTGTTGAGAAAATGGCATGGATGCTAGGATATGGGATAGCAAATCTGATTTATATTATCAATCCAGATTGTATTATCCTTGGAAAAGATTATCCCAATTCTCCAGAGTTCCTTAGAAAAGTACAGGAATCGGTAGAGCGATTTGTTCATCCATCGATTCTTTCTAGTGTATCAATTAGGTGTTCGGTGATGGAAGAGGATACGACATTGCTGGGAGGATATTACCAGGTTGTAGAAAAACTGTTTAAGGAAAACAAAATACTTGAATGTATAAAAAGAACAGTTGAATAACATCAATTAGGATAGCAGACGCATAAACAAAGTTTATTATTAATAAACATGATATTTATGTCCTGATACGATTTAAATCGGAAAGGACAGAAAATATATAATTAAAATCAAGGAGGATATGTAACTATGAAAAACAGGGTATGGAAGATCATGCTTGCTACTACATTGTCATTTGCAATGACATTAAGTCTTGCGGGCTGTGGTTCTTCAAGCAAAGACAATGACACTGACAATGCGGCTGCTAGCGAAAGCGGAGAAATCGATGTAGGGGATCTTACTATTGCGTATGTACCTACTACGATGAACAATCCTTTTTGGACAGCTATGATGGGTGGAATTGAAGATAAAATGCAGGAGCTGGGAATGGATGCAGATTCACAGCTTGTGACAGTGGATTCTGATAGTGATCAGGCAACAATGAATAATTATATTTATGATTTGATCAATCAGGATGTTGATGCAATTATTATGGCACCAATGGATACTACGGCATGTACGGAAGCACTTCAAGCATGTGCAGATGCCAATATTCCAGTTATAAATGTAGATACGAAAGTAGATAGGGATGATCTGGTTGTTTCAGTTATAGCATCTGATAACTATGAAGCAGGCGTACAGTGTGCTGAGGATATGATGTCTAAACTGGACGAGGGATCCAAAATTTATATTTTAAATCAGCCTTCAGGGAGTGCATGCGTTCAGAGAGAGCAGGGCTTCCTCGATACTATTGGAGATTACTTTGAGGTAATTGGTACAACTGACACATCTGGAGATACAGCAAGGAGTTTGTCGGTGGCCGAAGATGCCATAACAGGAGATGCGGAATTGGCTGGATTTTTCTGTATTAATGATATGGCAGCACTGGGGTGTGTTCAGGCATGTGCTGCTGCTGGCCGTGATGATATTTTGATTTATGGGGTGGATGGTAATCCTGACTTTATGGGGTATGTAAAAGATGGATCTGCGACAGGTTCAGCTGCGCAGCAGCCATCTGTAGTAGGAGCTGACGCAATGCAGGCGGCAATTGATTATCTTAGTGGTGAGGATGTAGAGCACGAGATTGTGGTACCTGTAGAATTTATTACCGCTGATAATATTGCGGAGTTTGATATTTCGGATTGGCAGTGATTTTATCAAGCTGAGAAAATCTAAAGTCTATTAGCCTGTTGAGAAGGAGAGCAATCTTTGTTCAAAATAAGAACGTTTTTTTGAAGGGATGGCTCTCCTTTTAGACAGAGCATCAAATAATTCAGTGTGTGAAAATAGTTTGCATAAAAGCCTGGCGGTGGCCGGGTCTGGTTTCATGCGTCTTTTTTTAAGATAGACAAAGAAAGGAGTGGCACGATGGTAAAAGAGCTTTTACGCATGGAAAAAATAGTGAAGACCTTTCCTGGGGTTAAGGCATTAAATAATGCTGCGATTACAGTACATGCGGGAGAAGTTATGGGTTTTATGGGGGAAAATGGTGCCGGAAAATCTACACTCATGAATATATTGGGAGGAGTATTTCCCGCAGATTCAGGAGAAATCTATATTGATGGAGAGAAAGTATCCATACACTCCGTGAAAGAGTCTCAAAACTTGGGAGTAGCATTTATCCATCAGGAATTAGCGTTGGAGCCATATCTCACGATTGCTGAAAACATTTTTCTTGGTAGAGAGAAAAAAGGAAGATTAGGATTAGTAAGTAAGGATAAAATGGCAGAGGCCGCTAAACCGTTTCTTGAAAGGGTGGGATTGAATGTTGATCCTAATGAATTTGTAGGGAAACTTTCTATTGGACAACAGCAAATGGTGGAAATAGCGAAATCTTTTTCGCTAAATGCTAAGATCCTGATATTGGATGAACCGACATCTTCTCTATCGGAGAAGGAAGTAGATGTTTTGTTTAAAACCATAAAAGATTTGAAACAGCAGGGACTGGGGATTATTTTTATTACTCACAAAATGGCAGAAGTTTTTCAGTTATGTGATGCTGTGACTATTATGAGGGATGGAGAATTTATGGGAGAACTTCAGGCTTCGGAATGTTCAGAAAGCAAATTGATTTCTTTAATGGTTGGACGTGATCTGGGTAATTATTACACAAGAACATTTAACAAGCCGGGGAAGATCATCCTGGAGGCAAAACATATATGTGCTGGTAATAGGGTGACTGACTGTAGTTTCTCAGTTCGAAGCGGAGAAATTTTAGGATTTTACGGTCTTGTAGGAGCAGGAAGATCAGAACTCATGAAGGCAGTCATGGGGTTAGATCCTATGAAATCTGGAGAGGTATATTTGAATGGGGAGCTGGTGAAACATCCCAATCCGCTGTTTATGCAAAAAAAAGGAGTTGCACTTGTTCCCGAGAGCAGAAAGACAGAGGGCCTTTTACTGAAACAGTCAATAACATTTAATATTTCGCTCCCTGTTCTTGATCGTTTTATGAAACATTTAAGAGTGGACTTAAAGAAAGAAGCTGAGATTGTAGATGAAGGGATAAACTCTCTTCAGATTAAGGCACCTTCTCCTAATGTAAATTGTCTTACATTGTCCGGTGGAAATCAACAGAAGGTGCTGCTTGCTAAATGGCTGGCAACTAATCCTAAAGTCCTGATACTGGATGAACCTACGAGGGGGATTGATGTAGGAGCAAAAGCGGAAATCTATACCATTATTAATAATTTGGCAAAAGAAGGCCTTGCGATTATTTTAATATCTTCGGAAATGCCTGAAGTAATGAACATGAGTGACAGAGTAATAGTGATGAGCGAGAGTTACATTACGGGTGAATTAAGTCATGAAGATTTTTCTCAGGAATTAATATTGAAATATGCTATGGGGGTGACGAATAATGAAAAAAATATCTAATAATATAGTAATCCGCCCGATCAGTCAATATTTTAAGCAGAATTGGGGGATTTTAATTGCTTTTCTGGCAATGTGTATTTTCTTTTCGATTTTTGGAAACAATTTCCTGACACAGACTAATATGGTAAACTTGCTGCGCACATGTGCAGCTAACTGTTATCTTGCCATTGGAGTCCAGATGGCGATTATACTGGCAGGTATTGATTTAACAGGTGGAGCGTTAGCAGCCTTGAGTGGAGTCCTTTGTGTTATGACATTTGAAAATTTCGGATTGCCTATCTATATGGGAATTGCCATGGGAATTATTGTGGGAATTGTAGTTGGCATGATCAATGGACTGGTTATCACGTATACAGGCATCCATCCCTTTGTTGTTACTTTGGCTATGCAGTCTATTTGCCGTGGTGCAGCATATCTGTTTGCAAACGGATCGCCGGTGACGACAACAAATCAGGATTTCGGGACTCTGGGGACAGGAATGCTTGGACCGATTCCTTATCCTGTTATTTATATGGCGATTTTTCTCTTTTTAGATTATATACTCCTCAATAAATTAAGGACAGGGCGTCATATTTATGCTGTTGGAGGTAACGAGATATCTGCGAGATTTTCAGGCATTAATGTCAAAAAAATAAAAATACTTGTATGGACAATTAGTGGAGCTATAGCAGGATTTTGTGGAGTGGTTATGGCCGCACGTATGTCGTCTGGACAACCTTCTACAGGAGAAGGGTATGAGACAGATGCTATTGCGGCAGCAGTACTTGGAGGAACATCCTTTTTTGGAGGTACAGGATCTGTAGGTGGCTTGATTATAGGTGTACTTATAATCGGAGTTATATCTAACGGATTGAATTTGATGAACGTCAATTCATATTGGCAGTATGTTTTTAAAGGAGTCATTATTATTGCGGCTGTTTATTTTGACATGGTAAAGATGAAAAGGCAAAATGCAGCAGGGTAAGAAATAAAAAATATTTGGGAGGCCAGTGAGCATGGACAGTAAAACAAAAACAAAATTACAGAGACAGGCATATATAATAAGGAAAACTGCGCTTGAAACGATTAAAAATGCTGGTTCAGGCCATATCGGAGGATCATTTTCTATAGCAGAGATCTTGGCAGTTCTTTATTTTGACAGAATGCGGATAGATCCGGAACATCCAGATAGGAAAGATAGAGATAGACTGGTTTTGTCGAAAGGGCATTGCTCGCCTGCAATGTATGCGACTCTTTCCTTGCGAGGATTTTTCCCAATAGAGCATTTGAAAACATTTAGGACAATCGATAGTGATCTGTCCGGGCATGTGGAGATTCATGTGCCGGGAGTGGACATGTCAGCAGGCTCCCTGGGACAGGGATTATCAGTGGCTTTAGGAATGGCAATGTATGGGAAAAATCGTGAAATGGGGTATTATACATACTGCATAATGGGTGATGGAGAGATTCAAGAAGGGCAAATATGGGAAGCTGCTATGGCAGCAGGATATTTTAAGACAGATCACTTAATCGCATTTGTAGATAATAATAAGTTGCAGTTAGATGGAAGTCTGGAAGAAGTTATGTCGCCGTATCCGATCGGAGACAAATTTAAAGCATTCGGATGGAATGTGCTGGAAATAGATGGAAATGAAATAGAACAGATACATGACGCAATTGCTCTTGCGCAAGTTTGGAAAGGAAAGCCCACGGTAATTATTGCGGATACTGTTAAAGGGAAAGGGGTATCTGTTTTTGAAAATCAGGTTCGTTTTCATGGCGGAAAACCAACAGAATCTGAGTTTGAGACAGCTTTTGCTGAATTAGATGCCAAAATTGCGGAATTGGAGGACTGATAGAAATGGGTGAAAATATATCTACAAGAGTTGCGTATGGGCGGTCTCTGGAAGAGTTTGGGGGAAGACAGGATATTTATGTATTTGATGCAGATTTAAAGAGCTGTACAATGACACAGTATTTTGCGGATAGATATCCGGAACGTTTTTTTAACATTGGTATTGCAGAGGCGAATATGGTGGATATTGCTGCTGGTTTTGCTACGTGCGGAGCTACTGCATTAGTGCATACTTTTGCTATGTTTGCGGCAGGACGTGTATATGATCAGGTTCGTAATAGTGTTGCCTATCCAGGGCTAAATGTAAAAATAATTGGTAGCCACGCAGGACTAACAGTAGGAGAAGATGGAGCGACTCATCAATGTATAGAGGATATCAGTTTGATGAGAACTATTCCAGGAATGACGGTTATTGTGCCATGTGATGCAAATGAAACACGTATGGCTACAAGGGCAATACTAGATATGAAGGGGCCTTGCTACCTTAGAACAGGACGTTGTGCCTTAGAGTGTGTGACAGATACATTCGAGAACTATCATTTTGAAGTGGGAAAGGGAATTCAGTTAGTGGATGGCGCGGATGTTTCGATTATTGCATGCGGACTTATGGTACAGGAGGCTTTAAAAGCAGAAAGAATTTTGCGAAAAGAGGGAATTAGCGCACGCATTATTGATATGCATACAATAAAGCCCATTGATAAAGAAATTATCCAAAAGGCTGCAAAAGAAACGGGTGCGATTGTGACGGCTGAGGAGCACAATATAATAGGAGGACTTGGAAGTGCAGTGTCGGAAGTTGTAGTATCTGATGAAAACGTGCCGGTAGAAATGGTAGGGGTAAAGGATGTGTTTGGACATTCGGCTTCTCCTCAGATCCTTCTCCAGAAATATGGATTAACTCCGGAGGATATCGCATCTGCTGCAAGACGTGTTGTACGAAGAAAAAAATAACATAAAAGCATTCTAAAGCGGCTGCAAAATATATTAGATTGTATTTTGCAGCCGTTCTATTTATCAAAAGTAGGCGAGACAATGTGGAATAGACATTGCCTTTCAAAAATGAAAAGATTATAATATATCCAGAAATGAATTTTGAGTAAAGAAGGAGACCAGATGTATGAGAATAGGAATAGGAAACGACCACTCAGCGGTGGAGATGAAAAAGGAAGTCATGAAATTTCTGCAGGATCTGGGCTATGAAGTGATCAATTATGGAACAGATTCCACAGAGAGCTGTGACTATCCGGTGTATGGGGAGAAAATCGGGCGCGCTGTTGTTGCGAAGGAAGTGGATCTGGGTATATTGATCTGCGGTACCGGCGTAGGCATTTCCCTGGCGGCCAATAAAGTGAAAGGCGTTCGGGCGGTAGTCTGCAGTGAGCCGTATTCAGCCCGTTTGTCCAGACAGCACAACAACACGAATATCCTTGCGTTCGGTGCAAGAGTAGTGGGAATTGAGCTGGCAAAGATGATCATAGAGGAGTGGCTGAACGCGGAATTTGAAGGCGGAAGGCACCAGAGAAGGGTCGATATGATCATGGACATAGAAAAGAGAGACGAATAAAGTAAAAAAGTAAAAACGAAACAAAACGAAAGTGGACAAAAGTATAACGAAATGATAAAATGAAGAAAACGAAACAGAAATAACTATAAGGAGGAAGAAAAAATGAAAATTGCAATTGGATGTGATCCCAATGCCCAGGAAGCAAAAGAAGAGATCATCAAGTACATTGAGGCAAAAGGATACGGGGAAGTAACAGATTTTGGAAGCGATGATCCTATCTACGCCAACGTTGCCATTAAGGTCGGCGAGGCTGTGGCTTCCAAGGAGTATGACAGGGGTATCCTGATCTGCGGCACAGGTATCGGCGTATCTATTGCAGCCAACAAAGTAAAGGGCGCCTATGCAGCTCTTGTATCCGATGTATACTCCGCGCAGAGAGCGCGCCTGAGCAATGACGCCAACATCGCATGTATGGGTGCGTTTACAACGGGAAACAAGGTGCGTGAGCTGTTAGTGGACGCCTTCCTCGGAAACGAATTCGTTCCAGGATGCTCTTCTCAGCCGAAAGTAGACGCATTTGTAAAATACGACCAGGAGAGATAGTCTTTCGGGTCAGTTCTAAGTTATCAAAAAAGCGATGCAGGTCACGCCGGCCTCATCGCTTTTTTCTATGCAGGGCTGTACCAATGTTCTTTTCGCTCGTTCTTTTCACTCTAAAACCGGGCTAAAACCCGGCCAGGTGCAGGATTATGCCGGCGATCACCGCGCAGGCGTACAGAAGGCCGGTGAATTTGACGCACTCCAGCTTGTCCGGATTGACCTTGAAAAGGACGATCAGCCCGACGCCCGCGTTGGTGCACAGGCCGGCGATGACGGAGGCGAAGGAGAGGGCTTTGCCGAGATAGAGCTCAGTCAACAGCACGGAGGCGGCGCAGTTGGGGATGAACCCGAGAAGGGCCGCCAGAAAGGGCTGGAAGATGCTTCCATTTAATAGGAAGGTGGACACTGACTCAAGGCCGGCTCCCTCGATCACGGCGTTCAGGACAAAGGTGCAGATAAAAATATAGCCGAACAGACGGACCGTGTGGTTCAGGGCCGGGCGCAGGATGCCGTGGTGGTCGTGGCAGCCGCAGTGGTGGCACAGATCCTCGATTTCCTTTTTGGTGGAGATAAATTTGGCGAAGAACAGGTCCGCCAGGTATCCGGCTGCGATGGCAATGATGATTTTAACTGCCAGGAGAGCGGCAATAGCACCCCCGTTTCCCGGGTGGCCGATGAGGATCAGCACAGCCTCGTCGGAGGTGGCCAGAAAGACGGACAGCAGCGTGCCCATGGAGATGACGCCTCCGGAGTAGAGGTTGGCGGCCATGACCGAGAAGCCGCACTGGGGGATACAGCCAAAGAGGGCGCCCACTACAGGGCCTGCCTTCTCGATCTTTGTCAGCGTCCGGCGGATCCAGGCGCTGGAATAGTGCTCCAGACCCTCCAGGAGCAGGAAGGCGGCAAACAGGAAGGGCAGCATGCGGACGCTGTCCTCGGCTGTGTGTAAGAAAATGTGTTCCAGTAATTCCATGATCAGATCTTCCTTTTTATATAAAAATGAAAACGATTATCAGGGTATCTTGAAAATAGTACCAATTTCCGGGCGGAATGTCAAGTAAAAGGAGCCCTGCGTCAGCAGAGCTCCAACTGAAATATTCTGATGATTTTCAGGCCAGACTGCGCGGCGGAGATTAGCCCTCCACAACAAACATGTCTTTGCCCACTCCGCAGATGGGGCATACCCAATCCTCCGGGAGATCTTCAAATGCTGTACCCGGTGCGATGCCGTTGTCAGGATCGCCGATTTCCGGATCATACACATAGCCGCAAGGTTCGCATACATATTTCTGCATAATTTTTTCCTCCTGATATAGTTGATTGTAATGTGTTTTACAATTACAAGGCTATTATAAAATGGATGGACAGTTTCTGCAAGGCATAGAAGAAAGATTATTCTGCCTCCTTGAAATTTGTGCCGGGCTGTGACAAAATAGTTTTGGATGTGCGCAGATATGATGCGCAAATGTCCGGAAAAATAAATAAGAAAGAACAGGAGTGGATAAAATGACAAAAATAGATATTATCTCCGGCTTTCTGGGAGCCGGGAAGACCACACTTATCCAGAAGCTTCTCCGGGAGGCCTTCAAGGGAGAGCAGGTGGTCCTGATTGAAAACGAGTTCGGCGAGATCGGCATTGACGGAGGCTTCCTCAAGGAGGCGGGCATCGAAATACGGGAGATGAACTCCGGCTGCATCTGCTGCTCTCTCGTGGGTGACTTCGGCGCTTCCTTAAAGGAAGTCATCGAGACCTACCATCCGGACAGAATTCTCATCGAGCCCTCCGGCGTGGGCAAGCTCTCTGATGTAAAAAAGGCGGTGGAGAGTGTGAAGACAGATGCGGATGTGGCGCTGAACAGCGCGACCACAGTGGTGGATGTGAAGAAGTGCAAGATGTATCTAAAAAATTTCGGAGAATTTTACAAGAACCAGGTGGAGTCGGCGGGAGCCATTATCCTGAGCCGTACCGACATTGCGGACGATGACAAGGTGGAGCAGGCAGTGGCACAGATCCGCACCCTCAACCCGGACGCCCCCATTATCACCACCCCGGAGGACCAGATCGACGGGGCCAAGCTCTTTGAGATCATGGAGCAGCACGCTCCCTCTCTGGAGGAGGAGCTGATGGAGGAGACGAGATGCGACGTGTGCGGCGGCCATCACGGGCCCGGCGAAGAGCATCACCATGACCATGATCACGACCACCATCACGACCATGAGGAGCATGATCACGGCCACCATCACGAGCATGACCACGATGGGTGCGGCCACGACCACCATCACGGGCATGACCACGATCATCACGGCCACCACCATCACCATGCGGATGAGGTGTTTGGAAGCTGGGGCCTGGAGACGGTGAAAAAGTACAGCGCCCAGGATCTGAAGGTGCGCCTGGATGCCCTCGGCGACGCGGACACCTACGGCATGGTGCTCCGGGCCAAGGGAATGGTGGAAGGCGACAAGGGAACGTGGATCTACTTTGACATGGTGCCCGGGGAAGTGGAGCTCCGGGAGGGACAGCCGGACTACACAGGACGCATCTGCGTGATCGGATCCAAGCTGAAAGAGGACGCCCTGAAGGAACTTTTTGCGGGCGCGGCAGAATAGAAAGGGCAGGTGACGAAAGCTTATGCAGATGGTAGACAATGCCAGAGTGGTGGTGTACCTAATGGCGGGCTTCCTGGAGAGCGGGAAGACCAGCTTCCTGCGGTACACCTTGAGCCAGGAATATTTTGAGATTGACGGGAATACCCTGCTGATCCTCTGCGAGGAGGGGGAGGAGGAGTACGGCGAGGCGCTTCTGAAGCGGACTAACACCACCCTCCTTACTGTGGATGACCCGGAGGAGATGACCCTGGAGTGGCTCCAGGAGGCGGACCGGAAGTATCATCCGGAGCGGGTCATCATCGAGTGCAACGGCATGTACCCGGTGAGCAGGATCGAGGCCATGGACGTGCCCTCCGGGTGGGGGCTTGTGCAGAAGCTGGTGACAGTGGATGCCACCACCTTTGGGACCTACATCGCCAACATGAAGCCCCTCTTTATGGATATGGTGAGAAATGCGGAGCTTGTCATGTTCAACCGCTGCACAAAGGATATGCCTCTCGCCTCCTACCGGCGGAATGTGAAGGTGGTCAACCAGAGCGCCCAGATCATTTTCGAGGGGGAGGACGGGGAGATCGACAACATCTTTGAGGACGCCATGCCCTATGACCTGGACGCTCCGGTGGTGCAGATCGATGACATGGACTACGGTATCTGGTACGTGGACATGATGGATCATCCCGAGAGATACTTAAAGAAGACAGTGGAGTACAAGGCGAAGGTACTCAAGCCGAGAGGATTTCCGGCCAAGGAGTTCGTGGCGGGCCGGATGGCGATGACCTGCTGTGCCGACGACACCACCTTCCTGGGATATATATGCCGCAGTCCTTACGCCCCCAAGCTGACGCCCGGACAGTGGGTGAAGGTGCGGGGGACGGTAGGCTATGAGTATACCCGCGCCTACGGGCGGAAGGGCCCGGTGATCAGGGCGGAATATGTGGAGGAGGCACAGGCTCCCCAGGACGAGATGGTCTATTTTAACTAGACGGATATGAGGAGGAGTATATGAGTAATGTACTGATCGGTATTCTGATACCGTTTTTTGGCACCACACTGGGCGCGGCCTGCGTTTTTCTGATGCGGAGAGAGAGTATGCCGCCCCTTGTCCAGAAGGTGCTTTTGGGGTTCGCCTCCGGCGTCATGGTGGCGGCCTCCGTGTGGTCCCTTCTCATCCCGGCCATGGACATGTCCGCGGATATGGGAAAGCTGGCATTTATCCCCGCGGCGGCGGGAGTGGCAGTGGGTATGCTCTTTCTGCTTCTGCTGGATAAGAGGGTGCCCCACCAGCACATGGATCACAGGGAGCCGGAGGGGCCAAAAAGCAGCTGGCGCCGCTCTACCATGCTGGTCATGGCAGTGACCCTCCACAATATACCGGAGGGAATGGCAGTGGGCGTAGTGTTTGCCGGGCTTCTGGCGGACAACGCCCAGATCTCCCTCATGGGGGCCTTTGCCCTTTCCATCGGTATTGCCATCCAGAATTTCCCGGAGGGCGCCATCATTTCCATGCCCCTTAGAAGTGAGGGCGGGGCTACCAGGGGCAGGGCCTTCCTGTATGGGACCCTGTCCGGCATCGTGGAGCCGGCCGCGGCTCTTGTCACTATTCTGCTCTCGGAGCTTCTCACCCCGGTGCTTCCCTTTCTCCTGGCCTTTGCGGCGGGAGCTATGCTGTACGTGGTGGTGGAGGAGCTCATACCGGAGGCCAACGAGGGAGAGCACAGCAATATTGGCACGATGGGCTTCGCGGTGGGATTTATCCTCATGATGATCCTGGACGTGGCCCTGGGCTGATGTGCTAACGAATGAAAAGACAAGCAGCAAAGGAGGAACAAGGACATGAAAGAGACACTGAAGGATTTAAAGGAGAGAAGGAGCGTCCGGGCCTATAAGGCGGAGCAGATCAGGGACGAGGAGCTTGAGCGGATCCTGGAGGCCGGCCTCTGGGCGCCCAGCGGTATGGGGCAGCAGCCGGTTGTCTTTGTGGCCGTGCAGGATCCGGAGACGAGAGAACAGCTCCGGAAAATGAACGCTTCCATTATGGGGGATCCGGATACAGATCCCTTCTACGGAGCGCCCACCATCGTGGTGGTGCTGGCGGACACAGGGCGCCCCACCTATGTGGAGGACGGAAGCCTGGCCATGGGCAACCTGATGAATGCGGCCCAGGCGGTGGGACTTGGCTCCTGCTGGATCCACAGGGCGAAGGAAGAGTTTGAGAGCGAGGAGGGGAAAAGGCTCCTGGAAAAATGGGGGCTTGGAGAAAACTATGCCGGCGTCGGACACTGCGCGCTGGGCTATGCGGCCGGGGAGAAGCCGGCAGCCAAAGAGCGCAGGCCGGGCCGCGTGATCCGGATCTGAGCTGACAGCATACAAAAGAGCGGGGCGGGGCATCCTTAAGAGGAAGGTTCCCGCCCCGGCGCTTTGCGGGCTTAAGAGAATTTTTAGAGAACCTTTATAGAAATCTTAAGAGGAGAGGTATATAATAGGATAGATATAGAGGAGACGTAAATATACATGAAGAAAAGACAAAAAAATGTGAAGAAAAAAGTAGAGGAACACAGTGAGAGGAGAAACCGGCGGATCCGCACGACCCGGTATGACCCGGACCCGGCGGAGGGGCTTAGCTCCCAGCAGGTGCAGGAGCACCGGATGCACGGGTGGACCAACATCTCGGTGGATCCGCCTGCCAAGACGACAAAGGAGATCATACATGAAAATGTATTTACCTACTTCAACCTGATCTTTGTCGTGCTGGGCGTGCTGCTCTGCCTGGTGGGCTCCTTCCGGAACCTGACCTTCCTCCCGGTGGTCATTGTCAACACCCTGATCGGCATTGTCCAGGAGGTGCGGTCCAAGAATGTGCTGGAGAAGATGAGCATGCTGAACGCGCCCCACGCCAGGGTGGTCCGGGACGGAAAGGTGAGAAAGGTGAATTCCGAGGAGCTGGTGCTGGATGACATCGTCATCTTCAGCGCGGGCAATCAGATCTGCGCGGACGCGGTGGTATCCGCAGGGGAGATACAGGTCAACGAGTCCCTGCTGACAGGCGAGTCCGACGAGATCACCAAGCGAAAGGGGGATAAGCTCATGTCCGGCAGCTTTGTGGTGTCCGGGGAGTGCCGGGCCCGGCTGGACAAGGTGGGGGAGGACTCCTACATCTCCCGTCTGACCATGGAGGCCAAGGCCATGGACGACCAGGAGCAGTCGGAGATGATCCGCTCTCTGGACAAGCTGGTCAAGTGGGTGGGCATTATCATCATCCCCATCGGCCTGATCCTCTTTTCCCAGAGCTTTTTCTTCAACCATGAGGGCTTTTCCCAGAGCGTCACCTCCATGGTGGCGGCGGTCATCGGTATGATCCCTGAGGGACTATATCTGCTGGCCAGCGTGGCCCTGGCGGTGAGCGCCATGCGCCTGGCCAGCCAGAAGGTGCTGCTCCACGACATGAAGAGCATCGAGACATTGGCCAGAGTCAACGTGCTCTGTGTGGATAAGACGGGAACCATCACGGAAAACACCATGACGGTAAACCGGGTGGAGCCCACGCTGGACTACCGGGAGAAGGAGGAGGAGTATCCGCCTCTGGAGAAAATGCTGGGGGATTTCGCGGCGGCCATGAGCGAGGACAACATCACCATGGCGGCTCTGAAGGAGTATTTCCAGGAGAATACGGGGAAAAAGCCGGTGAGCCTGACCTCATTTTCCTCCGCGGTGAAATACAGCAGCGTCACCTACAAGGACGGCGCCTATGTGCTGGGAGCGCCGGAAATGGTCCTGCGGGACGATTATGTCCTCTATGAGGCGGAAATCGAGCAGTTTACAAAGAAAGGCTACCGTGTTCTCGTGTTCGGAAAATATGCGGGACAGATAGACGGAAAGCCCCTTACGGAGAAGGTCACGCCCCTGGGCTATGTGATGCTCTCCAACCCCATCCGGCAGAATGCGCCGGAGACCTTCGCCTACTTTGCGGAGCAGGGCGTGGACATCAAGGTCATCTCCGGTGACAACCCGGTGACAGTGTCCGAGGTGGCCTCCCGGGCCGGCATTGCGGGGGCGGAGAACTATGTGGACGCGGGCACGCTGAAGACGGACCAGGACGTGGCGGCGGCCATGAAGAAGTACACGGTCTTCGGCCGTGTGACTCCAAATCAGAAGCGGCAGTTTGTGAATGTGCTGAAGGACCAGGGAAACACAGTGGCTATGACAGGGGACGGCGTCAACGATATCCTGGCTCTGAAGGACGCGGACTGCAGCATCGCCATGGCGTCGGGCAGCGAGGCCGCCTCCCAGGCGGCCCAGGTGGTGCTGCTGGAGTCGGATTTCTCCTGTATGCCCTCTGTGGTAATGGAGGGACGCCGGGTGGTCAACAACATCCAGAGGTCGGCAAGCCTGTTCCTTGTGAAGAATATCTTTTCCCTCCTTTTGTCCGTGTTCTCGGCGGTGTTCATGATCACCTACCCGCTGGAGCCGGCCCAGGTCTCGCTGATCAGCATGTTTACCATCGGCGTGCCCGCCTTTTTCCTGGCGCTCGAGCCCAACAAGAACCGGATACAGGGACATTTCCTCCCCAACGTCTTCCTGAAGGCGCTGCCAGGCGGACTGACCGATGTGCTGATCGTGGGAGCGCTGGTAATCTTCGGGCAGACCTTTGAGGTGGGACAGTCGGATATCGCCACGGCGGCCACCATCCTTCTGGCCATTGTGGGCTTCATGGTTCTCTGGAAGATCAGCCAGCCTATGAACCCCATCCGGATCGCTGTGCTGTCAGGCTGCGGCATTGCCCTTGTGCTCTCCAGCATCTACCTGGGTGACCTGTTTGCCATCACGGCCATGTCCACCAAGTGCATCATGCTCTTTATCGTGTTCTCCATCGCCGCGGAGCCGGTGTTCCGCTACCTCAGCTTTGTGGTGGAGGCTCTGGGGAAATTTGGAAAGCGGCTGATCCTGTGGCATGAGAAGAATAAGGGGAAGACGGCGTAGGGATACAAAAAAGAGTTCCAATGAGGAACTCTTTTTTTGTGAGGACAGGAGCGGTCCTATCTCATAAATTTATTGATCACATGCAGAACCCCGTTCTCATCGTTGGACTTGGTGATGTAGTCCGCGCTGTCCCGCACAGGGGGCTGGGCGTTTGCCATGGCCACTCCCAGCCCGGCGGTCTCGATCATGGTGATGTCGTTGTACCCGTCCCCGCAGCAGATCATCTGCCGGGTGGAGAGCCCGATGCTGCCCAGCAGCTTTACGAGGGCGTGGGCCTTGTCCACGCCCCTTGGCATGATCTCCAGGAAGAAAGGGTCTGAGCAGTAGATGTTCAGATAAGAGCGGAAATGGGTGGTCATGACATCCTTCATACGGCTGATCACCCCCGGCTCGCCGGTGGCCAGGAGCTTATTGATCTGCCGGGGAATATCTGCTGTAAAGTCGCTGCTTTCCAGAAGCGGCATGTGATTGATCCGGGACTCCAGCAGCGTGTACCGGTTGGGCTGTATCCCTGAGATAATGTGGTTCTCCGTGTAGGTCAGGATATCCGCACCCTCCCCGGCAAAGGACGAGGCCAGCCGGAAGGCGGGGGCGGGGGCGTCCTGGGGGAGATAGCGGTTGTACATGATCTGTCCGCTGCGGCAGTCTGTAATGCGCGCCCCGTTAAAGGAGAGAATGTAGCTCCCGTAGTCGGACAGATGGAGCTGCTTGGCCAGGGGCAGCACACCCTTTGTGGGGCGGCCGCTTGCCAGGACCACCTTTTTCCCCATCTCCTGTATATCGATCAGCGCTTCCCGGGTCTCCGGCGTGATCTCTTTTTTTGAGTTTGTCAGTGTGCCGTCCAGATCAAGGACAAGAACCTGATAATCCATGGTCTGCTCTGTTCTCCTTTGTGAAATCCCCTACAGCTCTCTCAGCGCCTGTACGATCCCGCTGAAGCCGAGGCTGTTGGATGCTTTTACAAGAACATTGTCCCCCTTCTGTATCAGATCTCCCAGATGAGGGATCAGTTCCTCTCTTGTGGCGAACCAGTGTGTCTCTATGTGTGAGCCGGCATCTTCAATGCCCCGGATGATCTCCCTGGCCAGCTCGTCCACGGCGATCACCACATCGGTCTCTGAGGCGGCCAGATAGGCGCCCACCTCGTAGTGGAGCTCCTTTTCGTTGCTGCCCAGCTCGCCCATCTTTCCCAGGATAGCCACCCTGCGCCCGATGCCCAGATCCAGCACATCGATGGCGGCCTTCATGGAAACCGGATTGGCGTTATAGCAGTCGTCCAGGATGATGATCCTGTCGGTCTGTATGATATTGTTCCTGCCAGCCATGAAGGGCAGATTTTCAATGCCGTCTTTGATCTGTCTGCTGTCAAGGCCCAGCACATACCCTACAGCCGCTCCGGCCAGGGCGTTGGACACCATGTGGGAGCCGGGGGTGGGCACCAGGCAGGAGAACTCTCCGGCCGGGGTGTGGATGACGCAGGAGGATCCCTTCAGCCCCTGGGACTGCACATCTGAGGCGTACACGTCGCAGTCCGGGGATGTTCCGTAGAAGAGGGGAGTCACACCTTTTACGGGCCCGATAGTGGACAGAAGAGGATCGTCCCCGTTGAGGACGATGGAACCGCCCGGCTTCATGTCCTGGAACATCTGCGTCTTCTCCTGCATGATGCCCTCCTGTGTCTTGAGAAATTCCAGGTGGGCCACACCGATGTTTGTGATCACGCACACATCGGGCTGGGCCACGGTGGAGAGCTTGCGCATTTCACCGAAATGGTTGATGCCCATTTCCAGGACGGACACTTCATTTTCCTCCTTCAGGTCAAAGACAGTCAGGGGGAGTCCGGACTCGCTGTTTAAGTTTCCCTGGGTCTTGTGGACATTGTACTTCTGAGACAGGACAGAGGCGATCATCTCCTTTGTGCTTGTCTTTCCCACGCTGCCGGAGATGCCTACCACCTTTACGTCAAAGGAGTCCCGGTATAGCTTTGCGATGTCCAGAAGGGCCTGGGCCGTTGACTCCACCTGGATATAGGGGAAGGCTGTCTCCCCCAGATCCTGCTCGGACACAGCGCAAAGGGCGCCCTTTTCCATGACACCCGGGATGAAGGAGTGGCCGTCCACCCGCTCGCCCTTGATGGCTACGAACACATCGCCGGGGCCGGCCTTGCGGCTGTCGATGACCACGTGGGCAGCCTCCCTTCCAAGGAGGCTGTCGCTGCCGTGATAAATGCCCCTGCAGGCCTTTGTCATATTTTCTATTGTGAGATTTTTCATGTTCTTCTCCTATCTGTATCTGGCGTCCAGAGATTTCTCGATGATCTGTTCGCAGAATTCACCGTACTCATATCCTGCCGCCTTTGCCGCCTTGGGCAAAAGGCTGGCGCTTGTCATGCCGGGGAGAGAGTTGACCTCCAGGCAGTAGAACTGTCCGGTGTGATTGTCTACGATAAAATCAGCCCTGCAGTACACGTTCAGGCGTAGAGCCTGGGCGGCCAGCACGCCGGTCTTCTGGATGGCCTCTGTAGTCTCCTTGTCCACGGATGTGGCGGGGCAGATCTCGGAGGCACCGCCGCTCTGGTATTTGTGGACATAGTCGAATACGCCGCCATCGGGGATGATCTCCACGAGAGGCAGGGCCTGACCGTCAAAGATCCCGCAGGCATATTCCCGGCCGTCGATGAAGGGCTCAATGACCACTTCGTCCTCCTTCTCGAAGGAGACGCGCATGGCCTCCCTGAACTCCTCCTCCGTATGTACAAAGTGGACTCCGATGCTGGAGCCGCCGGAGCAGGGCTTCACCACAAGGGGAAGGGGGATCTGAAGGGTCTCAAGGGAGATGTCCTTGTTCCTCCTGGAAACATGGGTTCCGTAGGGAGTGGGAACCCCGGCGGAGTGGAAGAGATCCTTTGTCACGCCCTTATCCATGGACAGGGCGCAGCCCAGAGAGTCAGACCCTGTGTAGCGTATCCCCAGTGTGTCAAAGGCAGCCTGCAGCTTGCCGTTCTCGCCCAGTCCCCCGTGGAGGGCCAGGAAGGTGATGTCAGCCAGACCGCACAGCTCCAGCACGTTGGGGCCCAGGAAGCTGGGGGAATCCCCGGGGCGCGAGGCCCAGAGGGCATCAAGGTCCGGCTCGGATGTCTGGATACCTGTGGCGATCTCAAGGCCGCCTCCCGGGAGTGTGAATACGTCCTCCAGGTTTTCGGGGGCCTTCTCAAGGCCAAGGAAAGCGTCCAGAAGATAGGCGTTGTGTCCTCTCTCCCGGAGCGCCCGGCAGATACTGCCTCCGGAGCTTAAGGACACATCCCGCTCGTTGCTGTAGCCGCCTGCCAGTACAATAATATTCATAGAAATAAATCCTCCTTAAAAATAAAACCAATTAATCCATATCCATCTGATCAAGCAGAGATTTCTTCACCTCGTAGAGTCTGTCAGACAGATCCACGTAGACCTGATGGGGGTAGAAGAGACGCTTTGTCTCCTCCCACAGGGTCTTTTTCTCCTGCTTGCAGTATTCCGCTATCTCCATGACGGAGGGTGACTGGTACACGCACTCTCCATTTCGGAAAATGGGCACAAGGATCTCCCGCATGGTGTAGGAGCCGCCCGGCAGCTTTGTCTTCTTCCATGTGTCGATGGGGTCGAAGATAAGAAGATCCTTTTCTGTGTCGTAGGTCTCGTCCGCGAAGCAGATCAGGTCTGCCCGGACCTTCCCTGTGGGCTTGTCGTAAATGCGCAGAACCGTCTTGTTTCCCGGGTTGGTGATCTTCTCCGTGTTCTCGGAAATCTTGATCTTGGGTACAAACTGTCCGGATTCATCCTGGATGGCCGCCAGCTTGTAGACGCCGCCGAAGGAGGGGCAGTCCTTTGAGGTGATCAGGTTGGTGCCCACACCCCAGGAGGTGATAGCCGCCTGCTGCATCTTCAGGTCGTGGAGCAGGTACTCATCCAGATCGTTTGACGCGGAGATCACTGCGTCTGTAAAGCCCGCCTCGTCCAGCATGGTCCTGGCCTTCTTGGACAGGTAGGCCAGATCGCCGCTGTCCAGGCGGATACCGTACTTTTTCATGGAAATCCCCGCGTCCCGCATCTCCGTAAATACGCGGATAGCGTTGGGAACGCCGGATTTCAATGTGTCGTAGGTGTCCACAAGGAGGATGCAGTTGTCCGGGTAGAGCTGCGCGTAATTCTTAAAGGCCGTGTACTCGTCCGGGAAGCTCATGATCCAGCTGTGGGCGTGAGTGCCGAGAACAGGCACGTCAAAGCGCTGGCCGGCCAGCACGTTGGAGGTGCCGATACAGCCGCCGATGATGGCAGCCCGGGCGCCGTAGAGCCCTGCGTCAGGGCCCTGTGCCCGGCGCAGGCCGAATTCCATGATGCCGTCTCCGCCCGCTGCGAACACGACGCGGGAGGCCTTTGTGGCGATGAGACACTGGTGATTCAGAATGTTGAGGATGGCTGTCTCCACAAGCTGGGCCTCCATGATGGGGGCAATCACCTTCAGGATGGGCTCCTTGGGGAAGATGACCGTCCCCTCGGGGATGGCGTAGATATCTCCCGTAAAGTGGAAGCCGCTCAAATAGTGGAGGAAATCCTCGCTGAACATGCCAAGGCTGCGCAGATAGTCCACGTCCTCGTATGTGAAATTCAGATTTTTTACGTACTCAATGACCTGGTCCAGGCCCGCGCAGATGGAGTAGCCTCCGTTGTTGGGGTTCTGGCGGAAGAACACATCGAAGATGACGGTCTCGTTCTGTCCTTTTTCGTAATATCCCTGCATCATGGTAAGCTCGTAGAAGTCCGTCAGCAGGGTCAAATCGTGTCTGCTCATTGTTCTCTTTTTTAAACTCCTTTGCATTTGTATCTGAAAAAGTTATCCCAATTATAGCACCCCGGGCATAAAAAGTAAAAACAAAGTAAAAATTAAACGAGGGACTGGTTTTTTATGATGGTCTCCTGAATGATGTTCTGGCAGTAGTCCCCCAGATGCCGCCGCGTCTGCTTATCAAGCTGGTTCGGGTAGATGGGCTTTCCGTACTCCAGCACCACATGGGTCTTTCTCACAAAGGGAAGGTGTCCCTCGAAGATGGCCTGTGTGTTGTTCATGGACATGGGGATGACGGCGCAGCCGGTCTTCTCCGCAATCTTCAGGGCTCCGTCCTTGAAGGGCAGCATGGACAGCTCCGCCCCCTTGTTCCTTGTGCCCTCAGGGAAGATGCAGATGGAGATGCCGTTCTTCACATAGTCGATGGCCTGCAGGATAGTCTTGAGCCCCTCCTTGGGGGTGCTCCTGTCCAGGAAGAGGCAGTAGAGATTTTTCATCCAGTCCCGCAGGAGAGGGTAGCGGAGCATCTCCTTTTTCGCCACATACCCGGTCAGCCGTCTGCACCTGGAGTAGGTCAGCAGGATGTCAAAATAGCTCCTGTGGTTTCCTATATAAAGGACTGGCTCGTCGGGCACATTTTCCTCCCCGATAACCGTCACCTTCACGCCCGCGATCTTCAGCATCAGCCGGAAGGTCCACTGCACCATCCGCAGGCAGGAGTAATCCTTCGCCCTCCGGTTCACCAGACCGACAAAATGTTCCACGATGAGAACCGGTATGCCGACGATGAGATAAACGAAAAGTACGATCACAATGGCAATAAATCTTATCATAATCCAGAAGCCTCTCCTTTGTATCTATCATTTTGTATCTATCATGATGCTGGGGCCAAAACCCCAGCTGCGATGCCTGCGGATTGTTCCGTGCCGCGCATTTCTACAATCCTACTCTGGCATCATACCATAAGCATCTTACCATAAAAATGTCATTTTTCAAAGGGGTGGCGTGTATGATAATAGAGAGAAAATCTATATGGTGAATATATGAAGGGACGGAGGATACTGTGCATATTTGCCGTGGCGGCCCTCCTGCTCTCCGGGTGCGGCGCCCGGCGGGCAGACATGGACAAAAAGGGGGATCTGGAGTACGAGACGGCCTGCGGCCCGGATCTTCCGGAGACCCTGAGGCAGAAGATAGAGGAGGAGAAGGCAGAGCCTTTCCTCGCGGCATACGGGGACGGGCAGCGGCTGTACATAGCTCTGGGGTATGGGGAGCAGGAGAGCGCTGGCTACAGTATTCAGATCGAGGAAGTGTATGAGACGGAGGACGCAGTCTTCATCCGCACCTGCCTGACAGGTCCGGATGAGGGGGAGGAGGTGGCGCAGGAGGCGGACTGCCCCTGGACGGCATTGGCGACAGGCTATACGGAAAAAAGAATTTTGTGGGAAATGTAAGGAGGAGCAAAATGGAGCAGATCAAAAAGACGGTCCGGGCAGGCCGGATCGGACCTGGTGTGACAGATCAGTTTTATGTAGATGAGGATATCAACATACCGGAGGCCAAATACGACGCCTCCCGGGTGGTGTACAGCAGCGGTCAGATCCATGTGGACGAGATACGCCCGGCGGAGCACTACGCCAGAGTGACAGGCAGGCTGGCCTACCAGATCCTCTACGAGACAGAGGGAGGGGCGGATCAGCTCTCCTCTCTGGCTGGCAGGCTGCCCTTTGAGGAGATGGTCTACATGGAGGAGGAGCCCCAGGACCAGCTTTTTGCCAGGGGAGCTATGGCGGAGGTCAGCGTGACCCTGATCAATTCCCGGAAAATGAACCTGAAGGCCTCCGTGGAACTGGAGATCGGGTCTGAGGGGGTGTCTGAGGAGCAGATCACCACGGACATGGAGGATGAGTCTCCTCTCTACAAAAAGTTCTCGGAGAAGGAGATCTTGGAGCTGTGCGGCGTGCAGAAGGATGTGTACCGCATCAAGGAGGAGATTCACCTGCCCGCGGCCAAGGAGAACATCGGCAGCCTCCTCCTGGGGGAGAGCGCCCTTAGGAAGCTGGATACCAGGCTGGAGGAAGGAGGCCTTGTGCTGCGGGGAGAGCTGCAGATCTTCTGCCTCTACGAGTCCCAGAATATGAAGACTGAGTGGGTGGAGCAGAGCGTGCCCTTCGAGGGGCGGCTGTCTTGCGACGGGGCGGAGGAGGAGATGTACCACTGCGTGTACGCCGCCCTGGGGGAGGACAGCATCGAGGCCAGGCTGGACGAGGACGGGGAGGTGCGCATCTTCGGGGTGGAGGCGTCCCTGGAGGTGCGCTGTTGCGTCTACCGGGAGGAGAAGATCCGGATCCTGGAGGATCTGTACGCGCCGGGGCGGCGGCTGATTCCCGAGCGGGAGGAGACGGCTCTGGAGAGCCTGGTCATGCAGAATCACTCAAAGTGCAGGCTGACGGAGCAGCTGAGCCTGCCGGAGATCCGGGAGGGGACGCTCCAGATCTGCCACAGCAGCGGCTTTCTGCAGATGGAGCCGGCCCAGATGCAGGGCGGGGAGATCCTTGCGGAGGGGGTGCTGAACGTCACCTTCCTCTACGTGCGGGCGGACGACGAGCAGCCCTTTGGAATCTGGCAGGGCATGGTGCCCTTCTCCCACTCCATCGAGTGCGGCGGCGCGTCGGATGAGATGCGCTGCGACATAGAGGGCAGCCTGGAGCAGCTCTCTGTCAGCCTGCTGGGAAGCGGGGAGGCGGAGGTAAAGGCGGCCCTGTCCTTCCAGGTATTCCTGCGAAGGCCCGAGAAAGTGGAGAACATCCTGGATGTGAGCGAGCAGCCGGTGGATCCGAAGGAGCTGGAAAACGCGCCCGGCATCGTGGGCTATATTGTGAAGGAAGGGGATACGCTGTGGGATCTGGCACGGCGGTACAACACTACGGAGGATGGCATAAGGGAGGTCAACGACCTGAAGGACGGGACCCTGAGAGCGGGAGAGAGGTTATTGATTTTTAAGGCAAACATGGGTATACTGTAAGTACACTGTATACAAGATACAAGGAGAGTACAATGGATAAACTGGAGTTGAAAGCACTGGGGAAGATCAATCTGGGACTTGACATTCTGGGCCGGAGGGAAAACGGCTACCACGATGTCAGGATGGTCATGCAGACGGTCTATCTCTACGACCGTGTGACCCTGGAGAAGACGCGGGAGCCGGGCATTGAAATTTCTACAAATCTGTCCTATCTGCCGGTCAATGAAAACAATATCGCCTACAAGGCGGCGGAGCTCCTGCGCGGCGAGTTTGGGATCCGGGAGGGGATCCGGATCACCCTGGAGAAGCACATCCCGGTGGCGGCCGGAATGGCGGGGGGAAGCTCCAACGCGGCGGCGGTGCTTTTCGGCATGAACCGGATGTTTGGCCTGGGACTCTCCGAGGAGGGACTGAAGGAGAGAGGCGTGACGCTGGGGGCAGATGTGCCCTACTGCATTATGCGGGGGACAGTCCTTGCGGAGGGGATCGGTGAGATCCTGACGCCCCTTCCCCCTCTGCCCAAATGCTACGTGTTGATCGCCAAGCCGCCCCTCTCGGCGTCCACCAGGACCGTGTACGAGAAGATTGACAGAGAGGGCATTAAGAGCCATCCGGATATCGACGGGATCCTTGCGGGACTTCAGGAGGGGGATCTGCAGCAGGTGGCCGGCAGCATGGGAAATGTGCTGGAGCAGGTCATGCTGGAGGAGCATCCGGTGCTGCAAAGGATCAAGGACGTGATGATCGGGGCCGGCGCCCTGAACGCCATGATGAGCGGAAGCGGCCCCACTGTATTCGGGATCTTTACTTCCCGGGGCAGGGCCAGGGCAGCGGCGGCCAGACTGAAGAGACAGACGCCTGTGAAGCAGGCCTATGTCACAAATGTACACAATGTCAGGAGGAAATAAA
The DNA here is from genome assembly GCF_000765215.1 of Eubacterium sp. ER2. Taxonomy (GTDB): domain Bacteria; phylum Bacillota; class Clostridia; order Lachnospirales; family Lachnospiraceae; genus Claveliimonas; species Claveliimonas intestinigallinarum. The sequence continues at coordinate 42,571 of NZ_JPJE01000025.1, forward strand.
TGAAGGAACCGAATTTTGAAGTCAGTATGAATGAGTACCTGCCGCTGCGGGACGTGGTATTCAACACACTGCGGCAGGCCATTTTGCGGGGGGAGCTCAAGCCCGGGGAAAGGCTCATGGAGATCCAGCTCGCCAACAAGCTGGGGGTCAGCCGGACCCCCATCCGCGAGGCCATCCGGAAGCTGGAGCTGGAGGGACTTGTGCTGATGATCCCCAGGAAGGGGGCTGAGGTGGCCGAGATCACAGAGAAGAGCCTGCGGGATGTGCTGGAGGTGCGCCGGGCTCTGGAGGAGCTGGCAGTGGAGCTGGTGTGCGAGAAGATCACAGACGAGCAGATCCAGGATCTGAAGGATGCCGCGGAGGAGTTTAAGGAGTCCTTGAAGGACGGGGATATCACCCGCATTGCAGAGGCAGACGTGAAGTTTCACGACGTCATCTACATGGCTACAGACAATCAGAAGCTGATCCAGCTCCTGAATAACCTGAGAGAGCAGATGTACCGGTACAGAGTGGAGTATCTGAAGCGGTCGGATTTCCATCAGCAGCTCATCGACGAGCACGAGGAGATCATCGAGACCATTGAGAGCGGCCAGAAGGACCGGGCGGTGCAGGTGGTGTGCCAGCACGTGGACAATCAGGTGGAGGCCGTGATGGATACCATCCGGACGAAAAAATAGAGGAGCCCTGCATAAAGACCAAAAAAACTGTGAAGACTCCTGATAGATCCCCGAGGGGACAGTCAGGAGGTACATAGTATGAGAAACAGGAACCGGAATAGAAGAAAGAAGGAGGCCATCTGTCTTGGCATTGCCCTCATATGCGGGGCTCTGCTGACAGGGCTCCTTCTTGTGCAGAGGGGGATGCTGGTGGAGGCCAGGGCCCGGAGAGCGGGACAGGAGCTGAGCCGGGAGGTGCTCCGCTTCCACGTGCTGGCTGACAGCGACAGCCCGGAGGATCAGCAGAGGAAGCTGGAGGTGAAGGAGGCGCTCCTTGCTTACATGGAAGAGGCCATGCCCCTGGATGCGGACCTGGAGGAGACCTGCTCCTGGGTCCGGGAGAACCTGGACAGCCTGGAGCAGACCGCGGAGGAGAGGCTCCGGGAGGAGGGGTGCTCTGACCCTGTCCGGGCTGAGCTTGTCCGGGATTATTTCCCGGAGAAGACCTACGGGGACGTTACCTTTCCGGCTGGGGAGTACACGGCGCTTCGGATCCTCATCGGAGCGGGACAGGGGCACAACTGGTGGTGCTGCCTCTACCCGTCTCTCTGCTTTACGGATGCGGTGACAGCCCATGTGCCCGAGGAGGAGAAGGAGGAGCTGGGCCGCGTCCTGGGGGAAGACGAGTACGACATGATCACGGCGTACTCAGATTTCAGGATCAGATGGTTCTTCTTCGGAGACCGGGACTAGAGCGGCAGACCTTTGGATCGCGGGACAGACGCGGCGCACAAAAGAGCATACTTGAGAGGAAAAAGACATGACAGAATTTTTGATCAGACATTTTGTAAAAGACTATGAGCAGACAGAGAAGGTGTCCGTCCGCACCCAGTATGGCACGCTGGCGTCGGTGGTGGGCATCTTCTGCAATGTGCTGCTATTTGCGGCCAAGGCTGTGATCGGCCTTCTGATGCACAGCATCTCCGTCACAGCGGACGCCTTCAACAACCTGTCCGACGCGGCCTCATCGGTTATCGGCCTGATCGGCGTGAAGATGGCGGGAAAGCCGGCGGACAGCGAACACCCCTTCGGCCACGGGCGGATGGAGTACATAACGGCTCTGGTAGTCTCCTTCCTTGTCATTGAAGTGGGCTTTACCTTTTTCAAGGACGCCATCGGCAGGATACGGGAGCCCCAGCACATGGAGTTCAGCATGGTGTCCGTGCTGATCCTGCTGCTGTCCATCTGCGTCAAGCTGTGGATGAGCTTCTTTAACAGGAAGCTGGGAAAACGGATCGACTCCAAGGTGATGCTGGCCACGGCGGCGGACGCCATCGGGGATGTCATCACCACGTCGGCCACGGTCTTTTCCCTCCTGTTCTTCAGCTTTACAGGGTGGAACATTGACGGCTTCATCGGACTGTGCGTGTCCCTTGTCGTCATGTGGGCCGGCATCGGCATTGCCCGGGATACCCTGAAGCCCCTCCTGGGGGAGGCCATCGACCCGGCGGACTACAAGAAGATATCCGGCTTTGTGGAGAGCTATGACGGGATCGTGGGAAGCCATGACCTGATCGTACATAACTACGGCCCCGGACGGAACATGGCTTCCATCCACGCCGAGGTGCCCAACGATGTGGACATAGAGACCTCCCATGAGATCATTGACCGCATCGAGAGGGACGCAGTGAGAGAGCTGGGCGTCTTCCTCGTCATCCATATGGATCCGGTGGAGACGAAGGACGAGAAGATCCTGCTCGTGAAGAGGCAGGTGCAGGAGACGGTGAGCAGTATCGATCCGGAGGTCTCCATCCATGACCTTCGGGTGGTGGAGGGAAAGGAGAGAGCCAATGTGATCTTCGACATGGTGGTTCCCTACCGCTACACGAAGGAAGAAGAAAAGGAACTGACAAAAAAGGTGAGAAAAGCACTCCAGCAGATCGACCACAGATATCAGTGCGTGATCACTACAGAAAAGAGCTACATAGCACAGGGAGAGGACGAGTAATATGTATGCATTTGACAGCAGGGTGAGGTTCAGTGAGGCAGACCACCACGAGACCATTACCCTTCCGGGGATCATCAATTATTTTCAGGACTGCAGTATTTTCCACTCAGAGGATGTGGGCCTTGGGATCGACTATCTGAAAGAGAAGAAGAGAGCCTGGGTGCTCACATCCTGGCAGATCGTTGTGGACCGGTATCCAAGGATCGGCGAGCGCATCCGGGTGGCCACCTGGGCCACGGAGTTCAACGGCCTGTACGGCTACAGAAATTTCTGCATGTGGGACGAGAAGGGGGAGAGGGCAGCCTGCGCCAACTCCATCTGGGCCTTTATGGATCTGGAGAAGGGGCGCCCGGTGAAGCCCCAGCCGGAGGATATAGAAAAATACGGCACGGAGGCGCCTCTGGAGATGGAGTACGCGCCGAGGAAGATCCGGCTCCCACAAAAGCTGGAGGAGGGAAGCGCGTTCCCGGTGCGTAAATATCACATTGACACAAACGAGCATGTCAACAACTGCCAGTATGTGCAGATGGCCCTGGAGGCGCTGCGTGAGGAGATGCTTGTGAGGCAGGTGCGGGTAGAATACAAAAGATCAGCTGTGCTGGGGGACATGATCTGTCCCAGGACGGCAAGGGAAGAAGAAAGGACAGTTGTGGAGCTGTGCAGTGCGGAGGGAAAGCCGTACGCAGTTGTGGAGCTGACAGGAGAAAAGAGATGTTAGAAAAAGAATTAGGGAAAAAACAGACGCTGACTGTGGTGAAGCAGACGGAGTTCGGCGTGTATCTGGGGACAGATGAGGAAAGGGTGCTGCTTCCCAGAAAGCAGGTGCCCGCAGGAACCCGGCTGGGAGACAAGATAGAGGTATTTCTCTACCGGGACTCACAGGACCGGATCATTGCCACCACTCATGAACCGAAGATCCAGCTCGGTGAGGTGAAGCTGCTGACGGTAAAGGATACCGCTCCCATCGGGGCCTTTCTGGACTGGGGGCTGGAGAAGGATCTCTTTCTCCCCTTTAAGCAGCAGACGGCAAAGGTGAGGAAGGGGGACGCCTGTCTTGTCAGTCTCTATGTGGACAAGAGCGGAAGGCTGTGCGCCACTATGAAGGTGTACGATAAGCTGGAGAAGAGATCCCCCTACAAAAAGGATGACAGAGTCACTGGCATCATCTACGAGAAGAGCCTGAACTTCGGCCTTTTCGTGGCTGTGGACGACCGGTACTGCGCCCTCATCCCCAAGAGGGAGGCCGCGGGAAAATATAAAGTGGGAGACCGCGTCGAGGCCCGTGTGACGGACGTGAAGCCTGACGGCAAGCTGGACTTAAGCCTGCGGGAGAAGGCCTTTATCCAGATGGACAGGGACGCGGAGGCTGTCATGGAAAAGCTGTTGGCAAACGGCGGGGAGCTCCCCTTCACGGACAAGGCGGATCCGGAGCTGATCCGGGCGGAGTTCGGCTTTGGCAAGAACGCCTTCAAGAGGGCGGTGGGACGCCTGCTCAAGGAGGGAAAAATCGAGATCCGAGAAAAAACCATTGCAATCCGGTGAGATGAGGTTATAATGGTGAGTGAGCAGGGGTGTCCGCTTGCGGGCAGTACCCATATATGAATCTGAGAGAAAGGAACAAAGAGCATGAAAGTACAGAATATTACCGATATCGATAAGTTTTTTAAGGTCGTTGACGACTGCAAGGGAAGAGTGGAGCTGGTGACAGGTGAGGGAGACAGACTGAATCTGAAGTCCAAGCTGTCTCAGTACGTGTCCATGGCCAACATATTCTCCAACGGCGAGATCCCGGAGCTGGAGATCATCGCATACGAGAAAGAGGATATTGACAGACTGGTAAGCTTTATGATCAACGGGTAGTGAAACACAGAATTCTTGCGCCTCCCTTTCAAACGTAGTACAATATTTCCAAGTACCACGTCTGAAAGGGAGGCTTTTTATATGAGTTTTGCGCATCTGCACGTCCACACAGAGTACAGTCTGCTGGACGGATCCAATAAAATAAAGGAATGTATCTCCCGGGTGAAGGAGCTGGGCATGGACAGCGTGGCCATCACGGACCACGGCGTCATGTACGGCGTGATCGACTTTTACAAGGCGGCCAAGGCGGCTGGAATCAAGCCGGTGCTTGGGTGCGAGGTGTATGTGGCCCCCGGCTCCCGCTTTGACAAGGAGGCCAGAGGCAACAGCGAGAGCAGGTACTACCACCTTGTGCTGCTGGCGGAAAATGACACCGGCTACCATAACCTGATGAAGCTGGTCTCCCGGGGATTTACGGAGGGCTACTACTACAAGCCCAGGGTGGACATGGAGCTCCTTCAGGAGTTTCACGAGGGGATTATCGCCCTCAGCGCCTGCCTGGCGGGGGAAGTGGCCAGAAATATCGTGCAGGGACTCTATGAGGAGGCCAAGGAGGCGGCCCTGCGGTATGAGAAAATCTTTGGAAAGGGCAATTTTTTCCTGGAGCTCCAGGATCACGGCATGTCCCAGCAGCAGATGGTGAACCAGGCTCTTGTGCGCATGAGCCGGGAGACGGGGATCCAGCTGGTGGCTACCAACGACGTCCATTACACCTATGCGGACGACGTGAAGCCCCACGATATCCTCCTCTGCCTCCAGACAGGAAAAAAGCTGGCGGACGAGGACCGGATGCGCTACGAGGGCGGCCAGTACTACATCAAGTCCGAGGAGGAGATGAGGGAACTCTTCCCCTACGCCCTGGAGGCTCTGGAGAACACCCAGAAGATCGCGGACCGGTGCAATGTGGAGATCGAGTTCGGCGTGACCAAGCTGCCCAAGTACGATGTGCCGGAGGGATACACCTCCTGGGAATACTTAAATGAACTGTGCCACAAAGGGCTGGAGGAGAGGTACAGCCCTGTCACAGAGGAGCTGAAGGAGCGGCTGAAATACGAGCTGTCCGTCATCCACGACATGGGCTATGTGGACTATTTCCTCATTGTGTGGGACTTTATCAAATACGCCAGGGACAACGACATTATGGTGGGACCCGGCCGTGGGTCCGCTGCCGGCAGCATTGTGGCCTACTGCCTGGGCATCACCAGCATCGATCCCATCCGGTACCAGCTCCTCTTTGAGAGGTTCCTCAACCCGGAACGTGTGTCCATGCCGGATATTGACGTGGACTTCTGCTTTGAGAGAAGGCAGGAGGTCATCGACTATGTGGTGCGCAAGTACGGCCCTGACCGGGTGGTGCAGATCGTCACCTTCGGTACTCTGGCGGCCCGGGGCGTCCTTAGGGATGTGGGCAGGGTCATGGATCTGCCCTACGCCTTTGTGGACACCATTGCGAAAATGGTTCCCACAGAGCTGAACATCACCCTGGACAAGGCCCTTGCCATGAATCCGGAGCTGAAGAAGCTGTACGAGGAGGACAGCCAGGTGCGGGAGCTTGTGGACATGTCCAAGAGGCTGGAGGGACTGCCAAGGCACACCTCCATGCACGCGGCCGGCGTGGTCATCAGCCAGAAGGCGGTGGACGAGTACGTGCCCCTGTCTCTTGGCTCTGACGGCTCCGTGACCACCCAGTTTACCATGACCACCCTGGAGGAGCTGGGGCTTCTGAAAATGGATTTCCTGGGCCTTCGGACCCTGACGGTGATCCAGAACGCGGTGGAGCTGGCCCAGAAGAGCACAGGAAAAGAGATTGATATACACAGCATCGACTACAATGACAAGGAGGTGCTGGACTCCATCGGCACGGGAAAGACAGACGGCGTGTTCCAGCTTGAGAGCACCGGGATGAAGAGCTTCATGAAGGAGCTGAAGCCCCAGAGTCTGGAGGATATCATTGCCGGGATTTCCCTGTACCGGCCCGGCCCCATGGACTTTATCCCCCAGTATATCAGGGGAAAAAACAACCCGGAGCTGATCACCTACGACTGCCCCCAGCTGGAGCCGATCCTGGCACCCACCTACGGGTGCATTGTCTACCAGGAGCAGGTTATGCAGATCGTCCGGGATCTGGCCGGCTACACCCTGGGACGAAGCGACCTTCTGCGCCGCGCCATGTCCAAGAAAAAGGGAGATGTGATGCAGAAGGAGCGGCAGAACTTTGTCTATGGCAACCCGGAGGAGGGAGTGCCCGGCTGTGTGAACAATGGCATAGATGAGAAGACGGCCAACAAGATTTACGACGAGATGATTGATTTCGCAAAATACGCCTTCAACAAGTCCCACGCGGCGGCCTACGCGGTGGTCTCCTACCAGACCGCCTGGCTGAAGTACTACTACCCGGTGGAATTTATGGCGGCTCTCATGACATCCGTGATTGAAAATCCATCCAAGGTGGCAGAATATATTTACAGCTGCCGCCAGATGGGCATTGACATCCTGCCCCCTGACATCAACAAGGGCGAGGGCAATTTCTCTGTGGACGGAGGCAATATCCGGTATGGCCTGGCAGCTATCAAGAGCATCGGGAAGCCGGTGATCCACTCCATCATCGAGGAGAGGGAACAAAACGGCCTCTTCCGCAGCCTGAAGGATTTCATCGAGAGAATGTCTGGAAAGGACGTGAACAGGCGCACCATCGAGAACTTCATCAAGGCGGGGGCCTTTGACGGGCTGGGAGGCACAAGGCGGCAGTTCATGGCCATCTACGTGCAGATCCTGGACCAGGTGAACCAGGAGAGAAAATACTCCATGACCGGTCAGATGTCCCTTTTTGACCTGGTGGATGATGAGCAGAAGAAGGAGTTTGACATTCCCCTCCCGGACGTGGGCGAGTATGACAAGGAGACAAAGCTGGCCTTTGAGAAGGAGGTCAGTGGCGTGTATCTGACCGGCCATCCCCTGGAGGACTACGAGGAGAAGTGGAAGAAAAATATTTCCAGAACCACCCTGGACTTTCAGATCGATGACTCTACCGGCCGCTCCAAGGTCCGGGACGGCGCCAGGGAGACAGTGGGCGGCATGATCACGGCAAAGACCATCAAGCACACGAAAAACAATAAGATGATGGCCTTCCTAACTCTGGAGGATCTGGCGGGCACGGTGGAGATCGTCGTATTTCCCCGGGATTACGAGAAATACCAGCGGATGCTGGGGCAGGATGACAAGGTGTTTATCCGGGGCAGAGTGTCCGAGGAGGACGACGCCCCCAGCAAGCTCATCTGCGAGAGCGTGGTGCCTTTTGAGCAGACGAAGAAGGAGCTGTGGATCCAGTATAAGGACAAAGCCTCTTACATGGAGGACGAAGAGCATCTCTTTGACATGCTCCGGGCCTCCGACGGGGACGACTCGGTGGTTATTTACTGCCGGGCGGAGAAGGCGGTGAAGCGTCTTCCGGCCGGAAAAAATATTTATATTGAGCCTGGAATACTGAGCAGATTGACGAATTATTTCGGAGAAAGTTGTGTAAAAGTTGTAGAAAAACCCATTGAAAGCATAAGGTAGATAATGTAGAATGGTAAAGAATAAGAGAAAGATCCAGATTATGAATACACGACAAATGGAGGAAAAATCATGGCAGAGAAGAAGGTAATTCGTACGATCGGAGTTTTGACAAGCGGCGGTGACGCCCCTGGAATGAACGCTGCGATCCGTGCGGTAGTGAGGACAGCTTTAGGGAAAGGCTTAAAGGTAAGGGGTATCCGCAAGGGATATCAGGGACTTCTGGATGAAGAGATCATAGACCTGACTGCGAGAGATGTATCCGACACGATCCAGAGAGGAGGCACCATTCTGCAGACAGCCCGCTGTGAGGAGATGCGCACAGAGGAGGGACAGCAGAAGGCTGCGGCTATCTGTAAGAAATACGGCATTGACGGCCTGGTAGTCATCGGAGGAGACGGCTCCTTCGCGGGCGCTCAGAAGCTGGCAAACCTGGGGATCAACACCATCGGTATCCCGGGAACCATCGACCTGGACATCGCCTGTACAGAATATACGATTGGATTTGACACAGCTGTAAACACAGCTATGGAGGCTATTGACAAGGTAAGAGATACTTCCACATCCCACGAGAGATGCTCCATCATCGAGGTTATGGGAAGAGACGCCGGATGGCTGGCCCTGTGGTGCGGTATCGCCAACGGCGCTGAGAGGATCCTTCTTCCCGAGGAGCACGACTTTGATGAGGCCGCGATCATCGCGGACATCCAGGAGTGCAGAAAGCGTGGAAAGAAGAACTATATCATCATCAACGCGGAGGGAATCGGCGGCTCCATTGAGCTGGCCAAGAGAATTGAGGCGGCCACAGGCATGGAGACAAGAGCCACCATCCTGGGACACATGCAGCGCGGCGGAAGCCCCACATGTAAGGACCGTGTGTACGCTTCCATCATGGGCGCGAAGGCGGTAGATCTTCTGATTGAGGGCAAGAGCAACCGCGTAGTTGGATACAAAGGCGGCGAGTATGTGGACTTTGATATCAACGAGGCGCTGAATATGCAGAAACAGATTCCTGCTTATCAGTATGAGATCGCGAGAGAGCTGGCACTGTAAATGACAAAGGATGTATTGATCAGTATTTCCGGACTCCACTTCGGTGCAGGGGAGGAGAACGGGGAGGGCGAGCCGGTGGAGATCATCACTCCGGCCGCCTATTATCTGAAGAATGACAGGCACTACGTACTCTACGACGAGGTTGTGGAGGGCGTGCCCGGCACGGTCAAAAATACGATCAAGATCATAGGCGACAGCCTGTTCGAGGTGCGCAAAAGCGGGATCGCCAACGCCCGGATGGTGTTTGAGAAGGGCAGGATGAACATGACCGCCTACGAGACGCCTTACGGGGAAATGATGGTGGGCATCCACACGAGAGATATCACCACCGAGGTGTCAGAGGACAGGATCGACGTACACATCAGCTACGCCCTGGACATCAACAGCGAGCCCCTGTCTGACTGTGAGATAGATGTGACCATCCGCCCGGTGCAGCCGGCACAGCCGGCGCAGGGTTCTGCCCCGGAGCAGATATAAAACCAGAAAAAAACTCCAGGCCTTTCAGCCTGGAGTTTTTTTGCCTCATTATACATGATACGTACTATATTTTGTCCCGAAGCCTAGCGATAAAGCCCTTCTTCTTCGGGGGCGCTTCCAGAGGACCGCGCAGGCCTCTCACCGCTGTGATATAGATGCCGCTCACGGTTGCCTTGACTTCCTTTTTCACGGGAATCAGGGGATACACCTTTGAGTCGCACATCAGCGTCATGATCTTTGGCCCAACCTTTGCCTTCACAACCGGCACCTTGGACCGGCGCAGATACTTGGGTGTGTTTTCCAGCACGATGGAAGGAAAGCCTGCGTCTCTCAGGCGCATGGTACGCTTGTCAATGATAAGCATGGTAACTGTCTGTGCCGCGGCGTCCAGCTGCTCCTGCTGCTCAGCCTGTCTCCTCTCCGCCTTTCTGCCGAGGAAGTACAGCACGATACACGCAATGATCAAAACGACCAGAATTACTAACAAAACAATCGTCAATGTATTCACGGGGAAACCTCCTCACTATGTAATAATCGCACAGTATATTTTAACATTGTTTAGGGGGTTGCGCAATGTTTTTCTTGGAGAGATTTGGCCTTTTGCGGGGAAAGACAATGAAAAAAGCATAAACTTACTTTTATTCAAAAGCGGGATGTGCTATACTGATACGAGTATCCGGTAAAGATGAAAGACAGGGTACGGAAGAAATCATAAACGATTAAGAGGTGTAGACATGAAAAGAAAAGCAGCGCTTTTACTGGCCGGCATGCTGGTATGCTCCGCCGCGCTGGTAGGATGCTCCGGCAGCAACCAGGCGTCAAATGACTATGTGACTGTCGGCGGCTACAAAGGGATAGAAGTGGACAAGGTGGCAGATCAGGAGGAAGTGACAGACGAGGATATTGACAACTATATAGCCTCTGTTCAGCAGCAGAATGCCCAGGAGGTGACAGACCGCCCTGTCCAGGAGGGAGACATTGCCAACATTGACTTTGTGGGCAAGATGGACGGACAGGAGTTCGACGGCGGCTCCGGTCAGGGCTATGATCTGACCATCGGCTCCGGCCAGTTTATCGATGGATTTGAGGACAGCATTATCGGGCACAATGTGGGAGAGACCTTTGACTGGAATGGTCAGTTTCCGGATCCCTATACTAGAAACCCGGATTTCTCCGGCAAGCCGGTGACATTTACCATCACAGTCAACTCTATCAGCACCCTTCCCGAGGTAAACGATGACTTTGTGAAGACCGTGTCTGATGAGTCAACGACAGTGGACGAGTACAGAGAGGAAGTCAAGAAAACTCTGGAGGAGTCCGCAAAGGACAACTACGACTACAGCCTGCAGGCAGAGGCCTGGGACGCGGTTCTTGAGAAGGCAGAGGTAGAGAAGTATCCGGAGGATGAGGTGAACGAGATCAAGGATCAGCTCATTCAGCAGTACAAGGACGCGGCAGAGTCCTACGGCATGACCTACGAGGACTTTATCTCAAGCCAGATGAACACGGATGTGGCCAGCTTTGAAAAGCAGGCGGAGGAGGCAGCTCAGCAGTCTATCAAGCAGAAGTATGTCGCCGAGGCCATCGCGGATAAGGAGAAGCTGACGCCTACAGATGAGGAGTACGAGGAGCATTTCCAGGAGCTGGCAGAGTCCTACGGCTTTGAGGATGTGGACGCGCTGAAGCAGGCGGCCTCAGAGGATGACCTGAAGGACATGGTGCTCCAGCAGATCGTGCAGGAGTGGCTGGCGGACAACTGCATACAGGTGGTCAATGACTCGGCGGAGTAGATGGAAGGGCCGGGTCAGGCTACAGACAAAGAGATTTTCAGGCAGGGCGTGGCTCTGCCTTTTTTATACTTCCAGGCATAAAGTACTGCTTGACAGTATATTGTAATTAATAAATTTGGCACATGTGTCAAAAATATTCAATGGAAGAGGCTCTGTATGGAGATTAGGAGAGAACAGCCTGAAGCTACAGACAGTATTTACCCAGATTTAACAATAACCCTCCTGTTTGCTTGCTATAATGAGAGCAGACAGGAGGGTTATTATGCACAAAGACAGCAGATTTATGAGAGAGCACCCGGTTGCCCTGATCGCACTGATCATAACCGTCGTGTGCCTGGCAGCAGGACTTTCCACAGGTGTCTCGGGGTTCCTGGGAGGAAAAGAGGGAATTTCCGGTTACATTTCCACCTGGGCCTGGAGGCTGGGAGTATCCTTTGCGGCTCTGTCCGCAGCGGCGTACATTGTTGTTCGGGGGATGAACGCAAACAAGCAGAAGGGACGGAGCATAGTCCGCACCGCCCTCATGGCCCTGGGAGTGGCGGTGTGCCTGCTTCTGGTGATCTGGCTGCTGCAGGCACCTATACGAGACATTCCCTATCTGATGGCGCCGGAAGGCGCCTATGTGCGCCAGCTCAGCTATGATGTGAGCACTGGTGAAGACACAGATCATTACTATGTGGAAGGGATCAGCGCAGAGGGAAAAGAGGTGCGTTTTCAGGTAAACAGATCCACGTACAGGCAAGGAAAAGAGCTGCTGGAGGAAAATCCGGGAGTGATCATGAAAATTGACTATCTTCCCCACACAGATGTGGTGATGGAACTGGATTACAAGGAAAATCTTGACCGAGCGGCCTATCAGGACAGGATCAGCCCGGAGCTCTCGGACAACCCTGAAAGCTTTCAGATCCAGATCGGACAGGATGTGTTTACAGTGCCCGTGGCAGTCAGCAGGCTGCGGGAGAAGGGCTGGAATTTTGTGAGTCAGGAGGAGGCAAATACAATGGTCGCATCTATTTTCGCCCCCTGGGAGAGCCGCTTTGAAGACCATCCCCTGATCCACCTTGTCAACGACAGCGGACAGACCATCACAGTATTTGTCCGCAATACGGCGGACCACGAGGCCCCTGCGCAGGACTGCATGGCAGATGTGATTTCCCTGAGCAATGACAATCTGGAATACGAGGGGATCGATGTGTTCCTTCCCGGAGAGCTGATCCTGTCCTGGTCCGGGAAAGAACAGATGACAGAGCAATACGGGAGACCGGATGAGATAAATGAGCTGGGAGATTATGAGACAGAATATACCTATCACCTTTTGGGAGAAGAGTACGGGCACAGGCTGCGGCTGGGCTACGGGGCAAATGATCTTCTGAACTCTATCTGGATAGAAAATTGGATAGAGGCGGATGATTGAAAAACGGGGCTGAAAACGTACAGAGACACACGGAATAGAATCCCGCTAAACCGTCCGATATAATTTTTACAAAAACGAGAGGACGGTTAGATCAATGGAGAACAAAAGAGACATGTGCGCGCTGCGCCGACAGGAGCTGGCCCACATAGCGGCCTTCTGGCTGGAAAATGTCAGGAAGAGGATCAAGGAATCCTCCTACATCAAGTACGGGAACCTGCTTAAAAATCACATTTTACCGGAGCTTGGAGAACTGTATGTCACAGAGATCTCCACAGAGCGGGTGGACCACTTTGTCCGGAGCAAGCTGCTGGAAGGGCGCAAGGATCACAGGGGCGGCCTGACCGAGAAGACCGTGAAGGATATACTGGCGGTCCTGAAGGAGGTATGCGGCTTTGCCGTGCAGCTGGGCTATGAGATTCCCTGCCGGTTTGAGCTGATACGGCTGCGCCAGAGGGAGGGACAGATCCGGATACTGGACAGGGAGGAGCAGAGAGCGCTGGGAGCCTTTCTCTTCCAGGATGAGGGGCTTTTAAAGACAGGGGTTCTTCTCAGCCTCTACATGGGGCTGCGGATCGGGGAGGTCTGCGCCCTCAGGCGGGAGCACATCCGCTATGAGGAGGCGGTGATCCAGGTGCGGCTTACCATGCAGCGCATCCAGGATCCGGAGGCGCCCGGCGGGAAAAGGACCAAGATCATAGTGACAGCTCCAAAGAGCGGTAAATCCCTGCGGGACATCCCCATCCCGCAGCCGCTTTTTGGAAGGCTTCTCGCTCTTTCAGAAGATGTACCGGACAACGCCTATGTCCTTACCGGGCGGCCGGATCGGTTCATAGAGCCCAGGACAATGGAAAATGTGTTTAAGCGATACCTGAGAGAATGTCACATGCCGGACATCAACTACCATGCCCTCCGGCACACCTTTGCCACCCGGTGCATTGAGAGTGGATTTGATGTGAAGACGCTCAGCGAGATCCTGGGGCATGCCAACGTAAATATCACCCTGAACAGGTATGTCCACTCCTCCATGGAGCGCAAGCGGGAGAATATGGGCAGACTTCAGGTGCTGTACTAAAGCAAAAAGCCATTGCCTGGCCGGTGAAGAGTAACTCTTCATCTGTCAGGCAATGGCTTTTTTCGTAGAGTAATCAGCTCTACGAAACCGAAGCTATTATAACGCATTTTTTTTTATAATTCAACAGGGAACCTTTGCCGGTGTGTTAAGTTTGTGTAAGAT
>NZ_JPJE01000026.1 GCF_000765215.1 Eubacterium sp. ER2
GAGAAAGCTGGGGATCCCAACCGTAATGGACAGGGTTATCCAGCAGGGCATCGTACAGGTGGTAAGCCCCATGTGTGAGCCTTTGTTTTCGGAGTGGAGTTATGGTTTCAGACCGAACAGAAGCTGCGAAATGGCAGTAAGGCAACTGCTTGTATATTTAAACGAGGGATATGAATGGATTGTGGACATCGACTTGGAGAAATTTTTCGACAATGTACCGCAGGATAAGTTGATGAGTCTGGTTCATGACATTATCAACGATGGCGATACAGAATCCTTAATCCGTAAATATCTGAAAGCAGGAGTCATGACACCGCAAGGCTATGAGGAAACAAAACTCGGAACCCCGCAGGGCGGAAATCTGTCACCATTGCTGTCAAATATCATGTTGAATGAATTGGATAAGGAATTGGAAGCAAGAGGGCTGCGGTTCACAAGATACGCAGATGATTGTGTGATAGCGGTCAAAAGCGAATCGAGTGCAAAAAGAGTGATGCGGACGGTATCGGATTGGATACAGAGGAAACTGAGGTTAAAGGTCAACATGACCAAGACCCACATCACAAGACCGATGAAGCTAAAATATCTTGGCTTCGGGTTTTATAAGGACAGCAAGACGAAAGAATGGAAGTGCAGACCCCATCAGGGAACTGTGAAGAAGTTCAAGGACAGATTGAAAGGATTGACCTGTAGGAAAATGCCGGGAACAGTCACGGGCAAGATTGAGAAAATCAATCAGGTAACAAGAGGATGGATTAACTACTATGCCCTTGGTTCCATGAAAACAGTAATGACAGAAATAGACGCACATTTAAGAACAAGACTCAGAGTTATCATCTGGAAACAGTGGAAGGTACCAGGAAAGCGACAATGGGGATTGCAGAAACTGGGAGTTGGAAAAGACCTTGCAAGACTGACAGCGTATTGTGGAGACCGCTATTATTGGGTAGCAACGAAGACATGCGTTGTCAGGGCAATCTCTAAAGATGTATTAACTAAAGCAGGGCTTGTAAGCTGTCTTGACTATTACAATGAGCGCCATGCTTTGAAGTTATGTTGAACCGCCGTATGCCGAACGGCATGTACGGTGGTGTGAGAGGGGAGAGAAAATCTCCCCTACTCGATTGATTTAGGAGAAGGAAATATTCCACAAGATCAAGTAGGGGATTTTGTGCACTATTCCATCTTGCCGATTGTCATAATTCTGTGTATAATGTAAACCATTCACAGAGGAAATCTTTTCTTATGAGGCTGCCAGGGCAGCCATTCTTATTTTTCATCATCCGGCGCATGTCCGGGGCGGTTTCCGCCAGAACCATTCCTTTTTTACAAAGTGTGCAGACAAGGGAAAAGGTTGCAGTACGTTGTCTTTATGTCTATAATGGAGGTATAATATTTCTATGAGTATGACCAGAAAAGTAAATATTGTAAATGTGGATGACTCAGAATATCCCACCGCTGACCGGGAGTATAAGGATCGGCTTTTCCGGCTTGTATTCAGCAATAAGGAGGATCTTCTGTCTCTGTATAATGCCGTGTCTGGCACAGAGTACGAGCATCAGAGCACCTACAATCCCAATATGCCTATGCGGGGGCTTCTATATTATGCAAAGCTGTACGAAAAGATCATTGCACGGAACAATATCAACATCTACGGCTCCAGCGCAAAAACCTTTCCGTTCCCACAGCATA
This sequence comes from Eubacterium sp. ER2, assembly GCF_000765215.1. Taxonomy (GTDB): domain Bacteria; phylum Bacillota; class Clostridia; order Lachnospirales; family Lachnospiraceae; genus Claveliimonas; species Claveliimonas intestinigallinarum. Next base: position 1,693 of record NZ_JPJE01000026.1, read on the forward strand.
TTGTGTTTTACAATGGTACGGACAGCCAGCCGGACCGGACGGTCCTTCGTCTGTCTGACCTTTTTGAGAAGGGCGGGGAGGGGAGAACTCCGGCCCTGGAATGCACCACGGTAATGCTGAACATTAACTATGGCCATAACCGTGAGCTTATGGAAAAATGCCGCAGGCTTAAGGAGTACGCGATTTTTGTGGACAGGGTGCGGAAAAACCTGGAGACAAAGAAGTCTCTGGAAGAAGCGATCATGCAGACGATAGACGGCTGCATCCGGGATGAAATTCTGAAGGACATCTTAATCCAGCAGAAGGCGGAGGTAGTGCAGATGATACTGGAGACATTTGACCAGGAGAAGTATGAGAAAGCAGTGAAAAATGAGGCGTTTGAGGACGGATATCAAGCTGGAAAAGAAGCAGTGCTGATGGAAAAGATAAAGAAAAAACTGGCCAGGGGAAAGACGGCGGAGGAGATCGCCCAGGACCTGGAGGAGAGCAAAGAGACGATCCAGGAGATTATTGACCGGATTTAACCTGAAGAAAGTGAGCCTGGCGGCTTGACATAGGTAGATGTTCGATATACTATATAGATAGTCGATATATCGAACATCTATATGAATGACTCCCCTGTATGGGGGAAAAGGAAAGGAGGCCGGGTTTATGGCAGTGGAAAAGAGTCTGATTTCCGGGAGCACAGCTATGCTCATTATGAAACTTCTGGAAGAGAAGGATATGTACGGCTACGAGATGATCGAGACGCTGCGTGAGAAATCAGAGAATGTGTTTGAACTGAAAGCGGGAACTCTGTACCCTCTTCTGCACACGCTGGAGGAAAAAGGATATCTCACCTCCTGGGAGCAGGATGCCGGTGGGAAGACGCGGAAATACTACGGGCTCACAAAGGCCGGAAAAAAACAGCTTGCGAAAAAAGAGGAGGAGTGGAAGGAGTATTCCAGGGCTGTGGTGAAAGTTCTGGGAGGAGCTTGAGGGCCATATCGAGGATCAGAAGCTGGATTACATGGCAGATGGAATGAACGCTGATGAGGCGGAAGAGGAGGCTGTGCGCCAGATGGGAGATCCGGTGGAGACAGGGATGGAGCTGGACCGGATACACAGGCCCCGGATGGACTGGAAGCTGGTGGCGGTGATCGTTGTGCTGAGCCTGGCAGGCCTCTTTCTGCAATGGATGACCTATCGGCAGCCAGACTCCGCCTACAAGGCCGCGGAGGTGTGGAGACAGGGGAAATACATGGCCCTGGGAGCTCTGATGATGGCAGGGATCTGCCTGGCAGATTATACGGTGATAGGGAAGTATGCTTTCCGCTTCTGGATCTCTGCCATCGGGATCAATGCGGGCTGTAAATTGCTGGCATGTGCTGAACCGGGCCGCTTTTTTCTGAATGGAGTAAGCTGGTTCTGGACCACGTCCTGGTTCTGGGGTTCGCTGATCCTCCCGGCTTACGCTGCTGTTGTATGCCGGTATCCTTCTCAGTATATACCGGAACAGCAGCGTGGTGAAAAATGAAAGGTAAAACAGAAGTCAGAGGTTGACAGCCAGAGGGGTCTGTGCTATTTTGTACAGGAAGAATGTACATGCAAAGGGGTGAAAGGATGAAGAATTTCTGCAGATAATATATGAAGTTCATATAGGCGTGACAGATCCGCCGGGGAAGGAACCGCGGTGGACATGTTTTATGCGCATGCAGAAATGAAAATCCTTGTATCCAGATAAATAGAATCCGTAAGAGGCGCGCAGGGCGCAGCTTTGTATGGAAAGAGACTCCGGATGGAGTTTTTCGGGCACGGGAATTTTCCTGTGCTTTTTTGTATGCGCTTTGAAAAGGAGGGATCACACAATGTCAATGATACAAGTCAGTCATCTGACGTTCTGCTATGAGGGAGGAATGGAGCCGGTTTTTGAGGACGTGTCCTTCAGAATTGATACGGACTGGAAGCTGGGACTTACCGGCAGAAACGGGCGGGGAAAGACGACGCTTCTTAAGCTCCTCATGGGAGCATATGAGTATACTGGAAGTATCCAGGGGGATGTGCAGATGGAGTATTTTCCTGTCCCGGTGAAAGATGGGAGCAGGGATGTCATAGAGGTGCTGGAGGAGGCGGACCCGTCCTGCGAACTGTGGAAAATCTGCCGGGAGCTGACCTGCCTGGATATGGATCCGGGGATCCTGTACAGACCTTTTGACTCTTTAAGCGGCGGGGAGCAGACCCGGGTTATGATGGCCGGGCTCTTTGCCAGAGAGAACGCCTTCCTGCTGATCGACGAGCCCACCAATCATCTGGATATGGAGGCCAGGGAGAGTATGATGCGCTATCTGCAGGGAAAGAAAGGCTTTATCCTCGTGTCCCATGACCGGTATTTTCTGGACGGGTGTGTGGATCACATTCTGTCCATTAACCGGTCAGATATAGAGGTCATCCGGGGGAATTTTACCACATGGCAGGAACAGAAAGAGAAGAAAGATACTTTTGAGCTGGGAGAGAATGAAAAACTGAAAAAAGATATCCGGCGCCTGGAGGCAGCGGCTGCCCGCACGGAAAGGTGGTCGGACGCTGTGGAGAAGACAAAGACCGGAACAAAGATCGGAGGACTGAAGCCGGACCGGGGAGCCATCGGCCACAAGGCTGCCAAAATGATGAAGCGCTCCAAAAGCATGGAGAACAGAATGCTGACGGCAGCGGAGGAAAAAAGGAAGCTACTGAAAAATGTGGAGACGGCGGAGGATCTGAAGATCTGTCCTCTTACGCATCACAAAAACAGGCTGGTGCTTATGGAGGACGTCACCCTGTCCTACGGCAGCTGCAGAGTGCTGGAGGGGCTCAGTCTGCATGTGGACCAGGGAGAGAGGGTGCTTCTTTCGGGGCGCAACGGCTGCGGGAAATCCAGCGTGCTGAAAGCGGTTCTTACGTCCTGGATGGATGGTGAGGAGGCCGGCGGGATGCAGGCGGTTTTGCCGGCAGAAGCAGGGGAGCTGCGGATCACCGGCGGACGCATCCGGCTTGCCCCCGGGCTTGTCATATCCTATGTGCCCCAGAACCCTGCCGGCCTGTCGGGGGATCTGAGGACTTATGCAAAAAACAGAGGCCTCTCCCTGTCTCTTTTCATGGCGCTTCTTAGGAAGATGGATTTTTCCAGGCTGCAGTTTGAGAAGAAGATGGAGGACTACAGTCTGGGGCAGAAAAAGAAAGTGCTGATCGCAGCCAGCCTCTGTGAGCAGGCTCACCTGTATATATGGGATGAACCCATGAACTATATCGATATCTTTTCCAGGAGACAGATTATGGAGCTGATACAGAGATACAGCCCCACCATGCTCCTGGTAGAGCATGACAGGGATTTTGCCGATCATGCGGCCACGAGAATGGCAGGGCTGTAAATACAGCGCGTATGTAAAAAGTATGTAAGTGAAGAAAGGTATGTCAGATGGAAGACAGGTCTGTCTTTCCGATCATCATGTTCAAGATCTCGATATCCGTCTGGCGCATACCTTCCCGGCCCATGTATCCGATGGCCTTTACCGTGTCCTCAGCCGTGTCCATGGCAAGTCCTTCGCCGGCCTCAAAGCGGAAGCCTTTCATGGCCAGGCTGTGGCCCAGGAAGGCGGCCTGCAGGGAGGAGAAGATTTTGGCGGCGCAGCTTGGCTTTGCGCCGTCGCAGGTGATGCCGCCGGCATTGACAATGGTGTTGATCACTGTGTTCTCGATCTGTTCCGCGGTGCCGCCGCACAGGTAGGTAATTCCCGCGCCTGCTCCGGCTGCCGCGCAGACAGCTCCGCAGTAGGCGGACAGGGGACCGATATAGCGCTTCTGATCCTGGGCTGTCAGATTGGAAATGCACAGGGCCCGCAGAAGCTTCTCGTGTGATGCGCCGGTGGAGCGGGCGTATTCAATCACCGGGAGAGAGCAGGTCATGCCCTGGTTGCCGGAGCCGGAGATGATGATCACCGGCAGGGAACAGCCGCTCATGCGGGCGTCTGATCCGGCGGCGGCTCTGGCTATGGACTTCCAGCGCACATCCTGGCCGAATGTTTCCAGGATCGTCCGGCCCACGCCGGCGCCCCAGTTGTTTTTCAGCCCTTCCTCAGAGATGGCCATGTTGTACTCGATCTGGCGCTCCAGACAGTCCTTTACCAGATCCAGATCCACTTCCTCTGCAAATGTGATGATATCATTTAGATTAAGAAGGGATTTGTCTGTCAGAGCCTCCTGGGAGACGGCTTCTTTCTCAAAAAGAACAGCGCCGTTCCGGGAGATGAAGGTAATGTTTGTGTGGGTCTGCTCGATCCGCACAACAGCGGTTTCCGCCCCTTTAAAAGCGTGGATTTCAATATAGAGGTTGGGAACCCCTTCCTTGAGAAGGCAGGTGCAGAAGCGGTCTTTCAGAAGCGCGGCCGTGCGCTCCCTGTCTTTTTCCTGGACGCTCTCCAGCACCTCCAGCTCCTTGGAGGCATCCCCGCCGGCAGCGCCCAGGATGACAGCGGCTTCCACGCCTTTGAGACCTCCCGAGTTGGGCACTTTGACGCCTTTCACATTCTTGATGATGTTGCCGCTGCACAGGGCTTCCATACGGTCCGGAAAATCGCCCAGCACGTCCACGGCTTTGGCGGAAGCGTAGGCAAGAGCGATAGGCTCCGTGCATCCCAGGGCGGGCACAAGCTCCGTCTTCAGTATTTTTACATAACAATCATAGGTTTTCTGGTTCATGTATACATTCCCCTTTGTATTTGAAATTTTACTAAAGCTACTATAACAAAAAAGGGAAAGGTGTACAATCCATCTCCGGCCGGAATTTTCCCAAAAAGGATTGTGATGCGGGAGGGCCTGTGTTACATTCTAAGCAGGATATGTCAGAAGCAGATCAAAGAGAGGGAGAAAGATATGGATAAAAAAGCGAAAATACTTGTGGCGGACGATGAAAAAGAGATACGCGGCATACTTGGCATGCTCCTTGCGGAAGAGGGGTATGAGGTGGTGGAGGCGGCAGACGGCCAGGAGGCGGTGAACCTGGCGGATGACACCATTGACCTCTATATCCTGGATGTAAACATGCCCGGAATGTCCGGGTTCGCGGCCGGGATGGAGATACGAAGGAACTACTATGCGCCCATCATTTTTCTCACCGCATACTCCGGCGAGGCGGACAAGAGAATGGGTTTTGATGCGGGGGCGGACGACTATATGGTGAAGCCGTTTTCCAATGCAGAACTTCTGATGCGGGTGGGAGCGCTGCTGCGAAGGAGCCGCGACTATGCAAGAATGCAGCACAAGGCGGAGGAGGCGCCGGCAGATGAACTGACTTACAAAGATCTGAAACTGGACACGGACCGCCAGTCCGTCTGGAAAGACGGGGAGATGATTATTCTGACGCACACAGAGTACCGGATTCTGGAGCTGCTTATCAGCCACAGGAAAAAGATCTATTCCCTGGACAATATTTACCAGAGCGTCTGGGAGGATGACGCGGTAGGGGATACAACGATCATGGTACATATCAAAAACATCCGGAAAAAGCTGGGGGATGATTCCAGAAATCCAAGGTATATCAAGACGGCCTGGGGAAAGGGATACTATGTGGAATAAAAAGGGAAAAAAGCCGGCCAGGGCGAAGAAACTGGCGGGAGAGATTTTTGAGTATCTGGTGCTGTCGGTCATTGTGGCTGTCTTTACTTTTTTCTTCCTTTATCTCACCTCCCAGTCCATTGTGGAGGTCTACCTGGACAGAAGGCAGATCATTCCCGAGGGGATCGTGTATGCGGCTATAGGGGTCTGGCTGAGAGGAGTGTGCATTGCCGCGGCTGTGATCGTGTTTGTCATTCTGTTCCTTCTTCTTCTGGGGCGGAGACTCTCCTATCTGATACAGATCATAAACGGCGTGGAGAGCATGCAGAAAAGAAAAGATGTGCAGATCCCGCTGGAAGGAGATGATGAGCTGACCCGGCTGGCAGAGAGCATCAATTACCTTACAGCCACCAGAAAGGAGATCAGCCGGAGAGAGCAGGAGATGAAGGATGCAAGGGAAGCTTTCATACGTTCCCTCTCCCACGATATCCGCACGCCTCTTACCTCTGTCCTGTCCTACACGGAACTGCTGGAAAAAAGAGAGACAGTCACTAAGGAAGAGATGCACAGCTACATGGAGCTTGTCCGGTCCAAAGCCATACAGGTGAAAGAGCTGATGGATCAGCTTCTGGACGGGCGATCCGGGACATGGGAGAAGGTGGAAGATATCCGCTTCCTTGCGGAACAGCTTGCCGCCGGGTGGGAGGAGCTGCTGGAGGAGCGGTTTACATGCAGGACCGATCTCTCCGGGTGTGGTTCTTTCCCGGGGCGGGCGGACATATCTGCCCTGCGTCGCATCGTGGATAACCTTATTTCCAATGTGGAAAAATATGCAGATCCGGACAGGGAAGTGGTGCTTGTCATAGAGAGCAGAGGGAATGAGCTGAGGATCCTCCAGGAAAATGGGATCCGCAGGACAGAGGGACAGGTGGAGAGCAGGCAGATCGGCCTGGAGAGTATAAAGGAGACCGCGGCTGCCTACGGCGGAGAGGTACAGGCCGGCCCCGAGGGAAATGTGTTCCGGATCAGAATTACATTAAATATTCCGGCGCTTCTTTAGAATTCTTCAGAATCATATGCCAGGTTTCTTTATAAAGCCATGATATTCTGTATACCAGAAAGGGATATGAATCCCGCCTCCCGGAAGGGAGGTAAACAATAAATGTATACCAGGAGGAAATAAGAATGGCATTAGGATTATTATTAATTTTTTATGTGGGAATCAGTGTGATCAGCATCGGAGGGCTTCTCGGCCTGTACCTTGTAAAGGGAGAAAAGGTAAAAAAAGTACTCTTTTATCTTATGTCTGCGTGGGGCATCGCTCTTTCGGCGCTTCAGGCAATTTCTCTTCCGACGAACTGGATTGCTCAGCGCGTGATGGGGCTGGCCCCCGGCGTTTTGTGCATCGCGGCTCTGATCGTGCATCTGAAAGCCGGAAACGGCAGACAGAAGATGGCGGCATACCTGCTTCTGACGGTGGCCGTGGCAGCAGATGTTCTGCAGTTTATAATTCGATAAGATTTTTCGCGGAGACTGAATTTTTCAGTCTCCGTGTTGTTTGTACAGGCAGAGTATACTATAATGTTCTCAGCACAGTCTGTCCGGAGGGGACAGCGGAAGGAGAAAGAGATATGCGTATCAAAAATGTAAAAGTATACAGGGAAGATAAATCTTTTGAAGAAGGGGAAATCTGTATCAGAGACGGGCTTTTTGCCGCTCCTGGGGAAGAGACGGAAAATTCCGGGGAACAGGAAGAGACGCTGGACGGGGAAGGATGCTATGCCATTCCCGGCCTCATAGATATCCACTTTCACGGATGCATGGGGCATGATTTCTGCGACGGCACAGAGGAGGCCATAGAGGAGATCGCAAAATACGAGGCCTCTGTGGGAGTTACAGGCATCAACCCGGCTACCATGACGCTGCCTGTGGAGGAACTGGAGGAGATCCTGGCCACAGGAGCTGCCTACGGCAAAAAGCAGCAGGCCCAGCCGGATCCGGCGAGGGCGGACTTCCTCGGCGTGAATATGGAAGGCCCCTTTATCAGTGAGGAGAAGAAGGGAGCTCAGGACGCCAGAAATATCCGTCTCTGTGACGTGGAGATCTTCCACCGTTTCCAGAAGGCGGCGGAAGGGACAGTCAACTATATCGGCGTTGCGCCGGAGAAGGAGGGCGCCCTGGAGTTTGTGGAGGCAGTGAAAGATGAAGTCCATGTATCACTGGCCCATACCAATGCGGACTATGACTCTGCAAAGGCGGCTTACGACAGAGGAGCCTGCCACGCAGTGCATTTATATAATGCCATGCCGGCCTTTACACACCGCGCTCCCGGCGTGGTGGGAGCAGTGGCGGACAGCCCCCACGTGATGGCGGAGCTGATCTGTGACGGCGTGCACATCCATCCGGCGATGGTCCGGGCTACCTTTAAGATGCTGGGCGAAGACCGGATCATTTTCATCAGCGACAGCATGCGGGCCACAGGGATGCCGGACGGGCGGTACACTCTGGGCGGACTGGATGTGGATGTGAAAGGAAACCACGCCACCCTTGTGTCTGACGGGGCTCTGGCAGGCTCTGCCACCAATCTTATGGACTGTGTGCGCACGGCTGTAAAGAAGATGGACATTCCTCTGGAGACAGCCGTGGCCTGCGCCACCATGAACCCGGCAAAAAGCCTGGGAGTTTACGAGACCAGAGGCTCCATCACACCTGGAAAGAAGGCGGATCTTGTGCTTCTTGATAAGGATCTGCGTCTGAAGGCTGTCATCAAGGATGGAAACGTACTGACAGAGACAGGAAGGTAGAAGTCATGGAAGAGAAGAAAAAAGGAGGAAGAGGGGGCTGCCTTGTCTGCGGGCAGGAGCTTGTGTACTGCCAGGAGGCGGTGGACATGACCTGCGTCTTCTGTGGGAAAAAGGAGAAGAGCCATGCTTCCTGCCGGGAGGGTCACTATGTCTGTGACGCCTGCCACGCGAAGAAAGGATTGGAAGCGATACGGGCCCTGTGCCTGGAGACTTCCCTTAAGGATCCTGTGGCCATTGTGCAGCAGATCATGGCGGATCCTTATATATACATGCACGGGCCGGAGCATCACGTGATGGCAGGGGCAGCTCTCCTTACCGCCTGCCATAACTGTGGAGCCGGGCTGGATCTGGAGGAGGCCCTCCGGCAGATGGAAGAGCGGGGCAGCCAGGTCCCCGGCGGCGCCTGCGGGTTCTGGGGATGCTGCGGCGCAGGGGTGAGCACCGGTATTTACATGAGTATTCTCACCGGAGCCACGCCTCTATCGGGGAATTCCTGGGGGCTTTCCAACCGGATGACAGCCAGGGCGCTGGATGCCATCAGCAGGATCGGCGGCCCCAGATGCTGCAAGAGGGATACCTTTACGGCGTTAAAGGAAGCGGCTCTTTTGACAGAGGAAGAGCTGGGTATTCAGATGGAACTGCCGGAGGAGATTATCTGCACATTTTCCGGGGAGAACCAGCAGTGCCTCCGGAAGAAATGCCCTTACTATAAAGGGAAAGTGTGATGGGATGCCCGGGCGATTTCGCCAAACAGGCTTGACAAATGCAGCCGGATAGGCTAGGATGACAGTCAGACAGAAACATACACAAAAGGCTTGGAAAAGAACAAGTAGTATCCGGGACACCCGTACAGAGAGCAGCCGGTTGCTGAGAGGCGCACGAAGGAACCGCATATGAATACGTCTTGGAGCCTCACACCGAACACCGGGAAGAAAGCGGAAGCCAGACAGAAGGCGGAAGCGGATCGGCAAGTAGGCTGTGACGGGTTGGCGCGCGTTAAAGTGCCAGGCTGTGATCCGAAAAGTAAGACACATGTGGATCTGACAGGGGGGAGCAGCCGGATGAGGCCGGTGCCGCGAGGCACAGGTGAAGCAAGGTGGTACCGCGATAAGAGAACTCGCCCTTACTGTGAAAACAGTAAGGGCTTTTTTTGGCTGCTTTGCGGTATTGCGGGAAAGAAGCATAAGTATAAAAAGTCTGCAAATAAAAAGTCAAGCAGAAATTAATGAACTTTGAAAATTTTATACAGGTTGAAAAAAGAGTATCACAACAAGACCACC